>NZ_MSSW01000041.1 GCF_002150685.1 Algoriphagus antarcticus
TGTGTGCCAGTCTGTCAAGGATAGCATCTGCTATGGTACTGTCACCTATTGTTTCGAACCATTTGGTAACGGGAAGTTGGGACACCACTAGTGTTGACGCTCTCCCATGTCGGTCTTCTATGATTTCAAGCAGTGCCATTCTTGCCATTTCGTCCAGTTGCTGAATACCGAAGTCATCCAGGATTAACAGATCCTGTTTTTCTATTCTGGCAATCTCCTTTATGTATGATCCGTCAGCTTTCAGCATTTTGAGTTTTGGAAACAGCTTGGTGGTATTGTAATACTGAGTTCTGAACCCCTGCATACATGCCTGGTTGCCAAGGGCAGAAGCAATGTAGCTTTTACCGGATCCCGTTGCCCCTGTTATTAGGATATTCTCTTTTCTTTTAATGAAGGACATATCGGCAAGTCTGAGGATCTGCATTTTATCAAGCCCTCTCTGTGGGGAGAACTCGAGCTCTTCAACAGCAGCACTGTAGCGGAACTTTGCAGTCCTGTACAGTCTGTTGATTTTTCTGTTTTCCCTTTCTTCCCATTCTGCCTGTAAAAGATGGTTTACAAGCTCTTCGGGATTCACATCATGGTGTTTGTTGCTGTCTAGAATGGTTTTGTAAGCTTCCATCATTCCGTGGAACTTCATTTTGGACATCTGGTTTAATGCTGCGCTCTGTGTCATATCGCTAGTATTGGTTTTATGGTAAATAACTATTTGAAGCTTTCGGCTCCCCTTATATTTTCGTGTTCGATTGATTTATTAGTCTTGTTTTCAATAGCTAAAGGGATTGAATCCATTCCGCTGTTGAGTATTCTGGTGATGACTGAATAGTTATAAGTATTGTAGTGCGTGGCACGTTTGACCGCACCTATCAGTCTTTCCCTGCCTGCTTTTTTATCATATCCCAAAATCCCCAGACAGCTTTTGTAGGCCTGCTCAGGATAAGGGTAACTATCAAGGATCACCTGGAGATAATGCCGGACTTCAGGATGAATCCCTTTTGCCCAGTTCAAAAAGTAATCAGGATTCCAATCGCTTACAAACCTGTGGGCAGATGGCATATGTTCCTTAACCGTAGTGTATCCACGTTCCTTGAGGCTCCTTTTATGAAAAGCAATCCTTTCCCTGTCACAGAAAACAGAAACGTAACTGTCCGAGTAAACTATCTTTACTTTTTTACCGATGTACCTGTAAGGAATCGAATAATAATGTTTTTCAGGGTTTAGGCATAGGTGGGAGGTTTTGGTCACAGTAGCATATTTAAACTCTTTGAGTTCATACCTTTCAG
>NZ_MSSW01000042.1 GCF_002150685.1 Algoriphagus antarcticus
TTTCCCTGTGAGAATTACTCAAGTAATCTATACTGCTATTGATGTGGCGGGTAACCAGTCAATCTGTAGCTTCAATGTTACGGTGACCGACGATGAATTACCAACTGTAATTACCAGAAATAGATCATTTACTATTGATCAGGAAGATGAGTTAATTCTAGAAGCTTCCGATATAGATGACGGATCTTCTGATAATTGTGGAATTCAGTCCTTTGGGTTAAGTAAGACATTGTTTACAGCAGCTGACGAAGGTGAAAATATTGTCACGCTTACAATTACTGATGTGAACGGAAATCAAGGATTTGGACAAGCCATTGTTACTATTATAGTGAATGCTATTGATCCAAGTGATCTGGATTTAGATGGTGATGGATTTACACCAAACCAAGGCGATTGTCATGATTCCGATGATACTATTTACCCAGGCGCTCCAGAGCTTTGCGATGGCAAAGACAATGATTGTGATGGATTGATAGACGGTGAAGATCCGGATGCAGTTGGCTTGAATACCTACTTCCGAGATCAGGATGGAGATGGCTATGGAGATTCAGCAAGCACGATCGAATCTTGTAATATGCCTGTGGGATATGTAATCAACTCAGATGATTGTGATGATACGGATGAATTGATAAATCCTGGAATACCTAACAGCTGTGATGAACCATGCGATAGTCAATTGACAATCCTGTCTATTTCCAGTCCTTTAGATCCAAAACCTGTTTACTCCAAGATTAAAGTTTCTGCTATGGTTGTGGGATCTGTCGAAGAAGCTTATTGGGATTGGGATGATGGAACTACTACATCTGTTGATAATTCTGGTTCTGGCTATAATCCGCGTCATAAAATCTCGACAGCAAGCTCTAGCAAATTTAATCCATCGTTTAATTCCCATTTCTTTTTCTCTCATTACCACGATTGGAATTGTGATGATGACGATTCTGGATATGGTGCCCAACATTACTATAGAAAACCGGGTGTTTACCAGCCTAAGTTGGTTGTAATCGATAATTGTGGTAATCGGATTGAGCGATTAACTGATCTAGTTGTGATCTATCATCCATTTGGATTCTTTGTAGCAGGAGGAGGGACTTTCTGGTCTCCTAAAGGCGCCTACACAACTAATCCAAATACTGAGGGCCGGGCCAATTTTGGATTTGTAGCCAAATCTAGGTACGTAGGTAATAAGGTGGATAGGAATTCAGAATTCCAGTTTAAAATTGATGGTTTGATCTTCAAAAGTTCTTCCTATACTGATATGTCCTTGGTACTTTCCGGTTATAAAGCAGTCTTCAAAGGTCGCGGTAGTATCAATGGGCAATCAGGATATTCATTTATGATTTCCACAATTGACAGCGATAAAAAGTATCCGTTTAATAAGTGGTACTATAAGAAGGCTGATAAGATTAGAATTAAGATCTGGAAAACTGCGACCAATGAAGTTGTCTATGGTAATGAGAAAGGAGCTTCCGATAGCAAAGAAGCTACCACTAATCTAACTGGTGGAAAGGTTTTGGTACAAAGTCCTTTTGGACATAACTGGTCTGTCAGAGAATCAGAATTAATCATGGTGGACTGGAATACTTCCAAAGAGGCACTTCAGGATAAACTGAATAAAGTAGAAGAGGAGCTTTCTGGAAAAACAGTAGTTTGGGATATGAATCTGTATGACCCAATTTTAGAGGGTGTACAATTTGTAGGTGGCTTGTTGAAAGACTCTTTATCCTCTGTCTCTTCTGAAAATATCCAAGCCTCGGTGTTGGTACTAGACAAACCTGCTCCGATTGACATTCAGCTCTCTGCAAAACTAATTCCGCTTAATGTAAGAACTGGCAGCGTAGTCGGGATTTTGCAAACTGTCGATCCGGCTGATGATTACCATGAATATACTATCATAGAAAATCCAAACTTATATGTAGAGGAGAATCGATTGATTTGGAAAGGCGGAACAGTTGATATGAAGTCTTTCTCCATTAATGTAGCTAGTAAGGATATTGTGGGGAATGTAATTGAAAAAGACTTCACTTTATCTCGTGAAAACGTGCCTAACACAGTACGTGTTTATCCTAATCCAGCTTCACTAGAAACAAACGTAAAAATAGATTTCTCAACGCCATCGATCGTTACTTTGAAGATGTTTGATGCAGCGGGCAGATTAGTCTTGGAGGAATCTGGAGATTATGAAAAAGGATTTATCCGAAAAATAGATCTAAGAGAATTGAGCAATGGATTATATCAAGTTCAAGTGCAGATCAATTTTGAAACAATTACTAAGCGGCTGATTAAAGTCAATTAATTGAGGAGTAAATAATAGAGCGCTTGGAGTTTGTTCCATGCGCTCCATTATTTATAATTAAAATGATTACCTATTGGCTGCAACCATAATTAAATTTTTGGGAATAATTTACTCCCAATTTTTGACTGATGGTTTGGGATCGCTTTTCTAATTGGTTTTATTTATAAAAAATTACATGATTATGCATATTAATTTGGCTAAGCCTATTTACGGGCTTTTTCTTTTAATGGTACTTAGTAGCGGAGTCTCTGCCCAGACAGGTAGATTCCAGCAAGCTGCGAATTATCAAATGGACGTCAATATGGACGTCAACACCAATCAATACACAGGAACTCAAGTATTGATTTATACCAACAATTCTCCTGACACGCTAGATCGGGTGTTTTATCATCTGTTCTACAATGCTTTTCAGCCAGGCAGTATGATGGACGAGAGATCCAGAAGCATTGCTGATCCAGACCGTAGAGTGGGCGATCGCATTAGCAAATTGAAGCCAGATGAGATTGGTTATTTAAGAGTAAGTAGCTTAAAAATGAACGGTAAGGATGTTGATTACAAAGAAGTTGGGACAATACTGGAAGTTGAACTTACTGAGCCTATCCTTCCAAATTCAGACGCCAAATTCGAAATGTCTTTCAATGGCCAAGTACCTGTGCAGATCAGAAGATCAGGAAGAGATAGTGAAGAAGGAGTGAGATATTCTATGTCTCAGTGGTATCCTAAAATGTCTGAATATGACGAGCAAGGTTGGCATGCTTACCCATATATCGGGCGTGAGTTCTATGGTATTTGGGGTGATTTTGATGTGAAGATCTCCATCGACAAAACTTATGTGTTGGGTGGAACAGGTTACTTGCAAAATCCAAACGAGATTGGTCATGGCTATGAAGATGAAGGAGTGAAAGTAGCTCCTGCTAAAGGAGCTAAGCTGACGTGGCATTTCAAAGCGCCAAAAGTTCATGATTTTATGTTTGCCGCTGATCCTAACTATCGTCACGATAAATTATTAATGGATATTGGAGTGACTGTGCACCATCTTTATATCCCATCAAACGAAACTACCGAAAACTGGGTGAAGCTTATGGAATACACTCCAAAAGCCATTGAGTTTATGTCTGAGCATTTTGGTGAGTACCCTTATGAGCAATATTCGGTAATTCAAGGCGGTGATGGTGGAATGGAATATCCTATGTCCACTCTTGTAACTGGCGGCCGCAACCTAAATGGGCTTGTTAGTGTGATGGCTCATGAATTGGCACATAGCTGGTTTCAGGGTGTAATAGCTACAAATGAAGCCCTTTATCCTTGGATGGACGAAGGTTTTGCCAGCTATGCGTCTGCTCTCACCATGTCTGATATATTCCAATCCAGCGAAGCTCCTCTAAGAGGCTCTTACGCCGGATATTTCAGGTTAGTCAGTTCGGGCAAGGAAGAGCCGATGAGTACTCATGCTGATCACTACCATACTAATGCTGCCTACAGTTCTGCCGCTTATTCAAAGGGTGCTGTGTTTTTAGCTCAGATGGGTTACATCATTGGCGATGAAGCTAAAGATGAAGGAATGCTGAACTATTGGAATACATGGGGATTTAAACATCCAAATGTGAATGACTTTATTCGAATCATGGAGAAGGAGAGCGGCTTGGAGCTAGATTGGTATAAGGAATACTTTGTAAATACTACCAAAACCATTGATTATGGGATCAATTCAGTAAAAGCTCAAGGCGAGGAAACAGATATTACACTGGAGCGAATTGGTTTGATGCCGATGCCTATAGACTTGGTGATTACTTATTCTGATGGCTCATCCGAGATGGTGTATTTGCCTCTGGAAATCATGAGAGGAGAAAAAGCGCCTGAATCCGGTGCTGCAACGCGGGTGATTTCTGAAGATTGGCCTTGGACAAATCTTACCAAAACTATCAGAATCAACAAAAAATCAAACACAATCAAATCCATTGAGATAGATCCTAGCAAGAGGCTAGCAGACATCAATCAGGAAAATAATAAAGTGGTGTATTAAGTCTCTCTTTTAGATGAAATTGCATAAAAAAAGGTGACTGATTAGTCACCTTTTTTTTGTTGCGGGAATCATCCTTCGTTCTTTTTGTCTTGAACTTCTTTACGAATGTCTTGAGCCACGTTTTTCAAGTCTTGCATTCCTTTTCTAACTCGTGTACCAGCTGCGGAATTTCCTTTGTCGTAGAACTTTTCGAAATCGTTTTTAAGAGAATTCACCAGTTCGCTTACTTCACTAAATTTGCTCATAGTAAAAGTGTTTTTTAGGTTGATGATAAGTTTATTGCAAATCAATATAGCCCAAATACTTACTAAATCAATCCTGAGGCCATTTTATTTGCTTTTTTTACTCACCAACTGAAATCGCAAACTCGGAATTTTTATATACTCCACTAGTTAGTTTTTCCTTTATTGCCGCAAAAGCGGTGATGGTCTCTTCTACATCCTGAAGTGTATGCACTGCAGTAGGAATTAATCTTAAGATAATCATTCCTTTAGGTATCACCGGGTAAATTACTACTGAACAGAAGATAGCGTAGTTTTCTCTAAGGTCCTGAGTCAATGCGGCAGCCTCACCTACAGTACCATTTAGCACCACAGGCGTCACTGGAGAGTTTGATTTTCCTGTGCTGAAGCCATTGTCATGAAGTCCTTTCCTAAGTGCTTTCACGATTTTCCAAAGATTGTCTTTCAGCTCAGGTTGAGTTCTCAATAGCTCAAGACGCTTTAATGCTCCAGCTACAAAAATCATAGGAAGAGACTTGGCAAAGATCTGAGAACGCATATTGTATCTCAAGAATAAAATCACCTCTGGATCACCAGCGATAAATGCCCCGATGCTTGCCATAGACTTGGCGAATGTAGAGAAGTAAAGATCTACCTGATCCTGTACACCTTGCTCTTCATCTGTACCGGCACCGGTGTTACCCATTGTACCGAAACCATGCGCATCGTCAATGAGTAATCTGAAATCAAACTTCTTTTTAAGCTCAACGATTTCTTTCAGCTTGCCCTGATCTCCAGTCATTCCAAATACACCTTCGGTAATCACAAGGATTCCTCCTCCAGTTTCATTGGCAAGTTTAGTTGCTCTTTCCAGCTGCTTTTCACAGCTTTCAATATCATTATGTGGGAAAACGTAGCGCTTTCCCAAGTGCATTCTAAGTGCATCAATGATACAGGCATGACATTCTGAATCATACACTACTACATCTTTTCTATCAAGAAGTGAGTCTATCACAGACATGATGCCTTGATATCCGTAATTCAACAAATAGGCCTTCTCTTTGTGGACAAAAGCTGCCAATTCATCCTCAAGTTGCTCATGAAGGCTGGTCTGCCCTGACATCATACGTGCTCCCATTGGATAAGCAGCACCGTATTGAGCAGCTGCATCTGCATCAGCTTTACGTACTTCCGGATGATTTGCGAGGCCTAGGTAATTATTCAAACTCCAGGTTAGAACATCCTTCCCCTGAAATTTCATTCTCGGAGCAATTTCGCCTTCTAGTTTGGGGAAGGAGAAATAGCCATCAGCGAACTCAGAGTGTTTGCCCAACGGGCCCATGTTCATTTTTAATTTTGCAAATAGATCCAAAGCTTTCGAATTTAAGTGTTAGTGGATTTAATGATCTGTTCATTAAAATCCGTCAAAAATAAAACTTATATGCCTGACATGCAAAAAACGGTAGCGAAACAAATGATTCTTTACAAAGCTCAGATTATTTTCTTTATTTAGCCGAAACCCAAAAAATCAGCTTTTAATACCAGAGATAATGGCAAAAATCAAAAAAATACTAGTTGCAAATAGAGGAGAGATCAGCTTGCGAATCATGCGAACTGCCCGAGAAATGGGCATTGCGACGGTAGCTGTTTACAGTGAGGCAGATAGACTTTCTCCACATGTGCTTTTTGCTGATGAAGCGGTCTGTTTAGGGCCACCACCTTCAGCGAAGTCCTATTTATTGGGAGACAAAATAATTGCTGTGTGCGTAGAGCTAGGCGTAGATGCAATACACCCTGGCTATGGCTTTCTTTCGGAAAATGCTGATTTCGCCAGAAAAGTCCAGGAAGCGGGATTGATTTTTATTGGACCTTCGCCAGAAGCTATCGAAGTCATGGGAAGTAAGCTTGCTGCAAAACAAGCCGTTGCAAAGTATGATATTCCGTTGGTGCCGGGTACAGAGGAGGCTATTTCTGATATTCCTGTTGCAAAAACGCGTGCTGCCGAGATTGGATACCCCATTCTGATCAAAGCGAGTGCAGGTGGCGGAGGCAAAGGAATGAGGGTAGTTGAGAATGAGGCCGAATTTGAGGAACAAATGCAGCGTGCCGTCAGCGAAGCTCAGTCTTCCTTTGGCGATAGTGCGGTGTTTATAGAAAAGTACATCAGCTCTCCCAGACATATTGAGATTCAAGTGCTGGGAGATCAGCAGGGAAATATTCTATACTTGTTTGAGAGAGAGTGTTCCATTCAGAGAAGACATCAGAAAGTGATAGAAGAGGCTCCATCGGCGGTTGTTTCTCCTGAGATGAGAAAGGCTATGGGGGAAGCAGCGGTCGGCGTAGCAAAGGCCTGTGACTATTATGGAGCTGGCACCGTAGAATTCATTGTCGATGGGGAATTGAATTTCTTTTTCCTGGAAATGAATACCAGACTTCAAGTCGAGCATCCGGTGACAGAGATGATCATTGGAAAGGACCTTGTTCGAGAGCAAATATTAATAGCAGAGGGAAAACCACTTTCCTTTACTCAGGATGATTTGAAAATCAACGGACATTCCCTGGAAGTACGTGTCTATGCAGAAGATCCAAAGAACAACTTCCTCCCAGATATCGGAAAACTTGAGACGTATAAACGTCCTCAAGGGGCTGGGATTCGTGTTGATGATGGTTTCGAAGAGGGAATGGACATTCCGATCTATTATGATCCTATGATTGCCAAATTGATCACTCATGCAGAAGATCGTCAGTCAGCGATTGAAAAAATGGTGCGGGCAATTGAAGATTATAAAATTGTTGGGATTCAGACTACGCTTGATTTCTGCAAGTTTGCGATTACTCATGATGCTTTTGTGAGTGGTGACTTTGATACCAAATTTGTAGAGAACTATTTCAGTCCATCGGTTTTGGAGCAGGAATTTTCCGAATCAGAGTTGGAGTTACTATCAGCATTGGCTGTCGAGTTTTTCACTAAAAATAAACCTTCAGGACTTTTGAAGTCTGAATCAATTTCCAATAAAGAATCAGCTTGGAGAAATAGACTTCAGTAAGATGGCAGAGATACTACCTTTAAAAGCTTGGCGATATGCCGAAGCTTTGACTCCTAAAATGGAGGAATTGACAGCGCCACTTTTTGATGTGGTCTCAGCTCGTCAGCGGAAATTACTCTATGAGAATCCTCTGAATAGCATACACCTCTCAGTTCCTAAGGGAGAAAACCCCGCTCAAAATGCGCAGGAAACACTCCTCGATTGGAAATCTGATGGAATAATCCATCAGGATGCACAGCCTGGAATCTACGTGTACTATCAATATTTTCGCTTGCCGGGAGAGCATGATGAGCGCTGTAGAAAGGGATTTATTGCTCAGATCAAGGCTTATGAATGGAGCGATGAAGTCATTTTGAGGCATGAGAATACTATCGTTTCTGCTGTGAATGACCGGATTGAATTATTGCGACAAACGCAAATTCAGGCTAGTCCTACACACGGACTGTATGAAGATACCGAGGAGCAGCTAGAGAATTACATGGATGAGGCTATTGCAAATCCACTCTATGAACTTGAAGATTATCAGGGAGTAAGAGAAGTGATGGCAGTGATCCAGGATCCCGATATTATCCGATGTTTTTTGGAGGTATTAAAAGACAAACAAGTAATTCTGGCGGATGGACACCATCGACTCGAAGGAGCAATAGAATACCGAAAGTCAATGCAGGGGAAATTGGCTGAGTCACGCTGGAAAGGACATGATTATCACCTGATGTATCTTACCAATACAAGCGGAAATCATCTGAAAATACTTCCAACACACCGCTTATTTTATGGATTGGAGTTATCGCAGGATTTATTATTGGAAAAGATTAAAGAATGGTTTGAGGTGAAAAAATTTGCTGATCCTGAAGAATTGGAGGCTTATGCTTTTCACAAACCTCATACCTTTGGATTAGTAATGGGAGAGGAGAGCTACACCCTGAAATTGAAAGCGGGAAAGATGGATCTGATGAATCTACACTTACCCGAAAGTATCAGGCAGCTTGATTTGGCAGTGCTTCATGAGGTGCTGTTTGCAAGAATATTGAATATCCCGGTAGCTGATCAAAGAAACTCTGATCAACTTACTTATGAGCGTAATTTCTCCAGGTGCATACATGAAGTCCGCTCAGGCAAAGCAAGCTTTGCTGTCATTACCCGAGAATTAGAGATGGAGCAAGTTTTGGAAGTATGTAGAAGCGGTGAAGTGATGCCTCAGAAATCCACCTATTTCTATCCAAAAGCGCTGGGTGGATTGCTTTTCGCCAGTATTAAACAAAATGAATTTGATTTCGACTATGGAGCCTTTTTTGAGTAATCTAACCAAAAAGAAAATTATACTCGCCTCTAATTCCCCCAGACGCCAAGAATTGCTGAAGGGATTAGGAATTGATTTCGAAGTGAGAGTTAACACCGTGGATGAGACCATCCCAAAGGATATTCAGGCTGAGTACGTGGCTGCTTATCTCTCCAAGTTGAAATCTGAGTCTTTTACAGAGAAACTTATTGAGAATGAAATTCTCATCACTTCAGATACGGTGGTGATAGCTGATGGACATGTCTTAGGCAAGCCCAATACTGAAGAGGAAGCTTTTGATATGCTTAAAAGCCTCTCAGGCTCATCTCATTCGGTGATGACAGCGGTTACATTCAGAGATAAGTCCAGACAAATCACGCTGGAGGATGAAACGAAAGTGACTTTCAGATTTCTGGAGGAGGAAGAGATCTGGCATTACATACGTCACTACAAACCAATGGATAAAGCTGGTGCCTATGGTATTCAGGAATGGATAGGATTCATGGGAGTGGAGCGGATCGAGGGTTCCTATTATAATGTGATGGGTTTTCCACTTCATCTGGTTTATGCTCAGTTGAAAAAATGGTAGGAGCGAATAATCGTTCGCCCCTAATGTGCATCTTGTTATGTCCTAGTCAGGTGACTTGAACCAAATAAATCGTAATAAAAAGCCCTGTGAAATTAATTCGCAGGGCTTTTTTGGTTTTATAATAGGTGAAAAGTAGGGGCAAATAATCTTTTGTCCCTACTTTTTAATCCTTCTTAATTACCATAATTTTCCCTTCTACAGGAGCTACTTTATCACCTTCTTTCAGATCCTTACTTACGATGAAGTAGGGACCCGAGATGATTTGCTCACCTTCCGTTAAGCCTTCCAATACTTCTATATTCTGGAAATCAGAAATACCTGTTTTGATTTCTTTCAATTTGGCAACGCCTCCATCATTTACAAATACCAATTCCTTTGCACGAGTAGTTCCTGCTACCAGCGTGTCTAGCTTATTCTCCCTAGTCGTCACTGCAGCTAGAGGAACAGCGAGTGCGTCGCTTTTAGAGTTTGTAAGAATCTCCACTGAAGCAGTCATTCCTGGACGGAAAGGATATTTCTTGCCTTCACTTACCAAGTCTTGATAAGAATCATTTAAAATTCTGATTTTGACCTTAAATTCTGTTACTGCATCTGCCGATGCTTTGACGTTGGCAGTATTGGCGATGCTGGTAACTACACCTTTGAAAGTCTTACCTGTGTAAGCATATGAATCGACATCGATAATAGTAGTGTCTCCCATGCTCAATCTCACGATATCATTTTCATTGACATCTACACGAACTTCCATTTTAGAAAGATCAGCGATAGTCAACATCTCAGTACCTGCCATTTGTTGAGTTCCTACCACACGTTCACCTTGCTCTACGAGAAGATTAGATACAATCCCGCTTACAGGAGAATAAACATTGGTTAATCTCAGGTTTTCAGATGCTTCATCTACTGATGCTTGAGAACTTTTTACCACAAATTCTGAGGCGCGAACACTTTGCTTTGCGGCTTCCAAATCTTTTTGGGAAGAAATGTAATCAGCCTGTGCTTGCTCGAAGTCTGCTTCAGAAATAGCTTTCTGCTCATAAAGAATCTTCTGTCTATTGAAATTTTGCTCAGCCTGGGTGTATTGTGCCTCAGATCTCTGCAATGCAGCACGGGATTGAGAAAGATTAGCTTCCTGCTGACTGAAGTTAGCTTTGGTTCTATCCAGCGCTGAGATAAAATTATCAGGCCTGATTTTAACCAAAAGTTTTCCTACAGCTACAGAATCACCCTCTTGTACATTGAGCTCAATGATCTCACCTGCCACGTCAGGACTTAGGTTAACTTCTACTTCTGGTTGGATCTCACCGGATGCACTTACTTTCTCAATGATTGAGACTCTTTTTACGGTAGCCACTTCTACTTGAGTTTCTTTGTCTCCGCCTACCCAGCCGGCATTTTTGGCGATTACTGCAAAAATAACTAGGACTACTATACCTCCAAGGAGGTAATACAATAACTTATTTGATTTCTTATTGGCCATGGTTTAATTAAGATTAATTGGATTACCCAGGTAAAAATCAAGAACTTTTACTCTGAAAATATAAGTGTATTTAGCGTTTAGCAAATCAGCCTGCGCATTGAAAAGATTGTTTTGGGCTACCTGAAAATCTACCGAGTTGATTGCTCCAAGGTCAAAGCGTTGCTGTGAAATTCTAAAAGTTTCCTTGAGGCTCTGAACTTGCACAAGGGATGATTCATATGTCAATTGTGCTGCAAGGGCACTGTTGTAAGCAGTTTCGATATCATTTCTTAACTGATTCTCTGCTTCCAAGGCTGCTACTTCACTGATTTGCTTCTGCACTCTTGCTCGCTGTACATTAGCCTTATTGTTCAGCCTGGAAAAAAGAGGTATGCTTAATTGAAGATTTAGAGCTTCAGAAAGGTTGTTGTCTATCTGTTGACCAAAGGTTGGTCTTTCCCTGCCAAAAGATTGATCTACATAATTGGAAAATATGTTTGCTCCGATTCCTAGAGTAGGAAAGTAACCTGCTTTGGCGAGTTTGACTCCATATTCTGAACTCAAAATATTTGCCTGGGCTGCTTTGATTTCGGGCATTGTTTCAATAGCAATTTGGTAAATGTCTTTGGGAGTTTCAGTAGCCATCAGAGATTCATTTATTTCGAACTTGGGCTCGATTACTGAGAAATCAAGAGTATAGGGTATTTGTAATGCCTGAGCTAGATTTAGCTTTGCGATGTTATAATTGTTTTTGGCATTTACCAAATTTACCTGATTGGTGGCATTTTGTGCCTGTACATCCAGTTGGTCAGACAATGGCAAAGACCCAGCATCGACCAATTTGGTAGTGCGAGTCAATTGATCCTTAGTTGTTAATAGCTGATTTTCAGCAACATTTACCTGTTCTCTATTAAATACGACATTGATAAATAAATTGATAATATTTAGCGTAATGTCATTTTTTGTAGCTTCAATGTTGTACATCCCAGCTTCCAAATCCACCTTCGATTGCTTGATTGAATTATTGATTTGGTTGCCTGCAAAAATTGTTGCATTCGATGAAGCAGAGACGTTGATATTACCAATCCGTGCAGTTTCAAAAAGGTTTGTAACTGGGTTAATAGATCTACCCCATCTATATCCAGAGCTTGCTCCAGTAGTAAAATTTGGGTAGCGTTGCCCTTGGTTTTGGAGTAGTGTGGCTTCGTTGGTAAGTTGGTTTAGTTCGCTTCTTTTCAGCGTCAGGTTATTTTCCAATGCAATTTTGACAGCTGTTTCTAAGTCGATGGGACTAGATGGAATCACAGTTTCTTGTGCAAAAGTTGAAAAACCAATCCCAGTCGCCAAGGCTAAGCCTAGTAGGAATTTTCTCATAGTGTAGTTAAAGGTCAATGTCAGGTATGTAAATTAATTCTGTAATCCAGGATAATGATTTAAGGTAATTTAGTGTGATTTCTTGTATACCGGAGTCCATTTCTATCACGTGGCATGCAAGGTCGTTCTTGCCCTTTCTAGATACAGACATGGTAGCAATGTTGGCTTTTTCCTGAGCGATCACAGCAGAAATGAATGCGATGGCTCCTGAAATATCTTTAGCCTTGATTATAAGTGTATGATCAGCAGCAGAAAAATTTGCGACAAATCCATCAACTTCTGAGATGTTAATCAATCCACCACCTAAACTTTCTCCTACGACTTCTACGGTTCTATCATCTTTTCTCAGGTTTAGTTTAATCGTATTTGGGTGATGGATGGAAGAGTTCCCAATTGATTTGAACCGGAAAGTAAATCCTTTTTCTTTAGCTATTTCAAGAGCAATTTTGATGTTTGGATCGTCAGTTTTAAAATCCATCAGGCCACCAATTATCGCTCGGTCACTTCCATGTCCTTCATAAGTTCTTGCAAAGGAATTATAAAAGGTGACAGTAGCATCGTCAGGTTTTCCTCCCAAAACACGAACGGCAGCTCTAGCGATTCTTACGACTCCCGCTGTATGCGAGGAGGATGGGCCTATCATTATTGGTCCAATCATATCAAAAACGCTACTTTTTTTTGCCATTTGGGTCTATTGTTCCAATTTTGATGCTAAGGTAAATCGTTCTTATGATTTCATGCAACTATTAATATTTATTGTGCAGAATCGATTTAAATGGTAACATGTTTACATAGTTTAACATTTTCATTTTTTACAAAACAATAGTTTGACCGATTATGAACAGTTTTATGACCGAAATCGTAACAATTTTCCAGAAATCCCCTGCTGCCAAGACTTGGTTCTGTGAAGATGGTTTAAAGTTGCCTAACAGAGCTACTAGTTATGGGGATGGACTGTTTGAGACCATGGTCTGGGATCAAAATCACGTACGTTTTTTTGATAAGCATTTGCAGCGCTTGAAGAGTGGAATGGAGGTTTTGGGATTAGATGCTTCCATGATTGCTTCCCATGAGCTGATTTCACTATTGGAAAGCTTCGTGTCAGGTAAACGAAAGCGAATTCGATGGACTGTTTTCCGTGCGGGGCTAGGTAAGTACACACCAGAAAGCGCTGAAGTGTCGCAAACTTTGCAGATCACCGAGTTTAGCGCAGCTCCGAGCATAAAAGAGAAAGTTGATGTTTCCTCAAAAGTTCAGTTGTTTCCCACACTTTGGAGTTCATTTAAGACTCTTAATGCTTTACCCTACGTTTTGGCAAACGTAGAGAGAAAAGAGAGAGAATTGGATGAAATAATTCTACTTGATTACAGAGGTTATATTTCCGAATCTGGTTCCTCAAATATTTTTTGGATAAAAGACGGGATTGTTTTCACCCCCTCATTGAGCTGTAGTTGTATTAATGGGGTGAGTCGTCAACTAATTCTGGAGCATCTAGATAGAAATTCATTGCTTTATAAAGAAGGGGAATTTAATATTTCAGAATTGGAAGATGCTTCGCATGTTTTTATAAGTAACTGCACAGGCATCAGTTATTTGGCGAGTTTTGGACAGAGGAAGTTTTCCACTCAGCCAACATTATTTTTAAACCAAATATTTGAATGATTTTTAAATAGGCATTTTTTTATACTGACCTTATATCTAAAATATTATCTTTAACGGCCTATTCTAATAAGATTAGTCGCTTACCCAAACTAACTGCCCATAACCTAACCTAACAATTTATGCTCTTAGAACCTTTAGATTTAGCCGTCTTTATCGGCTATTGTTTACTTATCATCGGAATGGGTATTTTTGTGTCCCGTGAGAAGAAAGGACATGTTAAGAACTCATCCGATTACTTTCTTGCTTCTAAAGCATTGCCATGGTGGGCAGTAGGGGCGTCTTTGATTGCTTCCAATATTTCTGCAGAGCAGTTCATTGGTATGTCAGGATCTGGTTTCGCCCTAGGATTGGCCATTTCTACCTACGAATGGATGGCTGCCGTCACCTTATTGGTAGTTGCTATTTTCTTTTTGCCGATTTATTTCAAAAAAGGTATTTATACAATGCCTGGATTCTTACTCGATCGATACGATACTAGAGTAAGAACCACCATGGCAATCTTCTGGTTGCTACTTTATGTTTTTGTCAACCTTACCTCAGTATTGTATCTAGGAGCTTTGAGTTTGAATACCATACTCAATGTGCCAATGGGTTACGGAATTTTTGGATTGGCACTTTTTGCTATGGTGTACTCCATTTATGGCGGACTGAAGGCAGTTGCATGGACAGATGTGATCCAGGTGGTCTTTTTGATAGCAGGTGGGCTTGCTACTACATACATCGCTCTTCAGATGGTTGGTAGTGGTGACGCGTGGGAAGGGTTAGGATTGTTGAGAAGAGAAGTCCCTGGACACTTCTCTATGATTTTGTCTCGAGGTGAAATGATGATACCTGATGGATCTGGTGGAACTCGTGATGCCTATCTCGATCTCCCTGGGATTTCCGTATTGGTAGGAGGTATGTGGATTACCAATCTCAGCTATTGGGGTTTCAACCAATATATCACACAACGAGCATTAGCTGCAAAAAGCCTCGACGAAGCCCAGAAAGGGATGATTTTCGCAGGTTTCTTGAAATTACTTATGCCACTGATCGTGGTGATTCCCGGTATCGCAGCTTTTGTAATTGTGAAAAACGGAATAGACGTTGGTTTTATAGAATCAATGAAAGATCCAGTTACTGGACTTATAAAATCAGATAGAGCCTATCCGACATTACTTCAATTATTGCCAGTAGGATTGAAAGGCCTTGCATTTGCAGCTTTGACAGCAGCGATTGTCTCTTCATTAGCTTCTATGGCCAATAGTACCTCCACTATTTTTACAATGGATATTTATAATAAATACATTGGAAAAGGCGCTTCTGAAGCGAAGCAGGTAAAAGTTGGCCGAATAACCGCATTAGTTGCTTTTGGTGTAGCCTCTGTTGTCGCTCCAGCATTGGGTGAATTGGATCAGGCATTCCAGTTTATTCAGGAATATACTGGATTCATTAGTCCTGGTGTATTTGCCATTTTCTTCTTTGGCGTGTTCTGGAAGAAGACAACTTCAAACGCCGCATTGACAGGTGCTGCACTGAGTATCCCTCTTTCTGTGGTGTTGAAAATTGTTTTCCCAGATCTGCCTTTCATCGATAGAATGGGTATCGTGTTTTTGATTCTGGCTGCGTTGATGATCGTAATTAGCTTGGTAGAGGGTAAAGGAAAAGATCATCCAAACAGCATTGAGATCAATAAAGATCTGTTCAGTACAAGTTCCACATTTAAAATTGGTGCTGTTCTGATTGCAGGCATTACTGCAGCATTGTATATTGTATTCTGGTAAACATATTATAAATGAGAAGTTTATTATTAGGAATAGACATTGGAAGCTCCTCTGTCAAAACCTCCTTACTAGATGCAGATTCCGGTAAGGCTTTGATATCAAAGGCATTTCCAGAGGAAGAAATGATTATCGATTCGCCTGAGAAAGGATGGGCCGAACAAGATCCTGATACATGGTGGAAGTATGTGCAGCATTCTATCCGCTATGTACTCAGCAAGACTTCAGTAAAGAAGGGAGAATTGAAAGGAATCGGTATCGCCTACCAAATGCATGGATTGGTATTGGTGGATGCGGATCAAAACGTCTTGAGACCGTCAATTATATGGTGTGATAGCCGTGCAGTAAGCATAGGAGAAAAGGCTTTCAAGGAACTTGGCGAAGAGTATTGCCTAAAAAATTTACTGAATTCACCGGGCAATTTCACTGCATCAAAGCTTCGCTGGGTGATAGAAAATGAGCCAGCATTAGCAGCAAAAATCCACAAGATGATGCTTCCGGGTGATTTCATAGCTATGAGATTAAGCGGAGAGATTTGCACTTCCGAAACAGGCTTGTCTGAGGGGATATTCTGGGATTTTCAGAAAAACGGCCTGAGTGATAAGGTCTTGGAAAACTACCAGATTTCTAAATCTTGGATTCCAGAGGTGCTTCCATCTTATTCGATTCAAGGAAGAGTGTCTGCTTTAGCATCTGAAGTTACTGGAATAGAGGAAGGAGTTCCTATTTCATACCGAGCTGGAGATCAGCCTAATAATGCATTTTCACTTCAAGTTCTAAAATCAGGGGAATTGGCGACCACAGCCGGTACCTCAGGTACTGTGTATGGAGTCTCGGACAAGCCACTTCATGATCCTTTATCCAGAGTTAATACCTTTGTCCATGTAAATCACTCCGTGCAAAAACCATCTTATGGTGTTTTGCTTTGTGTGAATGGAACAGGTATTCTAAATAGCTGGCTGAAAAAAATCATGGGGGCAGGTCATATTGAATATGATGAAATGAATAATCTGGGTAGTTCTGTGCCAATAGGTTCTGAAGGGTTGACGTTCATTCCGTTTGGCAATGGATCTGAACGAATCATGCAAAATCAGCATATAGGAGCTCACATGCTAGGCTTAGACCTCCTCAAGCATGACAAAAGACATATGATTCGTTCTGCTCAGGAAGGCATAGTTTCTGCGCTGACCTTTGGTTTCCGGATCATGCAGGAAATGGGATTGGATCTTAAGACTGTGAAAGCCGGAAAAGCAAATATGTTTCTCAGTCCGGTTTTCCGCAAGACCTTCGTTCACATGAATAAAGTTGTGCTGGAATTGTACGATACAGACGGTGCACAGGGAGCAGCCAGAGGTGCAGGAATCGGATCCGGCGTATTTGCTAACGAATCAGAGGCTTTTGCTGGATTGGAATTACTAGAAACAATAGAACCAAATGAGCATTTCTATGAGCAGTATGAAGGAGTATATTCCACTTGGAAGAATCATTTGGAAGCAATCCAACAAATGAACCTATAAGTAAATTTTCAAACCTATAAATACCTAATAAACCTAAGTAAACATGTCAAAAACTTATTTCTCTTCAATCGATAAAATACCTTTCGAAGGTAAGGAAAGCGACAATCCGTTGGCTTTTAGATTCTACGACGAAAATCGTAAAATCGCCGGTAAAACTATGAAGGAGCATTTTAAATTTGCCATTGCCTATTGGCATTCCTTCTGCGGAACTGGTGGAGATCCATTCGGTCCCGGTACTATCGTTCATCCTTGGGATGCAGCCGCTGATCCAATTCAGAGAGCTAAAGATAAAATGGATGCGGCGTTCGAATTCATCACTAAAATAGGAGCGCCGTACTATTGCTTCCATGATATTGACTTGATCGATGAAGGTTCTAGCTTGGGAGAGTACGAGAAAAGAATGCAAATCATCACGGAATACGCCAAGCAAAAGCAAGCTGATACTGGTGTGAAATTACTTTGGGGAACTGCGAACGTATTTAGCAATCCCCGCTACATGAATGGTGCGTCTACCAACCCGGATTTCAATGTGGTATCATGGGCAGGAACTCAGGTGAAAAATGCAATCGACGCGACTATTGCTTTGAATGGCGAGAATTATGTGTTCTGGGGAGGCCGTGAAGGCTACATGTCTTTGCTCAATACAGACATGAAGCGCGAGACAGAGCACCTAGCTCAATTCCTTACGATGGCACGTGACTATGCTAGAAAGAATGGTTTCAAAGGAACATTCTTCATCGAGCCTAAGCCGATGGAGCCTACAAAGCACCAGTATGATTACGATGCTGCTACTGTGATTGGCTTCTTAAGACAGCATGGATTGGACAAGGATTTCAAATTGAACATCGAAGTAAACCATGCTACGTTGGCAGGACATACTTTCCAACATGAATTGCAAGTGTGTGCGGACGCAGGCATGCTTGGAAGCATAGATGCAAATAGAGGTGACTACCAAAACGGATGGGATACCGATCAGTTTGCAATGAACTTGCAGGAAATGACAGAAGCGATGCTTGTGTTGTTGACTTCCTCAGGTATCCAAGGTGGCGGAGTAAACTTTGATGCAAAAATCAGAAGAAACTCTACAGATATGGATGACCTTTTCCTTGCACATATCGGAAGTATGGATGCATTTGCCAGAGGTATGCTGATCGCTCAGGATATTTTGGACAAATCTGACTACCTAGAAAGAAGAAAGAATCGCTATGCGAGTTTCGATTCTGGAAAAGGCAAGTCTTTTGAAACAGGAAATCTTACGCTCGAAGATTTGAGAAACTATGCGGCTGAAGTGGGTGAGCCTATTCAGACCAGCGGTAAGCAAGAGTACTTCGAAAATCTATTGAATAGGTTTATCTAAGTGTCTTTTATAACTAATTTTTGAAAGTCCGGTTGAGATTCCTCAGTCGGACTTTTTTGGTGAAAAAAGTGAACTGCATTTGCAAAATATAGGTGTGCAAATACGATTTTCCCTTTAATTCTCATAATTTGTCTCCCATAGTTACTGGTGTATGAAAGGATTTGTGGTAAGTGGAATAGCTTGTTTGATGATGCTTTGGGCTGGATCAGTTTCTGGTCAGGTTGAAGAAGAAAAACTGGTTTTTCGAAATCTTGATGAAAGTCTGGGCTTGTCCAATTCTAATATCCTGAGCATGATCTGGGGGTTTTTCGTGTTGATGGATTTACTCATGAAATTCAGGCCAATCAGGAAGACAAGGGCAGACTTCGGCTGAATAATAATATGGTGAAAACGAGCTAAACGCGCAGCTATATAAAAAGAAAGCTCTTTTCCCTACACACGAAGAATTTTCCACAGCAAAAATATCAGACATTTTAACAACCGAAGAGCTAGAAAAAGCAAAGGTGACGAAGCACAAACACTCGAAACAAAGATGTACACCATGAAGAATGGGGTTCTCGGAGAAGTGCTTTTACCTACACCATCCCAGTTTTCTCCAATTCAGGCGATTTCTCCTTTGAAGACATAAGCTCATTTGCAGATGAGGCATACATTGACGAAAGTTGTAGCTACGCATCCAATGAAATCGCAATCAACTGGAATGCTCCTTTCGCTTATTTAACCAATTCATTAGAAGTTATTAATCAGTAAGTTTCAAAATCATAAATTTTCTTCCCCCACTAAATCTAAAATTACCGGGCGGGGGGCCCAATGAAGGTGGGCTCTAGATTGAATTTAGCAAATGGATGAATTGCAGATATCAGTATATGTTTTATATGTCTCCATTTCCCTAGCAATTAGTTAAGGTGGCTGTTAAAAGGATATGCCCAGAATTTGGGCTTATTACTTCTGTCTCCGGTCTTCCAGCCTGTTTACTCGGAGAAATTATTCTATTGGCATCAATAGGTTTAGATGTTTCAGTTTTTTTAGGCAATTTCCCATTAGAATCAACCACACCCTATGAAACATATCTGGAAATTATTCGCCCTCTTTATTCTGTTTTCCTGTGAGTCTTCAAAATTTGATTCGGAGGTTTTCTTGCCAAAGCTTTTTGGAGATGGGATGGTCGTGCAGCGTGAGGCAGCTATTTCCGTTTGGGGAAAAGGCATTCCCGGTGAAAATGTTCGGGTAAGCTTGGCAGACGCGGTAACTAGTGCAACTGTAGACGCAGATAGTACATGGATTTTGAAGCTGCCAAATTTATCCGCAGGAGGTCCTTTTGTATTGGAGATAAATCAGCAAATCTTCAATGATGTCTATGTCGGTGATGTATGGGTAGCAGGTGGTCAGTCCAACATGGAATGGAGGCTGAAATCTCAGGTTATCGGAGCAGAAAAGGAATTTGCTGAGGGAGGAAATCCTCAGATCCGATTTTTCAAAGTCCCCAATTCTTACAGTGCTGTAAAGTTGGACGATGTGGTAGGAGGTGAGTGGAAAGTAGCTGATTCAGTGAATATGAAGGATTTCTCGGCGATTGCTTGGTTTTTTGCGAAGCGAAATAATAAAGAAAAGAATGTTCCAGTGGGAATCATAGAGGCCAACTGGGGAGGGACGCCCGTAGAAGGCTGGACTGATGCCGAGATCCTAGCGGAAATGGAAGGGTCGTTTAAGGAGCAAGCTAAGGATGTCGTTGAGAACAATCAAAGTTGGGATGCCAAACTAAAAGAGAATGAGTCGAATCGCCAATTGCGCGATTCCTTGGTGAGCAAACCGGATTCTCTTGCAGCATTGCAAGTTGCTGCGATTTCATATGATGATTCGAATTGGAGAAAAATTAATCTGCCTCAAGCCAATCCTCTCCAGCATATCGCTTGGGCTCGTAAAAAATTCAAACTTACAAATACAGATAATGTAAGCCTCCACTTGCCAAATATCGAGCAAATGGCCTATGTGTATGTGAATGGGAAACTGTTGCATTACAAAGATTGGGGTAAAACTTTGCCGGAGATGGAAATCCCGGCGGAAATGCTGGTCAAAGGAACTAATGTCTTGACTGTGCGCGCGATAAATACTTGGAATAATCAGCCAACTATAGGGAAGTCAGAGGAAATGTATTTGCTACAGTCAGATGAGAAAACATCGCTTGAGGGAACGTGGAGCTATTCTAATTCGACTGTAGAGCCACAACTTCCAAAAGTAGAATGGTATAACTGGATGCCGGGAATGATGTACAATGCCATGATTGTTCCGATTACCAACTATACGATCAAAGGTGCAATTTGGTATCAGGGAGAAAGTAATGCTGGTCGTCACGAAGAATACAAAGAACTATTCTCTACGATGATTACCAACTGGAGAGCTGATTGGGGGTTGGGTGATTTCCCTTTTCTTTTTGTACAGCTAGCTAATTTCATGGAGAGAAAAGATGTACAGCCGGAAAGTAATTGGGCATTTTTGAGAGAGGCTCAGAATCAGATTCTAGAACTTCCAAAAACTGGAATGGTGACGATCATCGACATAGGAGAAGAAGCAGATATTCACCCTAGGAACAAAAAAGATGTGGGAGAGCGACTTTGGCTACAGGCTAGAAAAGTTGCGTACGGAGAGAAAAACCTAGCTTCTGGGCCACAGTTTGACTCACTTTCTCGACAAGGAAATGAGTTGATAGTTAAGTTTAAGTCCGCAGGTGAAGGGCTAAAGCTGAAAGAAGGGGACGCAGTAAAAGGGTTTATTGTTGCTAAGGAGGATGCAGATTTTCAACAAGTGGCAGGCTCAATTGTAGATAAGGAAACGGTGAAGATTATGCTTCCAGAAGGAATAGAGACCGGGGAAATCCGCTATGCCTGGGCAGACAATCCTGAGGTGAATCTGGTAAATAACCTGGACTTACCTGCTGAGCCATTCAGGGCTAAGTTTGAGTGAAGCTAAAAAAAAATGAAATTTTAATATATGACTATTCGCTATGTTGCCACTAGTCTTATTTTCTTTTCGGGCTGGATGACCGATGACGGAAGACCGAAGTAAACCAGAATTCAAGGTGTCTTTGGATTTTCGATCCTATAAATTTTCTATTGGCAAGATTCCGTATAATCATATTAAGAAAATTCTCATGTTAACTCTTCGAAAATCTCCGAGCTCTTTGCGGTTCAATCAATCAATTTTCCCCATGGATTCCTGCACCTGCAGCAGCTCATCCACTTTTTCCTGAAACTCAGGCTTAGCCGGGATTTTCACCACGTTCTCTAAGAAATCAATTGTGCTGAAAAGCACTCCTTCCCAATCTCCAGAGGTGATAGAACTTCCAATCACGTGGTCGCCAGAATTTGGAAATGCTTTTTCCCGCTTCATTGCTGCAGGGGTAGAAATCTGCTCAAACATTTCTTTCATCTTTGGTACTGAGACGACCATGTCTTGAGCTTTATTGTCTTTATAATAGTATGCTAAAAATAAGGGTTGCTCAATATTTTTGAACGTGTTTTCATTCATGTTGCTATACATGATGATCGCTAGACTTTCGTAACCGTTGATATGATAATCTTCTGACCAATACATGGCTTTTTCACCTTCACGCGGCTGATGAATCATCTTCTTTTCCATCATCGTCATTTCCATTACTTTTTCCATCCATGGATTAAAGAATGCGCTCAATTTTTCACCATAATCCCGTATAGCGGGAGAATAAACAACGACTGCTTTGATATCAGGTTGCTGGCTCGCCAGAAGCAAAGTCAATGCTCCCCCCATGGATGTGCCGACTACGATCACTTCATCCCCAAGACTTTTACCTATTTGATAGGCTTCCCCAGCAGCATTGGCTAGCGCCTGTGGGCTCATGTATTCCATCCCGTTTTCCCGCTTGATACCATGCTCAGGCAAACGAGTTACAAAGAGATTGGCTCCGAAATGAGCAGCAAGAAATCTGTGGACAGGGTCTCCTTCCATAGGGCTAGCTCCAAATCCGTGGATATAGACGATAGAGTATGGAGTCTTGCGCTTATTCAAACTATCCGCCCATACGATATAGGCTTCATTTCCCGGTTTCAGCCCTACTACAGAATCTTCTCGTTGGTGTAAGTATTCCTGCAATTCAGCCAGACGAGTCGGTATTTGGGGGAATTCTATGGCTATTTCTTGATCCTTGACCTTGGGGCCCAGCATATACACAATGGCAAGCACCATCGCTGCGGCAAACACTCCTAGCAGTATTTTTCTCAGCATAAGATCAGTTGGTTATAAGTAGCGGTAGTGTTGTTTGAAAAATTCATAAAAGTGTAAAATTTAAAACTAATTAAACAGTAAAATTTAATCAAATCTAAACATCAATTTCGACCGAAATGCGTTAATTCGTATTAATAATTCTTAAACCAACATTTATGAAACATGTTATCCTTGTATTCTTATTGCTATTAAGTAGCCAATTACTGATGGCTCAAGAAACAGAACCTGAACTGGCAACTCGGTCTATTTATGCAGAACTGGGTGGAGCTGGCTTACCTTACAGTTTTAACTATGATTTTCGCTTTGATAAAACCAGAATGGACTCTTGGGGCATGAGAGTTGGTTTTGGTGGCTATGCATTGGATAGAAATTCGTTTTATTCTCTTCCTGTAATGGTGAATAAATTATACGGAAAAGGAAATCATTTTTTTGAAATGGGTTTTGGTGCGACTTTCGTTGCTTTTAAAAATAATAACTTTTATGAGAGTTGCTATTTTGATCAGAATGGCACTTATATCTGTAATAGTTATAATCAAACTAACTCTGGGACAGCCTTCATTTTAGAAATAGACGGATCTCCATCTGTAATGGGAGTCTTGAATTTTGGCTATAGAAGAATGCCAACTGATGGCGGTTTTATGTGGAAAGTAAATTTGAATCCGATCTTTAATAACAATGGGTTTTGGCCATTGTTTGCGGGAGTTGGTCTTGGATATGCTTTTTAGCAGTTAATCCTTAGTATTGAGACATTAGACTTAAGATTTTAGATCCTTTGGAATAATTCAGTGTTACAAATCCTGAAATATTTCAAAGGATTTTTTATAGGCGTTTTCTACTATAAGATTTTACCAACACTGCTGAGTTGGTTAAAATGTGATAAAGGTCTGGCTGAAATCTCATATCTGAAATCACTTATCGGCAACCGAAAAATCATAATCCCGCTCTACTCGACAAATCCGGGTTTTATAAGCTGAATACCATTTTTCCCTTCCCATTCTTTGGGCAAGTAGGTGATCAGTCTGTTGCTTCCAGTTTCGAATTGCATCTAAACTTGACCAATAACTGACTGTGATTCCTAAACCATCACGTACACTTTCATGCCCAAGATATCCATCTTGCGCTTCAGCCAATCTTACCATTTCTACTGCTGTCTCGGCATAACCTTCCTCTATTTCAGTTCTGATATTCGAAAAAATAACTGCGTAGTAGGGAGGTCTTGGAGTGTCGGCGATCATTTTTTTAAATTTTAACTAAGGGTAAGTACAAAGAAAGCTGTCTTAGCTTTATCTGCTAAAGATGATTTGAATAAGGTGTGACTGTTCATTCAAATCTAATGAAATGAGGAATACTACAGTAATCGAAAAGTGTTGAATAAGAGATGAATTCCTCATTTCTACTTCAATTCTGTAGAATACATCGTCTTTTCAAATTGATTTAGATCAAGTAATAAAAAAGGAGAAACAGAGCCATTTAAATCTGCATAAGTTTGTGTGCAAGCAGATGTAGTTAGTATTATATATCAATATTTTATCTTGAAAAACTATCTGTTTATGAAATTGAAACAAATTAAATTTCGAAAATTAGCATTTGTTCTACTTTGGTTAACTTTTGCTTCTTTGGCATCTTGTGATTATGACCTTGAGTTAGTCCAGTCAGTTAATGAGGAATTCACAGGGATTTCTTCTGTTGAAATAGAGTCATCTTTTCTGGATGTGACTTATCAGGGAAATGTAAATGCCGAGTCAGTACAACTCCTTGGAGCTCTGGAGTCGAGCAGATCAGGAAAATATTCTATTGAGTATCGTGTGGAGCAGGATAAGCTGATCATCGAAGTGGAAAAACACGGCGGTGGCGGCGGAAATAGCCGTGGCTATCTCAACCTTACTGGCCCTGTATTGATGAATATAGATCTGGAAGCCGGTTCTGGGAATATTCAGATTCACCAAGTTACTTCTCAGAAATTTGAGTTTGATGGGGGATCTGGGAATGTGAGGCTATCAAGTATCAGTGCTCCCCTTATTGATTTGGAGTTGAGTTCTGGTATGATCGATGCTACACAGTTAATAGGTAATGTAGAGTTGGAGATGTCATCGGGAAATGCCACTGTTTCAGATCTCGAAGGGAATATAAATGCAGTAGGATCTAGCGGAAGATTTAGTTTCAATGAAATTAGCGGCAGGGTAAACAGTTCATTGAATTCAGGAAACGGAACTTTAAGCAGAGTTCAAGAAATTGGGAAATTGAAGGTTTCCTCTGGAAATTATACAGCAGAAGATTCTAACCTAGGGCCTAATACAATATTTGAAGGTTCTTCAGGGAATTTTGATATTAAAACAAATTCCGATTTGAATGGTTTCAACTTTGATTTGAAATCATCCAGTGGAAATCTAAGGGTAGGAGGAAGTACTTCTTCAGGCTCATTGAAGATTAATAACGGTTCTCCTTATACCGTGTCTGGTGTTGTCTCTAGTGGCAACATTCAAATAAGGAACTAGTGAAAAATTGTTTAAATCACCCAAAACCTGGCTTCGGCCGGGTTTTTTTATGTTTTTTTAAACCGCGGTGGTCGCTGAGGGTAACGCAGAGAAAACAGATGGCACGATTGGGACGAAAGATTTTTCGCCATTATGAAATGCTGAAGACTACATTTTAACAGGTTCAAGTCATGAGACTTGAACCAGGATGGGGCTCAATTTTCTATTCTAGACTATGAGCGTTATGAGACTCTATGTGGCGAAAAAAATGCGGTCAAAAAAATAAACTTCAATGTAGTCCGCGTTTCCAAAGACTTTTAATTTATGTTATCATCATCCATCGGTTTTGGCGAACTGGCATTTTCTCTATTGGCATCTTTTCGGCCAAAATACGGGAATCTATTCAATCATATTTTACCTCGGGTTGAAACCCGAGGCTAAAAAAAATGCCGTTCCTCTGGAACTTGGTTTTGGCAGAAAACTATAGGGTAGGAGCGTAACGGGATTATTTAATTCTAAAATGGCGAACTGGCATTTTCTCTATTGGCATCTTTTCAGCCAAAACACGGGAATCTATTCAATCATATTTTACCTCGGGTTGAAACCCGAGGCTAAAAAAAATGCCGTTCCTCTGGAACTTGGTATTGGCAGAAAACTATAGGGTAGGAGCGTAACGGGATTATTTAATTCTAAAATGGCGAACTGGCATTTTTCCTTTTGACATCTTTTCGGCCAAAACACGGGAATCTATTCAATCATATTTTACCTCGGGTTGAAACCCGAGGCTAAAAAAAATGCCGTTCCTCTGGAACTTGGTATTGGCAGAAAACTATAGGGTAGGAGCGTAACGGGATTATTTAATTCTAAAAAATAACCTGAATCCCACCGGTAATCCCACCATAACTCCGGTAGATGCGTGTTGATGTGGTTTTGTCTAAAATATTCCAGCCATTGGTAAAATCTTCCTGACCCGGATCCAAGAATGCAAAATTAAGGCTTGGGCCTGCGAAAATGCGAAAATGGTTGCCAAATTGGTAACCGGGGAAAAGTCGAAAAGATTGGAGATGATTTGATATTTCTTGAAAATCACTGGCAGAGAGGCTTAAAAATTCTGTGTCTAGAGAGAATTTGGAGTCTGGAATCAAGTGAATCCCAAATCCAGCCTCTATTCCAATAGGAGTGTCAACATCTCTAAGATTATAGGCAACTCCCAGAATTCCATACATTTTTCTACCTCCTGACCTAAAAGCGAAATGAGTAAATCCCGACTCATCAAAGGAAAGTCCTAAATTCTTCTCTCCATTTTTGATAAAGTTCAAAAGACCAAGCGGGTTGTCATTTTCCTCTGCAATATTGATCAGCGATAATTGAAATCCTTTGACTTTTTTAGCTCGGTTGACAATGGCAGAGACTTGATGATTTACAGAATCACCCACTATATTGGAAATTCCTGCCAATTGAAAGCCTGCTGATTTTGTGGCATGATTAGTTATACCTGCAAGCTGAAAATGATTGGAATTCTTCGCGTGGTTAACAATTCCGGCTATCTGTACATCAGCATCATTGTTCACTTGATTCACTATTCCACCAATCTGAAGGCCTTCTGCATTTTCTCGCACATGATTGTAAATACCTCCAACTTGCAAGCCATCTATATTTCTGTACACCGAATTGTAAATTCCTCCTACCTGAACTCCTTTGGACCCACCGCCTACTAAGTTGAAAATACCAGCAGCTTGCACAGATTTCACATCTCTTTTATTTATGTTGAAGATTCCCGCCAGTTCCATTCCTTCGATTCCGGCAGTATAGCCACCTATTAGGTTTAGGGAAAATTTGCTTATAGTTTGACTGCTAAACATACCTTTGGAACTCAGTCCAGGGATCAGGGACATTTGAAATGGGCTTTCCGCAAAGAAATTTCCTACGTTTATTCCTTGTAGTCTTTGTCTGAAACCAATGAACGCCCTTCCTAAGAAACTATCTTCCAATGCTCTAGTTGTGCTGTCTTCAGGTAAGTAGCGGAACCTCCGATTTTCCTTCTCTACGACAATATCCACAGTAGGCAAAAGCAAAAAGGTAGTATCTCTATAATTCTCCTTGCTCAGCTTGAGCCAAATAGATGAGTCTAATTTCTTATACTTCAATTTGAAATACCCCTTATCATCTGTGAGCGTGGAAGCAAGGCTATTTTTGTCATAGATACTGGCTTGGCTCACAACTTCATTGGTTCGGACATTTTTGATATAACCTTTTACTGTTATCGTTTTAAATCTTGTGTCCATATCAGCATCCAGATCAAGTTTTTCCGGTGCATAGCGGATGATGATGTAGCCTGGCAGCTCTTTGTATTCATATTCACTGCCAAGTTCTTTCAGGAGAAAATCGCCTATGGTACCGGAGAATCTTTCTGTATCCAAGGTTTTATCCAGTTCCAGAAGTGTGCTTTCATAAGAAAAATAGAAGGCATTTTGAGCAGAAAGCGTATCCAGCATTTGACGAAGATTGAGTTCGTCATCTCTTTGGATTTGAATTTTCTTCTCAAGCATCATTTGCGAAAATCCATTGACCGAATTGATCAAAAAAATTAAGAGTAGGATAGAACCCTGAAAAAGTACTTTAGAGTTGAGCATTTAAGTCAATATATTAAAAACAGGAATGATGATTCAATTTAACAAAGTAAGGACTATGATTTTTTCAACCATAGTCCTTTATTCTCTAGAAAGTAACTTATTACTCGATGATAATCTTTCCGCCACGTTGAGTAATTTTCAAATTCAAAGTTTCTCGAATCACTTCAAGATTCTCACTGAGTAAGCCATATTCCAAAGTCGTAGTGATGGGCAGTGTCCTCAATTCCACTTTGGCAATTTCGATGTTAGCATCGTAGGCTTCATTGAGCGTTGCCACCAACTCTTCCAATGGAATCCGATCAGCCTGAAATTTCTTGCTGACGTAATAATTGTAAAGCTTATTTGTTTGTAAAGTCTTTACCATTTCACCAGTATTTTGATTAATGCTGAGTTTTTCGTCTGGCTTAAGTATCTCTTTTCTGCCTTCAATTTCTACTTGTACAGAACCTGTCACCACGATCACTTCTGTAGTATTCTCATAGGTTTTTACATGAAAACTTGTTCCCAAAACTGTTATTTGAGCCCGATCTGACTGGATTACAAAAGGCTTTGCTTCATTTCTTTTTACGTCAAAGAATGCCTCTCCATATTCTAAACTCACTTTCCTTTCATTTGCGAAAAGCTTCTGAGAATAGGTTACCTTCGTATTTCTATTCAACGTAATATCCGTACCATCCAGCAGCTGTACTTCCATATGCGTGCTTTCTGACTGGAGTTCAACTGAGCTAAAATAGGCTCTGCCAGACTGAGGTAGAAAAGCCGAATAAACCCATGCTGATACAACTATTAATGTGATTGCCGCCGCCACTCTGAACCAGTTGCTTCGCAAAAAGCGCTGATTCTGTTGCGGGTTATTTGCTATTTTTTTATCTCTAAGAGTTGTGAATTTCTGCCAAGCTTGGTTTTCATCCATGTCGCTTTTTTCCAAGAGAACATTACTGGAATCCCAAATCCATTTTATCTCTTCGAATTGCTTTTGATTCGCGGCATCACTGGCAATCCATTCTTGTACAGCTTTGGTCTCCTCTGAATCACTTTCCTGAAGCAAATATTTGATCAATTTTTCTTCGTTCATGGTTTCCATAGCTTATAGATTTATCAAAAACATCAAAAGCAGCGGAAGGAATTCCGCGAGTTCAAACCGCAGCGTCTTCAGTGCTTTCCCCATGTGAGCTTCCACCGTTTTGATGGAGATTCCCAATCGATTGGCTATTTCCTGATATTTCAGTTCCTCAAACCTGCTGAGATTAAACACCATTCGGCATTTCTCAGGCAGTTTTTCCAGCGCCAATTGGAAGCGCTCATACAATTCATTTTCTTGGCCGCTGATCGGCTCCCCAACTTCCTCGGGCTTGCCCTGAGTCATTTCGTAATGCGCATGTTCCCAATGCTTTCGTTTCACTTGTTGATGCTTGATGTGGTTCAGACTGTCATGGTACACAGCTCGGTAGAGGTAAGCCTTTAGCGAACTGCTGATTTCAATGGTTTCTCGTTTTTCCCAAAGTTTGAGAAATACGCTCTGTACGATTTCTTCTGCTGTTTCCGACTCCTTCAAAATCGCCATTGCATAGGCATGCAAAGCCTTGAAATATGTCTTGAACACGACTTCGAATGACTGTTCATCGACCAGCGTGAGCGTATTTGACGGATGTGATAGTTTCTCTGTCACTTGCGATTCTTTGATGCTTTCAGTGATATGACAAGTTGAACTGGCTTTACCCTTAGCGGGGTTGGTAAAAATATGGGTTTATTGGTAATTGTGATTATTGTCAGGTGTTTGGTGTCGGGTGACCGATGTTAGTTGCATCGGTCATATCACCATTTATTGGTAGAACCTCACATTCAAACCAACCGTAAATCCCAACAGTACCGCTTGCTGATTTTCTCGATTCGTCTTGTCCCAAATTGTCAAGCCCGAATGATCCATCATATTCCAGTCTTCTGAATACACGTAGGAAATACTTGGCCCTGCGAAAAGATGAATACTTTGGGAGATATTCAGGGCAGGCAGTAATTGGAAGCTGAATTTTGCGAAATCATTGTCCTTAAAATCCGTCAGATATTTGCTTACTCCTTCCAAGTCTAGGCGAAAGTGTTTGCTTTCCACCAAATTCAAACCTAAACCTGCTTCAAATCCATATTTCAGGTCTTTAATTTCAAAGTTTGTTCCCAAGCCAAAAATCCCATAAATCCGCTTTCCGCCCGAGCGAAAAGTTAGAAAGGAGTTGAAGTTTTCATCCATAGAAACACCTATTCTATGCTCACCGTTTTTCACAATGTTGATCAAGCCAATCGTATAATCACTGCTGTCTGCAATATTGATCAGGCCGATTTGCATGCCTTTGACTTTTTTAGCTCTATTCACCAGCCCTGCGATCTGAATTCCCTCGACATTTGCTGCTACGTTTGAGATTCCTGAAATCTGGATTCCACTCACATTCTTGGCTAATGAGGCAATTCCTGAGATTTGTGCCCCATCTATTTCAGGTGAAATGCTAGCAATTCCCGACACTTGCAAGCCAGTTACAGACTTAGAAATACTTGAAATTCCAGAACCTTGAATCCCATCAATTTTCTCAGCAATATTTGAGATTCCAGCTAGCTGGGCTCCATCTACAAGCTTAGCGGTATTGAAGATGCCCGAAGCCTGAAAAGCAGAATTCCCTAAGTTTATATTGCTGATGCCTGCAATCTGGGCGGCTTGAGTGGCATCTGAACTTTGATTGAGAATGCCTGCAACCTGTAGACCTATTACATTACCGGAGACATTGTTCCAGAGCCCAGAGATCTGTGCGCCTCGCACATCGCCTTTGACCATTCCCGCCAAACCGTAGATCGCAGCGCCAGTTTCTCCTCCGGACAATCCCGTAAGTACATGAAGGCTAAAGTTGTTGGTATAATCAGCTGCCTCTGTTCCATGCGTGGAAATAGGGTAGAAGACCCCTACATGAGCGGGGCTTTTTTCTTGAGCATATGAGATTGATATGAAAGTGAAAAACAAAAATGATAATAGGGCGAGTTTTAGTTGGAGAGTTTTCATTGAGGTGGGTTTTTAAAACTAATCCAAAGTCAACGGTAGAAAAGTGCTTACTAGCGCGACATGGATTGGTGAAAATTTAATTATTAAGTTGTTGCTTTTGCTGTGGAGTTTCAATCAATCAGCATAGCGATCAGTTGGGATGGTGCATCCACTGCGATTACTTTATGATCTTCGAGCTCCTTTTCAAGGGCATACTCCAATTCGAAAATCAATCCATTCAGGAAGATTTTATCCATTCTCAGATCGAATATGAAGTGATCGTGTTTTCGAGCTCCAGTCAATACGATTCCGTATTCGTTGAAGACTTGAGTGATTTTTCGGAGTTGGCTATATTTTCCCATAAGCTATAATGACTTTTTTGTGAGGTCATATAGGTGACAGCTTTGAGCGGGATTACCCTTAGAGGGGAAGTAAAAAATGTAAATATTTAAACCGCAAAGCACACTGAGTTTTTCGCGGAGACCCGCTAAGAAGCAGGAGAATGATTATATGAGGTACTTGAAGATAGCAATTTGCCAAGTTCCAATTTACAAAGGGGGCAAGGGGGATTTTCCAATCTGAAACTCAAATTAAAACTGAAAATTGTATTAGGAGGATACCACGTATTACTTTTTAGAGTTTGGTTAATTATCACAAAAATAAATCCCCCAAACCCCTTAAAAGGGGGAGTGCTCCTGTTCAATCATGAAGTTCGGATTAGGGGTGAACTGTGTTTTAGATTAAAACTTAATATAAATTACAACCCAGAAGCTATTGATTTTAAGCCTCTTTCGTGAATCAGAGTTTCTCTTACTTTAAGACTTCTGAACGTTTGAATTGGATCAATCGCTCCACCTGATCTGCGGATAGCTTCAGCTAGAAGTGGACGAAGGTCTGTTCTATAGGCATCCTGCAAAATCTCCTGTGCGCCTGTTACATCGTGAACTTCCTGAGCAGCGTCCAGAGATTTGGTGTCCACCAATAATGCCTGAGCGTACGCAAGTTTAATCGCTTGCACAGATTGAATCAGATCCTCCATCGGGTCTTTTAGATTGTGACTTGCGTCTATCATCCATGAAAGTGGGGGATTTTTCGTTTCGCTAAAGCCTTTCACAAGTTCCTGAAAAATCAAGAATAGCTGATACGGTTTTACACTTCCAACTGTCAAATCATCATCTCCGTATTTTGAATCATTGAAGTGAAATCCGCCCAATTTTCCTTCCGTCATTAGGGTAGCCACGATCTGCTCAATATTGGTATTCGGAAGATGATGCCCAAGATCCACTAAAGTGTATGCCTTCTTACCAAGCTTATTTGCCAATAAAAATGACGTTCCCCAATCTTGAATCACTGTACTATAAAAATGCGGCTCATAAGGTTTGTACTCAATAAGCAGTTTCCAGTCTTCAGGCACAGCTTTGTAGATTTCCTGTAGCGATAAGTGGGTGTTTTCCAGCGCTTTTCTCAAACTATGCTGACCTGGGAAACTACTGCCATCAGCCAACCAAACGGTGAGTGCTTTGGAACCTAATTTCTCCCCAATCTCAATTACCTGTTTGTTATGCTCGACAGCCAACTCACGAACCGCAGCTTCAGAATTGGCCAAAGAACCGAATTTATAGCTATGCGCTTGATTGGTTTGGTCCTGGAAAGTATTGGAATTCACTGCATCGAAGCAGATTCCTACCTCCGCTGCACTGTCCTTGATTGCTTGATAATCGCTTGGAATATCCCATGGAATATGGAGAGAAACGGCACTGCTGGATTGATTGAGGTCATGAAGTATTCCTACATCCTGAATTTTTTGGATCAAAGTGGCAGGTTCTCCACCACCAGAGAATCTCCCAAAGCGTGTTCCGCCTGTTCCTAGAGCCCAACTTGGAATGGCAATTTGCAAAGCTTGAAGCTTGGAAATTAGTTCTTCTACATTGTTTCCTTTTTTAGCCAGGCTTTCCGCAAGGAACTCGAAGCTTCTTGTATGCTCAGCGCTTTGAGGTTTATTTTGATCGTTTATTTGGTCGAGAGTAAGTTTCATAGTTGTATTATTTTAACCGCAAAGGGCACAAAGGTCATGCAAAGGGCGCAGTATTTTTTTTGATAATTGTATTTTCCATGCGTCTCCAGAAGCTGGACTTAACGAAAGCTAGCTAGATGACTTCTTCCTCTTCCTCTTCTGACTTGTTCATCCAAAAGGAAGCCGTCCCAAACCAGACTACCGTGCCAATTAGCATTAGCGTTTTAGATAGATTTGGTTCGATATATCCCCAAAATACAAGGAATGCTGGAACAAGTGTAAGTGCTAAAGCAGCGAAGGATATTATTTTAAGTATAGTTGCCACAATCAATAAGTTAAAGGAATAGTAGGAGAGACGTTTGTGACTTTCTTCTGAATAGCTTTTGAAGCAAGCAAGTATACGAACACTGCTACAAACCAACCCGGAAGTCCAAGGAAGAAGATTTCTATTCCACCATAAATATTCAATCCTAAGCAGAAGATAAGAGATATACCCCAAGTGATTCCGACTGCTGGATTGAAGTGGGAGTTGGTCAATTCAGCATAATTGCTGGCAAGTCCCATTTTTGGAAGCACAAATACATCCAAGAATATCACTGCGCCAAGTGGCATTAAGATCAATCCGTAAAGGGCAACGAATTCCAGCAACTGCATCACCAAAGCTGGGAAGCAAGCGGCGATAGTTGTCACTAAGCCAACGAAGAGTGTTACTTTCCAAGTTTTCCATTTCGGGTTGATGGATTGAATCGCAAGTCCTGCTCGATAAAGGGTAGGATTAGCAGTAGTCCATCCAGCGATCACCACACAAACTGCACCTGCTATGCCAGCTGCCTCGTAAGCAATAGGACCTGGAGCAAAAACCAAACTTCCTTTTGACTCGATAAGAAACAATGAATACAAAATACCTGAAGCCATCCAAGCGATAAAATGCCCTAAGAACATTCCAGTGGCAGATGAAAATCCGTACGTCCATTTCTTTGCATAACGGAGGAGCGACAAGTCAGCCATTCCGATGTGCATGCCCATATTACAAAACCAGGCAAAGAACATGATGTGCCAGAAAGTGAATTTGCTTTGACCTTCAAGTGGTACGCCATTCCAAATAGTCGTTTCGGCCACTGGCCAAAAATCAGAAAATGAGTTGATTCCCAGTCTAGGCAAAACTCCCACTGCTGCAGCGATAAAGATCATAATCATCCATGGCGCAGCGATATTGGCAAATTTTGAGATGACATTGAAACCGAACATAGCCACAACCGTAGTGATAGCTCCGATGCCAAATACGGTTATTATCCAACCAACGCTATTCGGATAGACATCAGTTAGCGAAGGCATTTGCAGATTGAAAGGTATTCCGACGGCAGTAGCAGAAACGGCGATCATGGAGCCTGCAAGGAAGCAGAAGAGTGCTGCATTTACTACGTTATAGACTAGCGTAAATCGATTGCCAGCTATTTTCTCCAATTGATAATAGAGTGTTGTTCTTGTCTTAACTGCAACTTTTCCAGTTAAAAATGCCCAGCTAAGAACAGCGAGAATATTCCCGACAATCAATCCGCTCACCAAATCTCCAGCTGAAGCACCATGAGCGACGAAAAGTGGCCCCAACACAAACTCAGTTCCTGCAGTATGTTCGCCTGCATAAGTACCGATAAAGCTTTTCCAGCCTTTTAGTTTGTTTTTGGGGATAGGAGTTCGCTCGTATTCATTGACAGCTTCGAGCCGCTGTTTTAGATTTTGGGTTGATGACATAGGTTTTCTTTTTGGGCTTGAGGTTCAAATTAGGCTAGGAGATGCTCTCATGTATCCTGTACTATATGGGTAGGAATTGACCAATAATTTTCTGTTTGCCCAGATTAATTTGTACCATATAAAAATCCTTATACTTAGGCACAAAGCATAGGGCCTTAAGTTATTGGAGGTCGAACACGTTGGGAAGATCGACTGAAACAGGAGAGTTGTCTGGATTGGTTTCCATGATATCTGCCATGTGTTTCCACCAGCGTTGAACGATCTCAGTACTCCCAAGATCCTGAGAATTTGCATCCCCTTCGATTATTTGAAATGCAAAAAGACTGCAAGTTTCTTTATCCAAAAATATCTGATAATCAATGATTCCGGTTTCTTTGAGTAAAGTAACCAGTTCAGGCCAAATCTCACGATGTCTTCTTTCGTACTCTCCTTCAAAACCAGGAATCAGCTTCATGCGAAAGGCTAGTTTTTGAGGCATTTTGGGATAGTTTATTTGGTTTAAATAATAGTGAGACTAGAAAAGCAAGATACTTATCTATTCATATATCTGGAATTGAGACATTAGTCAATTTTTTGTATGCACAAGCGGAATGGAAGACTTATAATATTCGATAATCTAAATAATTATTTCAGTCAAAAAAGATCCGAAGGATTGAAACCATTCTTAACCCTCGGCAAAGCCGGGGGTGAAGCAAATGTTATCAATATTTAAGCCCTGAAAGGGCGAAACTATGAAGTTCCACCCCTTCAGGGCTTTGATTATTCATTTTTTAATGGTTAAGCTCCTTCAGACCTAGTTTGGATATCAATGTAATGTCTTAATTTTTATGATTATACCATTATCCACTAAACTATGTTATGCTTGAATGCCAATATTTGATTAAAATACACGATTTAAAACTAAGTTATTCTTTCTTAATTGTCTTTAAATTCTATCCTAATCTTTAAAAAGGAAATATCAATAGCGCATGTTGGCCTACTGTATTGAAATCCCGCCAAACACGATTGAGTTCGGTATGTGTTTTCGCAGCTTCCAAACCTGAGAATGGATAAAGCTTCCCATTTATTTCACGGCAATTTTGCGTTAGCTTACGACTGATTTTGCTGATTTTATTTAAATGAGAGTCTGAGATTCTGCCATTTTCTTCCAGTTCTGCCCATGAAGAATTTACTTGATGATAGAACTCATCCCGAAGCTTCTGAAGTTTTCTATTCTGCTTGCTCAGTAGTTCTTGGAAATAATTAAGGTGCTTTTTATCGTATTTTCTGTACTCATGTCGTTTCCAGAAAGACTGCTCGATCAACTCTATTAGGTGAGTAGAAATCCCCAGAATATTTGCCGCTAGTGTAGCTTCCGCAAATTGCAGGAATGGATACTGATAAACTGGCGCGGTCAATTGAGCTTTTTTGGGGAGGATTTCAAAGCAACGGTTTAACGGAACACTTATATTTTTGCAGCGAAAAGCATGACTTCCAGTTGCGATCATTCCCATGTAATTCCAGCCATCCAGAATCTCCACATCTTTTCTGTCCAGCACAAATGCCTTGATCACGGGCTTTCCTTTTTTATCCAAAAGTGCCTTTCCATCCTCCAAAATCTCACAGTTGGCAGTAAGATGCGTGGCATGCAAAGCTCCAGATGCATAGGTCCAACTTCCTGAGATCAGGTAGGTTTCTCCAATTTTATCTGCTTTTCCACCCACAAATCCACTTCCGGCCAGACATAGTTTTTCGTCAGGAAAAATATCTTTTCGTAGTGACTTGTCCATAAAACCAACAAACCAAGCTGCACCGGCGCATAGCGTCACAGTCCAGCCCAAACTTCCGTCAAGCTTCGCTAATTTCTCCTCAATCTCTAATGCTTCGGGTAAGGTGCATCCCAGTCCTCCCAAATCGGTTGGTACAAAAAGCTTGAACAATTTTTCAGAATAAACCTCAGACAACCATTCATCTGGAAGGCATCCAAGTTCTTCTGCCTTGGTGGCTAGTTCGTGACTAAACAGTTTTGAGTTTTTCATCTGTTTTTTTTATTTTTTAATGGTCAGATGGAATCTCGCAGGACTTATAATCATCCAATGTGTGACGCTTAGAGTCATGCTCGATTTCATGGGGTTGGTCTAGTTCTTTTTTCCAGTCGAAATAGGCGAAAATTGCTACGACGAAAAGGAAAATGGTAAGGAATGAGATTAGAATCAGTTGCTTGTGAAAGAGCAAGGGGATAGCTACAAGGTTGGATACGTTCAGCCAAATCCAGTTTTCTAGCTTTCTTTTCGCCAAAAGCCACATGCCTGCCCAAGCTGTAGAGGATACAAAAGCATCAACTATCGGGACATCAGAATCGGTGAAAGTGGTGAGCATGAAATAGAGAAATGCCCAGCCGCCAAGAGCAATTGCCCAGGTGATTTTCTGCTCACTCTGAGTGCTTCTTGTGATTTGGGATGCTCCACTTGCAGAACGATTTTTCCATAATGCCCAGCCATAAATGCTCATCACCAAGTAGTAGGCATGAAGCAAAGTTTCAGCGTAAAGTTTGGCATCCACCAGCAAGAAACCAGAACACAAAATGCCGATGATGCCTGCGGGATAGAGCAGAACATTGTTTTTACGAGCTAGTAGCACTTCGGTGACACCAAAACTCACTGCGATCCATTCCAGCAAACTGGTGGCTTTGATCTGCTCGGCGAACAGACTCAGGTCAATAAATAATAACATTTGAATAACGTTTTATGATTATTCAAAAAAGGGAGAACAGTAATCTAGTCCCTACGCCGGCATTACCCGGATCAGGTGCTCGGTGATCGCTCACCGATGGGTATGATCTCAGCCCGTAACTTTTAGGGCACCCCTTATTTGATAGGGCTAATATAGAAATTAATATTTCGTTTTTGGTAGAAGATCCATCAAGTGCGCTTCAGAATGCTCACATGAATCACACGATTTCAAACGGATCTAATTGATTTCTAAGTCAGTATCCAGTACTTCGTATGGAAGTAATTTTTGGAATATGCTTTTTCACATAAGTAGAAAATACCCTATCAGTCATTTCCTATTTTCTTATCTGGGCAATTGAAGCAGTTTTGATTTCTGGTTTCTTAGTAATAGCCCATCCCGGCAAGCAAGAGTTTGAGGATTAGGATGAATTTGATGAAAGAATTTGGGTTAGTCTGTTTCTAAATACAGTTTAAGTTGAAATTAAAGTACTCACAATCAACCATATAAAATTGAAGTTGTGGAAAAGGACAAAAGATCGATTAGTCAACTATCGAACCCGTGAAATTAATTAATATATTTCCAAGTATTTATTAGTTTCAATTTCGTTTATGCACAGAACTCTTCTATTGGGAATGTTACTTCTTGGAGTAATTATTTCCGTCAATGCTCAGAAAATTACCGTTTCAGAAATACCCAACTGGGTGACAACGCCTAAGTTAGATGTAAACTCAAAGCGGGAAACCCAGATAGGCGAAGGTTATCGATACTTACTTTTTGATAAGCAGATAAATCTACCGGCAAAGGAGTCTTTTTACAGATATAGTGTGCAGGTTTTATCTGCCGATGGAATTCAAGAAAATTCTGATGTGCTGATTGATTATGACCCTACTTTCCAAAAATTGGAAATCCATGAAGTGAATATTTATCGGAGCGGTAAGAAAATCAATAAACTGGAAGCTGATGATTTTGCGCTTATCCAAAAGGAAACTAGTGCAGACAGGCATATTTATGATGGAGCACTCAGCGCGTTGATGCATTTAAGTGATGTTCAGAAAAATGACATCATTGATTACAGCTATACTTTGAAAGGGTTTAACCCTGTTTATGGAAACCAGTTTTCAGGTTTTCTATATCATAAGCTGTACGTTAAGGTTGAAAATTTCCATTATCGATTGTTGGTACCGCAAGGACAGCCTTTGCAGATTCACACTAACGAGCATGCCTATCAACCTGAGAAATTGAGTAAAAATGGGATGGATATTTATAAGTGGAGCCACGATGGAATGCAGGCAATAAGCTTTGATGTTAATGTTCCTTATTGGTCAGCAATGTACCCTATGACTTCCTATTCTACTTTTTCAGATTGGAAATCAGTAGTCGATTGGGCATTGCCGCTTTACAAGTATTCAGCGAATGAATTAGACATTATTAAAAAGCAGTTCGCTGGCAGCAAAGAAAATATTTCTAGAATCACCAATATCATCCGATATGTGCAGGATGATATTCGCTATTTGGGATTAGAGTCAGGAATGAGCGCTTACCGACCAAACGCTCCTTCGAAAGTATTCAAACAGAAATATGGGGATTGTAAAGACAAATCGTTGTTGCTTGTTGCGTTACTTCGGAGTGAGGGATTGGAGGCTTATCCAGTGCTGGTGAATACACAATGGAAAAATAATATTGAAGCATTCTCAGCCAATGCTTCAGCATTTGATCATTGTGTAGTGACGTATAAATGGAAGGGAGAAAATATTTATGTTGATCCAACGATTACGGATCAGGGTGGAAATCTGACAGGAATCTACTTTCCTGACTATAAAATGGGTTTGGTGGTTAAACCCGGTAATTCTGCCTTAACTACTTTTCCAGAAGCTAAAAAATCCGTTCAAAAAGTAGAAGAACTGATCGCTGTCCATGACTTGGAAGGGAATGCGACTTTGCAGATACGGACGGAGTATAGAGGGAGGAAGGCAGATGAAACTCGTTCCAGTTTCGTAAACAGTACTGTTGATGAAATTTCCAAAACGTATTTGGATTTTTATTCGGCAATTTATCCCGGAATTGAAGCAAGTGGCCCTATAGAGTTTTCGGATTCAGACCGAAACATATCCAACGTAGTTACAACACTGGAAAATTATACTATTGAAAATTTCTGGAAGAAATCAGATACCGAGGAAAATCAATTATATGCAGAAGTTTATCCATTGGAATTAAATTCTCGCCTAGGTTTTCCTCAAAGTGCCAGTCGTGAAATGGACTATTACTTAGGTGAACCTGAAGAGTTTACCATTACCACTAAATTAATTATGCCTGAATTTTGGGCTGTTGAAGAATATCATAAACGAATCGATGCTGGTGCTTTTATATATGAAAATATGGTAAAAGGGGAGGGTAATATTATTGATATCAGCCATAAGTATGAATTGCTTAAATCGAGTGTTCCTGGCACTGAAGTAGCCAAAATAATTGAAAGTAAGAATTCAGTAAACAATGAATTAAATTACTATTTGACCTACGATCCTAATACTGGAAGCTCATTGAGCATCCCAGCTATCATCTGTTGTGCTTTTATTTTGGCAGCATCTTTCTTCTTTGGTACAAAGCTTTACAAAGGGTACAACCCAGCGCCACAGTCCAAAAGTTACTACGATGGGATTGGAGGATGGCTTGTATTTCCTGCCATAACCTTACTAGTTGTCCCTATTACCATTGTTTTCAATTTAGTGGATGGCACTTATTTCAATGGTTCGGTATGGACAGGTGCAGGTAACTATGGGAATGGTTTGCAGGTGTATTATGGAGTAAGCTTCGTTTTTTTGATTTTCATGTTTTGCTATTCGATACTCACATTGATTTTCTTTTTCAAGTTGCGCACTGCCGCCCCTCAAATGTTTATTCTATTGATTACCATCAATTTTATTTCGTTGTTAATTGAGGCATATGTGGCAGACCAATATTTCCATGAGTTAGCTATTGATTCCTCATCAGTTGATATTTTTCGAGGGGTTATTGGGTTGTTTATTTGGATTCCCTATTTCGTCAAATCTGAAAGAGTTAAATCTACTTTCACGAGGACCTATTTTGAATACAAAAAAGATGTGGTATTTGTGGATAAAGGGAATCATGGAGAAAAAGTTGATAAAACGAATTACGATCAATTAAACTAACTGTATTATGATTACATGTAACTCTGCCACTACCCAAATTTAATTGACTTATCACATCTGCCTACTTGACTAGCTCAGCAGCTTCTCGCTGGTAGGTTCAATTGGAACTGCTGAACCTACCGGCGAGAAAGCGGAACATCTTACTCCCTTATATCAGAACCTACAGATAGTTCTTGAAAGGAAAATTTGTTAATTGATTGTGGGCAGGCTTTTTTAAAAAAATAATAGTATTGTTCCACCCCTTGAATTGAGCATGTAGTCAAAACTGTATCGAAGTTTAGAGAAGAGTTTTTGAGGGATTAGGCAAATGAGGGGAGTAGCAGAAATGAGTGTTAGAAATATGTGCTTACCGTCTCAAACTCTCCATCTGCTCCGGATTTTCTATGATGACTTCATTATAAACCAAGCTCCAGCCCAATGATTTTGTCAGCACATAGATGTTTAGCAGTTCACTCATCAAGCGTTCCTGTGCATCATTCTTAAGCTCAGAAGCTTCTATTTTCTTACGAAATTGGTCAGTAATATTGGTCTTGATCTTATTGTAATCTTTTGCTTCAAACTGATTTAAAAAGTCTTGAGTGACATCATAATATTCGAACTCAGGGTAAATGTTGACAACAGGCTCAGGGATTTTAGTGATGGTCAAGGTTTTTGATTCCTGGTCAATCTTCGTTTCCAGTTGTCGCAGGTCATATTCTACAGTTGCCTTTGCCTTGGCGACAATCAATGCTTTCTTATTTGCACTTACCAGACTTAGAAATAGCTTTTGAGAATTACTATAGGTGAAAACTTGAGAGTAATAACCCTCGGTCACGATCAATTTGCCCACGTTTTGGATTTGCTGCTGGATCATGGCGGAATTTTCATTCAGCTCATCGCGACTGTCTTTTTTGTCCGTAAAAAACCAAATGCCTCCCATTATCAGGAGGGCTGCAAGAAATCCGAGTACAAATCTATTCATGATTGGGTATTGAGTTAAATATCAAAGCTAAGGTAAACTACGAAAAATGGTCTAGTGGAGATACCCTTCAACGATTATATGTGAAGGCTTTTCAAAATTTGAACATTCAGAGCCACCTTGAATCCTATTTCGATGTTATTAAATCATTATGAATTCTCATGAATGCTCTGGTTTTGAACGGACTCCCGCGTCTACTTTTACTGTAGTCGAAAATCTTTCCCTCTGTAAACCAAAACGTTTGGTGACCGATTGGCAACTTTTGAACTTCACACCAGTCTTTTCCAGTTAAGATGTCAGATTTATTTCACAAATCTCTGAGGCAAGACTTCTCCCGATTATTTCGGGATTTTGCATAAAGTAGATTATATTCATAAAATAATCATACTATTGATTATATTCAACTAATTACTATCCTCTAATATTACAATCGAAGTTTATATATCACGAACTATCATTATATATCTACGTGAAGATAATGATAAACATATTAAATAATGTTCTCGTAATATTGAAGTATTCTCATTCGTTGTTTTTTCTCTTTAACTTTCGATTATGCGTAATCAAATTATTGAACTCTTGGCGCCTGCCTTTAATATGTATAGAGAGCAAAAAGCTATAGTTTTTAATAATCAATCTATTAGCTATTCTGAATTAGATCAGAGAATACATTCACTTGCTGAACAGTTGAAGATAAATGTGCCTTCAGAAAGTATTATAGCGGTTTCTTGCAAACGTTCGATTGAAACTATAGTTAATTTGCTTGCAGTACTCGCTGCAGGTAAAACTTACTTGCCGATTGATTTTGATTTACCTACTGAGAGGATACAAACTATAGTATCTGAAGCAAAATCAAGTTACTTCTTGCCTAGCGTAGCTTCAGAATCATTTGAATCGTTAGGTCTTAAATCAATTTATAGTAATGACTCCGGTAAAAATAAGGAGATAGTTATTTCTAAATATGCCTATGTATTGTTTACTTCGGGCTCTACTGGAGTCCCTAAGGGTGTATGCATGCCCCACGAGGCGTTGTTAAACTTAGTTGAATGGCAAAATAATATTTCTAAATCCACTGTTGGTTTTAAAACCCTTCACTTCGCGAAATTGACATTTGATGCCTCTTTCCAAGAAATATTTTGCTCATTAGGTACTGGTGGTACTTTGCATATTGTAAGTAATGAGACAATAAAAGATCCATATTTACTTCTTAATTATATAGAGCAGCAGAATATCAATCGCCTTTTTTTGCCTTTTGTAGCTCTTCAGGCTTTGGCTAATACCGCCAACTCATACCAAATATATCCATCTGGTTTGATTGAGGTAATGACTGCCGGAGAACAACTAAAGATCACCGAATCAATTAGGAATTTTTTTTCAGAAATACCTGACTGTGATTTATTTAATCAGTATGGGCCTACTGAAAGCCATGTAGTGACACAGCTTCATTTGCAAGGAAGTCCAAGTAGCTGGGAGGAATTGCCAACAATAGGTTTGCCAATTCAAAATTCACGAGTTGATATAGTAAATGATGAAGGAAATATAATTACCAAAGCAGGTGAAATTGGCGAATTGTACCTATCAGGAGTATGTTTAGCAGGTGGATACCTCAATAGGGAAGAGTTGACATTGGATAAATTTGTAATGTTTACTGATAAAGAAAATTCATCATATAGGGTATATAAGTCAGGTGATTTGGGGTATTGGAACGAAAATGGTGAAATAGGTTTTGTAAGCAGAAGGGATGATCAAGTCAAAATAAGTGGTTTTAGAGTAGAATTGGGTGAAATAGAACTGGCGGCTTCCAAGGTTCCGGGAGTTGATGAATGTGCTGTTGTAAAGGCTCACTATAGTGATAGTCAACTTTATTTAAAACTATATTACACTTCATCAAGTGAATCGATTACAGTTGACGTTATTTGGACTCAATTGTCACGGGTGCTGCCTGAATACATGGTTCCTTCAAAAATTTCGAAGCTAGAAAAAATGCCTAAAACGACTAGTGGGAAAGTCGATAGAAAAAAATTATCCACCTCGATTGACAATTCTACCAGTACTACAAATAGCAGCTCAGAGTCTCCGCGCATTGGGTTAGAGTCAGACTTGGCTTTACTTTGGAATAAAATTCTGCCTGAACAAAAAGCAACTAGAGAAAGTTACTTTTTTGATTTGGGAGGAAGCTCAATTTTTGCTCAAATGCTTTCTTTGAGTATCAAGGATACCTTAAATGTTCATTTTCCTGTAGCTCTTATTTATCAATATCCTTCGATCAAAAAACAAGCAGAATACTTATCAAAATTCAAGACATCAGAATTAATTGGAAATGAAACTATGAAAAGAGATATTCCGGATTTTATAGGAACTTCAAAGGATGTGAATAGCCCACCTTTTCAGGGAGCTGAAATTGGGTTAGATAAAGAAGGCAATCCATATTGGATTAAAGCTCAAAAAGTGTCCCCAAACAAGAATATTCCTGATAGAGAAATACCTAAAATAGAAAAGGTAATTCCGATTACTCCTTCCCAAATGGAAATTTGGCTTGCGTGTAAGTTGGGAGGTAAACAGGCTAGTAAAGCATATAATGAATCAGTCTCATTGAATCTAACCGGTGTTCTTTCAGTGAAAATTTTGGAAGATGCTTTTTTGAAGGTGATAGGGAGGCATGAAGCTATGCGATCAATTGTAAGTCCAAATGGAAAGAGTTTTATCATTTTCAAAACCTACTCTCAACCTATAAATTTGACAGATATTAGTGATTTGAGCGCATATGAAAAAGATACATTTCTCGAGAAACATATAGAGCAAACTGGTTTATTCGACTTTAATTTGACTCATGGACCATTGTATGTGATGGATTTAATCAAACTGGATGAGAAAGAATTTTTATTGACTTTCACGGGACATCACTTAATTTTTGACGGATGGTCATTAGACGTAATGATAGAGGAGCTGGGTGCTTTATACTCAGCCTATATGTCAGGGAATGAACACAAACTACCCAAAGCTTACCTTTTGGGTGATTATTCAAAGGAAGTTTTCAATTTAATGTCAAGACCTAGTTTCGAGAAAACGAAAGAATTCTGGCAAGATTATTTAAGTAATCCTGTTCCAATACTTGATTTACCGATAGATAATGAGAGAACTAATAGCAGGACTTATAATTCAAAAGTCCATAAAAAACGGTTGAAGGATGAAACTTTAAACAAGGTTAGAGCCATTGGTGCAAAGCTTAATTCAAGTCTGAACCTTACTTTAATGTCGGTTTTTGAGATATTCCTTCATGAGTGGACCAAGCAAAATGATATAATTGTAGGCATCCCTATTGCTGGACAGTTAATGCTTAATAAGCATTGCTTGATAGGTCATTGTGTCAGTTTACTTCCCTTAAGAAGTAAAATCGATAGGGATTTAACTTTTTCTGATTACTTGAAAATAAGAAAGTCAGACTATTATAAGGCTTTGCAACATAGCAGTATCTCTTTTGGAGAAATGATTCAATATATCAATCTGCCAAGAGATTCATCTCGAATTCCATTGATTCCAGTTACTTTAAATATCGATAAAGGAACGGGCAATGTTCTTGAATTCAAGGGGTTAAATCATGATCTGAAGTTTAATGCTAAGTCGTATGTAAACTTCGAATTAGTACTTGATCTATTCGAAACATCTGATGGGCATGTTATAGACTGGACCTATAATAGTAATTTGTTCAATAAATCCACGATTGAAGCGGCAGCGGATAGATTTTTTGAAATGATCGATTTATTTATAGAAAATCCTGATGAAAAGATTTCTGGAATAGTAGATTTACTTAGTATTGAACTCGAGGAAAGTAAAATTGTATTAGACGACTTTGAACCTTTAGGTGAATTAATCAAAAAGCAGCTTTCTTCCAACAAAGACAAAATGGCTGTTAGAGTCGGAGGTAAAGAGTATACATACGAATACCTAAATAATATAACCAATTCCATTTCTCAGCAATTGTTGTTAAAAGGAGTTGGGCCTGGAAAGATTGTTGGTGTTCATCTGGATAGAACGATAGAGCTTGTTGCAAGTGCATTAGCAGTGGTGCAAGTAGGAGCATGCTACATGCCTATTGATGCTGAATTGCCAGAGGATCGAGTAAAGTTTATGCTTAATGACGTCAATGTAAAGGCTTTTATCACTGACAAAGATAACTACTCCTGGGATAAATTGAATGATAGAAAGATTCAGATGGAGAAAGGGATGTTTTTAAAACAATCTCCGGATTTCATTGCAAAACTACCTACTGCTGAGGATCCATTATTCATTGTTTATACTTCAGGATCTACAGGCAATCCAAAAGGAGTTTTGTTATCCCAGCAAAATCTAGCAGATTTTTTGAAGCATTTTAAACAAGCTCCTGGCCTGAATGAAGATGACCATGTGTTAGGGTTGACTTCTATTTCATTCGACATGTCATTTATGGAGCTCATCCTTCCATTTGTGTACGGGGCATCCTTATATTTATTTGACAGATTCGAAAGAAGAGATCCTCGTGAAATAGTAAAAGCTATCAAGACCCAAGGAATCACCAAATTATTTGCTACACCTTCTCATTTGAAATCTATTGTAGAATATGGCTTGACTGAGAAACAAGAGAAACTGACAATTATATCTGCTGGTGAGCCCTTGCAGCTGTCCTTAGCTCAAGCATTGGTCAAAGCTTCCGCTAAAGTGTACAACATCTATGGGCCAACAGAAACTACGATTTACACCAACATAAAAGAGATTACTTCGGAAACAGAAAAAGTGACTATTGGTAAGCCTGTAGAGGGTACCGATATTTTTTTATTGGATGAAAAAGGAAATATAGTAACCAAGTCAGGAGAACTTGGTGAAGTATATATAGGTGGAAAAGGCGTCGGAATAGGATATTTAAATAGAAAAGAGCTGACTCAAGAAAAATTTATTTCATATCCTCTGCCTAATAAGCCAAATAGATATTATAAAACAGGAGATTTGGCTGTTTGGACCGAAGATAGAGAGCTTATATGTAAAGGAAGAATTGATCACCAAGTTAAGATTAGAGGGCAAAGAGTTGAGCTAGGCGAAATAGAAAATATGATAGCTCGTGATAATGAAATTGAAAATGTTATTGTAGAAAAAATCATAGATGAAAATGGAGATGATAGCCTAGTCGCATTTATTTCATTTAAAAAAAATAAGAGGGGTATCATAGATTCTTCAAATTGGATTGATTCCTGCAAACAAAATCTTTCTAGAGTTCTGTCAAGCTTTATGATACCAGCAAATTTCCTGGTTGTTGATGATTTTCAGTTGAACCAAAATGGAAAGATTGATAGGAGAGCTCTAAGATCTTTAATACATACATCGGTAGAAGAAGTTGAAAACCAAATAGTGCCACCAATCCTTAATATTGGAAGTAGTGATACAATTTTCAAAGTTAAAAAAATGTGGGAGGACGTTTTAATTACACGTGACCCAAAATTAGATGCTGATTTTTTTCAAATTGGGGGGCACTCCCTACTTGCGGTAGATTTAATTTCAAAGATTGAAAAGAAATTTGATATAAATCTCCCGCTTTCATTTCTTTTTGAATATTCAACAATCAACTCTATTTCTAGGAAGTTAGATCAACTCCTTTTAAATGATGTAGTTGAAAGTGGGGTTTTAGTCAAAATAAAAGATGGTATTCCAGATAAAGTTCTGTTTTTTATTCATGGAGTTGGTCTTAATCCTTTAGAAATTAAGACATTAATTAATTATATGGATGAGGATCAAACTATTTGGGGATTGCAGTCTCCCACAATACTAAACAGTAAAATAGATCCAATTGATACTATTGAAGATATAGCAGAGAGATACCTATTTGAAATAAAGAAGAACGGTTTCACAGGACCATATAATTTATTAGGTAATTCCATCGGCGGTCAAATTGCTTTTGAAATGGCAAAACAATTACTGCGTCAAGGTGAGAAGATAGCATTTTTGGGAATGATTGATACTACAGCGACCTTACCAAGTGAAGTCCCAAAAACGATGCCTTCTAAAATTAAAAATTTTTCTAAAAAAATGCTTTTTGAACTTAAATTCCTTTTTGATGATCCTGTTTATTATAAAAAATATAGAGTGAATTCTTTGAAAGAGAAACTTGATAAGTTTCGAAATCCTATTGCAGATGAAGATTTAGGAAATCTAAAAGCTCGTATTAGTCAAATTGAAAATGTCAATATGGATGCATGGAGAAAATACAAGCATGAACATATTAATGCTAATGTTACTTTGTTTTTGGCAAAGAAGAAAACATTTTATGTGTCTGATTTTAAAACATTTGGTTGGTCTCCTTATGTGAATGCTATACACATCATTCATATGCCAGGAGAACATGCAAATATGCTCAAAGCTCCGCATGGAGCCGAATTTTCAAAAGCATTGCAAATTAGGCTAAACTCATCTAATATATGATATCTGGTAGAATATTATGCTGTGAGATATAAGTAATGGAATCGAGCAATTCATGTAATTTCCTGCCTAATTCTAATCTACAATACTTTTGGTATTACTGGTTATTTTCCAAGTAATAACTGAAAGGGTCTATTGCTGAAGTGCAATCTAAATTGGCATAACTACCTTAAAAGTGAGCCAAAGAGCAATGATGACTTTTAGCCGATGAGTGATTCCCTTAGTTTGGAAAACTAAACAATCACAACCTGCATAATCGTGAGAATTGAAATTCTACTTGATTTGATCCAGGAATGTTCATTTTATGAAAGCAATTTCCCATGAAAAATATATCTTAAAATTACCTAGCTTTCCAATCTTACCGGCGCTTTCGTCTTGATATAAACTTTAAAACAGGATCCTTCTCCCAATTTACTTTCCACTTCAATTTCGCCCCCGGCATTGGTAATCATTCTCTTTACCAAATATAAGCCAATACCCGTTCCTTCAACGGGGATATTCAGATCATGAACACGCTTAAATTTGGTGAATAGTTGACCAACATTTTCTTTCGCTATTCCCAATCCATTATCTCTGACTGATAAAATGATAACGTCATCCATTTTTTGACTTTTAATCTCCACTTCATTTTCTCGCTCTGGAGACCTGTACTTAATTGCATTGCTAATTAGGTTGAGAAGGGTACTTCTTAAATATTTTTTGGGAAAAAATAGTATATTTTCTTCAAGTTTAATATGAATTTTAGTGCTGGATTGAACGACCCTGTCTTGGAGACTTGCAATCACCTCTCTTACCAGTTCAGCTAGATCTATCTTATCATAATCCTCCAATCCCTTCTCAATTTGGATTATATCTGAAAGTTCATCAATGGTTTCCCTTAATTTTGAGACTGATTCGATAAGTGGAACCGCAATTAGTTTAATATCTTTAATATCATTTGACTCCTGAATAATGCTAATTAGGCCATTAATGTTGTTTAAGGGAGACTTAAGATCATGGGAAACTGAATAAATGAAAGTGTCATGGTCTTCATTCATTTTTATCAATTTGGCATTGGCAATCTCAATTATATTTTTTGATTTGATTATTTCTGTGATCTCATTAAAGGTGATAATTACACCATCTGGTTTCCCCTCCTTTAACTTTATGTAGGGGACAATCGTCATACTGTACCAATTGCCGTGAATGGTCTCAATATTTTTTTTTATGTTTTCCTGACTTTTAATGACTGCTTTGATATCGTGCATCAAGGTGGAGAACTTGATATTTGTAGAAATGTCTCCAATTGGTCTTCCAATATCACTATCTCTAATATTAAGCTGTTTAAACGATATAGGAGAGAATTTTTTGATAATTAAATTCTTATTTACATAGATTTGGCTGGAAATATTGCTTCTGAAATAATTATTGAGGTCATCATTTAAGTCTGCCAGTTCTTTAATTTTATCTTGGTATTGGCTATTTAAAGTGGTGAGTTCCTCATTTGTGGATTGCAACTCCTCATTGGAGCTCTGCATCTCTTCGTTGCTGGAGATCAGTTCCTCGTTATAGGATTGGATATTATAGTTGGATTCATCCAATGCAATATATGATTGCTGAAGTTTTTTCCTTGTTTCTCCGAGTTCCTGATTCAGTTCAGTTAAATGCCTGTTAGAATATAGATTCTTATCAAAAACTTCAATGACCTTATCCGCATTATTTTCCATTTTCTCTTCACCGAAATAGATTATAAACCTCTGCTTGGAGGATTTACTGTCATTAAAAATCGGCTTGACCAGAATTCTTACAGAACGAACCTCATTATTCTCAGTGAACTTTATTTGCTCTACAGCTACGCTCAAATGTCCGGCAGCGACTTTTTTTATGGAAGTGCCTACGGTTAGAGCAAGTTCATCAGGAAGAAGTTCCAATAAATTGTCATTAAAAAGTTTTGGAAGCAGATATTGATTGACATCTCCAAAAGGCAGAATAACTTTGTTTTCTCCGTCAATACAAACCCCGGCGTGAAACCCTGATTCCTCAAGATGGGATTGTGCGATTATCTCAGTAATCGGATCGGGTAAATGATATTTCGAGGTATCTAAATCATCCGTGGAAGAGAGTCCAGGCTTCATTTCCGCCTGTCTGGTAGGGGTTGTATTAAAACCCAGTGTGAATGAACCTTCAATATTTTGAAAGATCTTCCATTTCTTATCAACTTCATGGAACATATCCCTCTTTTCACCCAACCCCTCACTCGGGCCTAAAAACAAGTAACCTTCCACATTCAAGCAATAATGAAGAATTGAAAATATTTTCTTTTGAAGGGTAGGGTTAAAATAGATCATCAGATTGCGACAACTTATCAGATCCATTTTGCCGTAGGGTGGTTGTTGTACAATGTCGTGGTTAGCAAAGATCAGCATCTTCCTTATATTTTCTCTGACCTGGTATCCTTTCCCCTCCTTTTTAAAAAATGTCCTAAGGCGCGAGGCTGAAATATCTCTTACGTTTTTCGGTGAATAAAACCCTTTGGAGGCTTTGTCCAATGCCTCTTTATCTATATCCGAGGCAAATATCTTCACCTCGATGTCTTTTTTCAGTGCAAGCAAATGCTCCTTGACCAATATGGCCAAAGAATAGGCTTCTTCCCCAGTAGAACAACCTATTACCCATATTTTTAAGGGATCAACCAATAACTTATTCTTTACTATTTCTGGAATGACTTTATTTTGTATGACTTCAAAAGCCTCCGGATCCCTGAAAAAATTAGTGACTCCTATCATAAACTCCTTTGAAAGCACATCAATTTCAGAAGCATTGGTTTTCAGAAGTCCGATATAGTCTTCCATGGTTTCGCAGTTGTTTGCGAGCATCCTTTTTATGACCCTCCTGATAATGGTGGGACGCTTGTATTGGGAGAAATCAAGGGGAGTTTGGCTTTTTATTAATCCGATCAATTCCATAACATTGCTCTCATCCTGATCCGAAATGGAGTCAGAGTACCTTTTTGTCCATATTTTTTGGTTTACGTATTCGACAATTTTCAGAGGTATTTGTTGAGGGAGGAGTATGTGGTCATAGTTGGCTGATGAAATGGCCGAGTTCGGCATGCTCTCAAATTCAGTGGATTGGGGATCCTGTACGATGACCATGCCCCCAACTTTCTTAATTGCCGCTACGCCCTTTGTCCCATCGGATCCATTTCCGGAAAGCACAATGCCAATACTTTTATTCCCCTGGTCTTCTGCCAAAGAATTGAAAAATATATCAATTGCTGAATTGGGCGTTGACTCCTCCCTTTGTGTTAAAATCAGTTTACCGCCATTTATGGTCATGTACTTTCCTTCCGGCATTACATAGACTCGATTGGAAATGACTTCCATTCCGGATTCTGCCTTATATATCTTGAGCTTGGAATGCTTAGCAAGCAATTCGGCCATGAAACTTTTATAATTAGGGGAAAGATGCTGGATAATCACATAAGAAACCGCGTCAGTAAGCGTATGGTCAAAAAGTGTATTTATGGCATCCATGCCTCCTGCTGAGGCACCAATGGCTATTATGAATAGATCAGATTTGGGAGGATGCATATAATTAGCTTTGTCTTCAGGTAATTTCTCCAAAGCTAGCAGGGGAGAGGCTATCAAAGCAGAATGCGCTTAAGTTACGTTTATTTTTAAGGAACTCACCACCCAGATCTGATTCTCAAAATTATTCAGAAAAGGAATAAATTGTTTCAAAACATAAAAAAACGACTAGAAATGGGAAAAGTAATAACCTACCTTCATTTAAAAAAAAGGAACAGTAAGGATCCTGTTTGATCTTCTGCTTTTTATTCAATTACAGGGTTTAAAAGCCTTTCCAGTCTTTGAGTATTTGGACTTCTCATGGCTGCTGAGCAATTCTTTTTTCATTGGTGACTTAGATTTGCTACAAAGTCTTAGAGCCGTTTCATTGACCTGATTCGCACTTGTGTTTCTTGGTTGGAAATTAATTAACAGCCAACTGATATGCTGACAGCCAGGTGATCATGCGCTATCTCTTTCAGAGAGAGGCATGCTCAACCTCTTATGAATTGTGGGTAGTTGAAAATTTCATCCAACTATTTAGATAGAGAGATGTTTTTGATATGGACGGCAATATTTGCTTTGCATTAATCAAACAGCTTTACTGACTAACTACTTGTTAACCAAGCTGTTTGTTGATTAAATTTTACGCTTTTAAGTGGTCTCAAAAGTAGTTTAAACTATGCACTTTAGTGCATTTCGCTTTAGCTTCTAAAAAGGTTTACTTTGACGAATGTCAGAACAACGGAGCAATGGACATACAGTTTCTCGACTTACAGTTCATATGGTTTGGTGCACGAAGTATAGATATGCCGTTCTCAAAGGGGATATTAAAATGCGATGTCGAACGCTCTTGATCCAAATCTGCGAGTCAGAGGACGTAAGGATATTGAAGGGAGTGGTATCAAAAGACCATATTCATATGCATTTGGAATATCGTCCTTCTCAAAGCGTGAGTAATCTTGTGAAAAGGCTAAAAGGTCGGAGCACTCGAAAACTCCAGCAGGAATTTCCTGACTTGAAGAAAAGGTATTGGGGTCGCCACTTTTGGTCCATAGGTTATGGATGTTGGAGTACAGGAAACATAACGGATGAGATGGTCAACGAATATTTTGAGCATCATAGACGGCCAAAAGATGACACCAAAGATAATTTTATCATAGAGTGATGAGGTCCAAGGCGACTTCTAGTCGCTCCCCCTTAACCTATGGACTTTAAGTTTATAGTGGTTTAGTTTATACTATCCATCATTTCCCGATACAGAATGTAAAATCACTTTTATTTCAGGTAGTTAACTTATATGCGGTACATATACAGTAAAAAAATTCCTGATTGCCGTACTATTTAGGGATATTAAAATTTTAAAAATGAGTGTTCGCTTTGTTGCACGTTCCGGAAAAAAGCTAAATCTTGATTCTAAATCGGATCAAATTCCACCTTTCTCAAAGGGGGTAAAGGGGATTTCAGAAGCAAATCAGTATTAAATTTGGCAAGGTGCAGGATTGCGGATACTCATTATTTTAAATATAATTTCCGAAGTGTTCTTTTTGACTTCTTTTTCAGGATGAGGGTAGTGTATTATTTCGAATTCGGTTATTAAGTTGACCAACTGCTCAGCCTCTATCCCTTCAGGACTTTCAGGATCTGCATTGAAAATTGGGTTTAGCCATTTCATGGCAGTTTCGTATTCTTGGTCATTGGTGATTTTCTTTTCAGCAAGTTTCTTAATCACGCCATTTAATGATTGAATGTCGTTTTTTTATAACTATTCAACTACAGAGTTTTTCTCGGTAGTTGAAAATGCTTAATTGTTCATCCGCTTTCTTTGGATATTAAACCCCCAAAACAATTGATGCTTCAATATCCAGTTTTCGACTTATTTCGCGAGCTACTTTTAATGTTGGTTCGCTTTTACCATTGAGATATTCGCTGATCCTTGAACTGCTTACCCCCAAAAAATCAGCGAGTGTTTTTTGACTTAGGCCTCGTTCATGCATTCTAAGTCGAATAGCTTCGGGTAAGGTTGGAGGCAGGATAGGATAGTGCTGTTCTTCATAATCTGCAACCAAATCTGAGAGGATATTCAATTCAACAAATCCCTTGGCTTCAGAATTTTCTATATTATCTGGGTTAGAGAGTAATTCCTCAATTCTTTCTAAAATGGCGTTATATTCTTTTTCTGATTTGATCATGGTTCAGATAGTTTGAATGTCCTTAATTTTGTCATACTCCGTGTGAGTTCCAATAAACCGGATGTAAACCTTACTGGCGTTGAATGAAATAATGGCAATTAGACGGTATGTATTTCCTTTACTATTGAAAACGAATCGATTGTTGCCTACATAATCAACTGAATTAAAATCCTTCCTGCTATCGTTTATGGAAAGCCAGTCTTTTTTGCTGGTTATTGAATACCAGAACTTTAATGGTATTTCTGAATCAGCATGTTTCTCAGAAAATTATTTAATTCGTTTGTAGTTGACAACACGCATTAGTTTTTAATTGTTCTGATATGTGGAACAGAAATACAAATAATAAAACTGGAATTACACTTTGCGTTTAAGTTTTTTAAGCCACCTACCTTAATGCTAACCAAAGCAGTTTGCAGTTGTCGCAAATTTTGCGACTACCACTTCCTTCACCAATTAACGCGTGGAGACCGCTAATACTATAGCCAGTTATTTTGCGAAGGATTTTTGCATATTTAGGAATAAAACTCAGCCAAAGTGAAAAAAATAGCATTTTCGTTTTTCTTAATTACTTCAGTGATGCAACTTGGATTTGCTCAACGAGAACTGATCCATGCCAAGCCGGCTATATTAGGATTTGATAAGGATTTCATCAACCACAAAGTGGATTCTATTATGCAAATGGGCATCGACAGTTTGGCTTTTCCAGGAGCACAACTTTTGGTAGCAAAGAACGATACGGTTATTTTTCACCAAGCCTACGGTTACCATACCTACGACAACACTCAGCCTGTCGCATTGAACGATTTATACGATTTGGCTTCTGTGACCAAAATTGCGGGGCCTTTACCTGCTTTAATGAAGTTGGTGGACGAGGGGAAGCTTGATCTGGACAAACCTTTCAGCAACTATTGGAAACCTTGGAGAAACCGAAAAGACAAAAAGGATCTAACCCTCCGAGAGATTTTGGCGCATCAGGCAGGTTTGGTGCCCTACATAGTGTTTTTGGAAAAAGTGGTTCGGGAAAATGGCAAGATCAAAAGAAGATTTGTTCATCAATCACCTAATAATCGATTTCAAGGACAAGTATACGATGGGCTTTATATCAACAATCGTTTTGAACGGAAAATGAACCGAATTATTAACCGGTCCAAAGTCTCCGATGAAAAGAAATACCTGTATTCGGGACTCACTTTTTTGATTTTCCCTAGGTTGATCGAGCAACTCACAGGAACGGACTATCAAACCTATTTGGAAGAGAATTTCTATCAACCTCTAGGTTCACATACCTTGGGATATTTACCTAAGGGAAAAAATTATGTAAACGACATTGTCCCTACCGAAGTGGATTCCCTCTTTAGAAAAACCTTGGTTAACGGCTGGGTACACGACGAAAACGCAGGGCTAAAAGGAGGTATTTCCGGTAATGCAGGATTGTTCGCTACTGCAGATGACTTGGCCAAATTGATGCTCTTTTATCAAAATTATGGCAATGTGGATGGGCAGCAGCTTATTTCAGCCGAAACCGTAAAAGAGTTTACGGAAGTACAATTTCCAGAAAACGAAAACCGCCGCGGGCTGGGTTTTGACAAACCACTCTTGAACAATGCCGGGCTTCCCTTGGCGGATGCGTATCCTTCTCCTTTGGCAAGCCCCAAAAGTTTTGGTCACTCTGGTTTTACGGGGACTTTTATATGGGCCGATCCCGAAAAGAAGCTCACTTTTATATTTCTATCCAACCGGGTTTACCCGTCTAGAGATCACCAGAAATTGTACAGTTTGGGTATTCGAGAAGCTTTGCAGGATGTTTTTTATCGGGCAGAATACGATATGCACAAAAATCAAAAATAGTGGCTATTTATCATCATAATGCCCTTAAGCACCTAAAACTGTCACTACAATCTTTGAACCGTCAATCAGGTAAACAAGTTTGTGTTTTTCTATCAATCCTTCTTGACCAAGTGTTCTGTTGGTTGTATTTAAGTTTTTCTGGTTTACCAGTGCCTGTCTCTGGATGCTCTTTAAGTTCTTGAATTAATATAAAAACCTTCTTTACCAGAGCTTTATTACCAGTCTTTTTTAGTTTCTCAATGTCCTCCAATGCTTCTGAAGTGAATTCAATCTCAAAAATCATATGCCAAGCAATTCCTTCAGTTGATCGTCAGTTAACTTAACCGTTTTACCCTCATTGTAGGACTGAATACTTTTTGAAATCCGCTCTTGGATTACAGGATCATCAAAGAAGCGATCATTTTTTACAGTGTTTGATATTTCATAGATTTTATCATTACCTCTCTTAATGATAACCCGCTCATTTTTATCAATCAAATCCAGATATTTTTTGAGATTTTGACGAAATTCTCTAGTGCTTACTACTACCATAGCCTTTTAATATTTGTGTACACAATAAGATACACAAAGATAAGTATATGAGTTCAAAATCTATATTTAAATGCAGAAGTCACCTGTTTCTTCTTTTTGCTGATGGTACCTGATCAAGAATAGAGTAGTCAACCTTTTCGTATTCTGTAATTATGTTGACCAACTCCTCAGCTTTCATTTCTTCAGCGCTTGCAGAGGAGGAGCCAAAAATTGATGCTCTTTTATCAAAATTATGGCAGAGTGAATGGCAAACAGCTTATTTCAGCCGAAACCGTAAAAGAATTTACGGAAGTACAATTTCGCGAAAACGGAAACCGTCGCGGGCTGGGTTTTGACAAACCACTCTTGAACAATGCCGAGCTTCCCTTGGCGGAAGCTTATCCTTCTCCTTTGGCAAGCCCCAGAAGTTTCGGTCACTCTGGTTTTACGGGGGCTTTTGTATGGGACGATCCCGAAAAAAAGCTCACTTATATATTTCTATCCAACCGAGTTTACCCGTCTAGAGATCACCAGAAATTGTACAGTTTGGGTATTCGAGAAGCTTTGCAAGATGTTTTTTATCGGGCAGAGCAAAAGTAGAATTCTAATGTTGAGAAGTCGGTAAATTTCTCTCAAAATCGTCAGTCACCTGTGTTGATCCTGAACCTAGATCGTAGGATTTTCAATCCGAAAAACCTTCAAGGTTTGCTACACCTCGAAGGTTCCAAATCTTTTGATCAAGCTTCGAGATTGTCGATTGCGAAGAGCGGGAATGAGTTGGCTATGAGTGGATTTGGGGAAAATGGATAGCGTGGAGATAAACATAGTATTAGGGATTACAAATCCCTGAAAAATATAAAAGCGTAGATACAATCTACGCTTAGTTGGGGAATTCTAATGTTGAGAAGTCGGTAAATTTCTCTCAAAATCATCAGTCAGCTGTGTTGATCCTAAACCTAGATCGTAGGATTTTCAATCCGAAAAACCTTTGAGGTTTTTTACACCTCGAAGGTTTCAAATCTTCAGATCAAGCTTCGAGATTGTCGATTGCGAAGAGCGGTAATGACTTGGCTATGAGTGGTTTTTGGGGAAAATATATAGCGTGAAGATAAACATAGTATTAGGGATTACAAATCCCTGAAAAATATAAAAGCGTAGATACAATCTACGCTTAGTTGGGGAGGTATTGATCGAGTTGTGAGAGGGTAAGTTTATCTTTAATCATTTGATCTTGTTGTACTTAATTTAGCAACCCAAGGTCAATTGAAGAGATTGACTCTACTTGAGTAAAAAACTGTTAACAGGATGCATTTTTTTTACCTAAAAAAGCAATAGAAAGAGCGGTAGTTGTCAGAAAAAAGAAGGAAGGCGGCTACTTATTTGCCTTTTGCCAAAAATGGAATGAAAAAATCTATCTCAAAACATCAGATTAAAACCTTTTCCTTTTTTGGGCTTCGTCATTTCTTCAAACCTTTGAATATCTGCTTGAAGGTACTCGGCATATTCTTTACGCATAAATGAACGGAAAACTTCAATATCATCCGTCGCTCTCGCATCAATCAATGCTTGAATGTATTCAGCTTTGGATTCGTTAAATACGATTGCCAACGGCAAGTTGAAATAGCGTTGAATATAATTCATTAGTAGCCTTGACGTGCGTCCATTTCCGTCATAAAAAGGATGAATACTGACCAAGTTGAAATGTGCATCAAAAGAAAGATTTAACTGCTCATCTATGTCAATGGCCGAATTCATTAACTCATTGACCTTCTTTGCCATAGCTGTAGTCAAAGATTCTACTTTGTCATAATTGGGGAAGTAGGAAGAGCCAGCACTTACATCTTCCTTTCGAAACGCGCCAGTTCGTGCGTCAATCGTTCCAAAAACAGTATTATAAACCGCTCCAGTACTATGAATGACAAGGGCGTTGATTTCTTGAATAAAAGTGGGTGTTACTGGTTTTTTACTATTAGCTTCTTTGAGTGTAAACTGTAATGCTTTAAAATGGTCGGTAACCATTAAGCTATCATGGATAGGCTTTCCTTTTGGTGTAAGCCCTTCATTCAGCAAAACTTGAGTTTCAATTTCAGTCAGCGTAGAACCTTCTATAGAAGTAGAATGATGAACAATTGAAATGAGGTTGAATTTCTCATGATCAATTACTTCATCGATTTTTAACGATCTATATTTTTTTATTAATTCTACGATATCCATACTTTAAGACTTTAAAGAAAAGAGTCTCTAATTCAAATTTGCAGATTCTATTGCATAAAGAACTGTTTTTGGAAACTTATTTCCCGATACAAAAATTCCTAAAAATATTCTCCAACAAATCGTCTGTGGTGATCTCACCTGTGATCTCGCCAAGGAAATGCAGCGAGCGGCGGATATCCATAGCCACAAAATCATTGGTCACTTCATTGTCCAAACCAGTAAGAATGTCCAATAAGGATTCACGGGTTTTGACCAAGGAATCGTAGTGGCGTACATTAGTCACAACAGTGTTACCGGTTCTGAATTTGTCCAGATTTACCAACACAAGTATTCTGGATTTCAGCTCTTCCAAATTCTCTTTATTACCAGCAGAGATGAAAATAGTATCAGGATATTTATCTTTTAACTCACTAATTAACTGTGAATTACCCTTGTCTACCTTATTCGCAACTTTCAGAAAAGGAACTCCTTGATTCTCCAATTTATTGATATCTCTATTGATCTCTACCAAATCAGTATCACCCAAATCAAATAGGTACAAAATCAAGGATGCTGACTTCATTTTCTCCTGAGTTCGGCTCACACCGATTGCTTCAATTATATCTGTTGTTTCCCGTAATCCAGCCGTATCTATAAAGCGGAAGATCACACCTCCTATATTGATTTCGTCTTCGATAAAATCTCTGGTGGTTCCAGCGATCTCTGAGACGATTGCTTTTTCCTCATTGAGCAAGGCATTGAGAAGGGTGGACTTTCCAGCATTTGGCTTTCCGGCGATCACAGTCGGAACTCCGTTTTTGATCACATTACCCAGATCAAAACTCAGAATCAACTCTTCAACGACACGAAGTAAACGCTCAACAAGTGCCCGCAATTCTTCGCGACTTGCAAACTCTACGTCCTCCTCACCGAAATCCAGTTCCAATTCTATCATGGAAGCAAAATGGATCAATCGATTTCTAAGTTCTTGAATTTCAGAACTGAATCCACCACGCATTTGGCTAAGTGCCGCCTGATGGGAAGTTTCGGAATCTGCATGAATCAAATCTGCAACAGCCTCAGCTTGCGCCAGATCAAACTGACCGTTCAGAAATGCACGTTGAGTGAATTCCCCCGGCTTTGCAGGACGTACACCTTTACGGATAAACAGTTTGAGAACCTGATTGACGATATAGGAAGAGCCATGTGTGGAGATTTCCACTACATTTTCCTTGGTAAATGATTTAGGTGCTATAAAAAGTGATACCAACACTTCATCGATGATTTTTTCTCCATCGCGAATAGTGCCAAAGTGGATGGTGTGTGATTCTTGAATTGATAGGTTTTTGCCAAAAAAGACTTCGTTTGTCAACTGAATGGCGTCTTTGCCTGAAAGGCGAATAACTGCTATAGCTCCTACACCCTGTGGGGTCGCTAACGCAATGATGGTGTCATTTTGCTCAGAAAGGGAAAAACTCATTTTGCGCCAATTCCTTTGTCTACTATCTCTCCTAATCCGGCCAAGAATTCCACTGGCTGTCTATAACCGGGTAATTGGGTGATATTCATTAAGGTAGGGTCGATGATCACAAAATTAGGGTAGGACTGGACACGCATAGCAGCCGCCATTTTTGCTTCAGTATATTCTTTGCCTTTGAAATCAAACTTTCGATTGTCATCCTCAGCATTCATTTTGACGGCATAAAAATTATCATTGATGTATTTGACTACAGCTGGATCGGTGAAAGTTTCCTTGTCCATCTTCTTGCACCAGCCGCACCAATCGGTGTACACATCCACCAAAAGCATTTTTGGATTTGCTTCAGTAGCTGCTACAGCCTCTTCAAATTTCAGCCATTCTATTTTATCCTGCGCTTGCGCAAAATGCGCAGTTATTAGAAGTAAGCCTATGATTACTATTTTTTTCATGCTTTTAAGTTTCAAATCTCCAACGGCTTGCTCGGTGTGGAAGTTCCGAATATGAAATTCGGCTTGATGCTTTTGAATAAAGCGCTCCCCAAGAATATGACGCCGCCAACTGCAACCATCATCCCAGCAATTGAGCTATCCACCAAATATGCCATATAATATCCTGCTATAGCAATAAAAATACCCAAAGCGCAGGTAAGTTTGATAAGAGATGTTAATTTTTTAGTCCATAGGAAAGCTGTAGCAGGAGGTACAACCAATAAGGCAACGACCAAAATAGCGCCTACTGCTTCGAAACTGCTCACTGTCGTGTAAGATACCATACTCATCAAAGCAAGATTAATTGCACCAGCAGGAATACCTATCACCAGACCAAAGTTTTCATCAAAACTTGTTAGCGTTAACTCTTTGTATAATAAGTATATAAACGCACTGACTAGAACCAAATTCAATACTGCCAAATAGGTGATTCTTGGCCCCATGCTAAAGCCTGAATTAGTGATCCAAAGGTCAATAGGCAGGTAGGCAATCTCACCATATAACACACATTCCTGATCCAAATCCACTTTATAAGCAAGCATATTTATGAGGATAATTCCGATAGCAAATAGTAGGGTAAACGTGATACCAATGGATGCATCAAGCTGAACTTTAGCTTTGTTTTTCAGCCAGTTGATTATCAGCGTGGCTAGTATCCCGAGTAATCCCGCTCCAATAATAACCTCTAATCCACGCTGACTTCCTGACACAAAAAAGCCTATTACAATCCCAGGAAGCACTGCATGGGAAATGGCGTCTCCAGTCATAGACATTTTGCGCAGCATCATAAAAACACCAAGAAGTCCACAGGAAATGGAGATAATGGAGGCGGTGAAAATGATCAGAAATGCGTTTTGGTCAAAGCTCATCGTTGTCGCGGGGGATAGTTTCCTGGTGAGGATCGAGTTTAGGATAATTAAGCCTGTTCTCAAGCAAAGCTTCGAGTTCAGGTGTAAGGATATGCTCTAGTTTTTCGGCAGAATCATGCACGTGATCAGGGGCGATATTCATGTACTCATTGAGGTATAGTTCCCAAAGTCTATGAAGTCTTACGATTCTTTTTGCTTCTGATTTTCCCTTCGGAGTGAAGTCTATAAAACCCTGATTATTAATCAATAACTCTGATTTAACTAAATTATCGATAGACTGCTTTGTTTCACCCTTTCTGTAAGGAAAGGACTGATAGATTTCTTCTATCGGGAAGGAGCTCTTACCTTTTTCTATTCCATGAAAAATAGCTTTCAATAAATGGTCTTGATGCGTTTTTTTCAAATAATATCTTCTGGCTACGTAGCGTGAAAGCACTCCTTTTTTTGGAGCAAAAAGAAAAGATGCAAACGCAAACAGAGAAAGAAAGACTACCACCCATGGGCCTGTAGGCATTTGGGGGATCACAAATGAAACATAGGTACCCATGATTCCTGAAACGGCTGAAAATGCTCCGGCGATAAGCAAAAGTTTGCTGAGCTTGTCGGTCCAGAATCTCGCTGCAGCTCCGGGTGCTATCAGCAGTGCAGCCATCAGCACTACTCCGATTGCTTGGATTCCGATCACCACTGCCAAAATCATCAGCACATTAAATATCAATCGAATCGCTCCCATGGGATAGCCAATTGACTTTCCGAAGTCAGCATTGAAGACTAACATCGAAAATTCCTTTTTGAAGACCGTCAGTGTGATAATGATCAGCACCGCGAGACCGCCATAGATATAGAGGTCCTCTTCAAGAATGGCAATTGCATTTCCGAAAATAAACTGATTGAGGCCAGCCATTTCTGGGTTTCCTGATTTCTGTATGACTGTGAGAAGAACCACTCCGAATCCAAAAAAGATGGACAGGATGGAAGCAATAATCGCGTCGTCGCTTAATCTCGTGTTGCTTTTCAGCCAGGAAGTAAGAAATGTAGCAAGCGCTCCAGACAAAAATGCACCGGTGACAATGTAAATGGGATTCTTTTCGCCAGCTAGCATAAATCCCAAACAAATACCCGGAAGTACCGCATGCGAAATGGCATCGCCGAGCAAGGCTTTTTTGTCTAGAAAACTGTAAGTTCCCACATAAGCAGAGCCAATGCCCAACAGGGTAATCCCGATTACTACAAAGGCAATCGAAGAATCCTGAAATGTAAAGAAATAGACAAAATCGCTCATCAGCTTTTCAATGGGTTAAAATCCTTTTGTCTAATGATGTCGCTGACTTTGGTGAGGAGGTTGAGTTTGCCACCGTAAGTTTTACGAAGTAATTCTTCTGTTACTACATCCGTTTTTGGGCCGGATGCTACTAAGTGAAGATTCAGCATGATGATCCAGTCAAAGTAATTCATCGCAGAATGTATGTCGTGATGCACCACTATTACCGTTTTGCCAGCGGCGGTCATTTCTTGGAGAAGCTGGAAAATTGCCGTTTCCGTTGCCATATCGACTCCGGCAAAAGGCTCATCCATCAAGTACAAATCTGCCTCCTGAGCTAGTGATCTTGCAATAAAAACGCGCTGCTGCTGGCCACCGGAAAGTTCAGAGATCTGACGATCCACGAAAGATTGCATACCTACTTTCTCCAGGCAATCCATCGCAATTTTCTTTTCCTTTTTTCCGGGTCTTCGAAAAAGACCAAGTTTTCCATAGGTTCCCATCATCACGACATCCAGCACAGAGGCAGGGAAATTCCAATCCACAGATTCTCGCTGGGGAACGTAGCTGATGCGACTTCTTACGTCATTTAACTCTCGGTCAAAAAGCTTAACATAGCCTCCGGTTATTGGTATCAAACCCATGATGGCTTTAATTAGTGTTGACTTTCCAGCACCATTTGGACCTAGAATTCCTATAAGTTTTCCGCCAGGTAGACTTAAGTCAACATTCCATAATACAGGACTTTGATCGTAACTGACCGTCAGGTCGTGTATTTCTAAAATAGGGGATTCTACGTTTATGATCATTGTGTTAGGCTTTCAAAAATTACTTGAACATTGGTGGTTACCATTCCTATATAAGTGCCAGCGGGGGAGTCTGAAGCACCTAAACTATCGGTGTAGAGCGGGCCCGCCAGTTTTATTTCATGGTTTTGATTTTCACATCCGGCGACCACGGCTTCTATTGCTTTTGGGGAAATAGTCTGCTCCGCGAAAACGGCATGGATGTTTCTCTCTATGATAAAGCTCACCAAGCCGGTCAAATCTCTAAGTCCTGGTTCGCTCAATGTAGACAAACCCTGAAGTCCCAAAACTTCCAGGTTATATGCTTTCCCAAAATAGGAGAACGCATCATGGGCAGTAATCAACGCTTGATTTGCTTTACGAAGCTCGGCTACTTTGGTGAGATTTTCCTGGTGCAGATTTGCTAATTCGGACAGATAAGAATCCGTGTTTTTATTTACTGTTGACTTCCATTCTGGTTTCCATTTTATGATTTCTTCCGAGGCATGTGACAAAGCCAAAGACCATAGCGAAACATCAAACCAGATGTGGGGATCTACGGAGTGAGCTTCTGGTCCTGATCTTAAGAGTAACTCATTCGGTATGTTTTCAGAGACATTGATCAGGTTTTGGCTGAAGGCCAGTTTCTCGAAAATCTCCGTCATTTTTCCTTCTAAGAATAGACCATGATAAATGACTAAGTCGGCATTTTGAAGTAAGTCCAAATCTCGAACAGAAGCCTTGTACAAATGTGGATCAACTCCTGCAGGCATTAGGGAAACCACCTCCGCATTTTCACCAACGAGATTCCTAATTCCATCTGCCAGGATGCTCGTGGTCGCCACGATTTTTGGCTTTATTCTTTCTTTTGGATTATCAAATTTGCAGGCAAATGAAAGGAGGAGAATTGGCAATATAACCAGGAGTTTTTTCATGATTGAATCGCCAAAATATTTGCAGCAACATCCTTCGACATAAAGAGTGTTTTCTTCTGATCGACGAGAATTTCCATCGATCCATCAAACTCTACCTTGTCCAGAACTTTAATTCTTGCGCCGATGTATGCACCCACTTTGTCGAGGTACTTGAGGAAGGCTGCGGAACTGTCTTTTACTGCTACGATCTGACCCGATTGATCTATATCCATTTCGATCAGCGCCACTCTTGGCCGAGCTCTCACATCACCAAATTCATCAGGTATTGGATCTCCATGAGGATCGAATTTCGGGTAGTTCAAAAACTCATCCAAACGCTGAATAAGCAGGGGCGATTGGATGTGCTCGAGTTCCTCTGCTACCTCGTGAACTTCATCCCAGGCAAACTGTAATTTATCTACTAAAAACACTTCCCACAGCCTGTGTTTTCTGATGGTCTGAAGTGCTCTTTTTTTACCCTCTTCCGTGATGTTAACCCCGTAATACTTTCGATATTCTATCACCTCTTTTTCTCCAAGTTTTCGTAGCATGTCGGAGACAGATGCGGCTTTAGTTTTTATCTGTGCCGCCACATCGTTAGTGGACACGCTCTTTGTTCCTCCGTCCGATAGATGATAGATCGCTTTTAAGTAATTCTCCTCTGCTGTGGTTAAAACCATGGTAGTGCAATTAGTACTGAGGCAAATATAAAGAATAATTTAGATATAGCTAAAAATATATTTGATAGAGACTAAATCACCTGTGGATAACTCATTTTCAAATGTGTTTACGGTTTTAGTCTTGACTAAAAATAAAATTAGACACTAGTTAAAAACGTTTCAAACAGCTGAATTTGTGCAAGTTAAAATTATATCTTTTTTTAATTCTACACGATTTCAGATGGAATTTTCCAGTTTCCATTTTATGAAAACGAGTGTAGATAATAGGGCATGGGTGGATAAGTGTGGATAGTAATCCACAGCCTGTTCAGAAATTAAAGGGAGTTGATCGCTGAGATGAATTCTGCGTGCTGAGATTTCCACAGGACAGAGTCATCAGGAATTTGAGTGAAATATTCCTTTTCGAGCGCAGCATTGAATTGCTGAGAAGCATGGCCCAAGTCGAAAAAATCTATAGGAAATCCTCCGGAAAATGGAGCCAAAAACTTCAACCATTTAGGATTTCCTCCAATCAAAACAGGCACTCCAAGAGCTGCGGATTCGAAAAGTTTGGTAGGTATTTTATCCTGTATGGATTCCCTATTTTGATAAGGTAAAATCGCAAAATCTACTCTTGTATATTCCATTAGAATCTCCTCATGAGGAATAGGGAAATTGGATGACTTTAGCTGAATTTGCGGGATATTTTCACAGGCTTTTCCAAGCTCAATTCTGAAGCTCGGCAAGGTGCAATGTCCAATGATCTTAAGCATGGATTCAGGGAATTCTTTAAGGATTTCCTTGAACCAACTGACTGCTTCGAGTGTGCCAAAAGCTGGAGTCAGCGTACCAGAAATCAAAAAAATGTAGCCTTGTTTTTTCCCAAATCTAATTGGATTTCCAGCCTTTATTTCTCCGGCAAATTTATTTTCCAATACCAAAAATGGAATTTTTTCAGGCATCTCTTCCGCGTAGCATTTCTCTGCAAGCAGGAACAAATCGATTCCATTTACGCTTTCCATTTTTCTAATAATTCGGCTAATTTTAGAATTTTTCTCCGGGTTTAAAATTGGGTTTAGATCAAGGTTTTTGACATAATTTTCTTGCACATCATAGACCAATTTATAACCTAAAATTCCTTTAAAAAACGCGGCAATTGGAAGGTATTCGTAGGTGCAACAAATGAGGATTTTCGGACGATCCATCAATAAGATTCTTAGAAACCTGAACTGTGAGGAGATTCTTGCCCAGACTGAGTTGGTGTTTGAAACTGAAGAATAATACTTTTCATCTTTGCAATTTCCCACGGGGTATTGCAAAAACCCCATAAAACTTAAGGTAAACTGCTCTGTTTCTCGCAGTGAAAGGCCAAGCTTTCCCCAAGCTCTTGTATCTTTGGCTGGCTTAAGGCTTGACGCGATTAAGACTGGAATTCGGGAAGCTGACTGTTCACTCATTAAACGAAACTAACCAAAATAATGGAACTGAAAACAATCATTGAAAAGGCCTGGGACAACCGGGAATTATTAAAAGAAGAAACAACTCAACAAGCCATTAGAGCTGTTATAGCCGACCTAGATGCAGGAGTGATTCGTGTAGCTGAGCCTAGTGAAGATGGCAAATGGAAGGTAAATGACTGGATAAAAAAGGCTGTAATTCTATATTTCCCGATTCAGAAGATGGAAACTATCGAGGTAGGACCTTTCGAATTCCATGATAAAATGGCTCTTAAAACAAACTACGCTGAAAAGGGGATTCGTGTAGTGCCCCACGCTGTAGCCCGTTATGGTGCTTATTTAGCTAGCGGAGTCGTGATGATGCCAAGTTATGTTAATATTGGCGCCTATGTGGACGGTGGCACGATGGTTGACACCTGGGCTACAGTCGGTTCCTGTGCGCAGATCGGCAAAAATGTTCATTTGAGTGGTGGAGTAGGTATCGGAGGAGTGTTAGAACCTATTCAAGCAGCGCCAGTAATCATCGAAGATGGTGCATTTATCGGTTCTCGAGCCATCATAGTTGAAGGCGTTCGAATCGGTAAAGAAGCAGTAATTGGCGCTGGAGTCACGTTGACTGCCAGTTCTAAGATCATTGATGTGACGGGGTCTGAGCCTGTAGAATACAAAGGCTATGTGCCTGATCGTTCTGTAGTGATTCCTGGATCTATCTCCAAAAAGTTCAATGCAGGCACGTTCCAAGTTCCATGTGCTTTGATTATCGGTCAAAGAAAAGCCTCTACTGATCTCAAAACATCCCTCAATGATGCCCTAAGGGATAATAGTGTAGCAGTCTAAAAAAACTACAATGAAAACGTGTATACAAGCGATTATAGCTCTATTAATTTCAGTGTCTCTTTTGTCTTGTACAGAAAAGAAGACGAGTTCTGGAGACAAGTATTTCAATAAAGGAGAGTATGCTGAGGCAGCAGACGAGTATTCTGAAGATTTGAAATTTAACCCAAATGATGTTCGAATGCTCTATAACAGGGGCAGAGCGAATGAGGAGCAGGGAAATTATGAAGAAGCAAAGGCTGATTTTGAAAAAGCGTTGGAAGTAGAGCCGAAAAATTTTCAGGTGTTACTTAGTTTAGCTAATGTGCATTACATTCAGAAGAATTATACAAATGCATTGCTTTATGCTGATCAAGCAGCTGAGATATCAGGTGCTCCCGCTATGGCGTCTTTCATGAAAGGAAGAGCCTTACATCAACTTGGCAAACCTGACGAAGCTTTGAAAGCTTACGGGAATGCAATCGCAGTCGATAAGGAATTTGGGCAAGCGTACTTTAACAGAGGATTGTTGAAAATTTCCACAAAAAATGTGAAAGGTGCCTGTGAGGATTTTCAACTCGCAACCGCTCTCGAATATCCCGGGTCAGAAGATGCCTACGACAAATATTGTAAATGATCTTAAAACCGGCTTAGGCCGGTTTTTTTATGCTGGTTTTACCGCAAGGCTCATAGAGGGATAAACGAAGACCGTGACTTACGATTTGACTTTTGATGAAAACTTCGATTCTTAAAGAGTTACCGAAGAAGACATTCAGGAATTTATTGTTTTCTGAGATATGTTACTTGTGATTGAGCTACTTCTGACTAACTACTTTTCACCACTTGTTTCTTATCGCTAACCCTTTATTTGTTAATGTTCATGAGATTCTTCTACGTGATCACAGACATCTTCCGAACTCAATTTCCCACTTCCATTACAGGTTTGGCAAGAACTAACTTCCTTTAAACTTCCTTCGCAAACTGGACAAGTAAGTCGTCCTTTGCCAGCGCATTTTTCACACTCGAAGTACTCTACAATTTTGAAGATATTCATCTTTGTGATCATTCCTGACCCACTACATCGACTGCATCCTACCACACCTTTTGCTTTGCAATAGTTACAATCCTGCTCGATCTGTCGCTTTCCTTCACAGGTAAAACATGTCTTGTAGCGATAGCCTCTACGGTCGCAAAGCTGGCATTGCTGGATATCAGTCAGTGGACTTTTCAGTCTTTTCTGGAGTTCCTGAGCTCCTTTATAATGTGAGCCAGTGAAGCCTGTTAACTCTAGGTATTTATTGAGAAAATTAGCTGAGTTGTCATATTGCTTGATTTCAAATAGAGTTTCAGCAAATAAATAAGGCATTTCCTCTGGAAGTGGCTGACCTGAATCGATCAGATTTCGAAAAATAGAATTTGCGGCCTCGAAGTCATTTCTCTCGATAGCTGCCTTAGCGCCTTTCATCCAGTGATCTGTCTGACCAAGATTGGGTCCTATTTGTCCAAGCGAAATCAGGCTAAATGAACACGAAATAATAAAACTGAATAGGAGAATGGGGAGGAGAAATCTAAAGCTCACAGGAATATAATTTTTCTAGGGAAGCAGTAAAGGTAGAAGTTTCTTTTTCCTAAAGTTAATATTTCCAAATGGGCATATTTGCCCATAATTTAGAAATAGATTTATAAGTTAAAATTGCCTTTATTATTGGATCAAACTCTAATCCAGAGTCATATTTATTCGTTGAGCTGAATACTGAATTTTACTCAGATTATTTTAACCTAATAAATCAAAAAATGGGAAAACCAATCACAATGATCGAGAGCATAGGTCCTGCTATGAAAGACCGACTTGCGGCTGCTGGAGTAACTTCTATAGAAGTCCTACTGGAAAAAGGAGGTGGTAAAGCTGGAAGAAAAGCTATTGCAGATGCATCGGGCATAGATGAAAGTAAAATCTTGGTGTGGGTGAACATGGCCGATCTTTTTAGGATTAATGGAATAGCAAGCCAATTTACTGAACTTCTTAAATCTGCCGGAGTGGATACAATGAGGGAACTGAGAACCAGAAATGCTGAAAATCTACATGCTGCTTTGGTGAGAACCCAGCAAGAAAAGGGGTTAACAAGAGTAGTTCCTGCTGCCTTTAAAGTGGCTGACTTCATAGAGGAAGCAAAGACTCTAGAGCCGATGGTGACTTACTAGAAATTCTTTCTGAATGGAAATTAACCACGAAGTTCACATAGGTTCGGCAAGCCTATCTGGCTACAGACGGCCTCGACAAGGAGATAGATATCAAAATTCACTCATTGACTAATCATAATTTACATCTAAATACTTACAACTTTTCACCGCACAAATTTCACCTAATTCCATATTTTTATTTTAACCGTGGTTGTGCAGTCCTCATTCATGAATGTTTTTTGTAGTTTGGATTAACAATCATTTTCATCATGAGTAAAACAAACGAATTCATCACCCATTTGGCCGAAGGTCAAAAATATAAGAAAGACTCAATTATGCTTGGTACAGGAATTTTGGATGGAGTGCCAGTGACTGGTGCACAAATCAAAATCGCACTAAAGACCATGAATAGACATGGACTTATAGCAGGTGCAACGGGAACAGGAAAAACAAAAACCTTGCAGGTGATCGCCGAGCAATTGGCACTGAAAGGCGTTCCATCGGTCTTGATGGATTTGAAAGGTGATCTATCAGGTCTTTCTCAGCCAGGTACTGCCAATGATTTTATCAAAAACAGATCTCAGGTCATAGGAGTGGATTATGTGCCGATGGGATTACCGATAGAGCTGATGTCTATTTCTGACGAAAAGGGAGTTAGACTGAAGGCTTCTGTTTCTGAATTTGGGCCAGTTTTGATTGCTCAGATACTTGAGCTCAATGATACGCAACAAGGAGTGATCTCTCTGATTTTTCGCTATTGCGACGTGCATCACCTGCCTTTAGTGGATTTGAAAGACTTAAAGCGAGTGCTTCAGTTCATCACTAATGAAGGCAAAGAAGCTATCCAAAAGGAATATGGACAGGTTTCATCCGCTTCTGTGAATACTATCATGCGCAAAATTATCGAGCTTGAGCAGCAAGGAGCTGAGCGTTTTTTCGGTGAAAAATCATTTGATGTCGAGGACTTTTTGAGAACCAAAGATGGTAAAGGTGTGATATCCGTAATCCGACTGACTGATATTCAAAGCCGTCCCAAGCTGTTTTCGACCTTTATGCTGAGCCTGCTTTCGGAGATCTATGAAACCTTCCCCGAACAAGGAGACGCTGATCAGCCTAAGCTTTGCCTGTTTATAGATGAAGCCCATTTAGTATTTTCCAATGCTTCAAAGGACCTTCTGGAGAAAATAGAAGCTATTGTGAAGTTGATCCGATCTAAGGGAGTTGGAGTGTATTTTTGTACCCAATCTCCCACGGATGTTCCAGATAGTATTTTAGGTCAATTAGGACTGAAAGTCCAGCATGCCTTGAGAGCTTTTACCGCAAAGGATAGAAGGGCAATTACCAAAACTGCTGAAAACTATCCTGATTCGCCTTATTATGATACTTCAGAAGTACTGACGTCCATGGGAATAGGAGAGGCGCTGATCACTGCTTTGGATGAAAAAGGAATTCCTACGCCTCTAGCGCATACATTAGTCAGAGCCCCGATTACCCGAATGGATATTTTGAATCCCTCGGAAATAGATGCTGTAATCGAAAATTCTGCTTTAGTTTACAAATACAATCAAGACATAGACCGAGAAAGTGCTTTTGAGCTTTTAGAAAAAAAAATGGCTGATCTGGAGGAGGTTCAAAAAAAAGCCGAATTACCAGGTCCAAAAGCTCCAGCTAGGACAACACAAAGAACAGCTCAAGAAGCTTCACTCATAGAGGAACTGAGTAAAAATACGATGGTGAGACAATTGGGAAAAACGATTTTCAGAGAATTGACAAGAGGGATTTTAGGTTCATTCAGAAGGAAAAGATGATTGTATTAGTAAGTTGTATTTCAATAGATTATAAGTTTTGAAAATAGGTGTAATTGGAGGTGGAGCAGCTGGATTTTTTGCAGCGATCCACGCAAGCGGGCAGGGTAGAGAAGTTACCATTTTCGAAAAATCACCCAAGCTATTATCCAAGGTGAAAGTATCGGGTGGTGGGAGATGTAATGTCACGCATCGACCGATGGAAATCTCGAAATTGGTCAAAAACTATCCTCGTGGAGAGAAATTTCTAAAACGTATTTTTCCAAAATTCAAGTCGGAGGATACCATCAATTGGTTTGAAAGTAGAGGAGTAGAACTGAAGGTGGAAGCAGACGGAAGGATGTTTCCTGTTTCGGATTCATCCCAATCCATCATTGATGTATTGCTCAAAGAGGCTCACAAGCTCAATATTTCCATTCGGAAATCATGTGGAGTTAAGTCAATAACTCCTGTGGAAAAGCAATATAAACTTGAAACAGATGCAGGTATTATCGTAGTAGATAAATTAATCATCGCAACTGGCGGTCATCCGAAATTAGATAGTTACTCTTTTCTCAAAGATCTCAAGCACAGTATTGTAGAACCTATTCCTTCACTTTTCACTTTCAATACTCCTAAGGAATCTCTACGTGAACTTATGGGTCTATCAGTGGCAGATGGAATAGTCAAAATCGAAGGCACCAAAATGACTTATCGAGGGCCGGTATTAGTGACACATTGGGGAGTAAGTGGACCGGCAGTTTTGAAGTTGTCAGCTTTCGGAGCGCAATGGCTAAAAGACAGAAATTACGTAGCCAATGCATTAATCAATTGGAATGGAGCATTTGGTGAGGAGGAATACAACGCTCATATCAAAAGCTACGCACTCGCTCACCCTAATCGCAAAGTAGTAAGCAATTCACTTTTTGATATTCCTTCAAGACTTTGGGAGCATTTTTGCGAGCGTTCAGGAATAGAAAATTCGCAACTATTTGCTACACTTTCGAAAAAGCAAATCAATAAGTTGGTACAGAATCTTTTTTGCTATACTTTGAGAGTCGAAGGCAAAACCACATTCAAAGAAGAATTTGTAACAGCCGGAGGAATAGCCTTGAATGAGGTGAATCCTGATACCATGGAAAGTAATTATTACCCAAACCTTTACTTTGCCGGGGAAGTTTTGAATATTGATGGAATTACTGGTGGCTTTAATTTCCAAGCTGCCTGGTCCACAGGATTTCTTGCTGGTATAGCAACATTCAACTAACGAATATGGAACTAATTTATCCAGAACTTGATCAGCTTATCTGCGACATGTCAGAGGGTGATGTAGAATTTCAGAAGGAATTGACTTTAGCGCTTTATAAAGGACTTATGGAACTTAAAGAAAAATATGCTGAAGGTTCATTCGTAAAAGATGATTTTATAATTCAGCAAATTCGCCACAAGATGAAGCCTACGCTTAGTATGTTTGAATTTTCTCACATCATTGAAGAGCTACAAATTGGTAAAGAGATCATTGAAAATGAAGGATACGAGGGATTAGCCTTTGATTCGCATTACCAAAATTTGCAAGAAAAGTTAGACCTGGCAATTAATCGGGTTTATGAATTAACCCTATAAAAAAAAGGAGCTAGCACCCGCCGCTCCACTTTTTAAATCAAGTACCCTATGAAGAATTTTACGTTGCAAAAGTAATGGGTAAATACTTTTCGAATTTTAAGAGAACATGAATTTCATGTAAAGCTTTTTATTTTTGAGGTCTCATGAGTATAATCAAATCAAGCTACTCAGGGCCTCCGGCATACTTATTCAATGGACATCTGGAAACGATTATTCCCAGCTTATTTAGAAAAGTTTTTGATGTAGCCTATACCAGAGTAAAAATTGACACACCAGACGGTGATTTTTTGAATTTGGATTGGTCGAAGGTTGGTAGCTCCAAACTGTTGATTATTTCCCATGGATTAGAGGGCGACTCTGAGCGTCATTATGTAAAAGGAATGGTTAAATTGTTCAATTCCAATAAAATAGATGTATTGGTTTGGAACAACCGTTCATGCGGCGGGGAGATCAATTTGAGGCCAATCTTGTATCATCATGGAGCTAGTTATGATTTGGAAACTACGATTTCTCATGTGCTTAGAACTCATTCATACGAAGAGATCTACCTGACAGGAATAAGTATGGGAGGCGCTCAAACACTCAAATACCTTGGGGAAAAAGGTAGAGATTTGCCAATAGAAATTAAACGAGCCGCAGTGTATTCTACCCCGTGCAATTTACTTTCAAGTGCTACTACACTGAAACGTCGAAGCAATTCTTTCTATAGAAACAGATTTTTAGGAAAACTTAAAATTAAAATTCGTGCAAAAGCAGCTCAATATCCCGAATTGATAGATCTGGATCTGCTGGAGAAAGTCAATGATTTTGATTCTTTTGATACACATTTTACAGCCAAATTGCACGGATTCAGAGATGCAGATGACTTCTACAAAGCTGTAAGTGCTGATAATTGGATGCCTTCGATTGCCATTCCCACCTTAATTATAAATGCGCTAAATGACCCGCTGCTAGGGGCTGAATGCTACCCAGTCAAGCTCGCAGAAAAAATGAATGAGCTCACACTCGAAATGCCAAAGAGAGGAGGGCATACAGGTTTTGTGGTTCGAGGCCAAGAGTTCACTTGGGCAGAACTTAGAGTTCAAGAATTCCTATTGGATTAAGCTTAGACTTTAGCATTTGCTATATTGTGAACCAAATCACCAAAAGAATTTGATATGAGAAAAGTGTTTTTCGGAAGCTTGGTGCTGCTGTCACTACTTACATTTTTTCTAATGTGGTATTTCCAATTTGTACAGTTCAAATTGGGATATTTCATATTAGGAATTCTTGTAATTCTCTTTGCTATAGGTATTTATGATATCAATCAGAAGACTCATGCCATCCTGAGAAATTTTCCTGTACTTGGACATTTTCGCTATTTACTTGAGAAAATAAGTCCGGAAATACAACAGTATTTTATTGAAACAAACACAGATGGAAGACCATTTAGTCGAAACCTACGTTCGTTAGTTTATACACGTGCAAAGAATGTGAATGACACTCATCCGTTTGGTACTCAGAAAGATATTAGTGGAGAAGATTACATTGGTCTTAGACATTCTATCTACGCGATTCACACGCAAGATGAAGATCCACGGGTGACTATCGGAAATGACTCCTGCAAGCAACCTTATTCAGCATCTATCTTTAATATTTCTGCAATGAGCTTTGGTTCACTCAGCTCTAATGCTATTAAAGCATTGAATCTTGGCGCTAAAAAAGGCGGTTTTTGTCACAATACGGGAGAAGGTGGGATATCTGAACATCATAGAGAAGGAGGGGATTTGGTATGGCAAATCGGTACAGGCTATTTTGGTTGCCGTGATGACCACGGTAATTTCAGTGAGGAGAAATTTGCCGAAAAAGCAAATTGGCCGGAAGTCAAAATGATAGAAATTAAGATTTCACAAGGTGCGAAACCCGGTCATGGGGGAGTACTTCCCGGAGTGAAGAATACAGCAGAAATAGCTGCAATACGCGGTGTTTTGCAAGGAACTACCATCCTTTCACCACCTGCTCACAGTGCATTTACCAATGCTACCGAGTTGCTGGAGTTTATCACCAGACTAAGAGAATTGTCCGGCGGTAAACCTGTAGGTTTCAAGCTCTGCATAGGTAGAACAGAGGAATTTACGGCGATCTGTAAAGAGATCGTGGCTAAGAATGTCTATCCGGATTTCATTACTGTGGATGGAGCGGAAGGCGGGACGGGTGCTGCGCCTTTAGAATTCTCAGATAGTGTAGGATTACCTCTTGAGCCTGCTCTGATTTTCGTAAGGATAACATTGGAAAAGTTTCAGATACGCAGTCAAATTAAAATCATTGCTTCAGGTAAAGCCATCAGTGCTTTTGCGATTCTGAAAAACATAGCCCTGGGAGCAGACTTATGTAATTCGGGAAGAGGCTTTATGTTCAGCATAGGTTGTATTCAGGCACTTCGCTGCAACACAAATGAGTGCCCGACTGGAGTAGCTACGCAAAAAGCAAGCTTGGTTAGGGGATTGGTGATTACAGACAAATCAGAGCGGGTTTATAATTTCCACAAAAACACGGTTCACGCAGTCCAGGAACTACTTGGTGCTTCTGGTCATAAACATACTTCTGAACTCAGTGCAAGTGACCTAGTCAAAGGTGATGAAATGATCAAATTAGCTAACCGTTACCTGCCTGATTCTGTGAACACTCAAGTATAATCAAACCTTCGAAGAGCACTGTCACCCCGAGCGAAGTCGAAGGGTTTAAACTAAATTTTTGTATTGTGCTCCTTGAAGATGTGGCTCAGCACTCATTTTATAAACTTTCGAGGTTTCATCCGGATCGCTTATCTGGAATCTCAACCGTTACATAAATCTTTTCAAGGCCAAGTCGGCCACAGTTCCGCCAATAGCAAGAGAGCTGGTAGCGGCTGGGGAAGGAGCATTGAGGACGTTGATGGCATGCGCAGATTCTCTGATTGCAAAATCATCTAAAAGTCCACCTGTGCGATCACAGGCTTGAGCCCTTACTCCAGCTCCGCCTTCGGTAAGGTCAGATTCTTGGATTTCAGGTATCAATTCCTGAAGTGCTTTGGTAAATGCCGCTTTCGAAAAAGATCTATACATCTCGCCAAAGCCTGTTTGCCAGTATTTGGCTGCCACTTTTTGGAATCCAGGCCAAGCCAACGATTCAGCAAGCTCTTTGAGGTTGATTTGTGATTTTTTGTATCCTTCCCTGCGAAAAGCTAAAACTGCATTTGGCCCAGCTTCTACGCCACCTTTTATCATTCTAGTGAAATGAACGCCAAGGAAAGGGAAGTTAGGATCAGGAACTGGGTAAATTAGATTTTTGACCAAAAACTCTCTGTCCTTTCTAAGTTTGAAGTATTCACCTCTGAACGGAATGATTTTCACATCTATCGGATCTTTTTCGCTCATCTGTGCAACCTTATCCGAATAAAGTCCGGCACAGTTAATTACCAATTTACTTTGAAAGGTTTTCTTAGAAGTTTCAATGTAATTGATACCTTCCTGTTGCTTTATTCCTAGTACTTTATGATTCAAAAAAATCTCACCGCCATTCTGGATTATCTTCCTTCCATAAGCTAGCGCGACTTGAAAATAATCCACTATTCCAGTCTGGGGAACATGAAGAGCTGCTACTCCAGCACAATGAGGTTCATACTCTTTCAACTCCTCTAAGGTGATATACTTAGTTCCCGCCAATCCATTCTGAATTCCTCTTTCATACAAGTTGTTCAGCAATGGCTTTTGGGCTTCTCTTGTGGCAACTACTACTTTTCCTGTGATCTCAAAGGGGATTTTTTCTTCTTCGCAGAACTGAATGAGTTCATGATATCCGCCGATGCAATTGGTAGCCTTCAGAGAGCCAGGCTTGTAATATAGCCCAGAGTGAATGACCCCACTATTATTGCCAGTCTGGTGCTTTGCTAGCTGATCTTCTTTCTCCAAAATGGCGATATTCAGATCTGGACGTGCTTTTTTGATTTTAAGTGCAGTTGCCAAGCCTACAATCCCACCACCAATTATTATAATATCGTATATCATGATTCTCGATTTTCAATCTCAAATATACTAGCGGATTTTTCTAATTTCCTTTTCTATACCTCTCCTGATATACTAACCTTAGTAATTTTTACCTGCCCAAGTAGCAATTTGAATGGTTAATGAATTTATTTTGCAGGAATTAATGTTCAGTGCTTTAAATATTTCATGACCCGTAATTACTTTTTCCTTTTCCTCCTTCTTCTCAGCACCCAGTCTTTTGCCCAATTTGTAGTGAAAGGGAAAGTGACAGATTCTGCTACAGGGGATCCGATTCCGTTTGCTTCAGTTCTTTTGAAAGGCACTACAGTGGGGATTTCTACTGATTTTGAAGGGAATTATAACCTAGATGCGAGGGCATTAACAGATAGTATAACGGTAAGTTATTTGGGGTATATCACTGGCGTAAAAGCTTTGCAAAAAATAGGTGAGCAAACCATCAATTTCCAGCTCAAGCCTTCAGATTTTGAAATGGAAGCTTTTGTTTTTGAAGCTGGAGAAAACCCTGCATTTGAAATAATAAGGAAGGCTGTAGATCGAAAAAAGGACTTTGATAAAAGAGGATTATCTGCTTATCAAACAAATAACTATACAAAGATAGAAATCGATATTGACCATGTCTCAGAGGATTTTTCCAATAGGAAAACCGTGCAAAAAGTTACCGCTGTTCTTGATTCTATAAAGCAGCTGACTAATGACGAAGGTGAGAAAATATTGCCTGTTTTCTTTTCAGAGACACTTTCCAAATTCTACTTTAGAAATAATCCAGAGCTCAGAAAAGAAGTAGTCGAGAAATCCAAAGTTACCGGAGTAGGCATCACCGATGGATCGACCACTTCACAGATTACCGGGTCAGCTTTTCAAGAATACAATTTCTATAAAAACTGGCTAAATATCGTAGGGAAGGAATTTGTATCGCCTATAGCGGACGGATGGAAGCAGTTTTACGATTATGATCTAGTTGATTCAGTGTTGGTTGGAAATGATTCCTGCTACTTATTGAAAGTCTATCCTTTAAGAGAGCAAGACTTGGCATTCTCCGGGACTGTTTGGATAAATAAAGAGACGTATGGCTTGAAGCAGGTGGATTTGACGATACCGAAAGAGGCAAACCTGAATTTCATAGAGCGAATCAAAATCCAGCAGGAGATGACTTCTACCTCTGCAGGCCCATTGATTCCTTCCAAGACTCGAGTTCAGATAAAAATTGGTCAAATCACTCCAAAAACGGCGGGCTTACTGGCAAAATTCTATACTTCAGCAGATAGTATAATGGTAGGCGAGCCGCAACCCACATCTTTTTTCAATCAATCAGTCGTACTAATGCCTGACTTTGATGAGGCGAGTGAGGAATTCTGGAAAGATAATCGCCAGGATATTCTCACTCAAGAAGAGATAGCAGTGCTGCAAATGGTGGATACTTTAAAGAGAATCCCAATCATTCGCTTTTATTCTGAGAGTCTTAAGTTTTTTGGAACAGGCTATTTGCCGCTGGGTAAAGTGGATATTGGTCCTTGGCCGGGCTTTTTCAATTATAACAATATAGAAGGAGTGAGGCTGGGAATGGGATTCCGAACCAATCTGAAATTCAGTAATAAATGGGTCCTCTATGGCTATGGAGGTTATGGCTTTAAAGACACTCAGCTGAAGTATTCTGCAAAGGTCACGCGAATCTTGGATAGAATGCATTGGACTTCTGTCTCATTATCTACACAAAAGGAAATTGATCAAGTCGGTTTAGAGATTTCCAGTTTGCAGGGAAATAGTATTTTTCTTGCAGCCAGTAGATTTGGGACGCTGAGAAGACCGTATTTCAGCAGAAAGCATCAGGTGAATTTTCAGCGTGAGTTTTTCAAAGGATTTCTTATGTATTCAGATCTGACATTCATGAAATTCGAACCGCTTTACAATTTCTATTACTTCGAAAAGGGGACAGGAGAGTACAGATCCAATTTTGAAACTACCGAAGCGAAGTTTGGCCTACGTTATGGACGTGATGAAACAATCTTGATCAATGACAATGAGCGATCATCCTTGGGCCCTTTGAAATGGCCAATATTTGACTTGAGCTATGCCAAAGGAATGAACTGGCTTGGAGGGGATGTATCTTATTCCAAGTTGAATTTCTATGTGTATCAGCGACTGAACATGGGCATGTTTGGCGTTTCCCGATACGAGTTTGATGCAGGCAAAGTGTTTGGTGAAGTTCCATATCCAGTGTTGAAAAATCATCTGGGGAATGAGACCTTCTTCTACACCTCTGCCGCTTTCAATACGATGAATTTCAATGAGTTTGCCTCAGATCAGTATGCTAGTTTGCGGTATAGACATTATTTCGAAGGCTTTTTACTGAATAAAATTCCATTGCTCAAAAAATTAAAATGGCGTGCTGTGGCCAATGCGAATGTGCTTTTTGGCAGTGTAAGCGATAAAAATACCTTGAATTCACCTAGGGTTGATCCTGAGGGAAATAGGCTTCAGAGCTTTGGAAGATTAGATCCGACCAAGCCCTATTTGGAATTGGGCTATGGGGTAGAGAATATTTTTAAATTTTTCCGGGTGGACTTTTTCCACCGAATGACCTATTTGGATAATCCGGGAGCAAAGCCATATCATGTAAAGTTTAGTGCGCAGTTTATTTTGTGATTAGAAAAGAAAAAATATAATTTTTCTTAAAAAAGCAGTTGCTAATCTTTTAATTAGTTTTTAGATTTATTTCAAATTAATTTTTAGATGAAAAAAATAGTCAATGTTAAATATGAAACCAATTCCTTCTTTTTCTTCGATTCTCAACATTGTTTTGACTGTCAATCGGTTCTTCCGACCAAAGATTATTTTTGTTTTTCTAATTTTTGCCGCGTTCGTTTTTTCCCCTAAAGCCTATGCAGCAGTAGATGTCGTTATTGAGGGAGCATCTAGTTTTGTTTGTCCGAAAGGAACCTATACCTATACCGCAAAAACATATAGCGGAGAATTTGGATACCAAATTTATTCCTGTAATATTTTTTGGACTGTTTATAAAGGTATTGAAATCGTAGGCAATGGTACGGGTGCAAGTTTCACTTTTACTTTTCCCGATGTCGGAATTTACGAAATTAAAGTCAATGCACGTAATTGCTCCTGGCATGGTGATGGAGAAAAAATTATTTCGACAAATTCACGAGTACCGATTCCAAGCCCAATTTCAGGTCCAGCCATGTGTACCCCAGGACAAGCCTATTCTTACACCACAAGTCCAACCTTAGCCAGTATTTTTCCTGTGACTGGAAATTGTTTTTACCATTATCCCTATCAATGGACTGCTCCTGCAGGTTGGTCTATCAATGGAGGTGGAAATTCAGCATTTACAAATGAAACGGTGAGTATAGTCGCACCTGCGGGTACCCCTGCAGGAAGTTATACCATTTCCGTCCAAGGTTCAATATCAAAACCAGGATCGGGGGGTTTTTGGTATAGTACTAAAAGAGACTTTTCTGTCCAAATCGGTCCATTTAGTCAGTATCAAGTATCGGTATCAGGTGCCGGAATGGTTTGCAATGGCAATTCATACACTTATACTGCCAATGTTCCTACAGGACATCAAAATGGATACACCTACAGCTGGACTTATCCATCAGGATGGAATGTGCAAAACACATCCAATAATACAATAACATTTTATCTTCCTTCATACAATAATTCTTACGGACCTGTTCGCGTATCGGTCAACAACGGCTGTGGTGCTACTTCTTTGACTGGAATAACTGTCCAACCTTGTAGCTATATGATGTCTTCAGGTGATTTTAAAATTTATCCCAATCCCTCATCTGGTGATTTGTTTGTTGAATATGATACTGAAAACAACCAATTAGGAAAATCATTTGATGGTGAATCTCAGGCTCAGAATAGTAAACCATCTATTGTTATATTTAAGGTTGACATTTTTGATCGAACTGAGAAATTAGTGGGTACTGGAAAATCTATAGAAAATAAGGTTTATTTAGATACTAAAGGCTTACAACCCGGAACTTATTTCCTTCATATTTATTCTGGAGATCAAGTCTTAAGAGAACAAATTATAATTGAAAATTGACCAAAGAATTTAATATGAGTTTTACACATCTCAATTGAAAAATCATGGACCATCAACATAATTCTTCATTATTGCTAGTTTTGATCTTTGCTATAGCTATTTCCTTCGGGGCTAGGGCTCAAACCGAAACCGAAACATTTACCGCAAAAAATGCGGTTTATCTTGAGGTCGGAGGAAGTTCTGGAAGATATGCAGTCAACTACAGCAAGATATTTCATCAAAAAGGGAAGCTAAAATTGAATGCCAGTGCAGGTTTTTCTATGTGGCGGAATGAAAAATTAGATTCGAAGACTAGTTGGCTTCCCGTTATTCCTTTAGAGGTCACAGCCCTATACGGCAAGTCAAATCATCATCTGGAAATGGGTTTTGGGTTTACCTCCTTCTTAAGCACGAGCTTAAAATTAGTTTCGGAAACATTTGAATTTAGAGATAAAGTGGTTTTTGGTGCCTTCATTCCTCTTAGAGTCGGATATCGATACCAAAAACCTGAAGGGGGATTCTTTTTTAGGGTTGGCTATACGCCAATTATTGACTTTCCGCCAAGAACAGGAGGAAATTGGTCTTTCAATCCTTATTGGGCAGGTGTGAGTTTTGGAAAAAGTTTTTAGGTTTGTATTTGATCAGTCCTTAAACAAGATTTTAAAATTATGTTAGCTTCTTTTAAATCAATTTTTATCGTCCTCTTGCTGGTTTTGATGTCAAAACAATTTCAATCTTTTGCCCAAACCGAAACCGAAACATTCACCGCAAAAAAAGCTGTTTATCTCGAAGTTGGCGGAAGTTCTGGAATCTATGCGATTAACTACAGCAAAATTTTCCATCAGAAAGGGAAGCTAAAGTTGAATGCCAGTGCAGGTTTTTCTATGCTGCCTCGAAGGTTAAATTCTAAAACAACATGGCTTCCACTAGTACCCGTAGAGGTATCAGCCTTTTACGGCAAGTCAAACCATCATCTGGAATTGGGTTTTGGTTTAACATCTTACCTAGCGAGTACCCTCGATTTTGATCCGGAAACCTTAGAATTAATCGAAAAAGTGGGTTATGATGCCTCCATACCTCTAAGGATAGGCTATAGATACCAAAAACCTGAGGGTGGATTCTTTTTTAGGGTTGGCTATACGCCAATTATTGACTCTCGGCCAAGAACAGGAGGAAATTGGTCCTTCTATCCTTATTGGGCAGGAGTAAGTTTTGGTAAGAGTTTTTAAATAATGTAGGTCCTATCGAAGTTATATCCTAGTGATCAATTACTATTAGTCGAGTTTCGTCTATAAAAAGCTGAGAATTTTTAACCAAATCTCCACCATAAATAGGCTATTTTGAAGAATTGATTTAATCTTGAGTTACTTGGCTTAACAGCTTGAGAAGCATTTGAAAAAAAGAAATAAATCACGACATTTAAGCTTAAAGCAGAATAATATGGCTACAGTTGACAGTATAAGAAATGAATTGATAGAAAAACTTCTTTCAATAAAAAACAGAGATTTTTTAGAAGCTCTTGATAAACTGATTTCTTCAAGTGCGCCTTTATCCGGTAAGGTGGAATTGACTGAAGAACAAAAAATGATGTTGGAAATGAGCGAGATAGATATAAAAAACGGAAAACTGATTTCTCAAGAAGCAATGGACAAAAGAAATCAGGAATGGCTAAACGCAAGATAATCTGGACAAGAACAGCAGACCTTCAATTTGTCGGCATTTAGAATATTGGGTTAAGAAATAAGTCAGCCAGCTATTCTAAAAAACTTTTAAAATTAGTTTCCAAAAGAACCAACCAAATTTCGGAAAAGTCTTTTATTTACACATCGACTGATTTCAAAGATATTAAAGTATCAGCTTTGGACAAGTTTAGTATTTATTACAAAGTCACCGATGAACAAATTATTATAGCAGCATTTTGGGACAACCGGCAAGACCCTAAAAAACTTTTAAAAGCTTTACTAAACGTCTGAACACACTGCTCAACAATTTAGTTCTAACTACTTTTCGCGGACGACAAATGAAACCACCGCGCTTCTTTAAGCCTTGAAAATAGGCACCTAAAAATATTTTTCACAAAGCAGCTTTTGCAGCCAAAGACTCTGAAAATCCTGTACTAATCGTCTATACCGTGAAGAAATAAGTATTCATTTCCATATTCCCTTCCCATATATTTTTTGGTTGCATTCGTGTTTTGCATATTTGCAGCTTAATATTTATGCCTTTTTGTATGGGCAGAACTAATTTTACACATGTCACAACTTATTAACATTACCCTTCCGGATGGCACTGTGAAGGAGTATGACAAAGGAACTACCGGACTACAGATTGCTGCAAGTATCAGCGAGGGTTTAGCGAGAAACGTTCTAGCCGCAAAAGTAAATGGACAGGTTTGGGATGCTACCCGAGCGATCAATGAAGATTCAAAAGTCCAATTATTGACCTGGAATGACGGAGAAGGCAAAAATACTTTTTGGCACTCTTCAGCTCACCTGCTTGCAGAAGCATTGGAAACTCTTCATCCGGGTATCAAGTTCGGTATCGGACCTCCGATCGAAACAGGTTTCTACTACGATGTAGATTTTGGTGATAAGACACTGGACGGTTCCGAACTCGAAGCCATAGAGAAGAAAATGATCGAATTGGCTCGGGAAAAGAATGAATATCTCCGCTCAGATGTGTCGAAGAAAGACGCGATCAATTATTTCCAGGAAAAAGGAGATGAGTACAAATTAGATCTTTTGGAAGGATTGGAAGATGGTACAATTACATTCTATCAGCAAGGAAACTTCGTAGATCTTTGCCGTGGCCCACATATTCCAAATACTGGTTTTGTAAAGGCTGTGAAGCTGACAAACATCGCTGGAGCTTATTGGAGAGGGGATGAGAAGCGCAAAATGCTGACTCGTATTTACGGCGTTACTTTCCCAAAAGCTAAGGAGCTATCCGATTACCTGACTTTGCTGGAAGAAGCAAAAAAGCGAGATCATAGAAAATTAGGACGAGAATTAGAATTATTCATGTTTTCTGAGAAAGTAGGAGCGGGTCTTCCGCTTTGGCTTCCTAAGGGCACTTTATTGCGTGAGCGATTGGTGAATTTCATGAAGAAAGCGCAGGATAAGGCTGGATATCAGCAGGTAACTACACCACATATTGGCCACAAAGCTTTGTATGAGACTTCTGGGCACTACGAGAAATATGGTAAGGATTCATTTCAGCCGATTACTACCCCGCATGAAGGTGAGGAGTTTTTGTTGAAACCGATGAACTGTCCACATCATTGTGAGATCTACAAGCATAAGCCGCATTCCTATAAAGAGCTGCCGATTCGCTATGCAGAGTTCGGAACAGTTTATCGATACGAACAAAGTGGTGAGCTGCATGGCTTGACTCGTGTGAGAGGATTTACTCAGGATGATGCACATATCTTCTGTCGCCCGGATCAGGTGAAAGAGGAATTTATCAAGGTAATAGATTTAGTTCTTTGGGTTTTCAAAGCGTTGGGTTTTGACGATTACACTGCCCAGATTTCCTTGAGAGATCCGGGAAATCCCACCAAATACATTGGCGGTGATGAAGCTTGGAACAAAGCAGAATCCGCGATTATCGAAGCTGCTGCAGAGAAGGGGTTAGATACAGTTACTGAGCTAGGTGAAGCGGCATTCTATGGCCCAAAGTTGGACTTTTTGGTCAAAGATGCTCTGGGAAGAAAATGGCAGTTGGGAACTATCCAGGTGGATTATCAATTACCAGAAAGATTCGAGTTGGAATATATAGGCTCGGATAACCAAAAACACAGACCTGTGATGATTCACAGAGCACCGTTTGGTTCTCTGGAACGCTTCGTTGCGGTACTCATCGAGCACTGTGCTGGCAACTTCCCGCTATGGCTTTCTCCTGAGCAGATAAATATTTTGCCTATTTCTGAAAAATATGTAGAATATGCTGAAGAGATAAAATCAATCCTCGAAGAGGTAGGAATATCAGGTTCTATAGATAACAGAGATGAAAAAATCGGAAGAAAAATCCGTGACTCTGAAGTTAAAAAAGTGCCTTTTATGCTAATAGTGGGAGAAAAGGAGCAGGAAGAGCGAAAGCTTTCTGTCCGTAAACATGGTGAAGGAGATCTAGGTAACTTCTCAGCGGAGGAGTTTATAAATTATTTTCAAGGGATTATTTCAGCATCATTGAGTAAGTAATACTAGGGTATTATTTAATTCAGTTTTTCTTAATTAGAAATAATTCCGATATTTGCATCCAATTTCATAAAAACAATCAACGCAAACTTGAGAAACCAAAGACAACCCTATAGAGGTAGACAGGAAGAGCCTTATAAAGTAAACCACAAAATCAGAGCACGTGAAGTAAGACTGGTTGGAGATTTCGTCGAAGGCGGTAACGCACTGCTCCCACTCGAAAAAGCCATCAAACTCGCTCAGGAAAATGATCTGGATCTTGTAGAGATTTCTCCCAATGTTGAACCTCCAGTTTGTAAAATCCTTGACTACGCAAAGTTTAAGTACGAGCAGAAAAAGAAGCAAAAGGAGATCAAATCCAATGCAGCGAAGATTGTTTTGAAGGAAATCAGATTCGGACCGAATACGGATGAGCATGATTACAATTTCAAACTGAAGCATGCAATCAATTTCTTGAAAGAAGGCGCAAAGGTGAAGGCATACGTACATTTCGTGGGTCGTAGCATTGTGTTTAAAGAACGAGGAGAGATGCTACTTCTGAAATTCGCTCAGGCGCTGGCAGAATTCGGTGCAGTAGAGCAGCTTCCAAAAATGGAAGGAAAGAGAATGAACATCTTCATCGCTCCGAAGGCAGGAAAGAAATAAATTTCAACTAAATAAATACAGCAAAATGCCAAAGGTAAAAACCAAATCCGGTGCAAAGAAGAGGTTCGCTTTAACGGGAACCGGCAAAATTAAAAGGAAACACGCTTTCAAAAGCCACATCCTAACCAAGAAAGCTACCAAAAGAAAGAGAAACTTGACCAAAACTGGTCTAGTTCATGAATCTGACGAAGGTAGAGTAAGAGCAATGTTGAGAATCTGATTTTCAGCAGTAGCTTAAAAAATTAATTAATTAAGGTTTATTTATTCACCAGATAGTTTGGTAATCAAGACCTAGCAATAGGCACCAACTGTCAAAAAACAAAACACTATGCCTAGATCGGTAAACGCGGTTGCGTCCAGAGCAAGAAGAAAAAAAGTGCTAAAAGCCACAAGAGGTTACTTCGGAAGAGGTAGCAACGTTTGGACAGTAGCCAAAAACAAGTATGAGAAAGGTCTTCAGTATGCGTACAGAGATCGTAAAGCGAAGAAAAGAGAATTCAGAGCTTTATGGATTCAGCGTATCAACGCAGGTGCAAGAATGCACGGCGTATCCTATTCTCAATTAATGGGATTATTGAAGAAAGGTGAGATCGAACTTAACCGTAAGGTTTTGGCAGATCTAGCCATGAATCACCCTGAAGCATTCAAAGCTGTAGTTGAAACTGTAAAATAAGGTTGCACTGTCTTATTTTATTAAAAGCCTTCCCTCGGGAAGGCTTTTTTGGTTTAGGAGATTTAGGTGGAAATCTGGTTAACGTTCATTTGCATATCTTACTACCTTAATTAATTCGAAGACACTGGTAACCGAAGATAGTTTATGATATCCCTACGATTATTTTTTATAATTCTGTTCTCACTTTGCCATCACTTTTCCTTCGCCCAAACGGCTAAATATGATCGGTTTGAACATACATTTTCTAGCTCAAAAGACTATGAAAATGCCCTTTATGATGTCAATACATTTGATATCACTTTTTCTTCACCTTCAGGTCGGGAGAAAACTGTCAGAGGCTTTTGGGATGGAGGAAGAAACTGGAAAGTTAGATTTATGCCAGATGAAGTGGGTGTATGGAATTTTAGATCTATCTCATCTGATACAAATAACTCAGGTTTGCATGAGGTCAAAGGAACTTTCGAATGCATAGAAAATGAAAGTGAGCTGGATATTTACCAAAAAGGTAACCTGATCCAACCAAAAGGTACCTATCATCTAAGTCTTGCCGACGGAACTCCGTTTTTCTGGACAGCGTGTACTGCCTGGAATGGAGCCTTGAAATCAACTGATGAAGAATGGGATTATTATTTGAACAATAGAAAGGCCCATCACTATAATACCATTCAATTGGTAACTACTCAATGGAGAGGTGGAACTTCAAATGCCGAAGGAAAAGTAGCTTTTACCGGTTCAGGTAGAATTACGCTCGATCCAACTTTTTTTGATCGAATTGATCAGAAAATAGAAGAAGCCAATGAAAAGGGTTTGGTCGTTTCCCCAGTTATTCTTTGGGCGCTTCCATTTGGAGAAGGATCCGAATTTAGTCCAGGCTATTATTTGCCGATAAAAGAAGCAGTTTTGCTGGCAAAGTATATTGTCGCTAGATATCAGGGAAACCATGTGCTATGGACACTGGGGGGAGACGGTAAATATTACGGGGATTTGGAAGAAAGATGGAAATCAATCGGTTCTCAGGTTTTTGGAGAGGGAAAGCATCTAGGTTTGGTTACGCTGCATCCGCATGGATTGTCATGGATAGGGGACTTGTACGAAGATCAGGAATGGTATGATGTGGTCACCTACCAATCTTCACATTCCAATGAAGCAAATACCGTCAATTGGATTAATAAAGGACCAGTTGCTGACAGGTGGCAAAAGATCCGCCCGGTTCCTCTCATCAATACTGAACCAAATTACGAGGAGATTGGATTTAAAATTACTGCTAAGGATGTCCGAAATGCCTCTTATTGGAGTGTGTTTGCAGCACCGATTTCTGGAATTACTTACGGAGCCAATGGGATATGGCCTTGGCTGAGAAATGGAGAGGAAATAGAAAACCATGGTTCGTCCAAAGGAACGCATACCTGGAAAGAAAGCCTTGACTTCTATGGAAGTCACCAGATAGGTTACTTACATGAGATGATTAGCAAGTTTGATTGGGTGAAATTCAGACCAGCAAATGAATTACTGGTCGAGCAGCCTGGAGATAAGGTATTTAATCATTTTGTATCGGTCGTGGCTAATGAGGATAAATCAACTATTTTGGTTTATTCTCCCGTAAAGCAGCTCGTTAAACTTTTTGTACTGGATGGTATTGAATATAACGTGCGTTGGTTTGACCCAGTTAAGAATTCATATCAGGCAATTTCTTTGAATAAGCAAGGTCATGTGCTTGAATTTGAAAATCCACTTGAGCAGGATATGGTGTTGATTTTGGAGAGATCTGAATTGTAGAATTTTTGCTAATCCATGATTCAATTTGACTTAGATCAGCTTCACAATTCCATACACAGATACCATTCCTATAGAAACCACACTTAGCCAAAACAGAATGCTTGACAAATATCCTGAAGCTAGGTTTAAAGCATCATTCTTAAATCGAAACTGAATGGCTGCATAGACAACCAATAATAGCAAGACAGAGCCTATCACGCCTCCAGACAAGACCATAAAAGCAGGGAGTTTCACAAAAGCAAAGGCAATTGCCCAGAGAACTGGTAAAACCCAGGCCAATATCGCCACCCAAGTTCTTCTGGTTTTCAGATCTTGCCAATCTATCCAACCTAATTCTCCGAAGATATCCGGAAACAGTCTCGTCCAATAAGCCAGTGTAGCAAATACACTTGAAAAAAGCACAAAGAATGCTCCCGTGATATAAGCAAGACGGGCATTTTCCCCCAGCGTTTGTGTGTAGATATTGGCTAAGGTTTCTATCAGTTCATTGCCACTTGGGATAGCCTCATTGCCATATAGGATAGAGGCTCCTAATAAATAAAAGGCGGCAGTGACTACCGTATAGATTACCATTGCGACGATTGCATCCAAGTACATTATTTTTATCCAGCCATTTGCCCGATTTTTCCACTCTTCACTGCCGTCATTTTCACCAGTATATTTGGCATAGCCTTTCTCCAGGCACCAATAGGTGTAAGCAATAATCTCGTCACTTGCGACTCCCGTGATCCCAAAAGCACCTATAGCGACAAAAATCAGATCTGAAGGTAAAGTAAAGGTTAAACCACTTGCCAAATCTGAAAAAGTAAAACCAAACGGACTGTAGTTAACAGCTATCACAGAAGCAAGCGTAAAAACAGTAAAGCCCACCACCATAAACATAGAAGTCTTTTCAACGATGCTGTAGTAATTTCTGTAAATCAATAAGCTAGTAACTGCGCCCAAAATGAAAGCAAGTAAAATAGGGGAGAGCTGAGGCAAAAGCATACTTAAAGCTATGGCTGCTCCACCAATCATCCCGCCCAATTGAAGAATCTTGAAAAGTGTCAATAAAAAGGTAGTCCAAACTGCCCAGTTTTTTGGCCCATGCAACTTGGAGAATGAACCCATAAGCGGCTTTCCGGTTACAATGGCATTTTTTCCAAACTCCAGCTGAATGGCGACTTTGACCAAGCAACTGACTAGAATAATCCAAAACGTGATAAAGCCTCCTTTTGCTCCAAGTACAGTAGTAGCGATTAATTCTCCTGAACCTACAATGGAAGCTGAAAGTATAAATCCAGGTCCAAGAAACTTGAATTTCTCAAAAAGTGAAGTTGGTGGATTCTTTATTTCGGGAGATATCATCTGCTAAAAATAGATAATATATTTTCGTTAGGTAATGCGAGGATATGAATATCCACCTCCCTCCAAAAGCAAAATTTACCTGCTACTGGGCTTCGTGTTCTAAAAGAGTTGACTGATAAGGTTATTTTTGGTTTCTGCGATTTTTTACTGTGATTATACGGAATCTTGCCAGTAGAAAATTTATAGGATCAAAAATTCAAAGACACCTTGAATTCTGATTTACACCGGTCTTCGGTCTTCCAACCCATTGACCAAAGAGAATTCGCTTACTGGCAGAAAAGCGTACATACATATTTTTTATTAATGAAATTACTACCTCATATTTATACCTTGAAAGTTCGACTAGACCTTTTATCCAAAAGCATTCTTTGTAATAAAAACTTCTTCCAAAGAATGCTCTTAGAAATCCACGAACACATGCAAAAAATCAACAAACGATTAGTAGGACAAACAGCCATAGTCACTGGAGCAAATTCAGGAATAGGAGAGGCAATTGCCTATGCTTTGGGCAGAGAAGGCGCAAATGTAATAGTCAATTACATTTCCAACCCTGAAAAAGCAGAAGAGATCGCTCATGCTATTATAGGAGATAAATGCTGCGGAGGCGCGATAGCTGTGAAGTGTGATGTGAGTAAAGAGGATCAAGTGGTCAGTATGTTCAAACAGGCAGTAGACCATTTTGGCACTGTTGATATCTGTGTTCCCAATGCAGGTTTGCAAAGAGATTCAAGCTTGCATGAAATGAAACTTGAAGATTGGCAGCTGGTCTTGGATGTGAATCTAACCGGGCAGTTTTTATGCGCTAGAGAAGCAATCCGAGAATTCCTAAGGCGTGGAATGCGTCCTGAAGTTTCGAGTTCTTTGGGTAAAATTATACACACAAGCTCTGTTCATCAGATTATTCCCTGGTCTGGGCATGCTAACTACGCAGCTACAAAAGGAGCCATAGTCATGTTGATGGAAAGTATTTGTCAGGAATATGCTCCTCTCAAGGTTCGATGTAATGGCATTGCTCCGGGTGCAATCCAGACTCCTATTAATAAAGATGCTTGGGAAAGCCAAGAAGCTTTAACGAAACTGCATAGGCTTATTCCATATAAGAGAATTGGGGTACCAGAGGATATTGGAAGTACGGCTGCTTGGCTGGCATCTGATGAGTCTGAATATATCAATGGAACTACAATATTTGTAGATGGAGGCATGACTTGCTATCCTGGTTTTACAGAAAACGGTTAAAATTTTAGATAAAGATGTCAAAAGAATCTGCTGAGCAAAAGCGCATTTTAGAGAAAAACACCAAAGAAAAAGACTGGCTAAAATGGGGTCCATATCTGAGTGAAAGACAATGGGGGACTGTCAGGGAAGATTATAGTGCAGATGGAAGCGCTTGGGAATACTTTCCACACGATCATGCACGGTCACGAGTATACCGCTGGGGGGAAGACGGGATCGCTGGCATATCAGATGAATATTGCAACATTTGCTTTGCTGTGGCACTTTGGAACGGTAAAGATCCAATATTAAAAGAGCGACTTTTTGGACTCACTGGAAATCAGGGAAACCATGCAGAGGATGTGAAAGAGTTGTATTACTATTTAGAAAATACACCTACCCATTCGTATATGAAGCAGCTGTATAAGTACAGCCAAAACGAATATCCTTATGAAGAGCTAATTAAGGAAAATCAAAAAAGAGACAGAAATGCCTTAGAATACGAGATTCTCGATACTGGTATTTTTGATGGAAATGCTTATTTCGATGTGATCACTGAATATGCGAAAGCAGATTCTGAAGATTTACTCATCCAAATCACCATTACAAATAGAAATACTGAGGCTGCACCACTCAGCATTTTACCTACTTTATGGATTCGCAACTATTGGAGTTTCCGAGAGATCGATCCAAAGCCAGCCATTCAAAAGCAATCGAAGAGCAAATCTCACTTTGTATCTATTTCACATTCCTATGTGGGCAACTACAATTTATATTTTGAAGAAGCTGACCAGTTACTTTTTACCGAAAATGAGACCAATACAGAAAAATTATTTGGCGTAAAAAACGATCACTCTTTCAAAAAGGATCTTTTTCACGATGCTGTAGTAAACAACGATTTTTCTAAAGCTTGCCAAAATCAAAGCGGAACTAAATTTTCACCTCTATATCAGCGAAATATCGGCGGAGGAGAGCAGGTTATCATTCGGCTCAGACTTTGCAAATCAGCTGTGGAAAATCCTTTTGATGAAGACTTTGAGACAATTTTCAAAGCCAGAAAATCTGAATCTGACATTTTCTATCAGACGTTAACCGCTGACATCTCCATAGATCAGGCTGCTATTCAAAAACAGGCATTAGCAGGTTTACTTTGGTCAAAACAATATTACAATTATGATGTAGAGACATGGCTGGAAGGTGATGCTAAAGAACCCAAACCGCCAGTTTCCCGACTAAGGGGCAGGAACAGTAGTTGGGATAAGCTGCGCAACCATGATATTATGCTTATGCCAGACGCATGGGAATATCCATGGTATGCAGCATGGGATACCGCTTTCCATTGTGTCACTTTCGCATTGATAGATCCAGACTTTGCAAAAAAGCAGTTACTACTTTTTACAAAAGAATGGTATATGGCTCCCAATGGTCAGATACCAGCCTATGAATGGTCTTTGAGCGATGTCAATCCTCCCGTGCAGGCTTGGGCTGCTATCAAAATTTTCCTTTTGGAAAAAAATGCAACAGGAAAAGGGGACATCAATTTCTTGAAAAGAATGTTCAATAAGCTCAGCCTGAACTTCACCTGGTGGGTCAATAGACTAGACGGAAGATCGAACAACGTATTTGAAGGGGGGTTTCTAGGTTTGGACAATATAGGCGTATTTGACAGAAGCAAAGGGGTGCCAGGTAATGGGATTCTTGAACAAGTAGATGGTACCGCATGGATGACGCTATTTTGTCAGAATATGCTCCAAATAAGTTTAGAACTTGCCTTGGAAGATGAAACGTTTGAAGACATGGCTACCAAATACTTTGGCCATTTTGTATTTATTGCAGAATCGCTTAATAAAATGAGTAAAGACTTCGAAGGAATATGGGATGACAAGGATGCTTTTTTTTACGATCAACTTATACTTCCAGATAATACTTTTATGCCGATAAAAGTGAGATCTATTGCCGGTATGCTCTCGCTGGCAGCTGTGTTTTGTATAAAGAAAGAGGTGCTACAGAAGTTGCCTAAGTTTCAAAAAAGTGTGTTGTGGTTTGTGAAATACAGAAGGGGTAAATTGAAGTATAAGGTGATCCAGGATTATGATGAGGGTAAAGATTTGCTTCTTTCCTTAGTACCTGAAGATAGAGCGAGGAAATTGCTTAAAGCCCTATTAGATGAAAATGAATTCCTTAGCCCTCATGGAATACGATCTTTATCAAAAATCCACGAAACTGCCTATAACATTACGATTGACTCGGTTGATTATGGAATTAGTTATGAACCTGCGGAGTCTACCACTTCTCTTTTTGGGGGCAATTCCAACTGGAGAGGGCCAGTGTGGTTTCCCTTAAATTATCTTTTCATCGATGCGCTGAAGGAATATTTTAAGTATGCAGGTGAAAATTTAAAGTTTGAATATCCTACCGGATCAAAAAATCTCCTTGATCTCAATGAAATCAGTCAAGAGTTAAGTAAGCGATTGATCAAGATATTTGAGAAAAATGAAAATGGAGATCGCACGGTAAATTCTCTACATAAGAAATGGTATGCAGACGAGAATTTTAAAGATCTTATCCTTTTTTATGAATACTTCCATGGAGACAATGGTAGGGGCATAGGAGCATCCCATCAAACTGGATGGACGGCATTGGTTGCAAACTTGATACAGGAAACAAAAGGGAAGTGATTGGGGGAAAATTTTTGAAGCTCACCAAAGTATTCTTGGATAACAAAACGAGATTTGAATTTACCTGTAGGTCGCAAATCCTTATCGGTTATGCATGTAAGTCTAAAAGGTAGCGTATAGGAATCCTGAGTGTAAGAATAATGAGGAAGAATATTATTTTTGTGATTATACGGAATCTTGCCTGCGCTTCTCTTTATTTTCAATTTAAGCAAAAAGAAAAAGGCTTCCATTTCTGAAAGCCTTTAGTAGCGAGAGGGAGATTTGAACTCCCGACCTCAGGGTTATGAATCCTGCGCTCTAACCAACTGAGCTACCTCGCCATGTATAATAACTCCCGATACATATCGGGATGAGCTACCTCTCCAAATATTTTTTAATGTTTATTCAGTTACTTCAAACATTTTCTAATACCTCAGAATCATTTATGGGGTATTGATTTTTGAAATTAATGCCTATATTAAAGCACATTCATCAGTCTAATGATTTTGTTGAGAATCGTATATTATCAACCCAGAAAACCTCCCTTTCAAATGGGAATGCAAATATGAGGTCTTGTACTGTGAAATGCAAGTTGACGTTCTTTAAAAAAGTGATTTTTTACATAGTGTAAAAGCGAATATCATGGTTAAAAATAAGTTTGTGGCTGATTATCAAATCAATGCCTCCAAAAAAATAGTATTCCATTATTTGAGTACCGCGAGTGGACTAGAAGAGTGGTTTGCAGATGAAGTGAAAATAAACGAGGATAAGAACTATATCTTCAATTTTGACAACGAGGACCATTATGCCCGTCTAGCTTCTCAGCGAAGTAATTCCCATGTCAAATTTGAATTTTACGATCCTAAAAATCCAGATGAGTCAGATCATGCTTTCATAGAATTTAAACTGGAAGAAAATGATCTCACCCAAACGTTGTTTTTAAAAGTGATAGATTACTCTGATAGCTATGAAGATGATGAGTTAGTCGCTATCTGGGAAGGGATGATTGGAAGATTGAAAGAAATTATAGGTGGGTAATCTCAATTGATTTTACCAAATTTGAACTTCGACTCCAAGGCTTCGTATTTGCCTTGTGAGCAGTTTGAATAATGAAGAAACTAGATAAACTTATACTTGGGTCTTTTTTAGGCCCATTTTTATTGACCTTTATTGTTGTGGATTTCATCCTGTTGACCGTCAACATGCTGAAATACTTCGACGAGATTTTTGGGAAAGGTCTGGATTTTTGGATCTACATGGAGCTGATAGGCTATTTTGTTATCAGTATTTCTCCTATGGCATTACCTCTCGCAGTATTGCTTTCCAGTTTGATGACTTTTGGTAATCTTGGAGAGCATTTTGAGCTTACAGCTATCAAAAGCAGCGGAATATCCTTGTTACGTGCATTACGACCAATCGGCGTATTTGTGATAGTATTATCATTTGCAGCTTACTTGTCAAATAATTATCTGGTGCCTAAGGTAAATCTTAAGACTTTTAGTTTACTCTACGACATTCGAATGAAATCCCCAGCCTTGGATATTAAAGCTGGGGTCTTCTACGATGGTATTCCTGGATATAGTATCAAAGTCAATGAGAAAGTAGGAGAGTATGGGCTTAAAGATATTTTGATTTATAGCCATGCTGGAAACGGAACGGGTAATTTAGATGTAACTCTTGCAGATTCTGGCAGGATGGAACCTTTTTTTAGCGAAAATTATATGAAGCTCTCCCTTTTTCATGGGATAAACTATCATGAAGATAGACAAGCGAGAGGAATTGCTGAAAAACCAAATGACTTCAATCGGACATCGTTTGATGCAAATGTGATTGTTTTTGATCTAAATAATACTTTCAAGCTCAATAGGACTGCGGAAGATGCTTGGTCAACTAACAGGTCTATTAAAAACATATCCGAAATAAAGCTAGGCCTCGACTCAATTGGTTCCTTAGTCAATGAGCAGCTCTATCAAAACTATCAGAATTCTGAAAGTATTTATCCCTTTTTTACAAGAGATAGAAAATTCATACCTGCAGCGGACATACTGGAGCGTAAAGCGCTGGATGATTCTATCAGAACACAAAGAATGAAAAGGGATAGAGATCAATTAGATTCCCTTTACTTAATTGAAAGCCTAGCAGAGATAGATACTTCATCCGTATTGATTGATAAACCAGAATCAAGGACTCTCTCCACGACCAACGATTCGGTTATTAGTAATATAAAGTCAGTCACTGCTTCCAGTAAGATTTCACGCAGTGATTCACTATTTCTTTCGCCTAAAAGCAAAGAAAAGGCTCAAACTAAACTAGCTGAACGGGATACAAATAGTAGTTTAGTTCCTATTAAAGTGGTCAAAGTGCCACGAACTGCAGCATTAACAGATATAGAGAAGGCACAAATAGACTCTATGGTCACAAAGCGAGGATATAATCAGAATGCGATTACAATGGCGTTGAATAATTCTCGGAGTTTGCAAAACAATTTCAATACTAAAATGACCCAAATCGACAATTATCAAAGAGATTACAGAAGGTTTCAGATAGCTTGGTATCAAAAATACACACAAGCATTTGCCTGTTTTGCGATGTTTTTAATTGGCGCACCTCTTGGAGCTATTATTAAAAAAGGCGGTTTGGGAATGCCTGTTTTGATTTCCATAATTTTCTTTATCGTCTATTATATGCTCACAATTACGGGTGAGAAGTGGGCAAAGGAAGGTATTACCGACCCCTTATTTGGGACCTGGTTTTCAAATTTATGTTTGCTCCCTTTTGGATTATTCTTTGTGAAGCAAGCACGAAAAGATGCTCGATTGTTTGAGGGAGACTTTTATGTAAGCATTTGGAAAAGCATTCAGAAGCGCTTTAAAGTTCTTCGCTCAAAAGCGCATTAAGCTTTCATTTTCTCAAAATTAACCCTACATTTGTGGTTGTTTTACAAAATTTAGCTAAACATGTATTTATCCTCAGAGATTAAAGAAGAGTTATTTAAGAATCATGGACGGTTAAAATCTGCTACTGACACAGGATCTCCTGAGTCTCAGATTGCCCTCTTTACACACAGAATCAAGCATTTGACTGAGCATTTGAAGTCAAATAAAAAGGATCACTCCTCAAGACTTGGTTTGTTGAAGCTAGTAGGTAAGAGAAGAAGCCTATTGGATTACCTTCATAAGAAAGAAATCGAGCGATATAGATCAATCATCGCCGAGCTAGGAATCAGAAAATAACCAATTTAGTAAGGTTCTCTTGAGTGAGAACCTTACTTTTTTATTTTTAGGTTATCGAAGACTTTTATCACTAACGACGCAAACAAACAATCATTTATGTTACCGAACTTAATCACCAAGACCATCACCCTAGAAGATGGCAGAGAAATTACAATAGAAACTGGCGCATTGGCCAAGCAGGCTGATGGATCAGTAGTAGTGAAGATGGGAAAAGCTATGCTTTTGGCTACAGTAGTATCCAAGAAAGAAGCTGGAGAAGGGGTGGATTTTTTACCTATGTCTGTTGACTATCAAGAGAAATTTGCCTCCTCAGGAAAAATTCCTGGAGGATTTTTGAAGAGAGAAGGAAGGCTTTCTGATTACGAGATTTTGATTAGCCGTATCGTAGATAGAGCTATTCGACCAATCTTTCCTGACGATTATCATGCAGATACTCAGATTGCCATTTCATTAATCAGTGGTGACGAGGATGTGCTTCCAGATGCATTAGCCGGTCTTGCTGCTTCTGCTGCTTTGGCTGTTTCCGATATACCTTTCAATGGCCCTATATCTGAAGTCCGCGTAGCGAAAATTGATGGCAAGTTGAAAATCAACCCTACTCCAACTGAGTTAGCAACGGCTTCTTTGGAATTTATCGTAGCAGGTTCACTCGACTTTATCCTAATGGTAGAAGGCGAGGCAAACGAGATTCAGGAAGAAGAGATGCTTGAAGCCATGCAATATGCTCATGAGGAAATCAAGAGACATTGCCAGGCTCAGATAGAGCTTACCAAGCTTGTAGGCAAGGAAGTAAAGAGAGAATATAATCATGAGAAGTCTGATCCAGCACTTTTCGATAAGATGAGAGCAGATGTGTATGACAAACTTTACGCCTCAGTAAGCAAGCTGATTGCTAACAAATCTGAGCGTTCGGCTTTGATCAAAGAAATTAAAGAAGAATTTGTATCTGGCTTAGGCGATGATCACGGATTCGAAGCAAGTCTAATTGGTCCATATTTCAGCAAAATCCACAAGGAGGCTGCAAGAAACTTGACCTTGAACGAGAAGAAAAGATTGGACGGTAGAAAACTTGACGAAGTAAGACCTATCTGGTCTGTTGTTGATTACTTGCCATCTGCTCACGGTTCTGCATTATTTACCAGAGGTGAAACTCAATCTCTTACTACTTGTACTTTAGGTACAAAGATGGATGAAATGATGGTAGATGGAGCGACCATTTCAGGTTACAACAAATTTTATCTTCACTATAATTTTCCAGGTTTCTCTACAGGTGAAGTAAAGATAAACAGAGGCCCGGGAAGAAGAGAAGTAGGTCATGGTAATTTAGCCATGAGAGCTTTGAGAAAAGTTCTTCCTCCAGTAGAAGAGAATCCCTATACTATCCGTATCGTTTCTGATATCTTGGAATCTAATGGTTCATCTTCCATGGCTACCGTTTGTGCTGGTTCATTGGCATTGATGGATGCTGGTATTCCTATCAAATCTGCTGTCACCGGCATCGCAATGGGAATGATTTCTGATGCGAAGACTGGTAAATATTCTATTCTTTCTGATATTTTAGGAGACGAAGATCACTTAGGTGATATGGATTTCAAAGTGACAGGTACTGCTAAAGGGATCACTGCTTGTCAGATGGATTTGAAAGTCGAAGGACTGGATTATTCCGTATTGAAAGAAGCATTGCTTCAGGCTAAAGACGGAAGACTTCATATTTTGGATGAAATCACCAAAACTCTTGCTGCGCCTAAGGCAGAATTGAAGCCACATACTCCACGTTCATTTATCATGATGATTCCTAAGGAATTAATCGGTGCTGTGATCGGGCCAGGCGGAAAAGTGATTCAGGAAATCCAGAAAGATACTGGAGCAACTATAGTTATCGAAGAGATCGACAATCAAGGTAAAATCAATATTTTCTCTGCTAATCAAGATAAACTTAATGCTGCACTTGCACGTATCAAATCAATCGTGGCTCAGCCTGAAATAGGAGAGACCTACACAGGTAAAGTGAAAAATATTCAACCTTTTGGCGCCTTTGTGGAATTTATGCCGGGTAAGGATGGTTTACTTCATATCTCCGAGATAAAGCACGAACGATTAGAAACCATGGACGGTGTACTTGAGCCAGGAGAAGAAATACAGGTTAAATTGATCGATGTCGATAAGAAAACTGGCAAATTCAAGCTTTCAAGAAAAGCTTTATTGCCAAAACCATAAAAACCAAAGCTTAGTGCATAAGGTTAATCGAAACATTTGATTAATTTGATTTTCTTAAACAATTAAATTTCACAAATCATATTCCTGAATGAGGCAGCTAAAGATTAGCAAACAGATTACCAACAGAGAAAGTCAATCCCTGGATAAATATCTTCAAGAGATTGGAAAAGTTGACCTGTTGACAGCAGACGAAGAGGTAGTTTTGGCTAAGAGAATTAGAGAAGGTGACCAATTGGCACTGGAAAAATTGACCAAGGCCAACCTTCGATTTGTAGTATCAGTTGCCAAGCAGTACCAAAACCAAGGACTTTCCTTGGGGGATTTGATCAATGAGGGTAACCTTGGATTGATCAAAGCTGCACAGCGATTTGATGAAACTCGTGGATTTAAATTCATCTCCTATGCCGTATGGTGGATTAGGCAATCTATCCTTCAGGCACTTGCAGAACAGTCCAGAATTGTTCGTCTTCCATTGAACAGAGTAGGTTCACTGAATAAGATCAGCAAGACATTCAGCGAGCTTGAGCAGAAATTTGAGCGCGAGCCATCTCCGGAGGAATTGGCGGAAGTGCTGGAAGTAACTGCGAATGAAGTCGTGGATACCATGAAGATTTCTGGCCGACACGTATCTATGGATGCTCCATTCGTTCAAGGTGAAGAAAACAGCCTTTTGGATGTATTGGAAAATGACGGTGATGCAAAGCCAGATGATGGCTTGATGAATGATTCACTTCGTAAAGAAGTTCAACGTGCACTTTCCACTTTGACCCAAAGAGAAGCTGATGTGATCACGCTCTACTTTGGTCTAAATGGTGAGCATGCAATGACTTTGGAAGAAATCGGAGAAAAATTCAACCTAACCAGAGAGCGAGTTAGACAAATCAAAGAGAAGGCAATCCGACGATTGAGACATACGTCCCGTAGTAAGACGCTAAAACCTTACCTCGGATAAGTAAGCACACAAGTAAAAAGGGGGTTTTAACCCCCTTTTTTTATTTCATTTCATTTTACCTTAGTGTCCGCCTGTAGATAGTATTATTCCCTTAAGTCCTAAGCTTAGGGAATTTTAACTATATGCAACTTTGTTACTAATGTAGAATTCATAAAATTTGCCCGATTTAATACTTCCCTATTAATGAAACCAGAAATTGAAAAAGTAAAAGTTTTGATCATTGGATCAGGACCAGCAGGTTATACTGCAGCTATATACGCTGCTAGAGCGGGACTTAGTCCTATATTATATACTGGTGCACAGCCAGGCGGTCAATTGACCATTACTAATGATGTAGAAAATTATCCAGGGTACCCGAATGGAGTGATAGGACCTGAGATGATGGAAGACTTTAGAAAGCAAGCAGAGCGATTTGGTACACAAGTACGCTATGGCCTGGCGACAAGTGTGGATTTTACCACAATTCCACATACGGTAATCATCGATGAACAAGTCACGATCCATGCAGATACTGTTTTGATTTCTACAGGAGCTTCTGCCAAATGGCTAGGAATCGAAAGTGAAACCCGATTAAATGGCAAAGGTGTTTCTGCTTGTGCCGTGTGTGATGGTTTCTTTTTCAGAGGGCAGGAAGTAGCGATAGTGGGTGCGGGAGATACGGCTTGTGAAGAAGCTTCCTACTTATCTAACATCTGTAGTAAGGTGTACATGCTTATCCGTAAGGATGAAATGCGTGCTTCACAGATCATGCAGAAACGCGTCATGAATAATCCTAAAATTCAAATTCTCTGGAATACTGAGACAGACGAGATCCTAGGTGAAGAGGAAGTAAATGGCCTTAGAATCTTCAATAATAAAACAGGAGATAAATCAGAAATTGCTATTTCTGGCTTCTTTGTTGCTATCGGTCATCAACCAAACACTGGAATATTCAAAGATTTTATCCATATGGATGATGCCGGATATATCAAAACAATACCGGGGAGTACCAAAACCAATGTTGAAGGCGTTTTCGCTTGTGGAGATGCCCAAGATAATATCTACCGACAAGCAGTCACTGCGGCAGGTACAGGCTGTATGGCCGCCCTGGATGCTGAACGATATTTGTCTGAGTTTGAGAATGATTAAACCCAATAAATGAGGTATTCGATCCTATTTGTAGTCTTTTGTTTAAATCTGAGCATTGGCGCATTAAATGCCAATGCTCAGATTTTTCCAAAGATTATTAAGAAGAATAACACCACCCAGTCCACCGGAGCGAGCCAAGAGAGGAGAAATATTGAACTAAGGGCATTCGATCAAGAATCTTACCTTAGGACCCTATCTTCAGTCACTGATTCTATTATTTTTGAAAATAATGTTAACTTGGGTAGAGTACGTTCTATCATCAGTGAGGATCAGAATATCATGATCTGGGCTCCAACGAATCAGTTGATCAAAGTTTCTGAACAAATTCAAATAGATAGTATTTGGGTCACCGCGTTTGAATATTACTCTTCTTGGGATTCAAATAAAATTGACATTTATAATTTCGATCCTAAGAACTTTAAAGATACGGTCAACATTCAACTTTACGACGAGTTTTTTGGTTACGATTGGAAAATGCCTCTAGAAACAACTTCTGTGACCTCACCTTATGGCTATAGATGGAGAAAGTGGCACTATGGCACGGACTTGGACTTAGAAACTGGAGACCCTGTTTATAGCGGTTTTGATGGAATTGTCCGTATAAAATCTTATGATAGATATGGCTATGGCTACTACATCGTAATCCGTCATAAAAACGGTCTGGAAACCCTTTATGGTCATTTATCTAAACAGCTCGTCGATATAGGGCAAGAGGTCAAAGCAGGGGATTTGATAGCCAAAGGAGGAAACACGGGAAGAAGTACAGGGTCACACTTGCATTATGAGCTGAGATATAGAGGTTTAGCTTTTGACGCTCAGAATGTTTATGATTTTGCAGATAATAAAATATTGGGTCAAAACTATTTAATAACGCCGTCACTTTTTGGCAATATTGTCCAAGCCAGGACTAATGCTTACCATAAAGTAAGAAAAGGAGAGAACCTGGGCTCTATCTCACGCAAATACGGAGTTTCAGTCAGTGCGCTGACCAGACTAAATGACATTTCTACCCGCACAATTTTAAGAATAGGACAGAACCTTCGCGTTCGCTAGCCAGATTAAAAAATGACAAAGCTTGATATTTTGGTATTTGCAGCACATCCTGATGATGCAGAACTTGGGTGCTCTGGAACTATTGCTTCCCATGTATCCAAAGGCCATAAAGTAGGGATAGTAGATTTCACTCAGGGAGAAATGGGAACTCGTGGTACGCCTGAAATACGCCTTCAAGAAGCAAATGCTTCCAGCAAAATCCTAAAACTAACCGCCAGAGAAAACCTAGGGTTTAAGGATGTTTACTTCCAAAATGATGAAGCCCATCAGTTGAAACTGATCGAAATGATCAGAAAATACAGACCTGAGATAGTGTTGTCTAATGCGGTTTCTGATAGGCATCCAGATCATGGCAAAGGTTCAATCTTAGCTAGTACAGCTTGCTTCATGAGTGGACTTCGTAAGATAGAAACTCAACTTGACGGAGTGCAGCAAGAGGTATGGAGACCAAAGTTTGTCTATCACTATATCCAAAACAATTATATAAAGCCAGATTTTGTAATGGATATAACTCCATTTTGGCAAACAAAAATTGATAGTATACTAGCATTCCAGTCGCAATTCTACGATCCATCTAGTGAAGAACCTGTGAGCTTTATCTCAGATCCTGATTTTCTTCCTTTTATTGAAGCTAGAGCAAGAGAGTTTGGACATAAAATCCTAGTTAAATACGGGGAAGGCTTTACTGTAGAGCGAATGATAGGATCAGATAATCTTTTTGATCTGAAGTAATCACGGAGCAAGTCTGGCAATAATCCATTCGCCATCTTGCAGTTCATATTTGATTCTGTCATGCAGTCTGCTTGGTCTTCCTTGCCAGAATTCAATAGTTTCGGGCGTCAATCGGTAACCACCCCAATGCGGCGGTCTCGTCAGCTCTTTTCCGGCAAATTGTTTTTCCACATCTAATTGTCTTGCATTGATTTCAGCTCGTGAAGTGATCTTTTGACTTTGTGGCGATACCCAAGCACCGATTTGTGAGCCTAGAGGCCTTGAGAAAAAATAGGTGTCAGATTCTTCCGTAGTTACCTTTTCTACTTTTCCCCGCACACGTACCTGACGCTCCAGTTCCGCCCAGAAAAAAGTCAACGCGGCAGTATTATGCTTTTCTAATTCCTTTCCTTTCTCACTTTCATAGTTGGTAAAAAATACAAAACCTGTGTCCACACCTTTCAAAAGTAAAATTCTGGCATTTGGAGAGCCATCTAGACCCAAAGTGGAGACTGTCATTGCATTGACTTCCAAAACTTCAGCTTTTATAGCCTCCTCAAACCAAGATTCGAATTGGGTCATCGGATTGATATTTACGTCACTGAGATCCAGTGATTTAATAGAATAGTCTTTACGTATTGCCGAGATGTTCATGCTAGGATGTTTATCAATAAAATCTTATAGATAAAAGTACCATTGGCATTGCATTTAAAAAATTATGATCTATATTTTTCAAGAATTTAGATTTTAAAGCAGAATGAGTAAAGATGAACTACATAATCCCAAAGCTGGTGATCTTCTAATTTCCGAGCCATTTTTGCAGGACGAAAATTTCGTTCGCTCAGTGGTTCTACTTTGTGAGCATTCAGAAGAAGGAAGCTTCGGCTTAATAATTAATAAACCCTCCATTCTTAAACTGGGAGAGCTTGTGGAAGCGTTAGACTTTTTAGACAAAGATGTATTTGTAGGTGGTCCTGTGGAGCAGAACACCTTACACTTTATATATATCGGTGAAAGGGCATTGGAAGGAAGTATTTCCTTAGGAGAGAATATTTGGTGGGGTGGAGATTATGATTCTTTGGTGGATAAATTAAAGCTAGGATTGCTTGACCATGATTCAGTGAGATTCTTTTTAGGATATAGTGGCTGGGGGTCTGAGCAATTGGATGATGAATTGTCAGAGGAAACGTGGATAATATGTAGAGATAAGTTGGATGCGCAAACCTTTAATTTTACACCTGAAGAGCTCTGGAGAAACTTGCTAAAAAATATGGGTGGGGAGTTCAAAGTAAAAGCAAATTATCCCCTTGATCCAAGATTAAATTAGGCAAAATCCCTACTTTTGCTCATATTGCCCCCTAATAGTACTGTTTTTATGACTGAGAAAAGTAATGATTTGTCCGACAAGGACAAGGTGACTCAAGCCTCCAATTCTGAAGAGGTAAAGGGTATCGAAAAAGAAATTAATTCTGAAGCTAGCGAAGAAACTGTAGCAGACCAGAACAGTGATTCTGAATCTGAAGTTGAGCCATCCTTAGATGAAGCTACCGAAAAGGAAACTGAGGTTATAAAACCCACAGTTGAGCCTGAAGAAACTGTAGAAGAGGCTACATCCCAAGAAGATAAAGCAGAAGAGACCGAATCACCCGAAATCGCTCAACCTGCTCCTGAGGTAGAAGCTACCACTCCAACTGCACCCATTTCTGAAGAAGAAACAAGCACGCCAACTGATACTCCTTCAGAAGAAGTAGTATCTGAGGAAGAGGTAGTTCCTGCGGACCAAGCTGTAGCTGTAGGTTCGGAAGAAGAGGAATCAGAAGAAGACAGCGAAGAGGATCATCATGATGAGGGTGATGTCACTTCACTTTCCAAAATTGAACTGGTGGCTTTGCTGAAAAGTAAAGTTAAGCAAGACAATATTCATAGAATCGATAAGCATGTACATGAGATTAAAGCTGCCTTCGATGAATTCACACATAAAGAGAAGGACGAGGCACTCGAGAAATTCAAAGCTGAGGGTGGAGTAGAAGATGATTTTGACTTCCGTCCAAGTGATGAGGAGAAGGAATTCAATACCTATTATTTTGAGTACCGTCATCAACTTGTAGCGCTTCGCAAAGAAGCTGAAAAGCAAAAAGAAACGAATTTTACGGCAAAGAACGAGTTGCTGAATAAACTTCGCGAGTTGGTTGATGGAGAAGAGACTACTTTAAGCATGTCTACTATCAAAGCCTTACAGGAAGAATGGAAAAGTATTGGCCCAGTGCCCCCATCACAAAACAGAAGTCTTTGGGCGAGCTATAACGCACTTATGGATCGCTTCTATGACAATAGAAGCATTTATTTCGAGCTCAAAGAACTTGATCGCAAGAAAAATCTTGAAAGTAAATTAGAGCTTGTAGAGAAGGCTCTAGCATTGAAGGATGTAAAAGACCTTAAAGATGCAATTAAGTCTTTGAATGACCTCCACGAGGAATTTAAGCATATCGGTCCTGTTCCTAGAGATGAGCAAGAGGCTTTGTGGCAAAAGTTCAAAGGAGCTTCTGATGCTGTTTATGATAGAAGAAAAGATTTCTATGAGGGCCAAAAGGAAGTTTTCAAAGTAAACCAAGATCAGAAAGAAGCTTTAATTGAGACTTTAAAGCCATTTGCTGAATTCAAAGCAGATAGAATTCGTGATTGGAATAGCAAGACGAAAGAAATCTTGGATATTCAGAAAAAATGGGAGAAAATAGGCCCCGTTCCTAGAGAATCTGGTAAGGACATCAATAAGTCATTCTGGGCTTCCTTCAAGCAATTCTTCCACAACAAGAATTTATTCTTCAAAGAACTGGATGAGATCCGTGCTACCAATCAGGCAAAAGCAGAGGATTTGATTGTGAAAGCTGAAGAACTAAAAGATAATACCGATTGGCAAAATACTGCCAACGCTTTGGTGAAGCTACAGCAAGACTGGAAAACACTCGGGCCAACCCCGGAGAAAAACAGAGATAGCCTTTACAAACGATTTAAACTGGCCTGTGATACTTTCTTCAACAATAGAAGGGACTCCAACAAGCAATCAAATGCTGAATTCGAAGAAAACCTTGAAAGCAAGCAGGCGATCTGTAATCAGATTACTGAAGCAGCCGAAAGTGGAGAAGTTTCTGAAGAAGCTTTGACCAAATTGGTCGGAGAATTCAATGATCTGGGTTTTGTGCCAAGAAAAGCCATGAAAGAGATCCAGGCTCAATTTAAAACTGCTGTAGATCTGTACTTGGAGAAATTAAGTCCAGAAGGAGCGGGAAGAGAAGATTTCCTCTTCAGGTTAAATCTGAATAGACTCCAGTCTGATCCTAATGCGGTGAAAACTCTGAACAAGAAAGAGCATGGCATTCGTAAGCAGATTTCTGAATTGGAGAATAACATCACTTTGTGGAAAAACAACTTGGAATTCTTTGCTGCTTCTAAAACTGCAGATAAGTTAAAAGACCAATTTGATCTGAAGATTCAAAAAGCAGAAGAGGAAGTCGAAAAATTGAAAAGCAAACTGTCAATATTAAGAGAGTTTTAAATTTTTCTCACTCAGAATAAGGAAGATAGGGTTTTTCTTTTCTGGGGGTTTGGAGCAAATAAAGTGAACGGCTATATTTGCATCACAATAAGGGAATACGCCTCCTTAGCTCAGCTGGTAGAGCAACTGACTTGTAATCAGTAGGTCATTGGTTCGATCCCGATAGGAGGCTCAAAAGGGAAACAGAAATGTTTCCCTTTTTGTATTTTAGGGCATTAAGCGCTCTATTTATGTTCATTGTTTATATCCTCAGGTCTTTCGCGAGGATAGACTCCTCTGGCAAGTTTACTTTTTCAATTTCATTTTCAGCTGTAGAATTAAGGCCGCATTTAATAAAAATCTGTTTGATTTTCCGTTATCCAGACCAAAGCACAAATCATTCTTATAGACCATTAGGAGACTCGTTTCAGAGACTAGAATTTCTCTATTTTGAATGTCAATTCATATTATTCACTGGGAAAATCCCCATTAATCCTACCTCATGACTCTTTTCCATCAGTTCTCAACTTAATGTTTTTGAATAAATGATAATACCATGGTTTGATTGAGTCATTCAGTTAGTTACAATTTTGAAAAAAATATTACGCAAAATTTGAGAATTCAAGGATTTTCCGGTTATTGTATCATTATAAAACAATAACCACAAAACTATGAAGACAAAAATTACAGTTGTTTGCAGCTTAATCCTGTTGGTGACCATGAGCTTTGCATTTACTCCATTCACCCCGACTCCAGAATACTTCGAGGGTAAATGGAATGTCCTTGTAGTAGGAACTCCTGAAGGTGATGCCACTATTCCGATGAGATTCGAAACTATCGATGGGAAAACCACAGGTTACTTTACAGAAGCAGGAGCTGCAGAAGAAAAGAAAATGAGCTCTGCCGCGATCACGGGAGATGTCATCAGCACCGCATTCAACATCAGCGGCTACGATGTCACGCTTTCACTCAAGAAAGTAGACGATGATCATGCAAAGGGAGACTTAATGGGCATGTTTGATGCTGAAGGAACCAGAGCAAAGTAATTTTTAAGATTGAATTAGTGAGTAAAAGTTGTTAATAACCCGATCTATTTATAAGTATAAAAAAAGGTGGCAGAACGTTCTGCCACCTTTTTTATTCTTGCAACCCAATCTATTTTACTGTTTATAGTCCGTAATGACTTACTGTCCTATTTTTTGAAAGTAAACTCAGGAAGAGGAATGATTTTACCACCATTCATCGCCGACTCATGTGCTAAAATTCCTACACAAGTTATGTTTGCAGATTCCTGTGCATCTGGATAAGGAGCTCTTTCCTCGGTCAAAGCATTCAAGAACTCATTCACCAAATGCGGGTGAGATCCACCATGACCCGAACCTTGGATAAAGGACAAGTGCTGATTGTCATCTCCATCATATACTCCAGCTTTAGTGAATGATGCAATTTCCTCAGGAAGCAAATGTCCGTAATCTGGCATTTTCACCTTCTCAGGAATTTCTCCTGTGTGGATCACAGAATCCTCATGCTCGATCAATGTCCATTCGAAAGACTTCTTTGAACCATACACATCAAAGCTCTCTCTGTACTGTCTTGCTGTATTGAACAGTGATCTAGTAACCTCAGCGGCCAAGTCAGAATCTTTGAATTTGATGTGACATGTTTCGATGGCAAATGGTGAACCGTACTTAGGGATCAAGTTTTCGTCAATGCGGCCGGAACCAAAGCAAGAAACATATTCAGCTTGCGCCTTTGGCAAAGCCAAAACAGGACCCACACAGTGCGTCGCATAATGCATAGGAGGGAGGCCCTCCCAGTAACCTGGCCAGCCAGCCATTTCCTGCTGATGAGAAGCTCTAAGGAATTGGATTTTGCCCAACTCACCTTTCTCATACATATCCTTCACGAAAAGGAATTCACGGCTATAGATTACTGTCTCCATCATCATATACGTAAGACCGGTCGTTTGGACTTCCTCGACGATAGCTTTGCAATCTTCCACAGAAGTAGCCATAGGCACAGTACACGCCACATGCTTACCTGCCCGAAGTGCTTTCAACGATTGCTCTGCGTGATTTTGGATAGGAGTATTGATATGTACTGCATCCACATTGGGATCCTTTAGCAACTCATCGTAATCTGTATATATTTTCTCGATTCCGAAAGCTTTGCCGATTTCCTCAGCTTTTTCTCTATTTCTCTGGCAGATCGCATACATATTTGACAGCTTATGTTTCTGATAAATAGGAATAAACTCTGCTCCAAATCCAAGACCTACAATGGCTATATTTATTGGTTTCTTACTCATGATATTCTATTTCAAGGGTTAAAAAGGGTTACTAATTGATTTTTGAAAGTGATACAATTTCTAATTCGAAAACTCACAATTACTTACTGTTCACCTCTCACCACTTACTTATTCCGCTGCCCACTGCTTCAAGAATTCCAGACCTTCTTTAGCAAGACCATCCTGAGATGGTACCAGCGGCTTCCAGATGCAGACCGCACCAGCTAGCTCTTTCACATCAGGAGTAAAGCTTTCTATAGATACCACTCCATTGTAATTGACCGCCTCTAATCCGCGCTTAAGCGCATCCCAAGGCGTGATACCTGTTCCGGGTGTTCCACGGTAATTCTCGGAAACCTGGAAGTGAATCAATTTATCTCCAGCTCTGCGAATGGCAGCTTCAGGATTTGGCTCTTCTATATTCATGTGAAAACCATCCAAAAGCACCTTGGCTTCAGGCTCATTGATATCTGAGATCAATCGCATCAATTCCTCACAGGTATTGATCAGATCAGTCTCAAATCTGTTCAAGGTTTCCAAAGCGATATCCAAACCAAACTTCCGGGCTGTTTGACAGACTATTCTAAGGTTGGTCACTGCTCGATCCCATTCTATTTTCTTCTGCTCAGCAGATACCAATCTGGCTTTGCCCACAGCAGAGTACATAGGACCAGCAACGAATCTGGAACCCAACCCAGCAGCTATCTCAAAGCATTGATCCAAGTAATCGAAACTGGTTTGATGAAAAGAAGCCTCTTCATTGGTAAAGTCTCTGCTCGTACCAAAAGCCCCGCAAATAACAGCCTCTAGGCCGTTATCACTAAGTGCTTGCTTTACTTCCTTGATATCTATCAGCGTAGGATCTTCCACAGGAATCTCCACTACATCGTATCCAAAGCCTTTGATTTTTGGCAAAAGGCTAAGCGTCTCAGAACTGAAAGGGGAAGTCCATAACCAGGTACTCACCCCGAATTTTACGTCTAAACTCATGCTTATTCTACAATCATAATTCCGTTCATCAGTCTCCAGTGACCCGGAACTGTACAAACAAATGGATATTCTCCCGGCTCATTTGGCACGGTGAATACTAGAGATTCTTTGCCATTTGGATCCACCAGACGAGAAGCTACAATCACTTCAGGAATCTTGGGCACGAAGTTTTGCTCAGCACCTTTTGTATCGCGGGCAAGTTCATCGGCTGCTTTTCCGATAGTTTCCAAAGAACCGGCTTTACCTATCACTAAGTTGTGCTGCATGAAATCTGGATTTTCGAAATCAATCGTCACCTGAGAACCCGCTTTCACTTTGATAGTAGCTTTATTAAACTTCATCTCATGAGGTATTACGGCGATTTTGATAACTGTACCATTGCCAGAAGCAGGCTTGGCTTCCGCTCCAGCGGTTTTTTCTGTTTGCATTCCCATTCCCGGTTTGCGCAACGCTAAACTTGACTTGTTGCTTATTCGTCCATTAAACCACCAATCACCTTCATATTTTCCTATCCGATTTTTGCTATCATCTTGTCCCACACGTACGCGGGCAGGAGTAAGGGGCTCTGTAAATAGCCCTTTAGTCTTGCCTTGTGCTACTTCATTTCCGTTTATTTTCAGAGACATATTTCCATCTTCTTTCAAGGAAGCATCAATCGTGAATTGTTCTTCCGGCATATTCTTGCGTGAGCTGATGATCTTCACTTCATCTTCCTGTGCTATCGCAAAATGAACTGCATCCTGATAGATGTATAAGCTATAGCCATTGGTTCCATTTCCCTGAGCAGCAAGAATACCTCTAATAGGATCATTTGCTTTGGAAACAATAATCTTGATATCAATCTCTTTACCAGCAGGATCCGGCGGGAAAAGAATGGTATTTCTCTGATCCAAATTGTATTGCTCGGCCACAAGACTTCTAGATATTCTATCCGCTAGGCTCAGTTCTATACCTTCCACATCCTGAATCGCTTGTGAATTTTCTCTCTCTGAAAATGCAGTAGGGTGAGCAAGAACTGCTGCGAATATCGCCTGTGGTAAATAGGCGTCCTTTTGATTATCCTCGTCATTTGTTGCTTCGAGAAGTTTTTTCGCCACATCTTCTGAGAAGGGCATATCAGATGCTGCAAGGAATGCATACTTTCTAGTATGCAGATCATGATCCTGCAGCAGGTTGGAAGCCAAAATGGCTGACATAGCGGAAGGGTTTCTCGGAAGAACGCGAAGTGCATTCTTTCGAACTGCAGCAGAGGGGTGGGTTAATGCTTTCTCTACGACTTGCTGCGCAGTTGTATTATTTCCATCCAATACTCCTAAACCATGTAGTGCCCAGAGCGCATTGACAGCAGGAGCGTTCAGTCCGATTTCGTCTACTTTCTGATTGTTGATTATATCATACAATCCATCTACCACATCCATGTCTTTGGTCTCTACGATCAAACGCTGAGCTGTCAATCTCCAGAACATATTCTCACTTTGGATAGCTGCCAAAAGCTCATCAGATTCAGCATCCTTCAGATTGAAGATCTTCGAAGGCTCGCCACCTTTGTATGTTACGCGGTAGATTCTGCCATGCTCACGGTCACGCATCGGGTTGATGTAGGCATTTCCTTCACCATTTTCCCTGCCTCTAGGCGTGGGATTGTGCTGAATGATAAAGTTGTACCAGTCAGCCACCCAAAGTGAACCGTCAGGCCCGACTTCCGCATGAACAGGGGAGAACCACTCGTCAGAACTTGCCAAGATGTTGAAGTTGTTTTTCTCGGTATAGCCCGAACCTTCAGGAAGGATTTTGGCATTGTGGAGCACACGTCCTGTAGGTTCAGCTACAAAGGCGATAGAGTTCCAGTATTTCTCTGGGAAGCTTCTTGCAGTATAAAAGTTATGTCCGGCAGCAGCTGTGTAGCTACCATGCCAATCCACTTGTCTCAAGAAAGGAGTAAGGTGCGGCATATCGTAGTGCGTATCTATACCATGAACGGTATTGGCAGATCCCTGATAGATTGGTCTCTTCAGGTAATTATTTGCCATGGAAAAGTAAACTGAGTGCTGCCCGTTTGCAGTGGAAATGAATGTTTCGAAATCCTCTGTGAAACCGAGTCCCCAGGTATTATTGCTGGTATGTCCCAAATATTCAAGATCTGAACCATCCGGATCAAATCGATAAACTCCCTGGCTGAAAGAATGCTTTACACCACTAACTTCACCATTGAATCCTGAATAACCCAACACTCCCCATACCTTATTATCAAAACCGTATTTCAAGTTAGAAGGTCCTGCGTGTGTATCGCTTTTGCCCCAACCAGTCATCACAACTTCTCTCACATCAGCGATATCGTCGCCGTCAGTGTCTTTTAGGAAAATAAAGTCTGGTGCCATAGAGATCAAAAGTCCACCATTCACCATCGTCATACTTGTAGGGATATTTAGGCCTTCGGCAAAAACAGTCATTTTATCAGCCTTGCCATCGCCGTCAGTATCTTCCAAAATCTTGATTTTATCGTCGCCGCCTTCTTTTCTGATTTCGTTAGGATAATCAGTTGTCTCGAAAACAAACAATCTTCCGCGCTCATCCCAAGCCATTGCCATAGGATTGATAATCATCGGTTCAGACGCGAAAAGCTCCAATTCAAAGCCCACCGGCACTTGAATCAGCTTCATTGATTCTTCCGGAGAAAGTGGCAACTGGTAGCGAGGTGCCGGATCTCTTTTCTCATAGTTGGGAATATCAGCATCCTCAAACTTCGGAGTAGGTATATTATACTCGGTCAGCAACTTATTTACATCATCACCCACAGCCCAGAGGATACCATTTGTTACGAGGTTTTGGAATTCCTTTTTCTCCCAAGTCTTCTCATCATGACCATAAGCGGTATAAAATACCCTTCCTTTTCCCTGATCACGAACCCAAGTGTAGGGCTCTTTTTTATCTCCGTCTATACGCTCCATAAGGATGTGCATGTCTGGATTCAATTGGCTATGGACATAAGTTTCGTCCCAAGTCTCAAACTCAGAAATGCCCTGCATCACCGGATGATCAGCATCCACGATGGTAGCAGTGAAATCACCCGTGCCATGCGTGCTGAACTGTCCGCCGACTGCCTCTATGTACCAAGGTGAGTTTTGGAAGCAAAACGAAGCACTATGAATAGGAATCATCGCTTTTCCACCTTCTATATAAGACTTCAAAGCCGATTCTTGCTCAGGCGTGATCTGCTCATGGTTGGCATAGATCATCAAGCCATCGTAATTATTAAGTGTCTCAGAATTCAGATCCATCACATCCGTGGTGTATGTGAGGTTAATTCCTTTTTGGAAAAGAGGCGTTTCAAGATACATCATCAATTTTTCTGAATTGTGATGCTCGCTTTCATGTCCGAGAACTAGAATCTCTACTCGCCTGGGATCAGTGGATGAAAGGAAGTTTTTGTTACTTTGGCCGCATCCCGCAAGGAAAGCAAGCATTAAAATCACCAGTCCAAAACAGGGTGACTTAGGTACTGTTTGGGTTTTGAAAATCATATCAGGATTTGAACATTATTTAGCTTACTAAATTCATCTTTTAATTTGATCGTTTCTCCCTGTTTTAGCTTGATAAATGACTGAATTTTGTCAAATTATGAGTTGAAAACATACTATTGATATAGTAAACCAGCAAGAAAGTATGAAAGATCCCTTACAGAAATCCAGAATTCCTGATAACAAAGCCTTTGTAATTAGAGAAATGCGAGATCCATTTTTTGACAAACAATGGCATGCACATCCTGAATATCAATTGGTGGCGATTCTGCGTGGAAGTGGCACCCGCTACATTGGCGATCACATCAAGCCTTTCAAGGGCGGTGATACAGTGTTGACGGGTCCCGGACTTCCTCATGTCTGGCGCAGTGACAACGCCTACTTTGATCCTGCAAATGGTCTGGATATTCATGGTATTGTGATCTATTTCCCAGAAGACTTCCTTGGAGCTGGTTCTATGGAAAAGGAAGAATTTGAGGAAATATCAAATCTTTTGACCCGCGCTTCCCGAGGTTTGGAAATTACCGGAAAAACCAACCAAACAATAACTGCCCTGATGAAGGAAATGGCGAATCTGAAGGGAGTGCAGAGTATAATCAAGCTATTGGAGATTCTACATGTATTGGCTGAGTCCACAGAGCTATTGACTATTACGCAGGTCAATTATTCCTATAACCACCCCGCATCCGAAAAGGATAGAATGGGGGATATTCTCGATTACATTTTAAGAAATTTCAAGGAAAAAATAACACTGCAAGAAGTTGCTTCTTTGGTAAATATGTCTGAAAGTGCCTTTAGCCGCTATTTCAAATCTAGAGTAAATAAGTCTTTTTCGGATTTTCTGGGAGATGTGAGGATTAGCAATGCCAGGAAATTGCTTCAGGATGAGGATTTGAATATTAGTCAGGTATGCTTCGAAAGCGGATTTCCTACACTTTCTAATTTCAACAAGCAGTTTAAAGATAGAATCGGCAAAACCCCGCTTAACTATAAAAAGGAGTTTATCGAGCATTTTTAAGTTAGATAGGTATCACGCAGAAAGTAGCAGAAAAGAAGCGCACTTTCTACAAATTATTCCTAATCCGAAAATGAGATCCGAAGTATTGAAACCATTCATAACCCTCAGCAGAGCCGGGGGCGCAGAAAACGTTTGATAAATAAGCCCTGAAGGGGCGTAACTGTGTAGTCTCGACCCTTAGGGGCTCTAGGGTTGTGGGTATATTTTTACCCTGCACTTTGTCCAGGGTTATGAATAGTCAGGCTCCTTGGAGCTATTTACGGGAACGATTTCAACTCTTTTCAAACTTCTCAATCACCTGATCCATATAAGTACTACTGACAGGAAATAAATTGGCGTCAATCAAAAGCTGATGTCGCTCAGCCTTATCCACCAATCTCATATTCACTATATAAGAGCGATGCGTTCTCAGGAAGAAGGAGGGAAGGGTCTTTTCTATTTCGGCAAGAGTAAGGCGACTCATGATTTTCTCATTTCTCAGATGAAAAGTCACATAATTTCCGGTGGCTTCACAGCACATCAACTCATCAAATCTCACTTTAAGCTGTCCTTCAGCAGTTTTCACGTAAATAAAAATAGGCTCTTTGGTTGGTTGAAGCTCTTGCCATTCCTGTGCTTTTTGACAGGCTTTCAGGAATCGAACCAGATTGAAAGGCTTTAATAAATAGTCAAGAGCATTGAGTTCAAAACCTTGAACAGCATAATCCGAATAAGCCGTAGTGAAGATCACGAGCGTTTCCTTCGGCAAAAGTGCCGCCAGCTCCACTCCGGAAATATCCGGCATATTGATGTCCAAAAACACCAATTCTACGGGGTTGCTTTTCAGGTATTCCAAACCTTCCACAGCGTTGGTAAAGGTGGCGGTCAATTCTAAAAAAGGAACTTTGGAAGCGTGTGCTTTAATCACTTCCAAAGCCATGGATTCATCGTCGATTGCAATGGCTTGAATCATAGCTTAAGGTTTCAGATAATGAAGTAATAACACAGATCCCTCATTTTCAAGGTGAGTTCTTACATGCTCAGGATAAGCATCTGGTTTTGAATCCTGACTAAAAGTGACAGGATCAATCATGGACACGACTACTTTATCATCTCTATAGGCACCTGCAAGCATCATATCTTTCAGATGCAGCTGACTCAAATCTACTTTAGAAGAATATAATTCATTTGAGCTAATCTTGTAGGCATAGGTCCAAAATTCTTGTTTTGTACTCAGAATTATCCCAACTATATAATCTCCAGCAAGCAAAGCAGGTGTTTGTAAATAGCGAAACGATGCATCCTGAGCTCTGTAGCTATCCACGATATTGAAATCATTGACTGCTTCTTCCGGCAACCTATTCTCGGCAAAATCAATTATAAGTCGATTTGCTAGCTGTCCATCTTTAGAGAAAATGCTTATCGTATCATTAGGTGGACGGTGATAAATCAATTTATTTTCTGCCGTTGACAACAATCCAGCATGATAGTAGAGGTTCACATTGAAGGCTTCTTCTGCATAGTGAAAATACAGACTGTCCAATTCCATCGTGGCATCGAATACACCAAGAATCTGGTTGCTGACCAGGTTTTCGTTCTGATGGTCAAAATTGATTGCTAGAAACCATTTGTCTCCAAGCTGCGCAAATCCTCCTGAATTGACCTGTATAGCTATTTGTTCCCGCAAAATGCCCTCTGGGGAATAAATTGTAATTGATTTATTGCGTTTGTCCAAAAGCTGAATCTCGCCATTATCACCAACCTGAAAGTCGGTGATGCCTTTTAATTGCTTCGGTCCATCACCAAAATCACCAATCTTTTGAACGAAATTCCCGTCCTTATCAAACACCAGAACACCTGAATTGGCTAGATGGTCAAAAAGGTAAAAATGCTCATTTTTAGCAATTAGCTTATCTACTCTTTTGAATAAGGCATCTTCATCTGTACTGAGCAAAATATACTTTTGTTCTTCTACAAAGTCAGAAAGCTTGAATTCTTTGGCCTCTGCAAAAGGAATTGTTGTAATAATAGAAGTCTCTATATTTTCTGCGGGTTCGTTACAACCAGTGAGAAAATTAAAAACAAGGACAGGCAATATAGATAAAGCAGATTTTCTCATAGCTGTACAGAAAGATGGACAAAGTGCTCTGTGTCGTTTGCCACGATGGTCAAGTTATGTTTTTGTGGGTAGAAATGTGCCAGTCTGCTTTTGACATTTTCCAAACCTATTCCGGATTCATCGCGGGGATCTTCCGTTTGCTTTTTAGGATGAATACTATTCACCACATCCAAATGTACTGAGCCTTGGAGACATCTTAAGTTGATCTTAATCCAGGACTTGCTTTTCGTGCTGATCCCGTGCTTAAATGCGTTTTCTACGTAAGGAATCAGCAGCATTGGCGCAATACTTCCCTCACAGATCTCGTCTGACAATTTGATTTCCACTTCGAGGTTCGATTCATTTTTAAAGCGCAACATCTGCAGATCCAGGTAATTTCTCAGGTAATCAATTTCTCGAGTAAGAGGAATTTTATCCATTTGATTTTCATGAAGCATGAAGCGCATCATATCACCCAACTTCTGTATTCCATCCGAAGTTTTCTCTGCATTTTCCATCAGTGCAGCGCCATAGAGCGTATTCAGCGCATTGAAAAGAAAGTGCGGATTGATCTGCGAGCGAAGGAAACTCAGGTTTGCAGAGCTTTGATTCACTTGACTCGAAAGCGTGTCAATTTTACCAATGTAGGTTTCGTACTTTTTGAAGATCAGATTGGAAAGTGGGAAAATCACAAATAGGAGTAAGAGTATCATTCCAATTCCCAAGAGCATAATTTCAGGGACATTGTTTTCAATAGAAAGGATGATAAACACGATTGAGATAATGCATATTATACCCCAAAGAAACCAGCGATAAGTTGTGATATTTCCCTCCAGTTTGTTTCTATAGAGCAGGAAATAATTGTAGAGAATGAAAAAGATGATCCCCGGAACTATCACCAGGAAAATGACTAAGACTACTTCATCTACAAAGAGTTGAGACGCAACTAGAAAAATGCTCACAAATATAAAAATCATAAATAACCTTACGCTGTTGTAAAGTTGGAAGTCCTTAAAGACCGGTGGTAAAAACATTTTCCGTAATAAAATAGCGGTAACCAAATAACCTGAATAGAGCGCTAGGGTGCTGAAGTAGAAGGGGAAGAATTGTACTGCAATATTACCGCTTACTGCAGCGCATGCGCCAGACAAGGCTCCGGTCAAAATAGCAGTAAGAATGCTAAAGAGTACCAGCTGTAGGACATTTTGATCCCTCAGATATTTGGGGATCACAATCAGGTGCATCACATAGAAACCAATGTATATTACTATTGGCATAAAGAATATCCCAAAGAAATTCTCCATAGGATTGCGATAGGAATTTATGCCGACTACTATGTTAGTCAGGACTATAATTAAAAAAACGAAGGTGACGATCCACCATTCTATATCTCTAAAAACATACCTTTTTGATTTCATATCTTCTTGTTATTTAACTGATTAAATTACTTTGATTCAATCAGGTTTGTCTTAATGTTCAAGGTAATCTTTTCCGAATCCTCATACACCACACTGCTGTCAGAGAACATCAGCATGATATTATAAATAAGCGCTAAAAGGATCAGCAAATAAAAGACTTTCTTGGTGTTCATTAATTCTCTTCCTAATTGATAGTTCAAGATTAGCTGGATCAAAAAGTCTTTGCAAAAGTATGGGACGAAATGGCTTTATAATGTGACGGATTAAATCTCTCGCAAAGGCGCTACGGCGCAAAGGAGTTATGAATAAGCGTAAAAGTTTGTTGGAACTCGTCATTGTGAAGCTGAGGTACTAGGCTGACGCAATCTCATTTACCAATTACGATTTTTGATTTACGAGATTCCCGAGTAGTTGGGCATCATTGTAAATAGTTGGCACCATTTGAGTTTGTCATTCCCGAGCGAAGGTGAAAGCAGAGCGCGATTCCCACTGGGACAAGTATGTTTATTAGGAATTGAAAACTATTGTAAAGGAGGCTAGGGGGGATTTTTCAAAGATTCAATAGTTATTTATGTCCATTGCAAAGCGAGAAATAAAGCTAAAGCAAACTTATTTACCAATTACGATTTTGGATTTATGAAATTTCCGAATAGTAGGTCATCATTATGAATAGTTGGCACCATTTGAGTTTGTCATTCCCGAGCGAAGGTGAAAGCAGAGCGCGATTACCCCTTGGGACAAGTATGCTTATAAGGAATTGAAAACTATTGCAAAGGAGGCTAGGGGGGATTTTTCAAAGATTCAATAGTTATTTATGTCCATTGCAAAGCGAGAAATGAAGCTAATCCAATCGCCCCTTAATTTAATGATGAATGATGAAGTGTTGTGAAATCAAAAGCCTATAAGAATAAAAATGAAGTCCCTAAACTCAACAATGTCGTAAATCTTTAATAAGCAATGTGATTATACGGAATCTTGCCAGTAGAAAATTTATAGGATCAAAAATTCAAAGACACTTCGAATTCTGGTTTACTCCGTCTTCGGTCATCGGTCTTCCAACCCGTTGAACAAAGAGAATTCGCTTACTGGCAGAAAAGCGTACATACAGAATAAGCAAATACCGAATGATGATGGCCTAACGCTGAATAATGAAATTTGTCTGTTCTAAAAAGGATTACTCAATAGATCAATTCCCCACATCCAAGGAAGCACAAAATACACCATCAAAGTCACCAGATAAATAGAAATCACATTCAGCCAAAAGCCGGCTTTTACCATGTCCTTCATCTGAAGATAGCCCGAACCAAATACTACAGCATTCGGCGGCGTAGCGACGGGAAGCATAAAAGCGCAACTCGCAGCCAAAGTAGCCCCAACCATCAGCCCAAAGGGATGTAAATCTAGTTTCAAGGCTACTGAGGCAAGTATTGGAAGCAACATAGAAGCGGTGGCAACATTCGAAGTGACTTCCGTCAGGAAGTTGACCGAAGCAATAATGATGAGGAGCAACAGGAAGAAGCTTATTCCTTCGAGCAAGGTGAACTTTTGACCGATCCACTCTGCCAATCCAGTAGTCTGAAAGCCTGCAGCCAAAGCCAAACCACCACCAAAGAGAATCAAAATTCCCCAAGGAATTTTTTCTGCCGTTTTCCAGTCCAAAATCCGCTCGCCTTTCGTAGAAGCAGGTATTATAAACAACATAACCACACCAATTAATACGATGATCGTGTCGTCCAGCTCAGGTAGAAATTGCTGTAAAAGAAAGGATCTCGTGATCCACGCAAAACACACCAAACCAAAAACGATCATTACCATTTTCTCTTCATAGGTCATTCTACCCAAGCTAGTTAACTGATTTTTGATAATGCTTTTTCCATCCGTCAAACTAAAGCGAACGGGTAGGGGGTTGGCATAGTTGACTAGGTAATACCAACAGATAAAAAGCATCACCAGCGATAGAGGCAAACCAAAAAGCATCCATTCATTAAAGCCTATGGTGTAACCATACAAATCTGAAACCACAGCAGCCAAGATCGTATTGGTGGGCGTTCCGATCAAGGTTGCGACACCGCCGATGGAAGCGCTGTAAGCAATTCCGAGCATGATCGATTTTCCAAGACTTTCAGAAATCGCGAGTTTAGAAGATCCTAGTTGATCCTTGAACTGATTGACCACCGCCAAACCAATGGGCAGCATCATCAAAGAAGTGGCGGAATTTGAAATCCACATGGAGAGAATTCCCGTCGCAAGGATAAATCCCAAAACGATTTTACGGAGATCTGTACCGACCAGATTTATTATGTTAAGTGCGATCCTGCGATGGAGATTCCATTTTTCTATTCCAGTGGCGAGCAGAAAGCCGCCCATATAGAGCATCACCGTGGGATGCATGTAATTGCTAGAAACATCCGCGATAGGCAGAATCCCGAGCAGCGGCATAAATACCAAAGGAAGAAATGCTGTAGCCGCAATAGGTATGGCTTCAGTGATCCACCAGACAGCCATCCACGCGGCCAAACCCAACATCGCCTGCGAAGCAGGATTCAATCCTGGGGAACTCACAAAAAAATAAATCAGCAGGAAGGCTACAGGCCCTAGAAAAAGTCCCAGTCGGGGAAGGTGTTTGAGCATAAAGCAGAATTATCAGGATAGATTTGACTCCAGGGCTTTAAGGTAATAATTTATTGGAAAAGGAGGATATCAATAAATCTATTTAACATAATATAAATTATGTAACAAACGTAGTGATTCTCCTAATGCGGAGTTGTTAGGCATTGAAGTATTTCGGGATTAAGGGAATCACGGCATAATAAAATGAAAGTCCTTCAATTCGATATCTGCTCGATCTTATGTTTGCCCGCCTAAGGCTGGTTAAAAAAATGCGGAGCTGTTGAACATTTGAAAACTCCCCGTAATACGAATCCGGAGCGACTTATGTATTTAGCATAAAACGAGTAAATCCCTCTAAAACCCTAACGCTCTATTTCCCTTTACCCCCCACCCAAACTCTGCAAATTTTCAAATATTGAATTCTCAGGGCTTTCATAATTCACTTTTACATAGAATATATCTTTTTAAATCAGCTATACTTTTCTTTACTTACACAAACAGTTTTTCATTCTCCTTCAAACTAATATCTTTAGGAATGATATTTTTATTCTAATTTTTCTAATGGACAAAAAGAGCTTATCCGAAAGAGATGTTTGCACCAAATTGATTAACCCTGCCATCGAAAAAGCAGGCTGGAACATCAAAAAGCAAGTTCGTGAAGAAGTTTCATTTACAGATGGTAGAGTAATTGTTCAGGGTAGCCTCCATACTAGAGGCACAAAGAAAAGAGCTGACTACATTCTCTACTATAAGAATGACATTCCTATTGCCATCATAGAAGCAAAGGATAATACAAAGCCAGTTGGTGCAGGAATGCAGCAAGCGCTCGAATATTCTGAAATCCTTCAACTGCCTTTTGTATTCACTTCAAACGGAGATTCATTTATATTTCATGATAAGACCAACGACGAAAAAAGAGAGGAAGAAATCAACATGGACTCCTTCCCTTCTCCTGAAGAACTTTGGTCAAAATACTTAAAGTATAAAGGCCTAGAGGAACCTGAAAAAAGGAAAATCGTCGAGCAGGAATATCATGTGGATGAAAGCGGAATGAGTCCGCGATACTACCAAGCAAATGCCGTAAACCGAACTATTGAGGCGATAGCTAATGGCCAAGACCGGATTCTTTTGGTCATGGCAACTGGAACGGGTAAAACCTACACCGCTTTTAATATCATTTGGAGACTCTGGAAAACAGGAATCAAGAACCGAATTCTGTTTTTAGCGGATAGAAATGCGCTTTTGACCCAAACCAAAAACGGGGACTTCTCCCCGTTTGGAAATGATATCATGCATATCATTAAGAATCGGAAGATTGACAAGTCTTATCAAATCTACTTCGCGCTTTATCAGGGCTTAACCAGTAACGAAGAAGAGAAAAATGCCTACAGGGAATTTAGCAAAGACTTTTTTGATCTGATTGTGGTGGACGAGTGCCATAGAGGATCAGCTTCTGAAGCCTCAGCCTGGAGAGAGGTATTGGACTATTTCGAAGGAGCTACGCAGATAGGGATGACAGCCACGCCTAAAGAGACCAAGGATGTCTCCAATATGGATTATTATGGTACGCCTGTTTATACCTATTCGCTGAAGCAAGGAATCATGGATGGCTTTCTAGCCCCATATAAAGTGGTGAGAATTACCACCAACTTAGACGAAGGCTGGCGACCATCGGCAGGAATGCTGGATAAATACGGAAACGAAATCAAGGATAGAATATACAACCTGAAGGATTACGATCGGAAAATGGTCATTGATCAGCGAACTCAATTGGTTGCTGACAAGATCACCCAATTCTTAAAAGCCACTGATCGTTTTGCCAAGACGATTGTCTTTTGCATTGATATCGAGCATGCCAACCGAATGAGACAGGCGCTGATCAACGCCAATGCCGATTTAGTTTCTGCACATCCTTATTACGTCGTCAAGATCACCGGAGACGATGAAGTCGGGAAAAGGGAGTTGGACAATTTCACCGATGTGGAAGAGCGCTTTCCTGTGATCGCCACCACTTCCAAAATGCTCACCACGGGCATTGATACCAAAATGGTGAAGTTGATTGTACTGGAAGCTAACATCGCATCCATGACAGAATTCAAGCAAATCGTGGGAAGAGGCACTCGAATTCGGGAAGCTGAAGGAAAGCTGTTTTTTACCATTATGGATTTCCGAAAAGCTACGAATCTCTTTGCAGATCCGGATTTTGATGGAGAACCGGTTCAGATCTACGAGCCTGGGATCGACGAGTCCCCTGTTCCGCCTGAGGAAGAAGTAAATCAAGACTCAATTGCCGAAGAGGTTTCGGAGGAAGATAGAGAACCCTTAAATCCTCCTCCCCCTGATATTAGCATCACCGACGGTGACCCCGATTTAGAACCGAGAAAGTACTATGTCAATAATGTTGCAGTAACTGTGATCAATGAACGAATTCAATATTTTGGAGCAGATGGGAAATTAATCACAGAGTCTCTTAAGGATTACACCCGAAAAAATATCGATAAAAATTTCTCTTCCCTAGATGCATTTATTCTCAAGTGGTCCAAATCAGAAAAGAAAGAAGCACTATTGGCAGAGCTTGCAGAGCAAGGGATTTTATTGGAAGCATTGCGGGAGGAAGTTGGGAAAGACATGGATGCCTTTGATTTGATTTGCCATGTTGCATTTGATCAGCCTCCCCTAACTCGGAAGGAAAGAGCAGAAAATGTTCGTAAGCGGAATTATTTCTCCAAATACAGTGAAAAAGCACAGCAAGTCTTGACCACGCTTTTGGATAAATACGAGGCGGATGGCATAACGTCTATTGAATCTGGATCCGTGCTGAAAGTGCAACCCTTAAACCAAATGGGCTCTGTCATGGAGTTGGTTGGAGCTTTTGGAAAGAAAAAAGACTGTGACAGGGCGATGCTGGAGTTGGAAAGAGAAATTTATCAAATTGCTTAAATTGGATTTAACACAAAAAATAAAACTACCCGAAGGAAGGCGACTCGAGTTTAAAGAAGCGTTGCCGGCTAATGCAGACTTTGCCAAAACGGTTATCGCTTTTGCAAATGATGCGGGTGGAGAATTGTTTATTGGCATCAAAAACAACCCGAGAGTCATCGTTGGTATTTCCGAAAATCTATTGGATGGTCTGGAAAACAAAATCAGTAACATCATTCACGATTCATGCGCTTTGGTTATTCAGCCAGAGATTTCATTTCTGACTGAAGCAGGCAAACATGTCATTCGGGTGTACATCCACAAAGGCAGCAAACCGCCCTACTTTTTAAAAAGTAAAGGCAAAGCTGATGGCGTTTTTATACGCGTGGGCTCATCAAACAGATTGGGCGATAACGAAACGATTCAGCGCTTAGAAAGATTGGCGGCAAATATTTCGTTTGACGCCGGACTGAATTACTCCAAAGATTTTATTGACCTAAAAAAGGATGAGTTCGCCTCTTTTTTCAAAGAAAAAATAAGTGAGGAAGTAACGGAGAATGTCCTTGAAAAGCTTGATTTGATCGTTGATGAACAAGGCGAAAAGCGGGTAACGAATGCGCTAATTCTCCTTTCGGAAGACAAACTGAAAACGCAGCTTTTTCCGAATGCTAAAATTGAATGTGCGCGTTTTAAAGGAACCAAACCTGGCAATTTTATAGATCAAAAATCTTTTGCAGGAAGCATCATTGGCCATGCCGAGCTGGCCTTGAACTTTGTGAAACGTCACATTTCTGAAGGAACGAAGAATTATGAAGGCGTTTACAGAAACGACCGCTGGGAATACCCAATTATCGCATTGCGGGAAGTCATTCGGAATGCAGTCATTCACAGAGATTATTCGCTTACGGGCAAGGATATTAAAATTGCCATTTTTGACGATAAAATAGAAATTACCAGTCCTGGTAAATTATTGCCTTCGGTAGATTTTGACGAGATGTTTGCCGGGCAGTCTGATGTGCGCAATAAAGTTTTGGCACCCGTTTTCAAACGTCTCGGCATTATAGAGCAATGGGGTAATGGCCTGCAACTCATTGCTGATGATCTACAGGAATATCCAGAAATTAAAATGATCTGGAGCGAGCCGGGCATGGCCTTCCGTGTTTCTTTTATAAATACTATTTATACGGTGCAACAGGAGTTGCAACAGGAGTTACAACAGGAGTTACAACAGATGACGATGTACGGAAAGGTACTGGTTCAAATAAGTCAACAATTGCTATCCAAGAAACAGATATCCAATGAATTAGGACAAAAAAGCATATCAGGACAATTGAATAAGATAATTAGCAAACTTGTTGACCATAGCTTAATAGAAAGATCAGAAGATGAGTTAAGTAGTTCCAAACAACGGTACAGAATAACAAATCGAGGCATTGCTTTTTTGCACCTACTCAACAATAAAAAATAGATGTCCCAAATATCTGCAAACGCAAATTATTTGCAAAGGCAAGAGTCACAGCTAGAGTCACAGCTAGAGTTGGGGTACGAGTTGCAGTATCAATCTTTATATTCGAAAATTTTGAATTTTACCGAAATAGAAAACAATAGCACAAAAGGAATCGCAACTTTGCTAAGCCAAAAAAACACTTCTGGTCAATTAAAAATGACCTTAAATAGACTGATGGGGCACAAACTTATCGAATGAACAATCCCTGAAAAGACAAAAAGTAAAAACTAACAACACAGAATAACAGAAAGAGGTATTGCTTTTTTGCAATTACTCCAAAATAAAAAGTAATGTTTTTAAATAAAAATTATACCCCTTGGCTAGAGTCGCAGCTAGAGTCGCAGCTAGAGTCGCAGCGCGAGTCGCAGCATGAGTTGCGAACACCTTTTACCTAGAAAAGCCGGTACGACGGAAAGTAAAACAACAATAGCAAGGGCCTAAAAAAACCACAAAAAAATTAAAGAAATCTAAATGACTCAAATTACCACCAACATAAAAGGCATCCGCGATATCATGCGGAAAGACACAGGAGTAGACGGAGATGCACAGCGGATCTCGCAAATGGTGTGGATGCTCTTTATGAAGATCTTTGCCGACAAAGAAGAAGAATGGGAAATCACCATAGACGGCTACGAAAGCCCGATTCCTGAAAATCTCAAATGGCAAACCTGTGCAGCAGACGAAGAAGGCTTGAAAGGCGATGCCCTGATGGACTTTATCAATAATGAGTTGTTTCCAGCGTTGAAGGAACTTGATTTCAGTATCAGCCCACAGGCCAAGATTATTCGTGCGGTGTTTGAAGACACTTACAATTACATGAAAAACGGAACGCTCTTCCGTCAGGTCATCAACCAAATCAATCGCATAGACTTTAACAGCTCGACTGACCGACATTTATTTAACGACCTCTATGAAACCATTCTAAAAGAATTGCAATCGGCAGGTTCTTCTGGCGAATACTAAAGGAGACCTTCCTTCCTTGGCCAATGCCAATTTGATCAAACTTGCTCGTGACCCATTCAAATTTAGAAGTTTGGCAAAAGATTGGGAGCCAAAATTGGAAAAAACCAAAATAGATTTACTTAAGAAAATTGACCGCTTAATCCAATCAGAAAAGTTGAAACTAATCAATTTAGATGATTATTTGATGGGAGAAGATGAGGCCAATGAGCTAACTGGATATACCAAACCTAGCATAGAAAAATTAGTCGAAATGATTATTTATTTTGCTCATGCGGTCCCCAGTTATAAGACAAAAATGAATAAGCTGCTTTTCTACGCTGACTTTTCCAAGTTCCGAGAGTTTGGAAATTCTATCAGCGGAGCCAAATATAAGGCGATTGATTATGGGCCTGTGCCCAATATGTATGAGACGATTTTTGAGAATTTGGCTGTGAACGACATGATTGATATTTGCTTTGAGTCAAAAGAAAATGGCAGCAAAATGGAAAAATTAGTAGGTAGAGCAGATCGACAATTTCAAGCGGATTTGTTTTCTGAAGATGACCTTCACACATTGGAGAAAGTAGTGGCAATTTTCCAACATACTTCGCCAAAGGAAATTGTCAAGATCAGTCACCGAGAAATCGGTTGGCTTGAAAATGAAAATTCCAAACAATTTATTTCGTACGAATATGCTCTTGAGCTAAAGGCGTTTTAGTAAATATTAAACTCCTTCGGTTGGTAAAGCTGCCAATACTAAGCGTAATCCTTGCAGCAGTCGAATGTGAAACGCTTTATTATCTTCAAGATTCTACTAAATCTTTGCCTTATGATAACCATCGATGAACCCGCTATTCTGATTCGAATAAACCCCGGATACTCATCGTCGATGAGCGCTAATGTACTGTATGAATGCACTCGGAGTAAATGGAAGGTGAATCCAGAAAGAGCTTTGAAAGCTCACTATAGTTTTGCCGTTTTTAAAGGCGTGATCGTAGAAGTCTATGAGATTAGCAATTGGATTCCTGCACCAGCTCTACCAATCGATCCGAATTACAGCGAGAAGTCAAAAATCAATCTGAGAGAAGGTTTAAGCGGTCGTTATGAATTTGAAGGCAAACTAGCTTCGAAAGAAATTAGAGATAAATACATTAACCAATCGGTTCACCATTACTTCAAGCAGGGAAATTCCAACCCAATCAATTACGTGAATATATAGCTGTTCGGGATTTGGAATACCGAACCTCTATCGCAGGAATTTCTAATTCCAAAGATCGATTCCTCCCTTTTTTTCTATTTGTCTATAGTGGACTCTGTGGTAAACATGAACCTCGTTTCCATCCTACCTCATCACATGTCGTTTTCAATTGATTTCTGTAGGCGGGAGAATAACTTTCGAGTGTATTTTTTATCCACGGGTTGCACAAGCGGTTATTGATAGTTTGACTACTCGATAGTCTGACTTAAAGGTTTAAAAGGATAAATACTTTGCGGATTTCTTTGCGCCCTTTCCGTCTTTGCGGTGAAATATAGATCATGTTAATTCTAGCAGATTGATTAAGAAGAACACCTAAAAAACTACCGAGTGAAAAAACCCTTTGGGGCTGATTTTGGTGAAAAGACTTTTGCCGATTTCTTTGCTTCCTTTGTGACTTTGTGGTCAAATAAAACTCGCTTCCATCT
>NZ_MSSW01000043.1 GCF_002150685.1 Algoriphagus antarcticus
GCTTTCCTTTTTAATATTATCGTTTTAGGCGCATCGAACCAATCATGACATTTAGTTCGATGCCTGCATTGACTGAATGTCTGTGGAAGTGAAAATATGTACCTACCCCAAATCCTAATACCTGCGTAAAGGGCATTTCAAATGTAGGCCGGACAATCAACCCAAGTCCTCTTCCATCAAGGTACTCATAAGAATAATTTCCCGCGATGAGTCCAGACCCCGATACCCGCTGCCAATTATGAGGTCTATGGGTAGAACTCCATGTTGGACCTGCCTTCAGGTTGATCCGTTGATTTCCTTCAGGTGTCAAATTGATAGATTTTCCAAAAAGGAACTGAAAGGAATTAACATAGTTTCTTGGGGTGGCGATACCAAAGGTAAGAGCATTGAGTAATCCACCGTTGTAGTCGGCAGGTCGGTCCATAGGCCTTTTAGCCAAGCCCATGACCCCGACTTCTATCATGAAATTTTCTTTATGGATATAATTTAAACTACTTGACAAACCAAAATAATTTCCTATTAATGCGGAGTTACTCAAGTAAATGGCATTTTTTTTCAAAAACTGGGCTTTTGCCCCCGAACAAAACAATATAAAAATGACTACAAACAAGTACTTCATTTTTTCAAACTTAATTTCAAGTATTAGTAAAAATATGAAAAAGCTTTTAAGTTTTTAGATTAATTGTATGCTTGAATCTCATTTCTATCAAAACTTAGCTTAACAGTATTTTTGCCTGTCATCCAATAAAAATATGCTACTATTCACCAGCTTAAAATAAATGTTTTGCTTACAATTTAAAGGACGCTGTAGACCTTTAGCCCAGGATTAAAATCCAGAGCTAGAATTATGAGTGCAGTTCTGGTGTAAAACAATACCCATGACCACCTTTTTACGTGGGAATTTGAATTGAGTGAATTCCAAGAAGTCGAATTTACCAGTTAGTGGAAATTTTACTCTGGTAGACGCTACTGGCCGAAGTAAAAGAAGGTGAAAAGGCAAGCCCAACAAGATCACGACTTTGGTGCTTCCCCGCTTCGATAATTACCGTCCAACCCGCTGTTCGGGATTTGGAATACCGAACCTCTATCCCAGGAATTTCTAATTCCGATGTTCGATCCCTCCCTTTATTTCTATGTGTCTATTGTGTGACTATGTGGTAAAAATGAAACCACCGTCCATCCTACCCCATCACATGTCGTTTCCAATTGATTTCTGTAGGCGGGAGAATAACTTTCGAGTGTATTTTTTATCCACGGGTTGCACAAGCGGTTATTGATGGTTTGACTACTCGGTAGTCTGACTTAAAGGTTTAAAAGGATAAATACTTTGCGGATTTCCTCGCGCCCTTTCCGTCTTTGCGGTAAAATATAGATCATGTTAATTCTAGCAGATTTATTAAGAAGAACACCTAAAAAACTACCGAGTGAAAAAACCCTTTGGGGCTGATTTTGGCGAAAAGACTTTTGCCGATTTCTTTGCTTCCTTTGTGACTTTGTGGTCAAATAAAACTCGCTTCCATCC
>NZ_MSSW01000044.1 GCF_002150685.1 Algoriphagus antarcticus
TAGCGTACATACATTTTAAATTTTAAAGTTTTACATTTTAAACTCACCAGGCCAAAAAATAATTTCCCCCCTCTGTAGCGAATTAAGTAATAGCTCCGTCAGGGTATAAAAGCAAGATGAAGACTCTTCTACGAATCTATTTGGTTTTGATATTTGCGAGTAGCGCTAGGAGCGCTGGCACGGAGAATGAATTAATCAACTCGGGATTTCCGATAGAAGAATCTAATTTTGCTACGAATCCCAGCTATCCGCAGAATCTAAGAGGAATGGCTGATTGTGTGAACTCCATAGATCAAAAGGAGCAAAAAAAAAGGAATGGGACGGAAGTAGAGAAAATCTCAGAATAGAACGCCTACGACGAGATGATCGAGAGAAAAAGCTAACTAATAAGAATTCCGACTCCAATATGGATGTCGTAAACCATAGATTAATAGGTTTGAATTGAATTGGACTGACCAGGAGCTGATCGAAGGTTGCAAACGACGATCTGCTAAGTACGAAGAGGTATTCTATAAAAAATACTATGGCTATGTCATGGGTATCAGTCTGTCCTATTCCAAAGATAAAATGCTTGCAGATGAGATTACGAATGACTCATTTATCAAGTTTTTCGGATCTATCAAGAATTTCGATGACTTCCAGTCGGTCAAAGCGTGGCTTCGCAGAATCACCGTAAACACCGCGATAGACTATTTCCGCAAGCAGAAGAAGTTCCAAAATCAAACCGACGTCTCCGAGGAGACTGGGGTTTTCCATGAAGTAAATGCCCTTCAGGATCTGGCATTTCAAGACATTATAAACCTAATTAATTTACTACAAGAGGATCATAAAATGGTGTTCAATCTCTATGAGATCGAAGGCTATAGTCATAGGGAAATTGGCGAAAAGCTAGGCTTAAACGAAAGCTCCTCCAGAGTATATCTGGCAAGGGCTAAGGCTCAGCTCCGCAAATTAGTATCATTACACTTGAAAGAATATGAAGGAAGATAAGCTTGATAAGGAAATCGCTGCTTCCCTTAAAGAGAAGTTAGCAGAAGCCTCCGTGCCCTACGAATTGGGTGCTTGGGAAGGTTTTCAGAAAAAGCGCGCACTGCGCAAGCGTAAATCAATTGCCTACTGGGCATCTGGGATCGCTGCGTCTTTACTGTTGCTAGCAGTAGGGCTGAATACTGTTGATTTTTCTGAGAATCGAAATGCTGACTCAACAGGCAATCAGATAGCTGAAAGTGAAGAGAAAGCAACAGAAAATAAGGTAGAGGAACTTTCTACAAGCAATTCTAATTCAGAAAATTCTCCTTCTGAAAACATCCTTGATCAAGAATCAAGCTCGATTACTTCTGATTCCAATGCATTGGCTGAAGTAGATAAGGATCAAAAACCACAGAAAAATCTTAGCTCTACAAAAGCATTGGCAACTGTTCCTCAGCGCGAAGAAAAGACGGAAGAAAAGGAAAAGGACGCACCGCAATCATCTGTAGTTTCCCCTGAAAAGACAGTAGCGCAAGTCGAGGAAAAGCAAACTATCGAACAACAGCCACTTGTAGCCAAAACAGAAGAACCTGATATGCAACTCGTGGAGAAATTACCTGAAGGTAAGCTTGCATTGGCAAAACCTGAAGAGCCAGTAAAGCCAGAGGAAAAAGAGAATTTTGTAGTAGAAAGTGATTTTCCTGCCATCGAAAAAGATAAACCGACAGTGGGGCTTGGCATGGGTCTGTCTCCGGGATTTGGGTCAATTCAAAGCGATAACCAAGTAGCAACGGCTTCGACCATTGGACTTGGGATGCTGGTGGACATCAAGCTTCCTGGGAAGTTTACCTTGGGATCTGGTCTTGGGCTTAATTACCTCAGTCAAAATACGGAGCAGGAAAGCACGATTATGGCCTTTGGTAATTCTTATCCACAAACAGAAAAGCTGGAATTGCGACAGATGCAGGTGGAAGTGCCTGTATTCATCAAGTATCCTCTGACTAAAAACAATTCTATCTCAGTTCAGGCAGGTTTTTCAAACTTTTACGCCTTGAACGAAAGGGGAAGTCAAGAGAATAGCTATGATCGGCAAGTGGCGCAATACAGTAATGATGCGGCGGGTTTTTCTTCTGTTTCCCTGAGCAATAAGTCCATGAATACTGTCACTTCTTTGGAGCCCACAGAAAGTAAATTTTACCCATTTGCCACGGTGAATTTTGGATTGAACCTTCGTATCCTGGAATCCAAAAATGCCAGCTATGTGATTATGCCATTCTACAATTACCAGCTGAAGCAAGTTTCTGGCTACGGCGATACCTTTGGCTTATTTGGAGCGAGCTTCAAGATGAGCTTTGGAGGAAGGGAGAAGTAATTGGAATTTGTAATAAGTATTCAGTCTCAGTCTCAAAAATGGTTAATGGTTAAGAGGTTTAAAGTTTAATATCTGTCACTGTGGTCAGTGGATCCACGGACCATTTGATGAAAAATGCCTTTCTGTGATTCAGGAAGGCATTTTTGTACGCTTTAACCGCAGAGGCCACCAGAGTTCGACGAGCTCACCAACCAATGATTTTGTAAACTTTGCATAGTTGTCATGCTTTTCCACAAGTTGGATTTGTAATTGGACCTATTCTTTTGAGTCTTTGATTAAAATAACATCAACGAAGTACAAATCCTTAATGATAGGAAGGTGTAATTACTTCCAATAATTATCGGAATACAGCTAGCCTGAATTCCACATTGTTCTCTTCGTGGTGGGCATCTCCGGTTAGTATTTAATGCCATATTCTTCTTTCTGCAAATTAAAAGTTTTCTTATGCTTTTGTAAGTTGATGTAAAGTGGAAGCTCGCATTAAGGATCAGATAGCTTGCCAATTGAAAGATTTGCAAAATATGGCGAAATTATACTTCAAGAATCTGAATTCCGCACATATAAATCCTCTACCCATGCTCAAAAATTTCAAAAGCTTTCAGCAGTTTCTCTGTTGATGACATCATAAAAGCAAAGCCGTTCTACCAGTATACTCTAGGATTAGTTATCGAAGAAACCGAAATGGATATTTTTGCCCTACACCTTACGGGTGGTGAAGAAGTCACTTTCTACCCAAAGCCAACATACACCCTCTACTTTTACAGTTCTCAATTGCCCGTGAAAGACATTGATCAAGCTGTTGACGAACTGGAAAATCCTAAGACACATCGAATTCTTGTTTACTCCGGTCTTCGGTCATCGGTCTTCCAACCAGTTGACCAAAGAGAATTCTATTACTAGCACAAAAGCGTACATACAGGTTAATAAATATTACAGTTCGCAATGCTACACGCACCATAATAATATTTGGATTTTGCTTTAGAAAATCCCACTAACCCATATTGGGAAAGGGGGATTGATGCCACTAACTGAATATTATTTTTTCAAAACCACGTCTTGCGTTTCTCCAAATGTTCTGATTTCTACTTTAATATTGGCCTCTTTATCCGCTCTATCAAACTTGCTATCAATGGCAATCAGATTCTTGCCAGTGTTGATTTTAAGATCAGACAGATCTATTTCAAATCTTTTAATAATCTGCCAGTTGGAATCGTATAAAAGCACTTCCTTATCGCCAGTATATTTGAGCGTCTGACCTTCTTTGATAGTCCCCGGAAGGGCCACTTTCTTATAACCATTCATCTCTAGTGTAATTCCGCTTACATCGGAGTTCATTGCAGTCAAAGTGAAATTCACCACTTGCTCATTTCCCGGATTGTTGAACTCTAAAGTGGAATGCAATGGCTCTCCAGGTTGTCTCACCTTTTTCTCATGAGTGAATATTTCTGAATATACCTCTAGCAAGTTCCACTCGGCTTCATTGATTTTTTTGAGTGTGAACTCCTTGTCGCTATTTCGCATTTTTTCTTTTTGCGCTTCGCTAAAAGAGTTTGAAATCCTTAATTTTTCCCAGTCACCGATCAACTCCAATATTTTGTCTGAGTTACCATTTTGACTGACAGTAGGCAGATCGGCTACCAAAGCATAGCCTGCATCATATCCCGCTGATTTTGCCAGCATCCACTCCATATCTTCAATACTGGTTTCAGGAGTCATTTTAAACCAACCTAACATACCCGGCATAAAATTTCTTTGGAAATAGGCCTGATTGTTAAATCGATATTCTGCTTGACTTTCGCGGAAACCGGCATACCAAGGCTCTCCCCAGTTCATACGACTATAGATATGCCAGAAAAAATGTGTGGTGCGACTGGCATCTATTATCAGATGATCTTTCAATTCATCCGATAGATTAGTGTACCAAGTATAGGGCATCAAGGACTCTCCGTAGGTTCCCAAACCTGTAGAACGATTTCCTTCCAGCCCGTCAAAAGAAATTTGTCGCAGGCCTGTTTGGTTATATAAATCGGCCATAGTCTTTGACATCTCTATGGTCAGATCTGTTTCGGATAAGAATACCTTATATCCGTGATCCAATAGCTTTGAAATTTTGTCACCTGATTTGTGACTGTTAGCTTTTGTATCAAATGCGCCACGCTGACAATCCAACAATCGCCAGGGAGATTCTTCTGATACACTTCCGTAGCGAATCAGTTCTTCACCGATCATGACTGTTTTTAAATTGTTATTCTTCATTTGATTGAAGAATTCAGGGGATTCGATAGTGATGGTGGAAGCATTTGCATCTATATCACCGACAATCATCGAACTTCCTACTTTGGCAAGTCTTTCGTCCGGAATTGGTGTAACGTATGCATCGTCTGTTGCAATAAAATTCGATAAGAAGTGGGTGCCCATTAGAACTCCTTCAGCGGCAGCTTTATCAACAGCTGCTTTTAGACCTTCAATCCCGTTTGGAAATTCACCTTTGTATAATTCGAATTGACCCCAAGTTTCAAATGTCTTTCCATAATGATAGAGGTATTTCAAGCCTGCCTTTTTGGTTAATGCGATCGCATCATCCACCGTTGCTTCGGTGAAATTAGTAATGAGGTAAGCTGCTGCAGCATTCCGGTTTGTTTTCACCCATTCCCCATCTATCATTGGGTGAGGCAATCCTTCCGCGATTTCTATAGCGCCGATAGTTTCAAGTGCTTTTGATTCAGGACTTCCAAATAGAGCTATTTTGGAACCTATGACTCCACCATCATCATAAGGCGGAGCAACAATTTTGTCGTGGCCTACATCCGAATAAATTCTTTCAGTATTTCTATTTCTAGTATATGCTTGTAAACTACTTCCATTTGCCAGAGGCGCTGCAGCCTCGATTCTATACAAGACACTGCCGTCTGATTTGGGATGCATGTTGTTTGGATCCTCTTCTCTTACGAAGTCGAATTCTGGCATTCGGTCACTTTCATTCCAAGGGTATCCTCCAAGAGTTTTGATATTCAAGGCTTGAATGCCAATGGCAAAATCATCATCCCGAACCACACCAACTGTTTCACTGATTGTTTTTTGGATTGAAGTGGGATATGGCCCCCAAACAATTAATTCAATAGTATCATTGTTTGTTATTGATTGTAATTCGAAAGTAAAGTGAGTTCCTTTTTCTTCAATTTTAATTTCTGCAACTACTTCGTTTTCAAAATCCAAGCTTATGATATCATCTTTTACAGTAGCAGATTTTGGATGAATAATTTCATTGTTGATCCTAACTGACATTAAGGGAGCCAAGGTGTCTGTTGAAATATAATCTGTCCCAGTATTTACATCAATGAAATTGATAAATGACCCTTTGTCATTGATGGTGATTTTCAATGATTCTGTAGAAAGGTCAAGGATTATTGAATCAGAATTTGTGGAACAGGAGCCAACAATCAAACATATGAGTAATAAGAGAATTACAGATATTTGTTTCATTTGGGTTATGTTTTTGAGTCTATATATGGGGACATTACGAGCTTTTTTGGCACCTACTCTTGAGTAGCACTTTCTAAGCTATTTTTAAATGGTAAGACAATTTATTGAAACAGGTCACAATGCAATAACTATTTCACTAATCAATATATAAGTCTTTTTTTACCAACAAAGCGTTCAAAGATTGCTGTTGTTTTAGGGTGCTTTTAACTTATCACAGAGTATCCTTTAACATCAGCGATCAGTTAATCACCCTGCCTTTACTCGTATGCAGCCTTGTAAATTGCATCAAGTAGACTTCCTTCCTCTTTGGTATCGTTGCCCAATTCCCAGAACATGATGCCGCCCAGTCCTTTTTCCATAGCGTACTTGGTTTTTAGTGCGACTGAAACCGTATCGTCATACGATACCATTAACCTGTCTTTGGAATTATAGAGGTAAGGTGCTTGAGCTTTCTCATCCCAAAAGCGCTGAAAATTTTGATCCTGTTCATACGATTCTCGAATTCGATGATAAGACATCCATCCGATTTGAAGTCCCCCACTTAACTGGTATAATCCGTTATTTATCGGTGGTACGCCTTTCCAGACTCTTCCGTAGAATGCAGATCCAATCACTATCTGATTGGGATTTACGCCTTTTTTGATCAGGAAATCCACAATTTTCTGTGCAGAACGGGGATCGGGATCAGGACTTTCACCGTTTTGGTACAAGCTATCTAGATGATCATGAAATGGTGTACCCGCGATATCCTCACTACTCACGTCACCTAAAGGCGTATGATGTCCTGTGTAAATAGATACTCCGGATACCTGGTCATAAGTCATTACATTGGTGTAATCGGCATATTTCATTACTTCGCCCATATCGACAAAATCGTAATAGCGCTTCCAGCCGGCCGAAGCGAAGGTCAGAATTTTGGGAGAGTCAAATGTGTCCAGCATCTCACGTAATCCTTTCATCAGGGCAGTGAAATTTTGGGTGTCCTCTGGACGTGACATAGTGCCTGCACCGGAAATTCCCGGATACTCCCAGTCCATGTCCATACCGTCGAGCTGATATTTTTTGATGAAATCTGCAGCGCTGTTAATAAATTTTGCGCGGCTTTCTTCAGTCAGTGCCATATCAGAAAATCCATCAGCACCCCAGCCACCACAGGCGATCATTACTTTTAGATCAGGATTTCGTTCCTTTTGTTTAACTAATGCCTCTATCTTTGGCCCCGCAGCTTCAGGATTTCTGAATTTCATTTCCCCATCGATCACGTTAGTGAAGGAGTAGATGATATGGGAAAGCTTTTCTACAGGGATTTTTTCAGGTTCATAAGTGCGTTCAGCCACGTAATAGGCCATGATCACCGGTTCGGCTGAGGAATCAGTATTTATGGATTCTTCGGACTGTTTTGATTGTGGTGAGCAACTCAGCATAAAAATCAGAATTAAGAGCTGAGGAAGAGTTGAGGTTTTTCTGGTCAATTTTATTTTCATAAGTCTTAACAAATAATTTCGAAGAAGTAACAATTACTTAAATTAAAATCTTTTTTATGCATCATGTGAAAAATTTATTTCATATACCTGGGATTAATGCAAAAGAAGTTTTAATAAATCATAGGCAATACCTTCAGACAATTATTTGGCATCAATCAAAGCGATTTAGTCAGCTTAAAAAGTAAAACAAACTGAAATGCGTAGCCTTAGTTAAATGACCACGCTAACCTTTGCCGATCATTGATTAAATGGTAGAGCATGGATCAAAAAAAATCCCGATCAAATCAGACCGGGATTTTTCATTGTGGGAGTAAGATTGCTTAGTAATCTATATAGTTGGTTATTAATTGTAAATCAAGCTTTTTGGCATTGTCAGTTGCCTGCTTGTAGCCTCTTATCACAAGGGTATAAACTCTGTTTCCTTTCAGTTCAATGTTCGTAGCAGTTGCAAGGGTTTCTCCTGTACTTGAAACGACAGTTAGTTTATACATTTTGGTCGCTAGACTTTTAAACGTTGAATTAGACTTGAAAACAACGTCACTGAAAACTGGAGTTTCTACTGCATCGATCTTGAGAGAGACAGCTCCCGCGTCTGGCGAAAGATTTACCATTCGGATCTGTGCCTCGGTAGCAGTTGGCTCCGACCAGTCATCATCTACCAAGACAGCATCCAATACTCCCGCAGCCTCTACCATAAACATGGAGTAAACAGAATCAACTTTGATCTCAAATTCTTTCTCCAAAAGAGAAGTCAGGGAATTGCTTTCCGAAAACTTGAATAGCCTGTCTCCAGGAAAGAAGTTTTGGTAAGGCAACACATCTGAATATTTCAAAGAGAAATCATTCACTTTATTTTGGTCAGCATACACGATTACCCCAGAGTTACCAGGTGCGCCGTTGAAAATAGAAATGTAACCTGCAGGTGGGTAATCACTCGGGTCATTGTCATCCAAGCAGCTTGTCAATCCCATAGTTCCGGCTAGCAATGCTAGGGTAGCCAGAGATTTAAAATTCTTCATTGCAAATGATTTTACACTCATCATATGTATTTGTTGGTTTTAGTTTATAATCAATACCAAGACGCATGACAAGATTTATTCGCTACATAAAGAATGAAAATTTGATTAACGGTCTGCATAATAGACGTTATAGTATGAATATTAACGCCGTGGTCTGCGTCACAGACCACGGCAAAAACAGGCCACGGCACTTTTCATTCATACCACAGCTGTGAAAATCAATATTGCTCCCAGAAATTCGGAGGTGTGATCCCTAATGCTCGTAAATATACATACCCTTGGCCGCGGTGGTGAATTTCGTTGTCTATGATATAAAATAGAATGCTGTAGCCAGTACCATCATATTGCCCAAAGGCCACCACTTTTTCCTGAAATTTCTCCATAGAAATATCTTTCCAATAATTCTGGATTTTTTCTGTGGATTCATCATAGCTCGCTAGAAGGTCAGCTTTTGTTGTAAGTTCTGTCTTCTCTTCATCAAAAGTCCCCCAATCGTCGGTCGCCAAGCCCCTAGCGGTAGAGCCATCCATTGCCAACATTTCTTTGGTAAGCTGAGCATATGTACGCATTCCACCTATGCTGAATTCGAAAAGTTCTTTCTCAGGAAAAGCTTCCAACGCTCTTCGAGTGACTTTGCGATGGCCAAGCCAGTGCGTCAAAAGTTGATCCTTGTTGATGATTTGAGCGGTTGCTGCTACTTGTGTAGATTCCATAATATTTGTGTTTTGTTTAAGAATAATCAAATAAACAACCCGACAGTGTCAACCCTATGTCAGTAGGATTTTGGGATTTGAAAGATTTTCTGATTTTTTTCAGTTTCTTTACTTTTAAGCTCCACACTCATTTTCCATGAACAGAATCGATCGGCTCACCGCCATACTTACGCATCTGCAATCCAAGAGAACTGTTCGTGCGGCTGAACTGGCAGCCCGTTTTGGGGTGAGTTTGCGGACAATCTATAGAGATGTGAGATCTTTGGAAGTGTCAGGGGTGCCGATTATCGGAGAGGCAGGGCAGGGATATTCGCTAGTGGAAGGATATCGACTTCCTCCGATTATGTTTAGCAGGGAGGAGGCGCTGGCGATGTTGGTGGCGGAGAAGTTGGTGGAAAAATCGTTGGGTGAACAAAGCAGCAAGTTTTTCAAAGAAGCGCTGATCAAAATTAAGTCAGTGCTTAAATCCTCTGAAAAGGATTTGCTGGTGGAGGTACAGGATACGATCCAAGTGTTGAAGTCGGATCCTTCACAGGTCATGAATAAATCCAGTAAAGCCTTTCAAGCCATGCTTCAGGCGATTTCGGAAAAAAAAGTGGTAGCAACTACCTACGTTACTTTTGATCCAGAGCAGACTACAGACAGGGAGTTGGAGCCTGTAGGCATGTTTCATTCGTATGAACAATGGTATCTGATGGCATACTGCCGGATGAGGAAAGATTACCGCACGTTTCGACTGGATAGATTTAGCAAATTTCGGATTACAGATATTTCCTATTCCACGGCAAAGCATCCTTCCTTGCAGTCCTATTTGGACAAAGTATCAGGCGAGCAACAACTTCATCAAATCATTTTAGAAGTGCCTGACGGATCTTTGAAATACCTGGTGAACTCAAGGTATAATAATGGGTATGTGTCAGAGGAAAAAGTTGGGCAAGTGACCGAAATGACCTTTATGAACTCATCCATTGAGGGGTTTGTACGCTGGGTAATCGCATTGGGGGATATGGTGGTGATCAAACAGCCGAAAGTCCTTCGAGATCGACTGGATGAATTGCTGGGAGAAATTAAGGAAATGCAGGGTTAATTATTGCTGTGATCTTTGTCGTAATTCCTCACCGTCTTCTATGTCTAAGACCATTATTTTAATTTCTAATATCTATTCAAAATATGGCTCTTCAAGAAAAAAATAACACAATTAACGAATTTCCTTGATGAGGTTTATTTTTGGAGAGGTACAAGAGATGATCCGCAAGTCACTTTTCTAACACCAAAGAATAGGGGTTTTTTTTTCCGATAGCGGGGAATTAAAACACTTCTTAGAGGATAATATGGCCTTCTTCATAAGCATCATTTGCTATGTACTTAACACAATCATATGTCATTTGACCATAATCAACTGATGAAAAATCAACTTAATTATTGAAAATGCTAAGCCTATCAAGCTATCACGCCAAAAATGTATGGTAAATCAACAGCCTTAAATCGTAGATTCTTATCCAAGATGAATAACTTTGAGTTCAAGTTTTATTCCGAGTAGCGATGGAATGGCATTTGAGACTATTAGTAAAAATCACAAACTTCAAAAACTGAAAATTATGAACGTAAAAATATTGGGTACTGCTGCTGTGGCATTATTAATGGCGGTAAGTTGCGAACCTAAAAAAGCTGAAAATGAAGAAGTAATGGAGACTGAAATGACTGCGCCAGCTTCTATCTCAATTGAAAAATTTGAGGCTTCTCCAGCTTATGCAAGCTCCACTTTGAAAATGACAAAGCCTGGCAATACTACTATTGCGAAAGCTGGGGAAGTTGACTTTGCATTTGAAGTGGGAGATTATGAGCTGACTGCACAAACTGAGAAAAATGAAATGGCGGGTATGCTTGCCAATTCTGATAAAGGACAGCACATCCACTTTATTTTGGACAATGAGCCATACTCTGCTCACTACGAAGCAGAATTTAAGAGGGCAATGCCTGAAGGAACACACTATCTAGTAGCATTTTTGAGTAGATCTTATCATGAGTCAGTAAAGAATGACAATTCTTTCATTGCCAAGAAAATGGTAATTGGCGGTGCCAGTGACGACATGAATGTAGATTTTGATCAGCCCACCATGATCTATAGCCGTCCCAAAGGTGAGTATACTGGAGCAGAAACTGAGAATTTATTGCTTGATTTCTTTTTGCTGAACACTACACTTTCTGAAACTGGAAACAAAGTAAGAGCAACCATCAATGGTGAGGAATTTATGATTACTGATTGGGCGCCTTATGTGATTAAAGGGCTTCCTAAAGGAGAAGTTTCTATTAGATTGGAATTGTTGGATGGCGATGGGAATTTGTTGCCAGGTGGATTTAACGATGTTACCAGAACAGTGACTTTGAAAGATTAAGTAAGAGCTAAAACCACCAAAAATGAAAACTCCGTGTGATTGACTTCGCATGGAGTTTTTTTATGGGTTTTTACCACGGAGCACTCAGAGGTTTGCGCGGAGGTCGCAATGATAAGTCGTCCGGCTTCTCCAGAAGCTGGATGTAGATGTTTGAATATTTTGTGCAGGAAATCATCAACTGTGGTAAGCGGATGCATAGACCATTTAGAGCTAGCCCTTTATCAGCTAACAATTGATGATGACATTCCCCGTTTTTTTGCCAGAAAGAACATATTCATAGGCTTCTGCTATATCATCTAGGGGATATTCACGGTCGATTACAGGTTTGAATTTTCCTTTTTGCAACATTAATTTTATGTAAGGAAGGGTTTTGGATAAACTATAAGGTATTGGGAAAACAACTTTCTTTCTGCCAAAAAGAGGAGTGAGGAGAGCTAAGAAGATGTTTTGTGAATAAGGTCCTAATTCTGACGATATATAGATGCCTTCCTTTTTCAGCAATGACTTACACTTTCCGAAGGTACTTTTGCCTACAGCATCAAATACAAAGTCATATTTTTCAATATCAGATGTGAAATCCTCTTTCGAGTAATCGTAAACTTTATCAGCTCCCAAGGATTGGACAAGCGCGACGTTTTTGGTAGTGCAGGTTGCTGTCACATGTACTTCAAATGTCTTGACGAATTGAAGCAATGCTGATCCAATCGCTCCTGTCGCACCATTGATAAGTATTCGCTGTCCTGGCTGAATGGTTACTTTGTGGATAAATGAATGAGCATAATGTGCACCTTCCAGACTCGCGGCAGCTTGTTTATAATTAAGGTGATCGGGGATGGTCAAAAGATTTTCTTTAGGTGTCAAAGCCATGAATTCTGCTTGCGATTCTAAGCCTAGATCGGTAAAGCCGAAGACCCGTTGATTGACTTGGAAGGAGTGGATATTTTTCCCAATTGCCACCACCTCACCGGCGAAATCAGTTCCTAAGGTTGTCTTCCGAGGCTTAAAAAAACCAATGATAAATCGCATTACTAAAGGTTTGGCTGCGAGATTGGCACAATCTGTCCTGTTTACCGTCGTAGCATGAACTCGAATTAATATTTGATTGTCCCTTGGGACTGGGTTGTCGATTTCCTCAACTTGAATTGTTTTGGGACCTCCATATGACCTTCGAATGGCAGCTTTCATAGGTTAAGTGTTTTGTTCAAAGATGCTTCCTGTATGATTAATCCTACGTTCGGAATTTGGGAGTACATTCTATAACTAATGGTTCACTACCTATTGATCCTCAGACTACTGAACAGGAAAGTACTCAGGAACAAGAGCTTTCATTTTATCCAAGGTTTCATCCATGGAGAGCTCACACATTCCCCCAGCCGCATTTGCATGTCCGCCACCATCGAAATGATTGGCTGCCAAAGCATTTACAGGATTCACTTTGCCCTTAGAGCGGAAGGATATCTTGATGATTCCATCCCGTTCTGAAAGCACAATGGCCACTTTCATTCCTTTGATGGATAAAGCAAGATTGGCTAAACTATCTGTATCTCCTTTTTTGTACTGATACTTTTCCAACTCCCCTTTGGTCAGTGAAATGATAGCGACCGAGTTTACATCCAAAATCTCCATTTTTTCACTCATCGCAAATCCTTGCAGGCGAAGGCGGCTAGCTGTATTTGTATCATTCAGCATTTCATGGATCATGTAATGTTTGACGCCTCCGGCAAGCAGTATGGCAAGGACCTCGTGTGTTCGGGGTTTAACGGAATTGAAGCGAAAGCTCCCTGTGTCAGTCAAAATTCCTACATACAAAGGAGTTCCTATTTTCTCGTCCAGTAACGAGCCGTTTTCTGACAGCTCGATCAATTCCACAATCAACTCTGCCGTAGATGATGCAGAGGTGTCGGATACCGTAATTGAAGCGAAGTCCTGTGGGTCAAGATGATGATCGATCATGATTTTGGTGCAGCTGGCGGACTCCAGCAAGGGAGTCATATCCTTGCCCACACGATCTGTGGAATTATAGTCTAAACAAAAGATCAGATCTGCTTCTTGGAATGCAGTGTTCACTTTCTCTGGTTCTTGATCCATCGTAATAATGTGTGACAAGTCAAGGAAATCCAAAAAATCAGGAGCTTTGTCAGGATGGCAAATGGTAGCTTTTTTCCCAAGCTTTTCTATAAAATGCAATAGACCCAATGAGGAGCCGACAGAGTCACCATCGGCGGATTTGTGGGCGGTAATGAGGATGTTCGATGCTGCTAGAATTTCAGCTTCGATTTGTTTGTAGGTATTCATGAAGGGGATTTTTACTGGAGGAAAAGCTTGAATGAAAAAGAACGATGTGGGTGATGTTCTTTAATCTGCAAAGGAACAAAAGAGAAGAGGAAAAATGGTGGTTTAGGATTTTAAATTCCTGCACTTTGATTTTTGTGACGACCGTGGACTGTGTCCACACAGAACATTTTAATCTCTATTTTTTAGATAGAATGATATGCACTTGATTTTGCACATCTGGAATTTTGTTTTTTACTACATCCCAAACAACGGAATAATTTACTCCCATATAATCATGAATGAGTCGGTCTCTCATTCCAGCCATGTTCTTGCATTGAATGGTATTAGGATAAAGCTGCATTCATCAGAAATATATTTAAGATAGTCTAGTGGATTGTTAGCAATATTCCACTTCTCTTAAAATCTTTGGGCCGATGCATGGGCTAAGTCCAAAAGTAGTGACAACTTCTATTTTCTGACTTATGAATATGCTTTCAAATAAATCGTAAGCAGTCATGAAGTTGTCAAATGTTTATATTTCAGGTTCGAAATCTATGAGCAGATCAATATCACTGGCAATCGTATGTTCATTGTGTAAATAGGTACCGAATAAGCCAATTTCTCGAACCCCAAGTTTAGAGAACTGAGGTTTATTTGACCTGAGTTTATCCAATATGATTTCCTTTGTTGTCATTTTTTGGCTTTTATCAAATATACAAAGTCTTGTCAGTGCTCTGAGTTCAAACGGATCACTTCACAAATTTCTCACTCTCTCAATTCAGCCTTTTTCTCCTCAATCTCACTAGTCAGAATCGCATTGATATCAGTTTTGGTGCCGAGAAGAAGGTGGATGATCGCTCCATACTCACGGGCATTTGGATCGGTAATAGTTCCGATTTCTTCTGATTTCTCAAAAAGTAAGATCTCCCGCTCACTTACTCCATCTAGTGCATCTCGTACTAAGATTACATTCTTAATTTCCCGACTGAGATCTATCCAATTGACATAATCAGCATTCATTGTGACAGCTTGCAAGCCTTTGGTCTTGGTGTAAAAATTGATCGCTCCAGCCTGTCCGTAGTTGTCGCAGATGATTAGGGTGTATTCATCAGCAGGCGCTTTGGAATAAGCCAGATCTACCTTCGCTGCCAGTTCTTTCCAGCCTAGCATATCCGCAAAATCTTGGGGGATGTCATGGATTTCTCCATCTTCCCAGCGTGTCAACTGCAAACCGGGATGTCTTGAATAGTTATCCTTAAGTTTCTCAGGGGGTTCAATAGGAAATATCAATGGTATCATTAGTGTAAATAGTGCAACAGGAACAATCAATGCCACTGGTATCAGGTAGGTCTTCCAACCTGAGTTCAGTAGTTTTGAGAGATAAATTGACCCAAAAGCGAAATGAATAGGGTAAATACTGATGGCATAATAGCTCTTTGCTCGGAAAATCATAAAAACAGCCAAGGTCACTATCAGACAATAAAATAGAAATCTATATTTCTTGAAAGGAGGGTAAGTGAAATAGGCAACCATTGCTACAATCAAAATGAAAAGAGAACCTATAAAGAATAGTGGCTGATCTATTAAAAAGTCCAAACGATTGTTATTGACAAGTTGATTCTGGCTCAGCATTCTCATATGCCAAATCACGGGAAAATCATTCACCCATTGCCAGATCAGATTTGGTAATGTGATCAAAGCAGCAAGTGCAAGTGCACCATAAAAGTGAGGGTTGGTAAAGACTTGTCTTTGTTTAGTTACTAATAAACCAAGAACTAGCCCAATTGCCAGAAAGACTACCGTGTATTTATTTAGAAAGCCAAAACCAAATGCTATTCCCATCCAATATAACCAACTGTTTTTACCAGTTTGTAGGTGTCTAATGACGGTGTAAAACACAAAAGTCCAAGCTAATACATCGAAGGAATTAGGCTGGAAGAGAGTATTGATTCGAGTCAATGCAGAAAAAATAATACCTATTGCAGCCAGAGAAAGTGCGAATAGATTTCCTCCCAAACTTTCTACTGTTTTCCAAACCAACACTATCGTTAATGCACCAAAAAGAGCTGGGAAGAATTTGACCCAAAACTCAGTATAACCAAGCAGGTAAATCAAATACGAAAACCAAGAAGTGACCGGAGGAACGGATATATAGCCCCAAGCTAAATGATGTGCCTGGTCAAGATGTAAATACTCATCTCTTTGCAGATCATAACCTGAATCAATCAACAAGTATTGTAGAACAAACTTGAATAATACGAATCCGATTAAAAGTAGGGTCTTTTGATTCATAGGGTTTTAAAAATAAATGTGGGCAATTTCAAAAGTTATTGAACCTACTAGCCTTATCGTAAGGCAAGAAATTCAGTTGTATTTACAAGATTTTTGAAATTCTGACTTTTTAAGCCTTTGTATAAAATCTTGTCTCCAGTCCACAACGTAGCTCCTGAGAATTCTGATAATGCAACAAAAGCAACATCGTCTGAATCAATTTTTTTGATGATTTTCTCAGAGGATAGTCATGTTTTCACTGGTATAATCTCTTCATTAATAAACTTTAGTTTGGAGAGAACCAATGCATATGAAATTTGTAATTAATCTTCTGAAATATTTGAGATTTTTTTGAGTTTGTCCCAATGATTCCGTATTTCATTGCGCATGTATACACAACTATAGAATTCAAATCTCCCTTCTGAATTGAATATTAGATCACCAATAGTGCCTTATGAGTTTAAAAGAACGCTAAAAATTATATTGGTTACTATCACTACTTTCATTTAATAAGACGATCCTTGTTTTCTTTCCACCAACCTGCTTTTACATCCTTAGCTAATGCATCCACATCTGTCTGCTTTGCATTTGAATTGGCAGTAGCTTCCTAGTAAGTTAGGTAGACAATGAGGTTTTGAAGTCCCTCTGTTTTTACATTAGATGGAAGTCTGATAATTACCTCATCTTCCGTTCTTTCAATGATCATGGTGTCGATTTTTAGATTAATTGAAGATACTGATTTATTCATTTAATGAGAACATACTTCAAAGTTGATTTATTGATGTCTCCTTGAAAATCCTTCAAGGTCCTAAAAAGCGCAAAAGGTTTTGTCTTACTGCAAATTCCGTTTTACCCGTTAAATATTAACTTAAATGTAGTCCCTTCACCCTGCGTAGAGCGCACTTGAATATTTCCTTTGTGGCGACGCATGATTTGCTTGGATAGGCTCAAACCGATTCCCGAACCTTTAGATTTGGTGGTAAAGAATGGGATGAAAATCTTGCTTAGCGCTTCCTCTTCGATGCCTTTTCCGGTATCGGCTATTTCAAGAATAATCTTTCCTGACTCATCTATAAATGCTCGCAAGATGATCCGTTTTACTTCTGAATCTTCTACTGCCTGAATGGCATTCTGAGTAAGGTTAATAAGTACTTGCTCAATCTGAGTTTGGTCTCCAAAAAGAATTAACTCCTTTGGATTGATCTCTTTGATAAATTCAATGTGTTGTTCTTCAAGTTGGTGTTGTAGTAAAATCTCAAGTTGATGGAAAAGCTTTGCGATAGCAATACTGCTGAACTTAGGAGCTGGAATATGTGCCAAACTTCTGAAGTCAGACACAAAGCTGATCAGTCCCTGACTACGCTTTTCAATCGTACTAATCCCTAAAAGGTAGTCTTCCATTTCTGAAGGGGTTATTTGCTCCACGTGCTCTATTTTGCTTTCCATTTCCCCTTGGATAGTACCTGCCAAAGAAGAAATCGGCGCAATGGAATTCATGATTTCATGAGTCAGGATTTTGACAAGATTTTGCCAAGCTTCCATTTCCTTTTCTTCTAGTTCAGACTGAATATTCTGCAGAGATACCAATTTGAATTTCTCCCCACGCATCAGCAATTCAATCACATACACCGAAATCTGCATGATTCCGTCAGGATGGGCGATCTTAATCAACTCACTTCCGCCCGTGCGCAGGTTATTGATTGCTAGGTGTAATTCTTTGTTTATGCCTTCGATCTCCCCGATGTTTTTTAGCTCTTCCACATGGAGAATTCGCTTTGCAGCAGTGTTTACGATTTGAATACCGCCGTTTTCCCCAAAAGTGATCAAGCCAATGCTCAGGTGCTTAAACACTGATCGGAAATATTGATAGTTGGCTTCCTTCTCGGCTTGATCTTCCTTTAGCTTAGCGAGAATCGCATTGAATTCTATGTGTAAGTCATCGGTTTCGGTACCATCAAATTTGACAGGATAGAGTTGAGAGTATTTGTCCTGCTTGATATTATCGAGGAAAACGCGCACTTTATTGAATGAGCCTTCAGAATAACGAAGCAAATAGATGATTTGAAATACGACCAAAACGAGTAAAAGGGAGATCATAAAAACTCCCCAACTATCGATGATAGCGTAGGCAAGTAGAAATAAGGAAGCCGCTAAGAAGGCGATCCTTCCGAGTAAGCCAACTTTATAGTCCATATTTTTCCAGCCTTCTGTAAAGTGAAGCTCTGGTCAGACCAAGCTCCTTAGCTGCCTTGGAGATGTTTCCGCCGTTTTTGTCAATTGCTCGCTGAATGGTAGTTTTCTCCATATCGTCGAGGTTAAGTGTCACTGAAGTTGGTGCTTTGTCAGAGGTTGGCTTGGCAGAAAGGAAGAAGAAATCCCTAGAATCCAATACCTCGCCTTCTGCCATAATAATCGCCCGCTCGATGGCATGCTGAAGTTCCCGGATGTTTCCTGGCCATCCATAATGCTGCAAAAGATCCATTCCAGCTGTAGTAAATCCAGTGAAGTTTTTGCGGTATTTCTGACTGTAGCTTTTTAGAAAATGATTCGCCAGAACTGGAATATCATCTTGTCTTTCACGAAGTGGAGGAAGGAAGATTTCCACAGTATTGATTCGATACAATAAATCCTGACGGAAATTATTATCAGAAGTACTTTCGTGTATAGGCATATTCGTAGCACAAATCAGGCGGATGTCCACTGGGATGGCTTTGTTGGTGCCTATTCTGGTAACTTCCCTTCTTTGGAGCACCGTGAGAAGTTTTGACTGCAGAGGAAGAGAAAGATTTCCGATCTCATCCAAAAACAAAGAGCCTTTGTCAGCTATTTCAAATCTACCTGAGCGATCATCTTTGGCATCGGTAAACGCACCCTTTTTATGGCCAAAAAGTTCAGATTCAAATAAGGTTTCTGTAATAGCACCCATATCTACACCGACGAAAATTTCATCTTTTCGAAGTGATCGATCATGAATAGCTCGCGCTATAAGTTCTTTACCTGTTCCATTTTCTCCTAAAATCAGCACGTTTGCATCTGTCTGGGCTACTTTATCAATGATGGAAAAAATGTTTTTCATAGAAGCACTTTGACCGATGATATCAGTGTAAGGCTTCTTCATATCCGTCTGCATCTGCTTTTGTTTTTTTTGCAGCTTATCGACTTCATTGTAGCTTTCCTTTAATCTGATTGCAGCAGATAGCGTCGCAATCAATTTTTCGTTTTGCCAAGGCTTCAGAATGAAATCGGTCGCACCTTCCTTAAGGGCTTGAACGGCCATTTCCACGTCACCAAATGCAGTGATCAGGATTACTACGGCCTTTGGATCAATCTCTTTGATTTGCTTTAGCCAGTGAAAACCTTCCTTGCCTGAGGTTGTATCCTCTCGGAAATTCATGTCCAGCAGGATTACATCGTAATTATTGTTATTGACCAGAAAAGGAATTCTACGTGGATCCTTTTCTATCATGACTTCTTGAGCATGCTTCTTTAGAAGCATTTTAGCGGCAAAGAGTAAGTCTTCATTATCATCGATGATAAGAATCTTGCCTAAATCTTGAGTTTCCATGGTTAATTGTTTGGACTTACTTATGGCAAAATGATGCCAACCCTAATATAGGCCTATATACTGGGTTTTTGAAGTAGAAGTGTCCAAAAGTGTACGTTTTTATACTGAAATCGGACAATAGTCATCGGATTTTTCTCCCTTGATAGATTTTTGTAACTTTGTGCTTTACTAAAACAAAAGACTATGCAAGCTAAAAAAGGGGATGCAGTTCAAGTGCATTACACTGGAAAATTGGAGGATGGAAGCGTATTTGATTCTTCAGCCAATCGCGAACCGCTAGGATTTACCTTAGGCGACGGAAATATGATTAAAGGATTTGATACAGCTGTTGACGGTATGGCGTTAGGCGATAAGGTAACAGTGACAATTCCTGCTGCTGAAGCCTATGGCGAGCGGAGAGAAGATATGATCATCGCTGTACCTATAGCACAAGTTCCTGCTGATATCAAGCCCGAGATCGGATTGGCATTGACTCTTCAGGGAGACAACGGTCAGCCTATGCCAGTAACAGTAGTAGATGTGGATGCTGAAAAAATTAAGTTAGATGCTAACCACCAATTGGCAGGTAAGGATTTGATCTTTGATATTGAGTTGGTGAAGGTCAACTAATTGTTCTGAATTTATAAAATTCGAAAAGGCCGTTTCAGAGATGAAATGGCCTTTTTTGTTTGAAGAGTATTAGACCACGGTGGCCACGGTTGTTTGGGCAAAGGTCGTAGTTGTCCTGCTTCTCCAGAAGCTGGACTTTTCTGAGGGTTTCATTCCCACTAAGTGAGTACTATGTGTGGGTCTTTGTGAACAATGATGGACAAGTATTCTTGGGATATTGGAAATGTCCAAAGTCGATTGTGAAATAAAGAAGTAAAAAAAGAGAGAGAATTAACTCACTTAAAAGACTTCAGCCAAGAAGGAGTAGAATAGAGGCTTATTTTGTCTTTGGAGACTAATGCAATTCTTTCCTGGCCGATTTGAAGATAAGCGGCTTCAGAATTATCCAGATCAGCAAGAGTGACAATATCGTTGGTTGAAAGAGATACTGCCATTAGGTTATTCCCTTCTATCCAAATTAGGTGCTCTTTGTAATAGCACAATTTGTTGATGCCTTTTACTTCAATTTTTCGCATCAGATTCCCTTGATTGTCAAAAATGAAAACGCCAGACTCTGGTGCATTCATAAACAGGCGATTTTTGAATTCTCTGATTTCTGAGACGCTTAAGTCTTCTGATTCTAATATAAGATTGAGAGGTTGGGATTGAATGACCTGGTTTCTAAGATAGTCCAATGATTTGAGGCTCAGATCTGATTCATCCCAGACCCAGACCACATTATTATTGCCCAAGGTTGCCGCTTTGGCTAGGCTGATGTCAGCAAGGGAAAATCCTTTTTCTGCCAAGGGGTTCAGAAATCTATCGAGTATTCTATACTGTTGCAGATCTGCTGAAAAGGTGAAAATATTCACCGTCCAACCTGCCTCTAGCTGATTCAATCTTCCTTGGCGAGCGGGCGAAAATAGATTGAGTTGTTTTCCATCTTGGCTGAAAAGGTAAATATCCCCCAAACTAGTGCTGGCGAATAATTGATCTTTGGTGTCAAAGGAAACCAGATCAAGATTTTCAAGCGGTATTTCAGCAAGTGGTGTTCCTAATTTCCCTACACTTTGTGAAGTAGCCAAAATTGGAAGGAGGATAATTACAAGGAAGAAAAGTAGCCTCATCCCTCGAAGGTGATAAGCTGGGCTTTTTGGCCATCAAAAGACAAAAAGGTGTTCTGAGTCACCCATTCGCCGAGGTTGAAATAGGTTGCTCTTTTCCCAACTTTCAATTCCAGAGGCAAGTGTCTATGCCCGAAAATATAGAAATCATGATGTTTCTTTTCCTCTAGTTCTTTACAGTATTTCCAAAGCCATTCATCCTCACCAAGGAAGTGATTTTCATCTTTTTCGATATTGGTAATACGGCTATGACCAGACCAACCCTTGGCGATTTTCATTCCCAGATCAGGGTGAAACCAGCGAAAAAGCCATTGAGCTATCTGGTTAGTAAATACTTTCTTGAGGAACTTATAAGAATTATCTCCTGGTCCCAGACCATCTCCATGACCGACCAAAATAGATTTTCCTTCTATTTTCAGCTCAATAGGATGAGTGTAAACAGGGATCCCCAGCTCAACAGTGAAGTAGTCTTTCATCCATAGATCATGATTTCCAGTGAAAAAAATGATAGGCATGCCCCGCTCTCGGAGTTGATGGATCTTTGAAATAAAGGGAATAAAGCCTTTGGGAATTACTTGCCCATACTCGAACCAAAAGTCGAAAATATCTCCAACCAAAAAGATGGCAGCGGCATCCTCCGCCACGGAATCCAACCATCGTATGATCCGTTTTTCGCGAAGTTTGCTCTCTGCTTCATTTGGTGCTCCAAGATGAAAGTCAGATGCGAAATAGATTTTTTTTCCATTCAACGGAAAATCCAACGGGGTTGATTGCATGACTAAAGATAAACGTGCAGGTACAAAATCAAAAAAGCCCCGAATTATTCGGGGCTCTTATTTACATGATTCGATTATCAGAATTTGGCTCCGGAATTGGATCTATCAGGGGATCTGAAGATTCTGGATCAGAATCTTCCTCCTTATTAATCAAGTCTGGCTCTTTAGAATCATCCTTTTTATTGGTATATGCCTGATAAGTTGTTTCCTTATCGAAAGGTCTTTTGCCAATCAATCGCTCCAAATCTGCTTGGAATAAAATTTCTTTTTCCAAAAGCTCCTGAGCTAAGATGTCAAGTTCTTTGATTCTATGAGTTAGCAATTCTTTGGTTCTGTCATAAGCTGACTTAATTAGTTTTCTTACTTCCTCATCTATCACCTCAGCAGTAGATTCAGAATAAGGCTTGGTCATTTTGTAACCATCGGCTTTAGAATCGTAGAAGGAAACATTCCCGATTTTATCATTCATGCCGTACACTGATACGATAGAATAAGCCAATTTAGTGACACGCTCCAGATCGCTTAAGGCTCCTGTAGAGATTTTGTTAAAGATGATTTCTTCTGCAGCACGACCACCAAGTGTCATACACATCTCATCCATCAACTGCTCTGTTTGATATAAGAATTGTTCCTTTGGCAGATACTGAGCATAACCCAAAGCAGCCACTCCACGAGGAACTATACTTACTTTGACCAATGGATCAGCATGCTCCAAGAACCAGCCAGCTACAGCGTGACCAGCTTCGTGGAAAGCAACGATTTTCTTTTCGTCTGGCGAAATGATCTTGTTTTTCTTTTCCAAACCACCAATCACACGGTCAACAGCGTCTTGGAAATCCTGCATATCTACAGCATTTTTATTTCTTCTAGCTGCGATCAAAGCGGCCTCGTTACATACGTTTGCGATTTCGGCTCCAGCAAATCCTGGAGTTTGTGCAGCACATTTTTTCGGATCTACGTCATCAGCCGTTTTGATAGGCTTCAGGTGAACTTTAAAAATAGCTTCTCTTCCTACGATATCTGGCTTGTCGATAGAGATCTGTCTGTCGAATCGTCCTGGTCTTAGCAAAGCGCTATCCAATACATCGGGTCTGTTAGTTGCAGCGACTACAATTACGCCTGTGTCAGTACCGAAACCATCCATTTCCACCAATAGGGAGTTCAGTGTATTTTCTCTTTCGTCGTTTGAACCTGGCATTTGGCCTTTACCTCTTGATCTGCCGATCGCATCGATCTCATCTATAAAGATGATACAAGGTGCTTTCTCTTTGGCTTGCTTGAACAAATCACGAACTCTGGCAGCACCCACACCGACAAACATCTCTACGAAGTCAGAACCTGAAAGTGTGAAGAATGGTACACCCGCTTCACCTGCTACAGCTTTTGCCAGTAGAGTTTTACCCGTACCTGGAGGTCCTACTAGCAACGCACCTTTAGGGATTTTACCACCGAGTTTGGTGAATTTGCCTGGATTTTGAAGAAATTCAACGATTTCCTGAACCTCCTCTTTTGCTTCGTCAAGTCCTGCCACATTGTCAAAAGTGATTTTGACTTTATTCTCAGCGTCGAACAATTGAGCTTTGGATTTACCCACATTGAATATCTGTCCACCTGGCCCGGAAGGCCCAGCCATACGGCGCATCATAAACCAGAAGAGCACAAATAGCAAAATCAAGAATCCAAAGCTACCGAAGTAGCTACTCCAGTTTTCTTCAGTGGCTACAGATAATTCTATTCTATTTTCCTGAGGAACTTGCTCCTTTAATGCATCAAAGTCATTTGCGAATTTCTCTATAGAGGCTACCTGAAATGAATAGTGGGGACCTTCAGGATTGAAAAAGGTAGAATTGGACTCCAATTCTGTTTTGTATTTATCTGTGGATAAAGAGGTGGATTTAAGCGTGATATCAACACGTTCCATGTTTTTAACCATGGTCACTTTGGAGAGATCTCCAGCCAAGTACATGTCTTCAAATCTCTTTTGTGTGATATCAACAACTGAATTCCTATTCTGAACCCAGGTAAGACCAAGTAAGACAGCTACAGCAGCTATAATCAGCCAAAGCTGAAAATTGGGCTTTTGGGGTGTCTTTGGTACAAATTTTTTGCTTTTATTATTAGTATCGCTCATTTCTTATTTGGGTAATTTCATAAACTTTAGGTAAAACGGAAAGTTAAGCTGAAAGTTCGCAGCTTTTATACAATTCGAGTAAAATTAGCATCGCCCCAAAGATCCTCTAATCCATAAAATGCTCTTTTATCATTAAGGAAAATATGTGCAACAACGTTCACATAATCAACCAAGATCCATTGACGGCTATTTTTTCCTTCACTTTTATAGGGATTTCCTTGGCCGCTCTTAATCACTTGTTCTTCGATAGAATCTGCGATTGCGTCGAGCTGGGTGTCAGAGTTGCCCGAGCAAATAACAAAAAAATCTGTTACTGTATTTTTTATGTTTCTAAGGTCCATCACTACAATGTCTGAAGCTTTTTTTTCCTCCATTCCTTTGATGATTACTTTGCTCAGCTCTTCTGCTGTCATATTATTCATTTAATTTTGCAATTTCCTGGATAAAAATACCCTTTTTCATCGAATTCAAAATTTATGTATAAAATTCTTGCCAATACGATTTTTTTAGGGAAAGATGTCCATTTCCTGCCAGAGTGTCACTCGACTAATGACATTGCTTTGAATCTGGTCAGGCAAAAGCAAGCAGCTGAAGGCAGTGTTGTGATTTGTAATCATCAAACAAAAGGAAAGGGGCAAAGAGGTAATTTTTGGCAATCTCAAGCTGGACAGAACCTCACTTTCTCATTGGTGCTTCGACCAGATTTTATGGACATTTCGGAGCAGTTTTACCTCAATATGGCTATTTCGAATAGCATCAGACGCTTGCTTCAGGAATATGTACCTCGTTTGGAAGTGAAATGGCCTAATGATTTGATTGTTCCAGGATTTGGGAAAATCGGTGGGATTTTGATTGAAAATACTTTTTCTGGAAAAGAATGGGAATATGCTGTAGTGGGCATTGGATTGAATATTAATCAACTTAGCTATGATTCACCATATGCTGCGTCCATTCGATCCATCACTGGGAGTCACTTCGAATTGGAAGAATTGTTTCGACTGCTGATCACACAGTTGGAGCAAGGCTATATTCAGTTGAAAAAAGGAAAATGGAAAGAAATCAAGTCTGAATATCTGATGCACTTATATAGAATACAGAATTGGGCTAAATATTCAGCAAACGGGGAACAATTTTCAGGGAAAATAGTTGGGATAAGTGCACAGGGTAAACTGGAAGTAGAATTGGGAAATGGGGAAATAGCAATTTTTGGCTTAAAAGAGATCTTATTTCTATAGTATTTATCGATTTTAGTTTCCAAATTTTATACGGTACCTTTGCGCAGGTTTTAAGTGAAATTATTACGTTAACTATCAATATTATGTCAGAAATTAAATCTGAAAAGTTCGTCCAGTACAAGGTAAAAGATATTTCCTTGGCAGAGTGGGGAAGAAAAGAAATCAAATTGGCAGAATCTGAAATGCCAGGTTTGATGGCACTGCGTGAGGAGTATGGTGCCTCGCAGCCTTTGAAGGGTGCAAGAATCGCTGGTTGTCTTCACATGACAATCCAAACTGCGGTTTTGATCGAAACTTTAGTTGCTTTAGGAGCTGAAGTGACTTGGTCATCCTGTAATATTTTTTCTACTCAGGATCACGCTGCTGCCGCTATTGCTGCTGCTGGCATTTCCGTCTATGCATGGAAAGGTTTGAATGAGAAAGATTTCGATTGGTGTATTGAGCAGACGTTGTTCTTCGGAGAAGATCGTCAGCCATTGAACATGATCTTGGATGATGGTGGTGACTTGACTAATATGGTATTGGATCAGTATCCTGAGCTAGTTAGCGCTATCAAAGGCCTTTCTGAAGAGACTACCACTGGTGTTCACAGACTCTATGAGAGAATGAAGAATGGTACACTTCCAATGCCTGCTATCAATGTGAACGACTCTGTGACTAAGTCTAAATTTGATAACAAATATGGATGCAAGGAATCATTGGTAGATGCTATCAGAAGAGCAACTGACGTGATGATGGCTGGTAAAGTAGCCGTAGTAGGTGGATATGGTGATGTAGGAAAAGGCTCAGCTGCTTCATTGGCAGGTGCTGGAGCGAGAGTAATCGTTACTGAAATCGATCCGATCTGTGCACTACAAGCAGCCATGGATGGCTTCGCTGTGAAGAAAATGGTAGATGCTGTAAAAGAAGCTGATATCGTAGTTACTGCTACTGGTAATAAAAACATCATCACTGAGGAGCATTTCAGAACGATGAGAGATAAAACTATCGTTTGTAACATTGGTCACTTCGATAATGAAATCGATATGGCGTGGTTGAACGGAACTTACGGAAATACAAAAATTGAGATCAAACCTCAGGTAGATCTTTATAATGTAGATGGAAATGAGATTATCATTCTGGCTGAAGGCCGTTTGGTAAACTTAGGCTGCGCGACTGGGCACCCATCTTTCGTAATGTCAAATTCATTTACTAACCAGGTTTTGGCACAACTTGAATTGTGGAATAATACAGACGAGTACAAGCCTGGTGTTTATGTCCTGCCAAAGCATTTGGATGAAAAAGTAGCGGCTTTGCACCTTGCTAAATTGGGAGTTAATCTAGAGGTTCTTTCTCAGGATCAAGCAGAATATATCGGCGTAACAGTAGAAGGTCCTTTCAAACCTGACTATTACAGATATTAATAAAATATGAATTCAAAAAAAGCCCCGATGCGAATCGGGGCTTTTTTTGTTCTTATTCATTTGGGTTTAACAGCAATTTTCTACCGTCTGGCAAAATCGCGGTGGCAGAAACTTTGCAATCCTCAAGCAGCGGTTCATAAGTCACAGTATAAGTAACTTCAGAATTCTCTCTCCGTGCTACAAACCAGTTTTCTTTGCCATTGCTTGGAAGAATCTCATTTTGCTGATAGCAAGAAATACTATGTATTACAGGCGTATCCATGGTTATTTTAAAATCGCGTCCAGCCGCATTGACTCCTGTAATTCTTCCTACGGAAGTGAGACTTAATAGTGAGTGGATTCTCAGTGAGTCAGTTGTCAAGGAGTCGCTTAAGTAATCTTTTGTATGAAGGAATTTTCCTGAGAATTCTGAACTTAACTCAGCTTGTGTTCTTTCTATAATCTCGATAAATTCTTCAGAAACTTGAAGTGAATCCTCACTGGAGAAAGATCGGATCCCCTCAATAGAATTTGATCCGAATCTGTATTCATCGTATTCCATCGTCCATTTCTTAATTGGGCTGATGGTAGTAGTATCAAATTTGATTATCAATCTTCCGCTTCTGGCATATTCTCCTGCTTGATCACAAACTGTATTTGAAAGGAAATCCAGAGTGACTTCTTTAGCTTTTTCATCCAAAGAAATTACCGGGCAGCTTGGTAAACCAACAGAGTCCAGTTGCTGATATTGCTCCCAGGACAGCATAGCAAAATAGAGGCTTTCGTTCCAATCCTTAGAAATACTGAACAGCTCAGCTGCCTCTTTGGTCAAGTCTGTCTGAATTACTTTATCTTCATCCTCCTCACAGCTCATCAAAATAGGCATTAGGATGATGAGTCCGAAAATTATTTTTTTCATTCTATGACGTTTAAAAATATTGGAGTTGGTTCAAGGATTCTACTTCAATTACCACGCCGAATTAACTATCTTCGAAATCAACGATAAACTACAAATTTATGATTTTAGCAGAGGGTATGCTCAAACCTGGAGCACTAAAAGGGAAAAATATTATAGTTACCGGAGGCGGAACAGGTCTTGGAAGATCGATGGGAGAGTATTTTTTAGAGTTGGGAGCCAATCTAGTTATTACCTCCAGGAAGCTCGATGTACTCCAGGAAACAGCTAAGGAAATGATGGTCGTAAAGGGAGGAAAGGTAATTCCATTAGCTTGTGATGTACGCGAGATTGATCAGGTAGAAGCTATGTGGAAAGATGCTACGGATCACCTTGGACAAATTCATGTGGTGCTGAACAATGCTGCGGGGAATTTCATCAGTCCTACAGAACGACTTTCTACCAATGCTTTTAATACGGTATTGGATATTGTGCTGAAGGGCACTTCTCAAGTGACTCTTACAGCTGGCAAAGACTGGATCGCAAAGAAGCAGACTGGTATTTTTCTCAATATTGTGACTACGTATGCTTGGACTGGATCAGGGTACGTCGTTCCATCTGCTGCAGCAAAAGCAGGAGTTTTAGCCTTGACGCGTTCTTTGGCTGTAGAATGGGCAAAATATGGGATTCGCTCCAATGCGATTGCGCCAGGGCCATTTCCGACCGAAGGAGCCTGGAGTCGATTATTGCCTGGAGATTTGCTGAAGAAATTTGACCCGGCTAAAAAAGTACCAGTAGGAAGAGTAGGAGAGCATCAGGAGCTTGCCAATCTGGCAGCTTACCTAGTCTCAGATTACTCTTCTTATGTAAATGGAGAAGTAATGACAATTGATGGGGGAGAATGGCTTAAAGGAGCTGGAGAATTTAATAATCTTGATCAGATACCAGAAGAAATGTGGGACATGATGGACGCATCAAGAGGAAAAAAAGCATGAGCCTCAAAGTAATTTGGGGCTATCTGAAAGCTAAATGGAAAATGAGGAATTTTTGAACTTTTGTAGTTCTTAGTTTTACATCAATGCATTATTCGTATCGCTTGACAAATCATTCTCTATAGATTTGTTTTTTTGGACAGATTCCTTGATGCTTTTCTTGAGGGATTGATCCAGCGATTTGGTTTCATTTTTGATCATCTGCACAAGTTGGCTGGATTCGCTGTTTAGCGGTTCGCTTTCAAGAATTTCCAGAATCCCCAGAATATTTGCCACCCGTGCCCTAAGCGTGTGGGACTGTTCAAACGCAAGTTCTTTTAAAAAGTAATGATGTTCTTTAATCCAAATGTCTTGTTTCTTTCTGTCGGAAATATCTAAAATACATCCTAATATTTTGGTAGGATATCCTGCGTTTGACCATTCAATAGTTTTACCAAAACCTAAAGCCCAGATTATCTTATTGTTCTTTTGATTTATTCTGAATTCCTTTTTGAAAGGCATATTTCCCGAAGTCTTAAAGTGGGTTCCCAAGTCACGCATCAGTTTTGGGAAATCCTCGGGATGGATATGTTTCTGCCAAGAAATAGGAGTGGTTCCTTTTAATTCATCTTGTGTATATCCAAGCATTTGTCCCAGACCCTGACTAATCTTATCTCCTTTGTTTGTTAAATCAAACTCCCAAAAACCAAGCAATTTATCTTCTAGTATGCTGTCTATTATTTCCTTGCCATCATTCTTAGAGCTGTCAAAGAGATCTCCCAATCCAATATTATATGGCATTGGCTGGATGACTGGATGTCCTATACCCAAGCAAGTCCCAAACTCTTCTGAAATAAAAAAGAACTCCCATTTAGTGTCTACAGCATCTCCTTGTGGATTTTCTATCTTTTGAAGATCTACAGTGAAAGATTGATGTGAATTTCTCCAAGCTTTATTCCGATGAGTCTCATATTTCCCCCAATTTGAAGCAACAAAATAGTCTGCGAAATAGATTGGTTTATTTTTTTTATCGAAATAATTAGGGTTGGGGTCAATATCAGACTCAGTGGTTATGACCTTACCAGTTTTGTCTAGGGTGACCTGAAAGAAGTAATCTGACACAACCCCTAAGTGACTTAGGGCCTGAATAGCATGGTAGTTGTTCATAAGTCAAATCTAAAGAAACTTTATTCGTTTTGTTTTTAAAAACATATAATTAAGTGTAAAATACAAAAAATTATATTTAAAATAATACAACCGATTTAAACTGGCTTAGAATCAGTAGGGATAAATGGGGATAAGGTGATTTCAGTTTTTGAGTAAAAAATATCAATTTGGTTTCAGGCAGCTCAGCCGAAAGGTAAATGATGGGAACCTATGGCTTTGATGCCGGCTGGGGCAGCGGTCGATAAGCTTAAAGAATGAGTAGAAAAAGTGAAAGTCGGGGATCAAACTATGTGAAGTACTGCGATGTCTACTATTTGCCCGTACAGGTAGATGGAAAAGATGCTTGTCAAATCATATTAGTAGAAAAGGCATTTCTATTATCAGATTTATTAGAAATGCATAAAGGCCGCTAATTGCGGCCTTTATGCATTGTAGATATACTTGATGTTGACTATTCCGCGTCTTGAGTAACTTCGGATACTGGTCTGAAGTTGCCTTCTGGCAGTTGCTCAGCTACTTCGTCTCGTTCAAAAGGGAATACCTCTACAATTGCGCTTTCTACAATATCTGGCACTCTAAAGCTCACTAGCATATTTCCCAAGCTTTCTTGGATTCTATCGTATGCTTCTTTGACATCATTGGCGGTGACGATCATATATTGTGTGACTTTTTTCTCTTTGCCACTTTCGCCATCAGCGACCATATAGGAGATTTTACACTTATGCCAGATGTCGGCATCCTCGTAAAAGAATACATCTACGATATTGCTCTTGCTGATACCGGTAACTTGAAAATCTCCCCGAATCTGAGAAGCAAGCCTATCATATAGAATTGCCTCTGCCTCGGTAAAGGATACCGCATCCACTAGGTACTGCTCAGAAATATTCTTCAGCAATCCTTGTTCATTTTCTTTCGCGTACTTGACTTTGCACAAAAACCAGGTTCTCATATCTTTCTATTTGAATTTTCGAAGGTAAAATTTATCCTTAGAAGGACAAGAGGATTTCCGTTCAAAGAAATTGATAAACTACTAGCAATAGTACTAAGTCACTGACTGTCAGGTTGATTTATTTGTGTTGGAAATAAGCTTTAAAATCGAGTCTATCGAATGCTTCCTGAATTGTGGGGTGTTAAAAGAAAAGCAGTAAATTATCGCAAAACCTTGTACATGCGGGATAAAATCTGGTATAGCTTTCCGGTTCAGTTATTTCTACTTCACTTAAGAAAAAACCTAGGACTTGTTCTTATTTGGGTAGTCCTTATGGGCGTGATTTTGGAGTACTTCGGAGTTGTATTGGGAATTCCATTTCTCTTTATTGATCCAGAATATTTGCATGAGGTTTCATGGGTGAGTTTTTTCTTAATGGGAGTAGGATTTGCTTTTTTGACCATGGGGTTTCACATGTCCACTTATATAATGGATGGTCGTCATTTTCCATTTTTAGCGATACTGAACAAGCCTTTTATCCATTATTGTGTAAATAATGCAATTATCCCACTGATTTTCTATTTACTTTACATCATCAGATTTGTGGGTTTTCAGCTTGGTAATAATCTGTCAAATGACTGGGAAGTATTGTATTACCTTCTCGGATTCTTAGGTGGGGGAGTGATTACCTACTCCGTAATATTTGGGTATTTCTCTTTGACAAATAAAGATTTTTTTATCCTTTTTGCTGGGACTGTGAATAAGAGGCTTCGCAAAGTAAAGTTGACCCGGGCAAACGTACTGAGCCAGTATAAGGATCTGAAAACGCAAAATTACAAGGTTTTATACTACTTGAATATAAACCTTCATCCTGAGAAGGTACGGCCGGATATTTCCAGATTTGAAGGGGCAAAGTTGCTCCAGGTGTTCGATCAGAATCACTTGAATCTGTTTATCATTCAAATTGCCTTGATACTCTTTGTCTTATTTTTGGGCTTTTTCAAAGAGAATCCATACCTCCAGCTACCCGCAGCGATGAGCGCAACTCTATTGTTTGCTATACTGATTATGCTGGTAGGTGCGGTAAGTTTTTGGTTGAGAAGATGGTCCACCTTTGCAGTATTTGCCTTTCTGATTCTGGCTAATTACTTCAGCAACTTCAATTTCCTTAATCGTCCACACGAAGCTTATGGATTAAATTATTCAGTACCTCCTGTTAACTATAGTCTCGCACACATGGATTCCCTCCTGACTCCTGAACTAGTCAAAAAAGACCGGGATAATGTGCTAAAGATTCTGGACAATTGGAAAGCCAAGTTTCCTGATGAAAGCAAACCAAAGCTAGTGATGGTCGCTGCTAGTGGAGGCGGGCAGCGTGCAGCACTTTGGACAGTGAAGATTTTGCAGAGCATGTATGAAATAGAGGAAGGTGAGGTTATGAAGCACACAGAATTACTCACAGGCGCTTCTGGTGGAGTTTTGGGCGAAGCATTTTTCAGAGAAATTTACCTTAGATCCTTAACTGATCCTACAGTGGATCCTTTGGATGAAAAGTACCTGCATCAAATCTCTGCCGATAATCTCAATCCAATAATTTTTACTTTACTGGTTAATGATTTATTGATTCGAAATCAATATTTCCTTTACAATGGACACAAGTATCTCAAGGATAGGGGGTATGCTTTTGAGAGTCAATTGAATCAAAATACTGAAGGAATTCTCGATAAGCCAATTTCTGCCTACAAAGAGCCTGAGTTTTCGGGAACCATCCCTCTGCTTCCGGTTACTACTTTGATCACAAATGATGGTAGGAAGCTGGTGATTTCTCCGCACTCGATGTCATTTTTCGGAACATCCATGCTAGGCAAATTAGGTGCAGATGAGAAGAAACAGACGATAGATTTCCTTAGGTTTTTCGAAGATCATGACTCCGAGAACCTGCGATTCCTCTCCGCTTTACGGATGAGTGCTACTTTTCCTTTTATTACCCCAAATATTGAGCTGCCCAGCGATCCAGTTATGGAAACTATGGATACGGGTCTTTCAGACAATTTTGGGATTCAGGACGCGCTCCGTTTTATGTATGTCTTTCAGTCTTGGATCAATGAAAATACAGGCGGCGTAGTTTTGGTTACGATTAGAGATTCTGAAAAAGTAACTGAAATAGCGCCTAGTTTTCCACCTCGTATTTTCGAGAAGATTTTTACCCCGCTAAAAAATATTTACGCCAATTGGGATAATGTCCAAACCATCCAAAACGAGGTTCTTTTCAATTACATGGCTGAATCTATGCCTTTTGATCTGGAAAGGATAGAATTTGAATATGCACCAGAAAAGGTGCAAGCTGAGGAATTGACAGAAAGTCAGGAGACTATGCAGCGGGCATCTTTGAATTGGAGGTTGACTTCGCGAGAGAAAAAGTCAATTCTGGAAAGTGTCTATACGCTTAAAAACCAAAGCTCATTGAAGCGTCTTGAAGAGCTTTTTACAAAAAATCAGCCTGTAGTGGAAGATAGCGTCCTAGTGGCAGAAGAAATTAATCAATAAGCTAAACTTCAAATTCCTTCCCTCCAAGGAGAAAAGGTTGAGACTTAGTCCTAGAGAAAGCGAAAAATCATCAATATGAAAACCCCCACTTTTTATAAATAAAATGCATCAGCCAAGCTGGACCTATCAGTAGAAACTGCAGGTCTTTCAGGAAAGTGGGTTTTTTGCCTTCAACCTTATGTCCATAAAACTGCATGATCCAAGAGAGGACAAAAATAGCAATACTGAACATCCATAGCTTTCCTGGGGAATTCAAATCAATGAAATTTGCTACAGCCAGGCAGAGAGCCGAAAATAGAAACATTCCCAAAGTAAGTGGTGTGGAAAGCATGAGGTAATAAATCAGAACCAACGCCAAAACTATTGTGGCCCAATTGGCAAAATTGCCCAGAAAAGGCATCAGATCAGGAAGCGGCCCAACAGGAATACTGAAAATTAAGCCAACAATGCTAAAGAAAATTGCCGGCACACAAAACCAGTGTATGAGCTTATTAGTCATGTTTTGATGACTCAACCCGTATTCGTAGAATAACGCATCAATTTTTCTCATGGTATTTTGGGATTATATCGCTTAGATTTATTTAAAATACTAAATCTATTTTAATTCCTTTTTCTAAAATTCGAAATGTTCAGCTATTGGGAGAAAAAACACTTTTTTCATTACGACCTCATCGTGGTTGGTTCGGGCTTTGTCGGACTTTCCACTGCCATTCATTATAAGAAAAAACACCCAAAAGCAAACGTGCTTGTGTTAGAACGCGGAGTTTTTCCAACGGGAGCAAGTACCAAAAACGCAGGTTTTGCATGCTTTGGGAGCTTAACGGAGATATTGGATGATTTCTGGCACATGACACACGATGAAGTTTTGGCTCTGGTGGATCGGAGATATACAGGCCTCCAAGCGATAAGGAAGCAGTTTGGTGAGAAAAATCTGGGGTATTCTCACTCCAATGGCTATGAGCTTTTGGAAGAAAGCCAGTTAGAAGCTACGGATCAAATGGCTGGAGTGAATAAACTCTTAAAGTCCTTATTCAAAGAAGAGGTGTTTTCTCTGGTAAAAAATCCAGGAAAAATGGGTTTTTCTGATCAGGTAAAGGCAATTGTCAAGAATAAATTTGAAGGAGAGCTGGATCCTGGGATGTACATGACCTCGCTTTGGAAGCTAGCTCAGCAGGAAGGCATTCGAATATTAACGGGCGTCTCTGTATGTGAAATCCGAAAAGATGAAGGAATAGTCCTAGCTGAAGATGCAGCGGGAGAAATAAACCTGGAATTCATGGGCGGGAAAATTGCCATTTGTACCAATGCTTTCACCAAGAAGCTTTGGCCAGGCTCAGATATTCAGCCTGGCAGAGGGTTGATTCTCTTATCGAAACCACTGGATTTCGAAATCCCTTGGAAAGGATCATTCCATATGGACAAAGGATATGTTTATTTCCGTCAAATAGACGGAAGACTATTACTGGGAGGTGCTAGGAATATCGATTTTGAAGGAGAAAAAAGTATGGGTTTCGAAGTCAATCCAAAAATAAAGTTTCACTTAGAAAAGCTTGCAGATGAGGTGATCTTTCCAGGTAAAAATCTTGCTTGGGATACTGAATGGACTGGAATTATGGCCTTTGGCAAAATAAAATCTCCGCTAATCCAGCAGGTGGATGCCAAAACTGTGGCAGCGGTAAGACTTGGCGGAATGGGAGTCGCGATTGGCTGGCAAGTAGGGAAGGAGCTTTCTGTACTTTTGTCCAAGATGTAATTAATATTTTTTCATTAGATTCAAATCCTTAACTCATCAAACCCCGATTAATGCAAGGTTTAAACCGTACTCCAAAAGTTTTTGACGCACTGATTCCACTGGTTTTTTTGATTGTCCTTTTGGTATTGAATATTCAGGTTTTTGGTACAGATGGACTTTCTGGTTCCAATCAGATAGTACTGATCCTTTCATCCATGGTTGCCGCTTTGGTGGCAATTTATCGGTTAGGGTTTAACTGGGAGACGCTTCAGGATGGTATCGTCAAAAGTATCAGTGCGGCGATGTCCAGCATTTTGATTCTATTTTTAATTGGTGCTCTTGCAGGTACTTGGTTGCTCAGCGGAATTGTTCCCGCTATGATTTATTATGGACTTCAGATTTTGACCCCAGTGATATTCTTGGTTGCGGCATGTATCGTGAGTGCTATCGTTTCAGTGGCTACAGGAAGTAGCTGGACTACAGTTGCGACGGTGGGTGTTGCTTTATTGGGTATAGGCAAAGCTTTGGGATTTGAAGAGGGGATAATTGCTGGAGCTATCATTTCAGGAGCTTATTTTGGGGACAAAATGTCGCCACTTTCCGATACGACCAATCTAGCTCCGGCCATGGCGGGCACGGATTTGTTCACTCACATTCGCTACATGGCGAAGACTACTATTCCATCCATTTCTATCACCTTGATCATCTTTGTGGTGATCGGATTGAATTATGAGATTAATGGTGAAGTGACTGATGTGCAAGCCATTTCAGATGTGATTTTGGAGAAGTTCAATGTGACCGGTTGGCTGTTTATTGTTCCGATATTAGTGATTGTAATGATCGTGAGAAAAGTATCTGCTATTCCGGCATTGCTCACAGGAGCACTTCTGGGAGGGCTTTTTGCTATCATTTTTCAACCTGATATCATTCGTTTGATTGCCAATGAAAATGCCTCTTATGCTTACCAGAGTTTCAAAGCTGTAATGATGTCTCTGTATGGCGAAATCAGCATTTCTACGAGCAATGATGTGGTAAATGAGTTGCTTGTCACCAGCGGAATGGGAGGAATGATGAATACTATTTGGCTGATTATTGCAGCGATGGTGTTTGGGGGAATCATGGAGGAGAGTGGTATGCTGAGAGTTATTGCTGAAGCAGTGATCCAGAAAGTTCATAGTGTTGGTTCATTGATTGCATCCACAGCTGCGACTTGTGTGTTCTTTAATATCACCACCTCAGATCAATACCTTGCAATCCTAGTTCCAGGTAGAATGTATGCCGATGTGTATAGAAAAAGAGGGTTAGCTCCAGAAAATCTCAGCAGAACTTTGGAAGATTCTGGCACAGTGACTTCTGTTTTGATACCTTGGAATACCTGTGGAGCTACACAGGCTTCGGTTTTAGGAGTGGCTACACTAACGTATGCCCCCTATTGCTTTTTTAATATTATTAGTCCCTTTATGACCATTCTATATGGTTATTTCAAAATTGGGATCGCCTATTACGATGAAGAAGAAGAAGAAAAGTTGGTATGATTTCATTTAAGATTACGAAAGAAGAAGTAAATGCCCTTCCACTTGGACAGTTTGAGGGAGAAATGTTTTTAATCGATAAAGCAGACGATGTAGAGGAAGTTGCAGAATTTCTTGTACAGCAGCGGGTCATAGGCTTTGATACGGAGACTAAACCGGCCTTTCAAAAAGGAGTGGTGAATCAGGTTTCGTTACTTCAGCTTTCTACCTCGACTCAGGCGTTTTTGTTTAGATTGAATAAAATCGGTTTTCCGGATTCTATTCGAAATATTCTGGAAAAAGATAGCATTGTGAAAGTTGGTGCAGCGGTTCACGATGACATCAAAGGACTGGCAAAGCTTACAGATTCGTTTTATGCCACTTCATTTTTCGATCTGAATGATGAACTGAAAAGAGTTGGGTTTGTAAATATTGGCGTAAGAAATCTTTGCGCGATGGTACTTGGAATACGAATTTCTAAGTCTGAGCAAGTATCAAATTGGGAAGCAGAAACCCTCACAATCAAGCAGCAACGTTATGCGGCGACTGATGCTTGGGGATGCATGGAGATTTTCAAAAAGCTAAAAGCTGAAGGCTATTTGGATGAATTGTTCAAATAACAGTCAATTCCAAACTTTCAATGTCCTCTAGAGAAGTGACAATAAGCTCCTCCAGACCTTTCCTGAATTCCAGCTCCATCTGGCAGTCCAAAGTCATTTCTTGAGATAGAATCTGTAAGTCATGTGCTTTGATGAGTTTCATGACATCGTTCATCACAGGATAAGGGAAATGAATAGAAACTGAAGTTTTAAGGTGCTCTTCCATGATTTCATTTTCCTCGATTGCCAAAGCGGCAGAGGTTTTATAGGCTTGGATCAAACCACTTATCCCAAGTTTTGTACCGCCAAAATAGCGCACAACTACTATCAGAATATTCGTGAGATTGTTAGACCTGATCTGACCCAAAATCGGATCTCCGGCAGAATGATTTGGTTCTCCATCGTCATTCGCCCGAAATTGATCGGCATCTTTACCCAGCATCCAAGCAAAGCAATGATGTCTGGCATCAAAGTATTTTTTTCTTAGATCACTCAAATGATTTTTGATTTCCTCTTCATTTTTCACCGGGAAAGAAAAATAAAAAAACTTACTGCTCTTGTCTTTGTAAAGCCCTTCACTGGTTCTTGAAACAGTTAAAAATGTATCTTCGAATGTTGACTCGTCGCCGAAGTCTGACATAGGTTTGTTGCTTTGGATGAGAGCGAATTTAGAAAATTAACAAATGGGTAACAGTTTATCCATTTGAATTATATTAATTTTAGCTGGAGGAATTAGTAGAAATGCCTGAATCAATTATTTCGCAAGCACCTTATAGGTTCGTCCTTCCCGGGAATTCAGATGAAAAGGGAAGTCTTCACTTTTGGGAGAATTCAGAAATCTTTCCAGATGGGATACAGAGATGTTTTTGGATTTCAGATGTGAAGGAAGGTGAGACCCGTGGAAATCACGCACACTGGCATGAGTCGCAAGTGATTGTGGCAGTAGCTGGGAAGATTCAATTAGAGATTCACTCGGTTCAGGATCAAGTTTTTGATTTCGTACTTGATTCGCCCGAGCAAGCTGTTTTCATTCCCCCTTTAAATTGGTTAGTAGCTAGATTTACACCCAACTCAGTCTTGCTTGGGATGTCGGATCGGGCTTTTTCGGAAGATGATTATATCAGAGACTTAGACTATTTTGGAAAGCTTCAAGCAAGAAATAAATGAATCCCACGAGCTTCGGGTGATTTCCGCCATTAAGGAGGATAAGGATTATTTTCTAAGCAATTTCTCGTCGGAGAAGTATCGGGATCAGCTGGATTTTATCTGGGAGAAAAAGCAAAAAGTCAAAGCAAGAATCACTTTTGCAATTTATAAAAGTGGTGAAGCAGTCTCACTTCCTAAAGCGCCTTTTGGAGGTTTTTGGATACGTGATGGCTTGAGTTCGGTCTCTTTGGAAGCTTTTATTTTGGCCATAATTGAAGAAATGAGCCATCGAGGAATCCAATCTATCTCCCTTACCCAGTCGCCAAAACCCTACGAACCTCAATTTGATTTGATTAATTACCTGTTGTTCAAAAGTGGTTTTGAACAGGCAAAGGTACTTACTCATCATTTTTTCATAGGTAGAAAGAAGATCAAGAAATTAGTGCAAAAGGAGTCTGACAAACTTCAAAAGAAAAGCAAGCATTCTGGCTTGCAAATCAATCACTCTTCTATTTCTAATTTTGGTTTTTTGAAAGAAATTCGCTCTTGGAATGCTCAAAAGGGCTATGAAATTTCGATTGATGAAAATAGAATTGTGCAGCAAGTTTCAGAATATCCAGATCGATATTTTCTGATTACGGTTAGCAAAAATGGCGATGCAATTGGGTATTCTCTTGGTGTCAAACTCACCAGTGATTCTTTATATTATTTTCTGTCTGCTATGAATCCGAAAATTCCTGTGAAGAACGGAGGCGAGCTTATCCTGAATGAGCTTTTTCAGCTTGCTGTGGAGCAAAAAGTGAATTTTATTGACTTGGGGTCCTCAGATCTAGATAATGGAGCAAATCATAGCCTGATGTTCTTCAAGTCGCGCTACTCAAATGATATCTGCAACAAGATCACTTGGGTAAAGAAGATCTAAGATGGAAGAAGCTGATCTTGTCACCGTTATATGTATTGCTTTCAATCATGAGAAATGGATTGAAAAAGCATTGGATAGTGTTCTCCTCCAGGACTACAGATTGAAGGAATTGATCATTGCTGATAATGGGAGTTCCGATCAATCTGCTGGAATTATACAGGAGTGGGTGAAAAAACATTCCATGGAGCTTCCAGTTTCTGCTAATTTTAAATCAGAATCAATCCCGTATTGTAGGCTTTTCAACGAAATGCTGAATCTGGCAAAGGGTGATTTTATAGTTGATCTCTCAGGAGATGATTTTTTATACCCACAGCATCTTTCACTTTCCATTGAAAGAATAAGGCAAGTTCCAAATTCGGCTTTTGTTTTTTCAGATGCTGACATCTGTGAAGAAAACGGAGCTAAAGAAAGTTATTATAAGGGAAATGAAGTTGATGATCTGAGAGAAAGGGTGTTAGCAAGGGGGTTTTATCAAACACTTATAAGTAGAAGCTATATTTCATCTCCTACGGTGGTTTTTAGAAGCCAAATTCTCAAGCAAGAAGGTGGATATGATGAAACACTTTCTTATGAGGACTTTGATATACAGATTCGCCTTACAAGTAAATATCCAGTTGTCTATTCTGATCACGTCGGCGTTTATAAACGAAAGCATTCCCATTCACTTTCGGCCAATCAATACCGGCGCTATCAATCAGAAATGCTTCCAAGCACGTTTCGTGTCTGCGAAAAAATCAGAGAAATGAATGAGTCCTTAAGTGAAGATTTGGCTTTGAAAGAGCGAGTTCTTTTTGAATTGAAGCATGCACTCTGGTCTGCGAACTTCGATTCGGCAAAAGGTTTTGTGAACCTAGCTAATGAGCTAAATGCAAAAGGTCTAGAGTTTCGACTTTACAAGGTTTGGCTTCGACTTCGTCTAGACATTTCCTGGCTTTATGTCCAATTAACCTGACTAGCCAACTATAACTTCGATAAAAGGAGGTTTAGAAAAGTATTTTTGTCCAATACTAAGTATGTCTTCTGCAGTGAATTTTTTCAAATACGCCAATTTCTCAGCGTAATAGTCGAAGTCCATTCCTGAATGATGAACTGCTTTGAATCTATCAATCAAGTCAAATGAAGTGCTGAATTGCTTAAGCATCTGCCCGATGAGAAAGTTTCTTACCACCTCAAGTTCGTCTGCATCAATTTCCACTTCAGTTAAGACTTTTATTTCATGATAGATTTCTTTGACTACCTCTGAATAGAATGCTTTTTGAACATCGGCTTCTATTACCCAATAGTTCGAGTCGCCAATTTCAGCTAGAGATGAGTGAATTCCATAGGTATGACCTTTGTCTTCACGGATATTTTTGATAAGCCGAGAACCAAAATATCCTCCAAGAATTGTATTAAAAACCGTAAGCGCTATAAAGTCGGGATGTATTTTTGGAATCGACCAACTGCCGATGCGAATACTGCTTTGTACTGATTTCTCTTTGGGTTCTGTCACTGCCAACAGTGTATTTATACCCGGCAAAAGAACAGGTTCTAAAACTGGCCTATTTGGTAGTTTTCCCAATAGTGAGCATAGACTCTCCAGCTCTTTCGTATCGAAATTTCCAGTCACGAAAATTTCCAAGTCTTGCCAAAGCATTGTTTCGTAATAGGAGATCAGTTGATCTGTTGTCACCGTAGCAACGTGACTTTCTTCTATTTCTACTCCATAAGGATGATATGCACCAAACAGGCATTTTCTGAAAACTTGACTAGCTCTTGAAGCTGTTCTTTCTCTTTCTAGTTGGATACTAAGCTTCCGCTGTGACTGACGCTTTTCCAGCATATCCTGCGGAAAAGTGGCATCAGTAAATAAGGAACTAAATACCTCTAATACGGTAGAGAGATGTTTTTTGGTAGATAAAAGCCCAAGTCCTTCGTGCGAGAATGTCAAAATAGGATGAACCTCTGATGCATAAAAGTCAAAGAATTCAGCGATTTCTCCAGCCTCTTTTTGCTTTGTCCCTTCCTGTAGCATTTGAAGTGTGAAGGAGGGGACAAGTGTGTGGTCGAGGGGAAGAGAGGCTCGTTGACCTTTGCCAAGCACATCGATTTTAACGGCGTCTATACCAGGTGTAGGAATATAAAAGAACTTTGCTCCATTGGAAAGTTTGAATTCCGATGGGGGCAATAGTTCAAAATCCTCAGGAACATTGAATTCCGGAGCCTTTGACCTGTCTAAAATCATTTTTAATTGGAAATATTGTAAATCAAAGAGAATCGCAATGTCTCTGCAAGTGGGTGGTTTTGCCTTTGAGGAACCAAGTAAGAGAAGTCAAATCCAAGTCTTTTCAGATCAAAACCCACTCCCATGGTGAAGTATTTTCTTCCTCCTTTATTTGGGTTCTCATAAAAATAACCTGTGCGAAGAGCAAACTTATCGTCGTAGGTATATTCGGCTCCGAATGAAATTATGATTTCTTGCATTTCCTCCGAAAATCCTCCAGGAGCATCAGCAAAAGACCCAAAAATCCCTGAAATTAATGGCCGATTTGGATCTTTTCCGTTCCCTGGTGCTATGATGAGATTTCCGTCTGCATCTGTTTCCAAAGTTCCATCTTCATTGGTCGAATAGATAGGTGGAGTAGGGACAAGGAGTTTGTTGAGATCCAGTGCAAAAGTAATCGTGTTCATTGGGTCAAGATCTATAGAATATGCAGCTCCCACCTTAAGGTTGGTAGGGATGTAATCCAGATCATCTGCTGAGTTATAAGTAATCTTTGGGCCGATATTCGATATACTAAGTCCCCATGAAAAGTTGGCGTCTTTGGCTCCAGCGAATATTGGTTTTGAATAATAAAGTCCCACATCTGTTCCAACACTAATTCCAGCTTTGGCCTCACTGCCCCCAACTGAAGATATATTTCCTGAAAGATTAGAGTATATGAACCGTGCAGAAATACCCAATCCCAGGTAGGTGGAAAGTTTTCTTGAATACGTCCCGCCTATTGCAATATCACGTGGATTGAATTCACCTAGTGGATTTCCGTTGCCATCAGTCAACTGAATATCTCCCATATCGAAGTAGCGCAAATCAAATCCAAATGCAGAAACCTCATCAATTCTGAAAAATCCGGTTAGGTAGCTCAAAGACATGTCGTTCACAAGCTTACCTAGCCATGGCGAATACGAGAGGGAAAATCCCACATCATTTTCTACGAAGGCAAGTTGACCTGCATTCCAATGAGCTGAACTTGCATCGGGGGAAAGAGCTACCCCAACATCTCCCATCCCTGAATGCCTTGAGTCTGGAGCAAAATTCAAAAATGGCACAGCTGTAGTTATCACTCTTCGATCAGGGTCTTGACCAGAGATAATAGTGCTATTCTGCGCATAGGCAGAGAAAGTAGCCAGGGTAAAAACTGCAATAAGTAAGTTTTTCTTATTTTTTGTGGCTATTTTTTTCATTGAATCACGATTAGTCCGCTTACTGAATCTGTCGAATTATCAAATTCTGACTGTAGCGTTAATTTGTAAATATAAGTTCCTTTTGCTGGATATTTGGTTTGGCTTTGTAAAAAAAACCAAGACAAATCCCCAATGAGAGCGTTGGCTTTGACTAAACGCTCGCCTTTTGAAAATAGTATCTTGCCATCTGTTTGGTAAACAGCAAGTGTTAAAATTAAATTTTCTCCAGGTCTGTTATGCTCAAGCTCAAAATGACTTTCAATTTGGGTTGGGTTTGGGTAAGTTTTGTGATTTAAGATACGAAGTCTATTGCTCCCTTTTACAATTATCTCTTGACTGAGCACATTCTCATTCCCTAAGTTGTCCCAAGCTCGGATAGTAACCAAATTCTTACCTTCTTTTAATTCAGTGAGTCTGAAATTAGCTTTTCCGGATGTATAGGTGCTGTTTTCTGCTACAAAATATTTATTCAATTGTATCTTATCATTTTGATTTATTTGGATGGTCAAATTTTCAGATGGTAAGAAACCAGAGATGTTTACTCCACTCGAATCTGTAAAAGATGCTTCCATACTTATAATAGTAGAAGGAAAAGTGAATGGAGCGGACTCTTTTCCCCCAAAAATAGCAGTAATGACAGGGCCTTCTGTATCTTCTGGAAAATTGCTTGAAGTACCACCTACCAGAGGTGAGTCAAATCCAAAAGCTTCCCATGCTTGTTCTTGACTTTCTCCAAGGATACGAATTCTTCCTTCTCCAAATTCCAAATCTATGTTTTTTGGAATGATCATTTTCCCTTTGATCTGGCCAGAAGCAATTTCCCCCGTTCCTCTGAAGAGAAGGGTTTTTTCTTCCTTAAATTCCACAGTGCTGCTTTCATCTCCCAATGTTTTGCTTGGTGCTGGTTTATCATGGAGTTCAATTGTATAGCTTCCTTCGAAATTAGAGGCTATTCCTCCAGTGCTGGGATTTTTCACCTCGGCCTCGAATTCCACTTCTTGCAGAGCAGAAAGGGTGTCCAAAGGGTTCTTAGTTTTTGGATTTTTGAAGGAAGTAAATTCTATTTGGAATTCAGGAGCAGCCAACTTCATGCTTGGATCTGCCAAAAGACTAAAGTTCCTGTTAAGAGCTCCGTTTTGACTTTTGTTTTTTGTATTTCGGAAAATGGTACCCAAATCCTGAGCTAGCCCGTTTTCCAATCTGAAAACTTCTTCAATAAAAGCTTCATTAAGCGAGAAATTCACACTACTGAATACAGGTCTTCCTGTAGTCAAAAGACCTATTGCGCCCTTGTTCTGAGCAATAAGCAGTTCTTCAGCCGCTGATCGCAGGAAGGGGCTATCGTGCCGCCCAAACTCGCAGGTAGCTGTCATCCAAAGAGCCAGTTGATCCTGATCAGCCCAATTATTAATGTCTGAGGTCAGGAATACTTCTTCAGCTGTAAGCGTAGTTTCGTTTCCATGGCCAATATAATTCAAGAGCAATGTCCCACGATCTAGCGTTTCTTCCAGCGCAGATTTTGTTTGGGGTGAGGACTGCCGTTCTCCTGTTTTCTTCTGTTCAAATCTGTCCAGATACAATTTCTCCTGCTTGTATTCTTTGTGATTGATATTCAGAAAGGCAGCGTGCGATTCAGAATCGCGTAAATGGATATTGTTATCCCCGTCATCAGCAAAAAAGGTCACTGTTTTTTTCCAGTCGCCAGCTTTAGGATTGCTTTCGTAGTCAATGATTTTGTCTACGACTACATTGGCTTCCTGTGCGTTGATTACCGGCAATCTACCCACGCCGATTTGCATAGTTTCATCGCCCTCACGGCTTTCTTCCCATTCGCCCTGACCATATTCGAGCAGAGAGAAATAATCATCAGAGCTAAACGTAGTAAGAGGATTCAGGCTGTTTCTACTAGTGTAAATAGGAACCAGATTTGGTCTTCCTCCGAGTTTTCCTTTGTAATCAAAAGTCCCTTTTCCTAGGATTAATAAATTTTGAAGTTTTGCGCCTTGATGATAATGCCAAGCAACAAAATTGCGAATAGCATTTAAGTCATTGTTGCCATAGCCAAAAGCATCGTAAATGTCTTCTAGGTAGAAAACTTCGGAATGAATCCCCATTCCGATTTTATGAAGGCTAAGCTTCTCAGCGGAATTGCTCAGCATTCTAGGAGCAATTATCACTAAGTCTGGCCAAGAGGATTGTGATCTCAGACCAAGAGTGGCGGGTTTCATTCGGGATATTTCTTTGGTTTCTTCCATGTTGAAAACAATAAATTTCTGTCCGGATATGATTGATCCCGAACTTAGATCAAGGGCTTTGGGACTGAAAAAATCACTTACTTCCCAAGCTGATAAACTAGTCAAAGGAGATATGGAAATGGAAGCAGGTTTGCTTAAATAATAAACACCCTCCTTAAGCGAATCACTGGAAAGTGGTACACCTATTCCCAGATATTCGAAATAACCAGCACCATTGGGATCTGAAGCTTGGAATGAAATTCTTAATCGATCTATTTTATTTCCTGAGGGTGAAAAGCTTTCATTGACACTAGCTTCTTGGCCTTTGATGCCATAAGTAGTACTTGGAATTCCATCAATAGAACTCTCATATATAGTCAAGTCATCTACTGCTACAGAGATTTTAGCTTTGGTACTTGACCGACCCATTAATTTCCCGACAACTTTCCAATCGGCGGTTGAATTGGTTTGTAGAGGAAAAGCATATCCTCGTGTTATTCCTGGAGCAACTGCTCGTGAATACCAAGCTCGCCCAGAATTTAGGATATTGTTTTCATCCTCTTTAAGCCAATTCCATTGATAAAGGATGGATGGAACTGAAGTGCCTGATTGTCCAGCGATCGTTGAGATTCTCTTTGTTTTTGGCGATGTCCCAATCAAAAAACTAATTGAATCAGCGTACTGATTAGGATGATATTCTGTGCGGTATTCAGTAAACTCATACTTGTTAGGAGAAGAAAGATAGAAATACAAGTTGCCGTCTTTTTCCCAACCCGGAACCTCTTGGAGGTCTAAGTTTTCACTCTGCAAAAGTTGGGGCAGCATACCTGGATATCCATACACTGCAATTTCATTCAGTGAATTTGCCCCTAACTTTTGAGCTTGAATGGAAGTTATTTTATAAACGCCTTCGTCGGCGATTTTAAATTTGAAAAATGAGTTTTGGCCAAATGCTGATTCAACAATCAGCAATAAGCTGAAAAGGAAAGAAAATAATAGCTTGTGGCACTGGCTAATCATTCTGGACTTATACTATTCTCTACAACCGATAATCCTAGATAGGCTAATATTACAAGGGGGATTCCTGCCAATCCAAACGACAAAATGAGCAACAGCCCAATAGCTAATAGCGCGTACCTAAATTTGTTTGAAGCGAAAGCATAGGACTTGAATTTCAGTGCGATTAAAGGAAGCTCCACAAGCAATAAGATCGCAAAGATCCAAGCGATGACCACCAAGAAAAAGGGTGAAGTGAGCCAAATACCCACCCAAGGCCACTGAATAGCGAAATAAGGCAAGGTGCTGATGAATAATGCGTTTGCAGGAGTGGGCAAGCCGATGAATTTATCGCTTTGTCTGGTATCCAAGTTGAACTTTGCCAATCGAACTGCAGATAATATTGGGACTATCAATGTAAGATAGGGAAGCCACTCAAGTTGAGTACTGACTTTGGTCATTTGAAAAAGAATCATCCCCGGAAGAACTCCAAAGGAAACCAGGTCGGCCAGTGAATCTAGTTGTTTTCCGATTTCACTTGGTACTTTCAGCAGTCTCGCGGCAAAGCCGTCAAAGAAGTCAAATATTGCTGCCAAAATGATGAAATAGGCACCTGAAACAACGTTACCATTGATTACCCAAATAATTCCAATCACTCCAGAAAGCAAATTCAGCAGTGTGAGTACATTTGGGATGTGAGATTTGATTTTCAAGATCTTGCGTTTTTACCCACGAATGGGTTGTGAATTTTTTCGAAAGCTATGGTGGTTTCAGGACCATGGCCTGAATAAATCACCGTTTCATCTGGAAGCGTAAATAGCTCTGATTTGATTTTACTTAAAAGCAACTTATGATTTCCTCCTGGTAAATCTGTTCGGCCAATACTTCCTCTGAAAAGCGTATCTCCAGCGATGCATTGATGCGAAGCTTCATGGTAAAAAACCACGTGGCCAGGAGCATGTCCAGGAACGAAAATGATTTTGAGCACTTCATCCCCGACTTCGATCTCTTCTCCTTCCTTGAGAAATCCATCAGCTTCGCTAGTTTCATAGCCTACAAAACCATAACTGGGAGCATAAACTTCCACAGCCTTTAGCACCGCAGCTTCCTCCTTATGAATGAGCAGCTCAACGCCAAAGGTTTTTTTTGCCCATGCATTTCCCAATACATGATCAATATGACAGTGCGTATTGAGTAATTGAGTGACCCGTATCTTTTTCTCTGCTACAAAATCCAGTAAATCTTTTCGCTCAGCGAGATCGAAGCAGCCTGGATCTATCAAAGTACCATTGCCTTTTTCATCATATAGCAAATAGGTGTTTTCCTGAAAAGGGTTGAATGTAAAAGACTTAATATGAAGCATGGGAAATGTATATGGGTAATGGAACAAAATAAGGAATTAAACCTTTATTTTGGGCTATGGAAATTGATTTTTTGCTCATTGGACAGGGACTTGCTGGTACAGCTCTGGCTTATAGACTGAAGCAAGCTGGTAAGAAAATCAGGATAATCGATGAGCCTGGAGCAAATAATTCGAGTAGAGTTGCTGCTGGACTTTTCAACCCTGTGACCGGTAGGAAGATGGTGAAAACATGGAAAGCTGACTTGCTTTTCCCCGTGATCAAACCGTTTTATCAAGAGCTAGAACAACTTACTGGAAGCAATTTTCTAACGGAAAAGGCAATCTACAGACCATTTCTCACTATCGAAGAGCAAAATGAATGGATGGGGCATAGTGCTGATCCAGGCTTTGAATCGTATTTGGAGAAGATTTATTCAGAAAGTCAATCTGAATTTCTTAGGGATCCTTACGGCGGGGTTATGCTTCGTAACTCAGGTTGGCTGAATATCAACAATCTACTTGATGCGATGACTTCGTATTTTAGGGAGGAATTGATTTCAGAAAAATTTGAAGAAAGTTTGCTTTCACGTAAAGGTGAATTTTGGTATTATCGTGATTTAAATGCTAAATCGATTATTTATTGCAATGGCTTAGGAGCGAAGAATTCCAGATTCTTCAATTATCTTCCGTTTGATCCTGTTAAGGGAGAAATTTTGGAAGTTAAACAACAGTTTACTCCGGATTATGTTGTGAACAGAGGAGTTTTCAGAGTTCATTTAGGAAATGGAATGCATCGGGTAGGGTCAACTTATACAAAGCATGATTTGGACGTAGGGGCTACAAATGCTGCGAAAACCGAGATTTTGGATAAATTGACAGATTTGGTTCGGCTTCCGGTAGAGGAAATTATCAGTCATAAGACTGGAATTAGACCTGCGACGAGAGATAGAAAACCATTTTTGGGAAAACATCCTATTGAAGTAGGCGTTTACTTATTCAATGGTTTTGGAGCCAAGGGTGTTTCACTTATTCCTTATTTCAGTGAACAAATGGTAACATATCTACTAAATGATAAGGCTATTGACTCGGAAGTGGACATAGCTCGGTATTTTAATTATATTTAAAGACACCTTTCAGCAAATCGAATGCGATATCACCTTTTCCGAATTATAGTTTTTGCTGGGTTATGGTCAAATTCATTTTTTGCCCTTGCTCAGTTTGACCAGGAGCGATTTGGCAAAAACAGAATTCAAAACCAGCAATTTGAATGGTATTATTACTCCTCAAATAATTTTGAGGTGTACTATTATGACCGTGGTGGCGCAAATGCCAAGATGGCCATTGATTATCTGGAAAGTGAGTTTAATCGACTCACGCAGATGATTGGTTATGTCGCTTACACCAAGCCAAAAATTTACATTTATAACTCTCCAGAAGAGCTTTTGCAAAGCAATATCAATCTCAACAAAGAAGAGTATAATGAGCAAGGCCAAACAAATTTCAATAGACTACTGGCAGAGGTGGCTTACAAAGGTGAAGTCGATTTGTTTAAACAAGATCTGATCTATGGTATCACCAAGGTGATCATAGAGGAAATGCTTTACGGCTCTTCTGTCTCTGATGCTTTTCAGTCCAATCTTACGAATAGCTTTCCAGAGTGGTATGTGGATGGTATTGCTTTGTATTTGGCAAAAGGATGGAGTCGGGAAATGGATGATTTCGTGAGGCATTACATCCAAGAGGATCAAAATCCAAAAATACTCAAACTGAAAGAAAAAGAAGCTGCCCTAGTTGGACAATCCGTATGGAATTACATCGCCGAAAGATATGGCAGAAGGTATATATCCAGTATACTAAATCTATCTAGGATAAATAGGAATGAAGAAAACAGTATAGCTAATACAGTAGGTCTCAACTACAAAACCTTCGCGGAAGATTGGAAAAAGTATTACTTAGATGTGAATAAGAAAGTTTCTTCGACTTTCAAAGTTCCTGATAGGGATGCGGCAGTAGCAGAGACTTCTCCGAGATTCATTGGTGCAATAAATGACATCAAATTTAGCCCTGATGGGCTTAATTTAGCTTATGTAATCAATAACGGCGGAAAATATAAAGTTCAGGTAAGAGACGTGAGTTCTGGACGAGAACAAACAATCTTTGCTGGAGGGACGGCCTTGCAAGATCAGGAGGCTAATTTCAGATCTCCGATTATTGCTTGGAGAGATTCGGCAAACATAGCCATTGCCTCTTTCAAACGGGGCTTTACCACATTGCGACTTAGATCACTGGATGGGTCAAATCAGGATAAAATATTCCTAAGGAATATTACCCAAATCCTTAGCCTTGACTTCAATAGTACAGGAAAAAACATGGTGCTTTCGGCTATTTCAAATGGGAAGTCTGATATCTATACCCTCAATGCCAGAGGTGCAGGCAAAAGGTTGACCAATGATTCTTTTGATGAATTGACACCGGTATTTCTGAATGATTCTACTATAATTTATTCTTCAAACGCGACAAATCTGCCAGATTCTGTGATGGGGAAAAATTTGGAGTTAGCTTCTTTGCCCAATTACTATAATCTCTATATGGTGCAAGTGACTGATACAATAGTCACGAAGCAGCTGACCAATTCAAATAGCAAAAACATAAGGCCGAGGAAGGTAAATAACAACACTATTGTTTACCTCTCCGATCTCAGTGGCATAAATAACCTGATGCGGATGAGTATTGGAAATCAAGTTTCTAATCAGATTTCTGCATTCAATAAAAGTTTGGAAGCATTCGATGTGAATAGTCGAATGAACAGAATGGCCTATTCGGTCCGAGATGGAAGAGAGAGTTATCTAGTTGTAGAAGGGTTCTCTAATTCTGATCAATTCACTCCAAGCACTCCAAGAGTACAGCTAGAGCAGGCAAAAAATCTGAATGAAAGAATGGCTGCAAGAAGAAGGTTAGAGGATAAGGAGGCAAAAGAAAACCCACCGCAGGTGACTCCGGAACCGAATCCTACTATTCAGCCATTGATAAAACTAGATACTACGGCAAAGAAGTCAACCTCTTCCATCGATCTCAAGCGTTTGAGTTTTGAGTCTAAAAATGGCATCAATACCGATAATTATACTTTCGATAATCTACCGAATAATTTAAACACTACTGAAGCAACAGTCTCTGAATCCAAAGCAAATCTGCTAGAAACTTTTAGAAAGCAGAGCCTAAAAAAGAGAGTGGTAGGGCCAAAGCAAATGGAACCGCAATTTTTTATAAATAATATAAATACCCGATTTGTGGTAGATCCGTTGAGGGGATTTGGGATTGGGCTTACAGGTAAAATGACTGATTTGCTCGATAATCATGCATTTCATGGAGGCTTGATGACTACACTTGACTTTAAATCAGGTGGGGATTTATTTTTTGAATATGAATATTTAAAAAGCAGAGTGGATTTCAAAGGAAGATTTGATCGCAAAACAATTCTGGTTGATGATCAGGGTGATATTACTGATCAAAAATATGTGCTGACGAAAGTGGAAGCAGGTCTTTCATATCCGTTGAATGCAAATTCAAAAGTTTCCCTTTCACCTTTTGTAGCAAAAACTCAATATTTCAACTTGAATTCTGATTCCTTGATCAATGGTCAAAATCCTGATCAAAATCGTCTTGATGTTAATTATGTAGGAGGAAGAGCAGAATTTGTTTATGATCGAACACAGCCTCTGGGACTTTATTCACAGACTGGATTCAAAGGAAAAATTGGTTATGTACAGTATCAATCTTTTGGTAATAAGGAACGCTCATTTAGTAATTTTTATCTGGATCTGAGAGAGTATAGAACCATCCACAAGAATATTGTTCTGGCTGCCAGATTATATGCAGGTTCATTCATGGGAAATAATCCCCAGACATATATTGTGGGGGGAATGGATAATTGGTTGTTCAATGAGTTTTACCGACCACCATCCAATAGACCTGAATCTTCACCTATCAGAAATCCTTCAGGTGTAGAAAATTCAAATATTCTTTTTGCTGATTTTGTGGATTTGAGAGGTTACGATTACGATGAAATTCGCGGTAGAAATATGGTTACATTCACGGCTGAGCTGAGAATTCCTGTATTCTCTTACTTGACTAGGGGGAATATCACATCGAATTTTATTCGAAATTTCCAATTAATCGGATTTTATGACGTTGGCTCCGCCTGGAACGACTCGGCACCTTGGGAGCGAGTAAATGATCAAAACACGGAAGTGATCAATACAGAAGGATCTCCTTTTACTATTGTACTGAACAATTTCAACAATCCTTGGCTACAAAGTTATGGCGCGGGATTACGTACAGTTTTGCTTAACTATTATGTCAAATTTGACGTGGCAAGACCAATTCGAAATTATGAATCAGAAGACTTAAGATTCTATGTAACTTTGGGTTTTAATTTCTAACTACAAATTTTATTATGATCAAGTCAATGACCGGTTTCGGAAATGCCGGATTTGAGGATGAGCGAATGGTAATACAGGTGGAAGTTCGCACCCTCAATTCAAAATTTTTGGATCTTTCCATCCGTAGTCCCAGACAGTTTAATGACAAAGAGCTAGAAATTAGAAATCTGGTTCAATCCATTTTGGATCGTGGTAAAGTGAGCATTTCGATTGATTTTCAATCTAAAGGTTCTGCCGAAATGCCAGTCAGCATTAATGAAGATTTGTTTAACCTGTTTTACCATAAGTATAAAGAACTTGCAGACAATGTAAATGATAACTCTCAGGATCTTTTCAAACTTGCTTTGCAATCTCCAAGTGTAGTCACGCAAGTAACTGGCGAGCAAAGAGATGATCAGGCAGATTGGGAGGAGATCAAAAAAGTCCTGACAATAGCTTTGAATAAATGTGATTCCTTCAGACAAGACGAAGGGAATTCTTTAGAGAAAAAGCTTCAAGGGAATATTGAAACCATAGCCAGTGGTTTAAGTAAAATTGAGGAGGAAGAAGGCAATCGAAAAGATAGAATCAAACAAAAGATCAGAAATCATTTCAAAGAATGGCTGGATGAGAATTCTTTTGATGCAAATCGCTTCGAGCAGGAATTGATTTATTACTTCGAAAAACTCGATATTACCGAAGAGATCGTGCGACTTGATACCCACTTGCAGTATTTCGCAAAGTGTCTGCATGAAGAAACCAGCCAAGGTAAAAAACTGGGTTTTATCAGTCAGGAGATAGGTAGAGAAATCAATACTATCGGCTCCAAGGCGAATGATGCAGGAATGCAAAAGCATGTGATCCTTATGAAAGATGAGCTTGAAAAAGTGAAAGAACAATCATTGAACGTTTTATAGAAAAAGGGGCATGCAGCCCCTATTTATTTTGATCAAAGGTAATCTCTTAGGCTAGTTCAATCGAAAGCGTATCGGCATAGTCATCCGAGACCTTACCGCTCTTCCTCCAATTTTACCTGGGTTCCAATTTGGTGAATTTTGTATAACTTCCTTGGCCACTTCATCACATCCACCGCCAATTGTCCTCACAAGTTCTATATCTTGAATTGATCCATCGGTGTTGACTACGAATCTTACTATTACCATTCCTTCAATACCCATTCTTTTTGCTTGCGAGGGGTACTTAAGGTTTTTGTTGAGATATGTGTACCAAGCATCCATGCCGCCTTTGAACACCGCCTGAACATCTACGTATTCCTCTACCTTGTCTACTTTCTCAATGCTGGGAGGAGCAGAGATTACTACTTCTGGAATATCCTTATCTTCTGTCGTATTGATGTCTACGGTGATACCGGCGAGTTTTTCTATCACAATATCATCGGGTTTGATTATTATCTCTATAGGAACTGGTGGTGGTGGAGGAGGAGGTGTTTGGACGGTAACAGGAATTTCTATATTATCCCAATCATCTCCCATTCCATCAAATGTCTTGATAGTTGCTTGATCCTTGGCTTTCCATTCGAAAGCCAACAAAACTACTCCGAGAGTTACTGCCAGTCCCAAGTTAAACAATGTGCCTGACCATCTTTTGAGATCAAACTTTGGGTTTTTTTTGTGTTGCATGAGTGTAAATTTAGAGGTTAGAAACACTACTCTAATAATCTACACTTCATAACTCGCTGATGCTAATCTACTAACACTTTTTAACTAAGCTAAAAGCCGTTAAAACGAAGTCAAAAAAAAGACCCGATTTCTCGGGTCTCTATGATTAGCTAAGTTTGAATCTAATCGGAAGTCTCATACGAGTACGTACTGGACGTCCACGCTGTTTTCCAGGTTCCCACTTAGGAGCTTCACTTACTACTTTGACCGCTTCTTCGTCACAACCTCCGCCGATTCCTCTCAAAACTTCAACGTCTTGAATAGAACCATCGGTGTTTACTACGAATACTACGATTACGGTACCTTCTACACCCATACGTCTAGCCTGAGTAGGGTATTTCAGGTTTTTAGAAAGGTATTGATTCCAACCTGACATTCCTCCAGGAGGATTTGGTTGGGTTTCCACAACGTCAAAGATTTGATCAACTTTTTCCTTTACAGGAGCTTCAGCGATTACCACTTCTTTGATTACAGTAGTTTCTTTTACATCGACATCAAAGTTAACTTCGATTTTTTCTTCGATCTCTACCTCATCAGGAATCTCCTGAATGATAGGCTGCTCTACTGGTGGTGGTGGTGGTGGTGGTGGCTGCTCTGTGATTGGAATATCTAGCAATTCTTCGAAGTTGTCAGTTACTTGACCAAGGTCTTTCAATGAACCATCGTCAAATGACTTCCATTCGAAGGCAGCAAGTGTAGCACCAACAGCTACTGCCAAACCAAGATTCAAGAACATTCCTGTTCTTTTGGTTAGATCAGCGCTGGGAGTCTTTTTTGCTTCCATGATAAGTTTGGTTTATTAAGGTTAATTTTTTCTTTTATTTCAGTTTAACAATTCTAATAATTAATAGGCACTAATCCAAGCCAATCGCCCTTGTCGGAATCTTAAAATATGCTAATAAACCTGCGGCTCCACCTATTTCATTGACAATCATGTCCATATAATCGAAAGATCGAAATGGAATATATAGTTGAGCGCATTCTAAAACTATTCCAGCGGCTACACCGAAAATCAAATAGTTTTTAAGAACTCTTCCCTGAAGGCCATTTACAAAAACTCTTTTCACACCTACTCCACACCAAAGAAAACTCAACGTGCCAAAACATACGAAGTGAATTAGTTTGTCCTCGAAGTTAAAGGAAGCGTCAGGGAAATTACCCCCCGGAGTCAACATGGCAACGGCAATTAATATCAGCGAAACTATAGCAAGTCCTAATCTCAAAATGGTTTACTTATTCTCCTACCAGTTCAGCATATTCTGCTGCAGAAAGCAAGTCAGAAGGTAATTCTTCCGTAATTTTGACTTTGATCATCCAGCCTTTCTCATAAGGGGATTCATTTACAAGTTCTGGAGAATCTTCCAAATCAGGATTTACTTCCAAAATTTCTCCTGTGACAGGCATAAACAAATCAGAAACGGTCTTTACCGCCTCTACTGAGCCAAAAACTGCATTGGTGTCCAATGTTTCACCTGTTGTTTCAACTTCTACATAAACGATATCACCTAGTTCGCCTGCGGCAAATTCAGTAATTCCAATAGTTGCAACATCACCATCGATTTTAACCCATTCGTGGTCTTTGGTGTACTTTAGTTCTTGAGGAAAATCCATGTTTGTAATTATTTATATCGGAGCCAAAATTAATAGGAAACAGGTACGAATGAAATCTATTGACCTAAATTAAATCGAAGTTGCCCACCGAAAGCTGTGGAAGTTCGCTTATAAGCTGTAGTCACCCTGGGATCATTGATAGTTCTGTCGAAATACAGTGTGAGATTTAGGTTTTGATTGATCAGATATGAAATGGTTGGTCTTATTGAAATATTCAAGTTACCACTCGTTACAGTACTACCTTCCTCTATCTTCCGCTGAATTTGTTTGGTACTAACCACCTTAGAATCCAATTTGAACTGAAGGTCATTTTTGAGAACCGTTTGCCTTCCCTGGAATTTGAAAGGGATTTTCATACCAGCTTTGGTATATCCTAAGGTCAATCCAAAATCGTTGCTTTTTTGCTCTGTTACTTGTGAGTTAGAGAAGTTCAAGCCTAGGTTCCGTTCCTTATTGTATATCAGGGCGATATTCAATCTGTCTTTTGTTAATAAATCTATTCCAATCAGCGGGCCAAATCTTTCCGTGAGTACAACCTGATTAAGCACATATATTGGAATAAATTGCCCTACTTCATTCACTTGAGTGGGTCTTGGGATTTGTTGAAGTGTGTTGTAAAGCTCCAGTCCTTGCTGGTATTGAAGGGAATTGGAGAAATTACTCACGTCATAGGTAGATGTGTACATATGGGTGATATTGATACTACTGAATACTTCACTCAATCCTTTTATTCTAGAAAGTCCACGGTAATCCAATCGCCAGTTTGGCAAAGGTGTCTTAGGAAAAGAATTCATGTTGAAAGTAGCAGGGTCTTTACCACGATAGGCAGCTAGGAAAGCAGGAATTAATACAGTTTGGCCATTGATGCTATATTCTCCGCCAGTGTCCATTACATCCAATCTGCTTTTGATGATTGCTCTGTTATTTTCGAAATCGGTGAAAAGTGGCGAGACATTATCAAAACCGTCCTTGCTAAAAGCGGTTCCGAGCATAATCGTTGTGATGCTATATGCCCCCAATCTATTCGGGCTGATGGATTCGTAAACTCCAGGATTATCGATAGAATTCCTGAAAATTTCTTGATAATCTCCAACTTCTCTTTTGGAAGCATTCAGGGTGATTTTAAAGTCTTGAAAAGGCTCTATTAAACTACCAAACCTCATATTCACTACGCTACTCTGACTGAAGGTCTGCGTCAGCGCACTACTTGGTGCCATTATTCCGGCTTGAGCAAATTCATTTCTTATACCTGCGTCCTGGCTACCTAGTAAGAAAGCCAAGCCGGGGTTTTCAAATGCACGATCCATTCCCAAAAGTCCTGTATTAGGCATATAACCAGGTAAGAAAGTACCTTCAATTTTCCCATAATTGAAAGTGACCTCCTTCACCATCATAAGTGTTTTAAGTAGCTTATTAGTGAAGGGCGTCCCTACCGTATCTTCCGCTTGTGTCCCAGGCCTACCAGGAATACTTGGTCGTTTGGGAGCATTTAGTGCAGCTAGTTTTTTGCTTTTATTGTAGAGCTTGATTAGATCTAGCTTACCGTTGAGAGACTGATCACGTGTGTTTTGAATGGTGTTACCAAGCGTATCTTTTTGTCCTATAGCACCGGTCAACCAAGTATATGTAGTGGTGTATTTATAATCTGCTCTAATCCAGTCTGTGAGAGGGGATTTGTCTAGCGGTAGGGTATAATTAATGGATATGTTATGATTGTAATTAGTACGTCGGCCAAATCTCCACGCATTGTACTTCAGTGAATCAGATTTCTGCTCCGTATCCAAATCGCCCTGAGGTTCATCTACTATAGCCATTACACTTCCTGTATAGTCCACCCGTAGATTTTTTGTCAAATCCCAATTTACCGAGTAAAAGCGGTTCATAAAAAAACTTTTCTGGAAAAGAGGATCTACTCCGGATGTACTGAGCTGATCATTTCTATACTGAGATCTTAAATACTTTCGATCAATATCCAATCTGGCTAATACCAGAGTAGGGGATAGATTCAGGTTGAAATCTTTGATTAATTTTAAATAAGGGGAATCTAGGAAAGCTGAATTTTTGAATGGCTCTATGGTAATAGGTTTTGGCTGGAAGCTATAAGTGACGTTTCCTCGATAAGTTTTGTAGCTATATTCCTGAATTTGTGCATTGGTCTGGTTCATAAAGCCAAAAGCATATGAAAATGATAAATTGCTTAGGTCGTAGAAATTGCTTTTTGCTTCAGGATTAGTTTTGATTTTCCGCACATTATTGAAACTTATGTTTTTGCGGTTCACTTGCTCCAATGCAATGTTTCGATACTCATCTTTTTGATCCTGAGTATCGAATTTTTGCAAGGCCACTTCAAAAGGCACATCAGGATTTAAAGGATCGTACTCTGGCTTCGTCGTACTATTTTCTATAGATAAATACATTGGAATACTGATTCCCAAAGCTTCCGGTAGTAGCTTGTGAATTTCTACATTGGTAGAAATGTCATACTGGGTGGTTGCTTGTCTGGATCGTTCAGAAAGTCTTGTTTCCAATCCTCCAAAGCCTATTGAATTGTGTCTGATTGATCCCGAGACAACCGCTACATCTGCGATTTTTACATTCATTAATGCATTTGCTGCCCAGCCATTTGATTTGGTAAAGCCCGTCACCCTAAGCTCATTTGCCCAAATACAGATGCTGCGACTACCTCCTCCATTGGTTCCGGGATTTCTTACTCCAATCATCGAAGATTGGGACTGACTCAATTCAGGGCGACCTACTACAGTTACCGTGTATATGCCTATTTGCTGCGAAAAAGGAATGTTCAGCGGTACTTGCTTGTTGTCACGTTCTACTTTTACCCCGACAATATCTTGTATTGCAATATCAATTTCATTGGCTGCTGGCCATATCTGACCAGGATCTCTTGTTCCTTTAGGAGTAATCAAAAGAGGAACCTCGATCTCGTAATAGTTATCTGTGTAGTCCGTGCCTAATCTCAGGAATGCATTGATTTCACCATCCATGGCATCCTCACTGTCGGCGTGCAGGAACATTTTGATTCGCTCAAACTGTACCAAGTCTAAAGTCACATTTTTGAATACAGCTCTAGCGTCTTTTGCGCCTAGATCTTCTACACACACCCGAAGGGATTGCTCATTTAGTCTTCGCTCAACAGTCGAAGTATTGTCACGGTCTCTATTGATGCCCGGAGGCAGCACATAAGGGCTTTCGGTAGCGCTTCCCTGACTGTTTTCTTCGATACTCACCACATCTACTGTCACGTTAGAATTGTCCGGCTCTGGGATTTCGAAAAGACCTCTCTCGAAAAGAGATTCTTGAAATACTCGCCACTGACTTCCAACCATTCGGAAATTAGCCATTCTGAGCACGACTGGCTGCTCAAAATCAGTCAAATAAGTTCTAATCCAGCGGATAGACTTGAATCCCGTGATGTCACCTTCGACACGATCGGGCTGACGAACAGGAATCCGGAACAAATACCAGTCTACATTTTCCCCGCCTTCATTATGGGTGGTTTTGTCCACAATGTAATTTTGTCCTACCACTAAGTTGCCTGGCTTCAGATCCATCTCGTAAGAATAGTAATTCTCCAGTTCGTTGATGGTATTATCAGTGTTTAAGTCTTCGTTATCGGGTGTGTTTGATCCTGAAGGTGTATATGGAAGATTTTCATTGGCGGTTACGGGTGTATTGCCTTCCATGCCATTGAACTTCTTGTATCGTTCTAATATTTTGGCATCTTCTTGGTCAAAATTTTCGCTTAGATAATATTTGAACAAATCGGAAGAAACATCCTGAAGAATTTGATTTCTGGCTGTTGCGTTTACATTGAGACGATTTAGAAAAACAGAACCGAAATAGGCCGCTTCATCTTCATTTTTCAATCCGTCTAGGCCTACGTCCTGATTCTGTCTGGACGTTTCGGAATTGTCAAAAGCAGGTAGAAGAAATTGCTCACGGGTAATTCTTCCCCATTCGTTTTGCCCCGTTTCGGCTGGGTCGCCATCGGCAGGAAGACCATTTTCGAAGGAATGGCGCCCATCTTTCATCACATCTTCGGAGATGTCTCCAAGATTGATGAAAAGCTTACCGCCAGTGGTGTTATTTTGGTTAAACACACCATCCAATACACGGCCATTTTCTCCTTCAATAAATGGATCCAACAGCCAAAATTCTATGTACTCTATATTCGTGCGGTCAAAATCAACTTCGGTAGTAATAGCCCTAGTTACACCACCATAATTTCTTTTAGGAGTTGGTAGAAATCCATCTGTAGTCAGATCTGTATTGTAATTATACATTCCACGCTCGCTTGGGAAGTAGGCCAATTCAAAAAGAGGTTCTGGCGTGACGATCACTTCTCGATCTTGCTGAGGGAAAATTTCCTGGGGAACTACGCGTCTTACATAGTGATTTCTACGGTCTTCACGAGTAATATTGGCTGGAACTCCCTGGCCGCTTTCTCTATAGAAAATATTGTCAATATTGTACCAAGCAATTCTGGCTCTGCGATAGGCAGACCCAAGATTATCTTCAGTCTGATTACTCAGGTCAAACCTGTCGTCAAATGTTTGAGGAGTAGATGACAATTTCCAATTTTGGTTAGCAGCACCACCCAAGTTATAAGGAGTAATTGCTGCCTCAAAATCATCAATGTATGAAGCCTGCTCGCCATTCACTCTATTGGAAGTGCCAGGAATCAAATGTGCGAATTCGCCACTTAACTGGATGAGTGAGGTTTCTTTAGTGCTTGTGAAAGGTAGAGCATCGGCCATTTTAGTTAGCCAGCGTGATTCATCACTGAAGTTTCCATCCAATCCCCACATGCTATTTCTCAACGTTTCACTGCCTGTGGCAATTCTCGTGACGTTTGGTCTCTCATTTAAATAAAGGAAAGTTCCTCCCATAGTAAACTTGTCGCTGAATAAGTAATCCAACCTAGTTCCCAGTAAACTTCGCGTTTGGAAGGATACCAAATCAGCTTTTTCAAAACTAACGTTGATTTGCTTACCAGACTGTAGGATTGCATCGTTGATAATGACAAGTCTTCCCACATTATAATCTATCGTAAAATCAACACCTTCTGTAAGTGGGATATTACCAGCCTGAACAATCACAGAACCGGGAGAAATATTCAGACCGGGTAATTGGATTTCACTTGCCGAGCCTGCAGTCAAGCGCCCTTTGATGAAGTATTTGTTTAGCCGTGTGACTAACTCGGCATCAGCTTGAGTCGTTTGGTATAGTGTGTCATAGACATATTTATCCTTGAGTACTACCTCACCAGGCAGGAAATATTTTTCAAGATTTGATCCAAAAGGTTCTAGAACTGGAAACACCAAAAGCCCTCGATCTGTGAGAATGGTGAGCCCTTCTACAAAGTCAAAATTTCCGTCTGGGGCAGGATCGTTCTGTGGATTCAGATTGTCTAGTCCTGTGAGTCGAATCAGTGGTTGGTCTTTAACTTCTGCTCCCTCCAAAAGCGAAGGATTGTCTAGTCCTGTCCGATCATCTCTATAGATTACCTGAAGCTGAAAACCATCTCGGGTGATTTGATTTGCGTTCAGACTATAGATGTTTTTCATCATTAGATCCCACGTAGGGACACGGGTATTTATTCGAGCAGGTCGAAGAAGCTTCAAGAAGATCATTTCATCTTCCTGTATGTTTTGATAATCTTCGGTTAGTTCGCCGACTTTATAAACTTGACCGTTATAGGTGTATTCGTAGGAGACTGCGAGAACCTCATCATTTTGAAGTCTTCTAAAAAGGGATAAATAGCCGAGTTGTGGATTGAAAAAATATTCTGTTTGATCTAGTTTACGGGCGCCATTAATTTGTTCAAAATCAACACCCTTCTGGATGCCTAAGCTTGTTTCGATAGCTCTGGATCCTGTATCAAATGGACGAAAAGCGGGGTTGCCTGATATGTTTGAATAGAGATTGTTGGCAGAATTCCCTGCTGGTGCTGAAGGATTCCCCGGGCCAATATTAGGATTAGTAGGGTTTAAGAGTACTCTTCCTTCACCCAGATCCATGAATGCTGCAAAATTTCGCAGTGTTTCAGTATTTGCCGCTCGGTTCATGATATAGACTTCGATTCTAGTCACATTCACACCCGAAAGTACCTGAGGAAGTCCTCTCAGCCATTTTTCGTAATTGTCGCGGAAAAAATGCCCGATAAAGAAATGTCGATTTTCATCGTAATTGGAAGCCTGTATGTCAAATGATCTGCCTTGACCATTGGCATCAATCGTCAAGTTATCTCTACGTCCTCGCTGAGTCGAAGCGACTGCAGTTACTCCTAATTTGCCGAATTGGAGCTGTGTTTTAACACCAAAAAGATTCTGTGCTCCCTGTATCAATCTATTTTGAACAGGCATACTGACATTTCCGATTTCAATGGACTGGATGATATCTTCTTCGAAACCTTTGAATTCTAGTTTCATTTGGTTTTGAAAGTCAAAGGAATTATTTGAGTCGAAATTGGCGCCGATTTTCACTTTTTCACCCAATGATCCATTTACCGCCATTTGGATTTGCTGATCAAAATTGAAACCTCCATTTCTCTGTTGTCTAATCGGAAGGGTAGGATTATCTATACGTCGAAAAATAGCTCCGAAGTCTAGGTTTACATATCCTGATGGTACGATGTTTATTTCACTTCCTCCAAATAGTCTATCTAAAGAAGGGCTTACAGTCAGTGGAGGAATCAGGCCTCTTCCTTCTACTGCACTTTCTCCATCGCCACCGCGTGCTCTGCTCCGCCAGTAGTCTTGCCTGACTTTATATTCTTGGATTCTTGAAAATTGCTCGAAATCGTATTCCTGCTCATTGCCCACTCGGACGGTGTCAATCTGATCCACGACGTTATAGCGAAGTGTGGAATCTACCTTTACTTCTACATTTTGAGTAATAGGGTTGGCTTGTAAAAATGGTGTCTGGGACTGTAGAAAGGGGTTGCGTGTGGGGAATAGGGGGTTTGTCCTCAGGTTTTGCCAGAGCAAATACGAGGGGGTAAGTCTCCTTAGATTCAAAGAATCAATCCGAGACTGAACACTGTCAGGATTGGTTTGTTGAGCCTCAGAAGTGGAATAGGCTAGTAGGAGACCAAAGAGGATGAATAATTTAGGCCAACTACCGAGAAACCTCCTCCCGTAAAAAGTGGGTACACTCCAAAAGTTCAATTCAACTTAAAATTATGATGTTTTTAAAGATGCTTTAATTAAATCTTCTAACGAAATTTCTCCAGTGGTTTTTTTGAGGACTGTCGCTATATTTTTCTCTGCGGCGGCTTTCGGAAAACCAAGCGTTATTAGTGCTTGTAACGCTTCTTCGCGGATTTTATTGCCTGATTTAAGGAATCCTAATGATGCTATGGAAGTGTCAGATCCACCTTTGCCTACTTTATCTTTCAGCTCCAAAATTATTCTTTGAGCTGTCTTTGCTCCTATCCCTTTGACGTGTTGGATGGTAGCTACATCTCCTGCCAGAATAGCATGTTCTATTTCAGATGAACTAAGCGAAGAAAGAATCATTAAGCCTGTGCTCGGTCCAACTCCATTAATAGAAAGCAATAATAAAAAAAGGCGCTTTTCATCTTCCAGCTTGAATCCGAAAAGTGTGTGCGCATCTTCTTTGATATGAAGGTAGGTGAGGAGCTTGATTTGCTCCTCATCTTTTATTTCAGTGTAGGTTTGCAGAGAAATCTTCACGTGATATCCAATTCCATTTACATCTATAATTACATAGGTAGGGTCCTTGAATACTAGTTTTCCACTTAGGTAATCGATCATAGATTGTTAGTGGATTGGGCATCTACTACAGCTACAGCTACCATATTTACGATTTCTCTAATCGAACTACCCAGCTGCAGGATATGCACTGGTTTGTTCATTCCTAGCAAAATCGGGCCTATTGCTTCGGAGTTTCCAAGTTCTGCAAGAAGCTTATAGGCTATGTTTCCTGAACTCAAATCTGGAAAGATTAACGTATTTGCTCTCTTATTGATGAGTTTGGAGAAAGGATACATTTCACGCTGGATGTCTTCATTGATCGCTACGTTTGCCTGCATTTCACCTTCTATTATTATGTCTGGATATTTTTTCTGGGCTAGCGCAGTTGCCTTGGCCATTTTGCCTGGAATATCCCCCTTGGCGGAGCCAAAGTTGGAATAAGAAAGAACCGCAATTCGAGGCTCAACATTAAAGAATCTCACAGCATCCGCAGTCAAGCCAATGATTTCCACCAATTCTTCTGCTGTAGGATTCAAGTTTACTGTAGCGTCAGCAAAGAAATATGGGCCTTTTGGGGTATTCATGATGTACATACCCGCCACACGATTTACTCCTGGTTTCACACCAATAGTCTGAAGTGAAGGCAGAATAGTTTTCGGGTAATCACGGGTAAGTCCAGAGATGAAAGCATCTGCTGCTCCGGATTCCACCATCAAGGCACCAAAGTAATTTCTCTGCGTGACCAGTCTTGCTGCATCTCCCACTGTCATTCCTTTTCTTTGTCGCTTTTGGAAGAGCATTTTTGTGAATTTCTTCAGCATCTCTTTTTCTTCCATTGGATCTATGATGGTGACGTTTGTCAGATCCAATGAATTGTCCACTATTAGAGATAATATTTTTTCTCTGTTGCCTAGAAGTATTGGCTCGCCGATCTTTTCATCTCGGATGATCTGAGCAGCCTTAAGGATTTTTCTATTGTCTGCTTCAGCAAATACTACTCGCTTCGGATTTTTCTTCGCTCTGGCTATCACCACAGACATCAGTCTCTGGTCAATGCCAATCCTTTCCTGAAGCTCCAGCTCATATGCTTCCCAGTCTTTTATTGGATATTTTGCTATGCCTGTGTCCATTGCAGCTTTAGCTACTGCAGGAGCGATAGTAGTAATCAAGCGTGGATCAAGAGGCTTTGGAATCAAATACAATCGGCCAAAACCAAGTTTGTCCTCACCATATGCCTTATTGACAATATCTGGAACTGGTTCTTTAGCTAGTTTGGCAATTGCCTCAGCGGCCGCAAGCTTCATAGCTTCATTGATCGAAGTAGCTCTCACGTCCAAAGCACCTCTGAATATGTATGGAAAACCAAGCACATTATTCACTTGATTAGGATGATCAGATCGACCTGTGGCCATGATCAAATCCTCACGCGCAGCTACTGCAAGATCATAAGTGATCTCAGGATCAGGATTTGCCAAAGCGAAAACAATCGGATTTGGTGCCATTAGTCTTAATTGATCCTGGCTTACTATATTTCCTGCAGATAGTCCAAGAAATACATCCGCATCTTTCATAGCATCTGTAAGAGTATATAGGTCTCTTTCTGTAGAGAATTCTCTTCTGATCTCATCTAGGTCGGTTCTGTCGGATCGCAGGATCCCGACAATATCGCAAAGGACAACATTCTCTTTTTTTATCCCCAGAGAAATGTAAAATCGAGTACATGAAATCGCTGCTGCTCCAGCACCGTTCACTACCAATTTGATTTGGGAAATGTCTTTTTCTACAATCTCAAGTGCATTTAGCAAAGCTGCCCCAGATATAATCGCAGTACCATGCTGATCATCATGCATGACGGGAATGTTCATTTGCTTCTTGAGTGCAGTTTCTATTTCAAAACATTCTGGTGCTTTGATATCCTCCAGATTTATTCCGCCAAAAGTAGGCTCAAGGGACTTTATTATTTGTATTAATTTTTTCGGATCCTTTTCATTGATCTCAATATCGAATACGTCAATCCCTGCAAATTTCTTGAAAAGAACGCCTTTCCCTTCCATTACGGGTTTGGACGCTTCTGGCCCTATGTCACCTAGGCCAAGAACAGCCGTGCCGTTTGAAATCACACCTATCAAATTGCCTTTGGCAGTGTATTTATAGATGTTTTCTACGTCCGCAGCGATTTCCTTGCATGGCTCTGCCACCCCAGGGGAGTAAGCAAGAGCAAGATCCATTTGGCTTGAAAGGGGCTTTGTGGGGATTACTTCAATTTTGCCAGGCGAACCTTGCGTATGATAATTAAGTGCGTCTTCCTTGCGGATTTTGATTGCCATAAAAAGCTAGTATAATTTGGGTTTTAGGCCCCCTGGTCATCCGTCCAACTCACGTTGGTGTTGAGAAGAATGGTCTCGATCTCACGGAGGGCATCTCTGTGTATTTCATTTGGATAAAATACGAAGCCTTCAATGTAATAAAGTTTTCCTTTTTTCTGATCAACCATAAGGTAACCCAGGAAGGATCCACCCATGCTGATGTTGTTGGTTTTCCAGGAACCTCTAATTTCTGTGGTAAAATTATCATTAATCGTCATGTTTCTGAAAGCTGGAGGGATTTGTTTTTCAGATACCACATAAGAAGTCGGGTCTTCCGGATCACCAAAAATGTATTGTTTTGTGATAGAGTCTCTGAGTGCTAGGATGTTTACAGGGAATGTTTGCTCCTCGGAGATGTAATCAGTTTCGTAGAAAAATAAACTTATGTCAGCTCTGTTTCCGCTTGGCGTGATCTGTCTTACCCAAAGAAAATCGTCTTCAGACTTTGCCACTTGATAGGAAGCAGGCACATTTATTTCGATTCCTAGATTTTTTTTAGCTTCAAAAGCAGCAGCTGAGTTTTTTCTGGCAAGAATAATTTTTTCCAATCTGCCCCTTTCTCTTACTTCGAATAGATTCTGTAGTCGTCCACCATTTTCCTTAAGATTTTCAATAAGTTGATCTTCAGTATTTCCAAATAGATACAATACTTCCTGACCAATCGCATATTCATCCTCGATTCTCAATGAATAAATATTGGCATCATTCATCGCTTTTTCTTTGGATTCTTTAGAGAACTGTGCATTAATTACCTGACTTGCAGAGCCTTTGTCATCAAAAGTAGTGACGTAAATAATGTTGGTGGACATTTTAAGAATACGAGTCATTGCTCTTGGATCCACTGTGTTTACTTTGAATTTTGCTTCAGAACGAATCATTCCCGGAATGTCGGATTCAAAAATCTCTTTTAGCTCATCTCCTACAGGGCCAGCCCATTTTACGGAGTCTATTACCACGATGATTTCGCCGATTGTTCCCCTTGCTTTTGGTTTTGAGCTATCCGCAGTAGTTCCGCTAGAGTCACAGGAAGCTAAAATACAACCCATAACTAGGGCTATGAAAATGGATGAAAAGGTTTTCATTTTTGGTCGTTTGGTTCTTGGATGAGGTCAAATTAATGACATAAAAACACTTATCCTTATTTCGGATTGAATATTGCCATTAGTTAAAAAAAATTAACAAACTAGGGAGGGATTTGCTTTGAATCAGCCGATTATCAGTTTTTGGCCCGGCTTAATGGTGTTGGAATTGAGGTTATTCAATCGCTTAATTTGTTCCACCGACAGCCCTTCATGCTTTCTGGAAATAATCCACAGGGAATCTCCCGGCTGCACAGTGTATGTGGTTTGTCCTGAGGAGCTTGTTTGAATGGAAGCAACATTTCCCGACATCCCGGAATTGATATTAAGCGTCTGACCAACTCTGATCAGGTTGGAAGAGAGATTATTCCAGGATTTGATCTGAGTCACGGTAACTCCATGACGCTGGGCTATTGATCCCAATACATCTCCAGATCTTACTCTATAAGTAGTGCCGTTTTGTTTGATTTCTTGTGTTAGCGTTTCTACCGATCGCACTTTAACAGTTGACGCTAGTAATACTGTGGGTGCATTGTTCAGTGAATCATTCAGCCAAGCTAAGTTTTGCTTGATGTATGGGACTTTCGACTTCGGAATACGAAGCGCCATGCTTCTATTGCTTTCAGGAAGAGTTTTATTCTTTATCGCAGGATTTAAAGTTTTCAAATCTGCTACGCAAAGATTGGTGAGCTCAGCAAGTTTGTCCAGACTAAGTGCTCTGTCGAAACGGATTTTCTCATATTCTACTACATATGTGGGATCCTCTGGATGGAAATTATGCTCTTCCAGATGATTTAAGATATAGAGCATAGCTTGTACTTGTGGTACATAGCTGCGGGTTTCCCTCGGTAAATAATTGTAGATTCCCCAGAAGGTTTTCTTGCCGCCAGATCTTCGGATTGCTTTTCTCACATTGCCAGGGCCGCAATTGTACGCAGCCATAGCCACTTCCCAATCCCCAAACATGCGATGAAGAGATTTTAGATATTTAGCAGCAGCATCGGTAGAAAGCTCCGGGTCCATTCTGTCATCCACTTCACTGTTGGAATTCATGCCGTACATTCTTCCAGTAGCTGGCATAAACTGCCAAAGACCCATAGCCCCAACCCGAGAGCGTATTTGAGGATCTAGTCCAGATTCGATGATGGATAAATATTTGATTTCTAATGGCATATCATGCTTTGCCATCGTCACATCAAACATCGGAAAAAACAACTCTTTACGAGCCAAGACCATTTTGGTATAGTCTCTATTTCTTACAGTAAAGTATTGGATAAAGGAAAAAATTCGGTCATTCAGCTCAAAGTACATTTCATGATCCATCGATTTTACACGACGATTAATGTCCTCGTAAGTGAAATCAGGAATGTATTCGTAGTGATAATTTGGCAGAATTTCCTCGTCAAGCAACGGAGCTGCCGCTACCGATTCATCATCCTGAGAAAACACTTTGGACAGTGGAATCAGACATGTGATAAGCGCAAGTATGATGGTTCTGAACAAAAGTTTTTTCATACGAATAATGGGTTTATGATGTCAATTCGGTCAAATAATTACTAAAAGCATAGAGTTCAGCCTCTTTGAAAGAGTTGCAAATTACTTGCAATCCAATCGGCATTCCTTGCTCATCTTTTCCATTTGGAAGAGAAATAGCTGGTACTCCTGATACGGATGCTTGCACTGTAAACAGATCTTCAAGATACATCGCTACTGGATTACCACTGTGCTCACCAAACTTAAACGCCGTAGAAGGCGTAGTCGGCATTATAATATAATCAAAATCTTTTAAAAGATTTTCTGTAAAGTCTTTTATTAATCTTCTGACCTTTTGAGCTTTGGTGAAATATGCATCGTGATAGCTCGCGCTAAGTACAAATGTGCCCAGCATTATTCTCCGCTTTACTTCCTCTCCGAATCCTTCGCTTCTCGTCAGCTTATACATGCTTTCCAGATTGTGCGCATTTGGAGTTCGATAACCATATTTCACTCCATCAAATCGAGACAAGTTAGAACTTGCTTCTGCAGTAGTCAGAATATAATAGGTAGGAAGGATAAAATCAAGAAGTGGGAAATTCACCTCGTCTACAGAATGACCTTCAGACTTAAGTCTTTCCAAGATTGCAAGCGTATTGGCTTTGATCTCAGGCTGAAGGGCAGGAGATTCTAATGTTTCTTTTAAGTATGCAACCTTCGCTTTCTTATCGAAATGTAAGAGTTGACTATAAGGTAATACTGATTTTCTTGAAGACGTGCTGTCAAACTCATCGTGCCCAGCCATGATTTCCATCACCAGAGCATTATCTTTTACTGTATGGGAAAATATACCGATACAGTCGAAAGAAGATGCATAAGCGATCAACCCCCAGCGAGAAACACGAGAATAAGTCGGCTTCATTCCGATGACACCTGTAAATGCAGCTGGCTGTCTTACTGAGCCACCCGTATCTGTTCCTAAAGATGTTGTACAGAGATTTGCTTGAACCGCAACTGCTGATCCTCCAGAAGAGCCTCCGGGAACGCGTGATTCATCTGCAGCATTCAATACTTTTCCATGTGCAGAATTCTCATTGGAGCTTCCCATTCCGAATTCGTCACAATTGAGTCTGCCTATGACGATAGCATCCTCATCCAGCAATCTTTGAATAGCTGTGGTGGTGAATTGAGATTCAAAGCCTTTGAGGATTTTGGAGGAAGCGTTTGCCTCATGACCAGTGTAGCAAAGTAAGTCTTTAATACCGACCACCATTCCGGCAAGTTTACCAGCATTGCCCTTAGCTAGCTTCTGATCTATCAGATCAGCTTGCTCTAAAGCGGACTGCTCATAAACTTCGACGAAGGCGTTTAGATGCGCCTTCGTCTCAATGTTTTTTAGATAATGTTGGACTATCGATCGACAGTCTGTTTCCTTCTTTTCGAGCGATTTTTTGATTTCGTCGAATGAGATGAATTTTTCCAATGCTATTGGCTTAAGAGATTACTTTTTTTTGTCTTTCAGCCCCTCTTCAAGGTCGTTCTGAATGTCCTTGGTCGCATCTTTAAATTCTCTGATGCCACGTCCGAGGCCACGAGCCAATTCAGGTATTCTTTTAGCACCAAACAATAGAAGGACGACTAATACGATCAATACGATCGAGCCACCGCCCATGTTTTGAATGAATCCTAATGTAGTCATGATGGAGTGTGTTTATAAGGTAAATGAGATTACAAAGATATAACTGTGATCCGCTTACACAAAGTTCAACGGGAAAGCAGTTCATCTTTTTTATGAATATACGCAATTCTATGCTACTTGGATGTAAGCCACGCCGAAGGATTCATTACGGTCAGGCTTTTCCAGGTCTGAAAATGAACTTCTGCTTCGCCGTTTGCACCTGTAGCTACCTTGCCAATTACGTCTTTTGCGCTGACAGTTTGACCCGATTTTACAGTAATGGTTTTCAACTTACTATACATGGTATAATACTCTCCATGTTTAATAATTACGGTACCACCAAATCCAGGCATTGTCGTGATTTTGGTGACCGTTCCATCGAATACAGCTCTTACATTGGAATTAGGCTGGGTACGAATATCCAAACCATCACTTTCCATGGTAATTCCTTTTAGTGTAGGGTGGGGGTAAGTCCCAAATCCCTGAGTTACAAATCCAGTCTCCACAGGCCAAGGTAGTCTGCCCTTATTTCCTGCAAATGAATTAGACAGAGCGGCTACTTCAGGAGTCATTGGCATACTACTTCCTGATGATTTGGTAGCAGTGCTATTTTCTTTTTTTGCTGCAGCTTCAGCACGGCGTATCTCATCTTCGATCACCTTCTTGATCATCTTGTTCAGCTGATCTTGTTGCTTTTTGGTTGCTGTGATCTGCTTTTTGATGTCTTTCTCCTTGCTGGTAAGTGTGTTTACAATACCTTGTTGCTCACGCTTCATCTTGTCAAGCTGAGTGCGCTCTTTTTGCTCCTCAACAAGTACTTTTTCTTTATCTGCTTTTTTATCATCAAGCAAAACCCGCTGATCTGCTAGCTCAAGACTTAATTTTTCGATTTGAGCTGCTTGTTGCTTGCGGCTGTCTGTGTATTGTTTTAAATACATCAGCCTTGAATAAAGTTGGTTGAAATTAGCTGAGCTGAAAACAAATGAGACAATTGAAAGTCCCCGATTCAGCTTTGAAGCATTGTAAATCATTCTACCGTATTCTGCCTTCAGTTCCTTTAGCTGACTTTCCAAACTAGTTATTTTGGTCTCAGTTTCTTCTATCTCTTGATTGATCAGCTTTACTTCTCTATCTAGCGTGTTGACAAGTCTGTTTTGAGTCTGAAACTGTCTGGTCACAGCATTTAATTCACCAATCGTATTTTTCTTAGTGGCAGTGGTTTGCTTTAGGATTTTGTCAAATTCCAACAAGCGTGCCTGGACTTCGGCTTTTTGTTTCTCAAGTTGCTCACGTGTAATGCTAGTTTGCGCAGCAAGATCAACTGCCGAAAAAAAAATCAATCCAATTAGAAAACTAAATGGAATAAGGTATTTGCGGAGCATGCAATTCAAAATTTGAAGGGGAAGCTAAGAGGTTCGGAGTGAGGATCGACTGAAGTCCACTCCACATGGATTATAGTGTTTTGCCCACCTTCAGGGAGCTGATAGGCTAGCTTATAGAGGACTTCCAAGGGGAAAGGTTTGGAATCAACCTCCTGAAATGTAGCATAGCTGGCAAGTAAAGAGCCTCTATCATCAAGAGAATTACTTACTAGCTCAGAGACCTTTCTGTAATTGACATCGACTTTGGAGAAATAGCGGACTTTGTCGCGAACTTGGGTGAGTTCAAATGATTTGCCCACTCGAACCAATCGGTCTTTGTAATCAACCTTATGCGGTGGATTGGCAAAGAGCACATTTTGAAAAATTTCCAGTGATAATTTCAATCCATAAATTGACTCAAACTCTTTGAATGTCAGATTTACATTTTCCTTTCCGATTCTGTCCTGGATTTGGATTTTTTCCTTGGTGATCAAGCCTCTTACCGCTTCCATTCCCATACCGGGAGAAATAATGAACCAAAGGACAGAATCCTTCTTAGCTCGTAAGTTCAAGTTACCACGGGTGATTTTACCTGACTCTTCTTCGATTACCACTTTAGCCTTTGCGCTCATGAATTCATAATCGGTATAAACGGGGGAAAAATTTTCCATTTTCCCATCTGCCTGATAGACTATCGTCTTTTTGGAGCAGGAGAAAAGAAGGCCTACGCCTATGATGAGCACAATTCCTGCAAAAAGTTTATTCATGGTATTTTCCTTCTTTTATTTTCTGTGAAAGTTTGTCCGATGCTTCCGGGCTTCCTTCGGCTTTTTTCCAATAACTGAGTGCTTCATTCTTTTGACCAAGATGGAATAAAATATCGCCATAATGCTCAAGCATCACCCCACTCGGCTCCGCTTCATGCTTCATGGCTAGCTCCATGTATTTCTTGGCGCCTTCGTAATCTTCCAACTGAAAAAGAACCCATGCATGCGTATCAAGGAAAGTGCCATTATCTGGAAATCGCTTAACAACTTTATAAGACATTGTTTTTGCCTTGTCCAAATTCTTCTTTTCCAGAGAAAGAAAATAGGAATAATTGTTCAGGACTTGCTCGTCATTTGGGTTGAGCTCCAGTGCTTTATCGAAATTTCTAAATGCTTCTTCTTTTTCTCCCAAATTGTAAAGTGAGCTTCCCAAAGAACCGAAAGCTACCTGATCTAATTGCGGATTCTTGTTGGCGTTTAGTTCAATTGCTTTTTTAAGAGAAATGACCGCTTCTTCGTCTTTCTTTTGAGCGGACTTCACTACGCCATCATAAAACCAGAATTCTGGATTTTTAGGAAATTCATCAACTCCAAGAGTGGTGAATTTCTCCAATTCATTGAAATCTGCATCTTCGCCGAAAGATCCCAAAATGACTTTCTCTAGCATTTTATTGTTTTTGGGATTAATCAAAAGTGATTTTTTGAAGTAGTCTATGCCTTCGTCAAGCTTTTGCTCCTGCATTCTGCGCTCACCGAAAGCAGCGTAAATATCCGCATTTTCAGGATTTGAGGTTGACATCAACGTCTCCAGACTATCGAGCAAAATTTCTCGTTTTTGGGTTTTGATCTCAGTAAGTTGACTGATGAAAGCCTTTGATTTGACTTCAGGATCCAGGTCTGGACTTGCGAATGCCGAATATAGATGATGGTTCGATTGCTGGATATCTCCCTTGTCTTTAAGTAGCGTATGTGCAGCCATCTGCAATTCAGGCTGATTTGGATACTTGCTGATTTCTTCAAAAACTAACTCGAGCGCCTGATCTACTCGATCGTTGTTGTATAAAATCTCAACAAGATTCATCACATAAGCAGGGTTGCCTGGCCTTGCTTCTACCAGTTTTTCACCTTCTGCCAAAGCTTGACTAAGGTTATTGTTGTTTAAATAAATCCGCTGCTTTTGTAAGGTGATCGGCTCCATCACCCCATAGAATTCTTCAGCACGATCCAGTGCTACCAATGCTTTGTCCATCTCATTGGAATTCAGATAAATAGAAGCCAAATCCAGGTTGTATTGCTGATTATTTTCGCCATCCTCAGTCAGATTTTCCAGAATTTCCGCTGCTTTGAGCGGTTGCTTGAGATTGGTGTAAATCTCAGCGAGCATCAAAGAATAGTATTTGTTTTCACCATCTAACTCCGCAGCTTTGGTAGCATAGGGCATTGCTTTCTCGGCTTGATTTGCTTTCACCAAAACCTCAGCGATCTTATAATGAATGGCTGGTGCTTCAGGTGAGAATTCCAGCGCTTTTTGAAAATAGAAAAAGGCTTTTTCTAAATCATTAAGTATAAGATTTTTTTCACCTTCTATGAAATATCGAGTGCCTTGAGATTCATTTACTTGAGCTTTACGGGCCTTCTTGGAAAGTCTATCCTGAGCAAAACTTGCTGTAGAGCCTAGAGAGACTAGTAGACATATGAGGAGTATTCTTTTGAAATTCACGGGAAATCTGGACTACAGCTTGAATTCACAAACATAATGCCTTTTATGCAATTAGGCTTTGTTTGCAAGTATGAATGAAATAGATAAAGGGTTTTTAGGCTATTCGGCTTGATAACCATTATTGGCTCAAAAATGATTCCTTGTTTATAAAAATTAAGATTAAAGCTTCTTGCCTTTAGGTAAATACGACATGATCTGTTCTTTTTCCAGTACGAAGATAAGTCCCAGATAAAGTAGAATCAGACTGTTTTTTACGAAGAAATTTAGAATTGGAATTCCCAGATCTAAATAGAATCCCAAGTAACTAACAACAAATGAGGTGAGTAAATAAAAAATACCTTTCGCTGTTTGGTAAGGAATAGGATAATATCTCTGGCCATAGAAATAGCAAAGCAAACACATCACAAAATAACAGGCAATCGTGCTGAGCGCTCCTCCCATATATCCCCAAATAGGAACAAATATGAAAATTATCGCTAGTGTGATTATCGCTCCAACCAAGGTGATCCAGAAACTGTATTTGGTCTGGTCAGTGATTTTGAACCAAATCGAAAGATTGAAATATATTCCAAGAAGCAGGTAGCCCATCAAAAGTGTAGGTACTATAAATAGACCAGCTCCATATCCTGGCTTTCTCAAAAAAAGTGGCCCCAGCCATTCCAAATTCACCGAAATGGCAATCATCAAAAGGGTGCAAAATATGATAAACACATGCATCACCTTGGCATACAAAAGCGGAGAGTTTTTGTCTGCTGACTGCTTGAAAAAGAAAGGCTCAGCGGCATATTTAAACGCCTGAATCACCAAATTCATCAGGATTGCCAGTTTAAAATTGGCCCCAAAAACTCCTCCTGCTTCACGTGCAGTAAGTCCTGCGTAGAAATTAGGAGGAAGTATATACTCAAATAAGAATCGGGAAAGCAACTCGTTGGTTACACCTGCAAACCCCATGAAAAGTAGTGGGATGGAATACCTCCACATGGGATTGATGATAGCGCGTTCCAATTGAAATTTGAAAAATCCAGCTTTCCACCATACAAATGGAATGATCAAACCATTCGCAAATAGATTTGAAAGTAGAATGTATTCCACTCCCCAATCCGATCTGTAACCGAGAAAACCTTCTGGGATCGTTCCATTGGATATCAAATAAGGAAATCCAATAATCAGAAGTAGATTGAAAAATATATTAAGGAGAATGTTGAAAATTTTGGTGCCGGCGAATACCAGTGCCTTGTTTTCTAGGCGAAGCTTGGCAAAAGGAATAGCCAGAATAGCATCAAAGGAAAGTATCAACGCAGTCCATCTGAATAAATAAGCCTGTCCGGGGTAATCCAGCCATTCTGCAAGCCAAGGTGCAACCAAATACAACCCAGACCCAAGCACCAAGGTGCTAGTGATCAGCAAGGATTGAGTGGTATTGTAAACTTTAGCTGGGTCTAGATTTTTGCCTGTAGTGAATCTGAAAAAAGTAGTCTCCATTCCATAGGTGAAGACGATGTTCAGAAATCCGATGAGTGCATAAATACTCGTGAACGAACCTAAAGCCTCTTTGCTGAGGTATTGGGTGTACACGATGATCATTAAAAAATTGATAGATCGACCGAGGATACTACTCAGTCCATAAACTGCGGTTTGCCCAGCTAGTTTTTTGAAATTACTCATCAAGTATAAAGGAGCTTATTCTCCTTTGAAGTGCGGCTGTCTTTTTGCAAGAAAAGCAGAAGTTCCTTCTTTGTAATCACCAGATTTCACACATCTCGCAAAGCTATTTGCCTCGGTTTGGAAGCCATTTTCATCGGGCAAATAAGCTGAATTTACACAGTCGATGATCATGCCAATAGCCAAGGGAGCTTTGCTCAATATTTTCGCAATGAGTTCCTCCGCTTTTGCTAAAGCTTCTTCTTTGGTAGGAAGTACATAATTTACTAGACCTAGGGTCTTCGCTTCTTCAGCATCGATCATGTCACCGGTCATCATGAGTTCATTGGCTTTTCCTCTGCCGATCAGAATGGTTAATCGCTGAGTTCCACCGTAGCCTGGAATGATGCCTAGATTTACTTCTGGCTGACCGAATTTAGCATTTGCAGTAGCAATCCTCAGGTGACAAGCCATGGCTAATTCACAGCCCCCGCCAAGTGTATAACCATTGGTAACGGCGATCACAGGCTTATGGCAATTTTCAATCATACTGAAAATTTCCTGACCATTTTCAGAAAACTTCCGCGCGTTTACTTCATTTAGCGAAGCTATTTCACTTATGTCTGCGCCTGCCACAAACGCTTTTTCACCAGAACCTGTGATAATCACAGCTTTAATCTCCTTGTTGTCCGAAACCTCGTCAAAAATCGATCTTAACTCCTCCAGCGTCTCAAAATTCAGCGCGTTCATTTTGTCTTCTCTGTTGACGGTCAGATGGAGCACTCCACCCTTCATGTCAGTAAGGATATTTTTGAAATCAGCCATAGTTCATCTTTGAGTATAAAAACAAATATACAAGCAGGGTTTTCATTCCCAAACTGTGTACTTAGAAAATGCTAAGTCTAAGGTAAACGATTATTGCCCCTTTTGTAATTTAACCTTGGATAATGTGGATTTTGTCCTAGTTCAAAAACCTGCTTCCACATTTTTATTTTACTTTTGTTCAAAATCGAATTCTAACTAAATCCGCTATACTAATATGTCTTCCAAAAGAAAAATTACTGTTGCCTATGGTGACGGGATCGGCCCCGAAATCATGAAGGCTACTTTGGCGATCCTCGAAGCAGCTGGTGCTCAGCTCGAATACGATGTAATCGAAATCGGTGAGCAAGTTTATCTCAAAGGTATTAGTTCTGGTATGGAGCCAAATGCTTTCGAATCGCTAAGAGAAACGAAAATTTTCTTGAAGTCTCCTATAACAACTCCTCAGGGTGGTGGTTTTAAATCGCTGAATGTGACCACACGAACTTCTTTTGGTCTATATGCGAACGTGCGACCTTGTAAAGCATTTTCGCCTTTTATCCAGACGTATTTCCCTGAGACAGATTTGGTGATTATCCGTGAAAATGAAGAGGATTTATATGCGGGGATAGAGCACAGACAGACTCAGGAAGTTTGCCAGTCTTTGAAATTGATCTCTAAGCCAGGTTCTGAGAAAATTATCCGATATGCATTTGAGTATGCTAAAAAATACGGTCGTAAGAAAGTGACTTGTATGACCAAGGATAACATCATGAAGATTGCAGATGGATTGTTCCACAAGACTTTCAATGAAATAGCCAAGGAATATCCTGAAATAGAAAATGACCACAAGATCATCGATATCGGAACAGCCTTGATCGCTGATCGACCAGAGACATTTGATGTGATCGTGACCTTGAATCTTTACGGAGATATTATTTCTGATGTAGCAGCTCAGGTGACGGGTTCTGTAGGACTTGGCGGCTCTGCAAATGTAGGCGAGGAAGTAGCGATGTTTGAAGCGATCCACGGTTCTGCACCTGATATCACAGGCATGGGTATCGCAAATCCATCTGGTTTGCTAAATGGTGCAATCATGATGTTGGTTCATATCGGCCAGCCTGAGATCGCAGAGAAAATTTCCAATGCTTGGATGAAGACTCTGGAAGATGGAATCCATACAGGTGACATTTATCAGGAGGGACTTTCTACCAAAAAAGCTAGTACGGATGAGTTTGCGAGTGCAGTGATTGAGAGATTGGGTCAAACTCCTGCTACCATGGTTGCTGCTTCTTTTGATAAGGATACTACTCCGATGAATGTATTCGTATCGCCAGTGACCAAAGCCAAGAAAGAATTGATTGGTGTTGACGTATTTGTGGATTGGGATGAGCCAGGAAGAGATCCTCAGGTGCTCGGAGAAAAGCTTCGTCAAACAAATGCTGACGGACTCCAATTGACTTTGATCACAAATCGTGGAATCAAAGTGTTTCCTGATGGAATGCGTGAGTCATTCTGCACGGATCACTGGAGGTGCCGATTCCAAAATGCTGAGCAGTCCACTATTTCCCATGCTCAAATCCGTGAGCTTTTGAAGCAAGTGGAAGAATTGGGATTTGATTTCATCAAAACTGAAAATTTGTACTCTTTCGACGGTGTAAGAGGATATTCTCTGGCACAGGGAGAGTAAGGGGATTGTAAATTTAAAATTTTTGAATTTAAAATGTAAAAGGGAGTGGGGTGACCTGCTCCTTTTTTTTTAATATTATTTTAAACGCGGCGGACACGGAGATTTCCGCAGAGGACGCAGTTTGTAATCTAACCTTTGAGATTCTTTTGACCTCGATGGTTTTGCTGTGTAAGAGAACTAGGGCTGAAAGCCCAATATAGCCCAGCACGAAGGGCTGGGTGAAAAAGTTAATTCCATTTACTAAAGCTCTGAAGGAGCGAAATAGAACTTATATCTTACCAAATGAGGTCCCAATGAATGAATGTTATTTTTAAATATTTGATTTTTTGGTAAGCTACTTGGTACTTTGTACAGTCATGAAAAAACGAGTTCTAATCATCACCTATTATTGGCCACCGAGTGGAGGTTCTGGCGTGCAGCGTTGGTTGAAATTCGCCAAATACCTGCCTGAAGCTGGTTGGGAGCCAGTGATTTTTACGCCAGAGAATCCTGATTTTGACCTGAAAGATACGAGCCTGGAAGGGGAAATCTCCACCGATCTTGAGGTAATGAAATTCCCTATTTGGGAACCTTATCAGCTGTTAGATAGGATTCGCGGGAAGAAAGAATCACATCCAGGAAGAGTGATGGAGCAAAAGGAGCATGGTTATATAGAAAAGGCTGCCATCTGGCTGAGAGCAAATTTAACGGTGCCTGATCCACGAGTTTTTTGGGTGAAGCCTTCGGTCAAATTTTTGACTGAGTTGGTTGAAAAGGGACAGTTTCATGCGATAATAACTACCGGCCCGCCACATTCCATGCATTTGATAGGAAGGGATTTAAAGAGGAAAACAAACATTTTTTGGCTTGCTGATTTCCGTGATCCTTGGTCACAGTGGGAGTTCCTTGACAAACTTCCCATGCAGAACCGTGTCCGGGAGAAGCACAGGAAAATGGAGCAAGAAGTACTAAGTGAGGCAGATTTGGTGACTACTATTTCCCCTACTTTCCAACTTGATTTGGAGCGATTATCCAATCGAAAAATCAATCTGATTACCAATGGATTTGATGACTCTGATATTCCTCAGGGTTTTTCTGTTGGAGAAAAAAAAGCTGGCAGTTTACATCTCGTCTATTCAGGGATTATTGATTCGATCAGGAATCCCATGCCTTTGCTGAAAGCTATGCGTGAGGAATTTTCTAAGGAAAAAGGCGAAGTTAAATTCACTTTTGTTGGGAGGGTGAGCGATCATGTTAGGGAAGAAATTGCTTCGGATTCATGGCTTTCTGAGCATGTGAATTTTGCCGGATATGTGTCTCATCAAGAGGTTTTTGAATTTTATAAAAATGCCGATGCGCTGGCGTTGATTCTTACGAATACTAAAAATGCGAAGGGAAATATTCCTGGGAAGCTTTTTGAATACATGGCGACTACGTTGCCGATCTTGGCTTTGGGCGATCCTGAAGGGGATTCCGCTAAGATTTTGGAAGAATCTGGTGCGGGGAAAGTGTTGGCCCATTCAGCTCATGTGGCTATTCAGGTCGGTTTGAGGAAGTTGTTTGAGCGAAGTGGTGAGGCAGAACCCGCCACAGGAATCGAGCAATATTGCCGTAAAAATCTAAGTTTTCAACTTGCAAACTTATTGGATGAACATTCCCTTTCTTGATCTGAAGAGAATGGATTCGGAACTGAAAAAGGCTTTGAAATCCAAGTTTGAAGTGATGATGGAAAAAGGAATTTTTTCAGGAGGCGAGGAAGTCCAAGCCTTCGAATCTCAAATTTCAGCATACCTCAATTCTCGATTTTCTATTTCTTGCGCCAATGGAACTGATGCGCTTGAACTTGCTTTGCGAGCTTTGGACATTAGCTCTGGCGATGAGGTGATTGTTCCTGCAATGACTTGGGTTTCAACTGCCGAAGTTGTGGTTATGGTGGGAGCAAAGCCAGTATTTTGGGATACAGATGCACATGGGCTTTTGGCCTCTGATTGGGAAAAGGCGGTCACAACAAAAACAAAAGCTGTAATACCTGTGCATCTCTACGGAAAGATGGTGGCAATGGAAATTTTGATGCAAAAAGCAAGAAAGCTTAACCTCTATGTGATAGAAGATGGAGCTCAGTCTTTTGGGGCCTTTCGAAATGGTAAAGCAGCCGGGACTTTTGGTGATGTGGGATGTTTAAGTTTTTACCCGACAAAAAACCTTGGAGCTATGGGAGAAGCGGGGATGTGTTTGACTTATTCAGGTGAACTGAATGACCGAATTCAAATGCTTCTCAATCATGGGCAGTTGGTTCGTGATGAACATGAATTGGTTGGGAGAAATAGCCGAATTGATTCTTTACAGGCGGGATTTTTAAATGTCTTTTTAGAACGCTTTAATTCATTTCAAACCTTGAGGAAGAGGTTTGCTAAAATGTACATAGAAGGTTTGACTGGAATAGAGGAGTTACAACTTCCATCAGGTATTTTGGAAGAAGATCATAATGCTCATCTTTTTGTAATTCAAACAGCTAGAAGAGATGAGCTGAAAAGGTTTCTTTTGGAAAAAGAAATTGGGACATCTATTCATTACCCTCATATTTTGCCTGATATGAAGCCTTTTCGCTGTGGAGGAGATTTTCAAAATGCCAGAAATCTCAGCCAGCGTGGGCTTTCCCTGCCGGTGAATCCTTGGATGATCGATCTCGAAATTGAAAGTGTAGTTAAAACTATTCAGGAGTTTTTCGCTTAATTTCCCCAATGACTTGGACTCAAGACCCGATTTATGTCAGTGGGATGCTTTGCATGTTTGTGCTGCTTTCTGTGTGGCTTGCCAAATTCAAAGGTTGGAAGACGCTCGGCACACCAATTTTGGTGATTCTGATTGCGGCAATTGCAGCTAACATCGGAGTCATCCCGACAGCCACAAATGGAAATCCGGTTTATACGGGAGTGTTTCTATATCTAGCGCCGATGGGGATTTTCATAGCCTTGTTGGAGGTAGATCTTAAAAGTCTCAAAAAGGCTGGAGGGCCGATTTTGTTCATGTTTGGAATTGGTGGGCTGGGGACGATTATCGGTGTGCTGGTCGCCTGGTTTTTGGTAAAGCCAGCAGCGGAAATTGGTTCTATTGCCAATGCTGTCGCTGGAATGTACACAGGCACCTATATAGGTGGAAGCATCAATTTCAACGCTATAGCACTGAGTTATCATGTCAATGAAAATGCGGATTTGTACGCGGCGACTACGGTGGTAGATAATTTGATAGGCACGCCTTGGATTATTGCTACCCTGATTTTACCAAAGTATTTGCAATCCTTTTTTCCTAGAAAAAAACTGCTTCCTCTGAACAGTGCGGCTCAAAAAATAAAGACTGAAGAATCAATCAGCATTGCTGGGTTTGCTGCGATTTTTGGCCTGGCATTTTTAGCTATGGCAATTTCCAAGTTTGTCTTGCACGCTTTTCCACAAATACCCGAGATTCTCACATTAACCACACTTGCGTTGATTTTGGCTCAGATTCCTTTTATTAAGAAATTGTCAGGAACTCACACCATCGGTTTTTTCCTCATCTTACTTTTTCTGGCTACCATCGGCACACTTTGCGATCTAAATACCCTTTCTGGACTCGGTGATTTGGCTGGGACGCTGATACTTTTTGTTACCATACTTGTCCTGATTCACGGCCTGGTGATTTTTGGTGTAGGAGCGCTATTCAGAATTGACTGGGATGTCATAGCGGTAGCTTCTCAAGCAAACGTGGGTGGAAATACTACAGCGCTTGCTTCGGCGGAAAGTTTGAATCGGCCTGATCTACTTATTCCAGGGGTATTGGTAGGGAGTTTGGGGAATGCGCTGGGGACATATGCTGGATTTTTTATTGCAGGGATGCTGGGTTGATGCTACTTTTAGAATAGTTCGTAGTTTATCTGTATTTATCCGCGAAATGAAGTGTTTGATAAAAGATAAAAAATTTACTACCTTAAAATCGAATTTTACTGTAATAAAATTTTGATTATGGGTAGTACAGTTGATCTATTTATTTCAAGAAGCCCGAAAAAAACATCAAATTCCCAACCAGACGATAAAGCCCTTTGGCAAAGTGTCAGGAAAGGTAATGACCTTGCTTTTTCTAGCTTATTCCAGCGGTTTTCCAATTTACTTTTCAATTATGGAATGCATTTTTGCTACAATCGAGAATTGGTCAAAGATTGTATCCAAGAGCTTTTTACTAATATATGGAATAGGAGAGAATCGCTTACTGAGATCGATTCGGTCAAATATTATCTTTTCAAGTCTTTTCGGAACCTACTAATCCAGTATATCAATAGAGATCGAAAGTTCTGTGTGGATGCGAATGAAGGTCAGAACTTTGGAGAATCTGAACCTCCGATAGAGAGTAGTATTATTATTCAAGATTCCCTAAATGAAAATGAAGGGAGGATTTCCTCAGCACTTTCTAAAATTTCAAAAAGACAGCGAGAGATCGTGGTACTCAAATATTTCAATGATCTGAGCTATTCTGAGATAGCGAGTTTAATGTCTATCACACCTGCTTCTGCTCACAACCTTCTATCAAAGGCTTTACAATGTCTGAGAATAGTAATGAAGGTTTTTTTGTTAGCCTTCTCATTTGATTATTTAGTATAAAGCTTTCTTATACTGTTATGTAAATCAGGTGATTGAATTGATTTTGCTTCATTATTTTATTTTCTGAAAATGCAATCATGAATTGTACTCTCAGACTCGAGAAAGAATGAGATCGTTGATTTCTCATTTTCCATATATTTTTTTCAACTTGATAAGCGGGGAAAGCAGGATATTCTCTTGATTGACATCGATTCCGCTAAAAACCGATGCCACTTTATCCTAAGCTCTTTCCATAATCAGTCTCCTGCGGCGGACTTGCGTGTGGGTGAAACGCCGCTTCCTTCTCTTAAAAATGTAACCCAATCCTTTGCGATTTCTTTGTGAATATTCTTTGCAAAAAGGGCCCTAGAAAAAAGTTTTAAAAATATGATGAGGTTTTGATGCCTTCCTACTCTTATAGATATAAACCAAAAAAGTAAAGTGAATCATCAACCTACCGATTACGATAATTTTATCAGAGATGACTTTGTCACGGATCCATTTTTTAAGGAATGGGTTCTCTATTCTGATCCGAATCATGATGAATTTTGGATGGGCTGGAAGGATGAGAATCCATCTAAAGTTTCAATGGTAGAAGATGCAAGAGCAATGATTTTGAGTTTGGAGAAGTCAAAGCTTGAAATGAATTCAGATGAATTGCTATCGGTCTGGGATGCCATCCAAGGCGACATAACACAGCCCCCAAAGTCTCTTGATAAAAGGACTTTATGGCCTTTTGTTTCTTTAGTTGCATCTATTTCTCTTCTCTTACTTGTCTGGTATTGGTATGAGTTGCCAAAGGAAACCGAATACCGAACTGCTTTTGGGGAAACCAAAGAAATCATGCTGCCTGACAGCTCCCAGGTGATTCTGAATTCAAATTCCAAATTGACTTTTGTTGATAATTGGGAAGGTCAAATGGCTAGAGAGATATGGATTGAAGGGGAGGCGTTTTTCAGCGTTGTTCACAAAGTAGATCATCAGCCTTTTAAAGTTTTCAGCTCTCAAAATGTGGCCATAGAAGTACTCGGGACAGAATTTAATGTTTACAATCGATCTCAAGAGACCGAAGTAGTACTAACATCTGGACTGGTGACACTGAGCTTTCCTGTGAAAGAGAAGGAAGGCAAAATCCTGATGAATCCTGGGGATTTAGTAGAGTTTAAAGAAAGTACGTTTCAGCGCAAGACGGTAAATACCTCGCTTTATACTTCGTGGAAAGATAAAGTGCTCCATCTAGATGAAACCAGCTTGGATGAAATCATAAAAATGGCGCGAAATAATTATGGAATTGAGATTGAAATTCAAGATGAAGGAGTGCTAAAGCAAACAGCATCAGGCTCTATGCCACTTGGTGATGCTAAGAATTTTATGGAACAGATTTCCAAAATATTCAATATCGAAATAGTAAAAGAGCAAAATAAGTACCTGATTAAATAATCCAAAATGAAGTGTTCCCCAAATAACCTGAACCCTGTTTACTATGAGAAAGTTTGTACTATTATTATGTATAAGCTATTCGATTTCTTGGTTTGCATTAGCGCAAGTCGAGGGTTTGATAGCTTCAGAAAAGAACCTAGATACCTTTTCATCTAGGAATGAAAACAGAGACCTGAAAGAGGTTCTGAGTCAATTCGAGAGCAATTTTAGTGTCTCGATAGCATACAAAGATGATTTGGTTCAATCCAAAATAGTCAAGTCATCAAAAACTTCCTTTACTACTGTGGAGGAAGGGTTGAAAGTAATCCTGAAAGAGACAGGTCTCAGCTATGAAAAGGCTGGGGAGAATTTTTATGTGATATTTCAAAATAAGTCCACCCAATCTTCAAAAGCTGCTGATTTGAAATATATTCAGACTTCAGCCAATTCATCATCGCCTGATGGAAGAATTTCGATGGGCACGACAAAAACTTTGAGGAACGAGGTTCCCAAAAGCAATCGTCGCAGAATAGAGATTACCGGCACAGTTACCGACGAAAACGGCGCAGCTTTTCCTGGAGTTAACATTCTCCTAAAGGGAACTGCCGTAGGTACCGTTTCCGGCAACAATGGCAACTATTCCATAAATGCAGAAAGTGAGACATCTGTATTGGTTTTTTCTTTTGTAGGATATCTCAACCAAGAAATTGTGGTGGGTAATAGGTCAGAAGTGAATGTTATCATGAAAGTAGATGAAAGCGACCTTGAAGAAGTTGTTGTAACTGCACTTGGAATAGAGAAATCTGCCAAAAGCCTGGGTTATGCTACCTCTACCGTGAAGTCTGATGAGCTTACAATTAACAGGACTCCCAATGTCATGAATGCGCTTCAAGGAAAAGTGGCTGGCGTGTCCATCTCTGCCTTGGGAACTGGCCCAGGAGGTACTTCCAAAATCCGTATTCGAGGTCAGTCTTCTATTTCAGGTCAAAATAACCCACTTATAGTTGTAAATGGGGTACCAATAGATAACACAAACTTTGGAACAAACCCGGGTAATAATGCCTCTGACAATTCTCTAGGAGTCCGTGGAGGTGGTAATACTTCTGACGGTGGTGATGGACTATCCAGTATAAATCCTGACGATGTGGAAACTATGACGATCCTTAAGGGAGCTGCCGCAGCTGCATTGTACGGCTCGCGTGCCAAAGACGGCGTAATCATGATCACTACCAAAAGCAAAAACGATAGTCGTGGCATAGGTGTGACCTATAACCTGAATTATACCAATGAGGCTCCGTTGGATTTTACAGATTACCAGTATGAGTACGGTCAGGGAGAGCAAGGTGTAAGACCGACTACTCCAAACCCTACTTCAGGGCAATGGTCTTTCGGGGAGAAATTTCAGCCTGGAATGACTCAAATGCTATTCAATGGAGTGACTGTGCCATATGTGCCTGTGAGGGGAATAATCAATGATTTCTTTCGTAATGGCCAGAATGTGACTAATTCGGTTACCCTAGCTACTTCAGGTGAAAAAGGAGGAATGAGCTTGTCGTTTTCGGATCTGAGTAGCAAGGGAATTGTCCCAAACAATACATACAATAGAAAGACAATAAATCTTGGATTTGCTTATGATTTAAGTTCAAAATTAAGCTTCACAGGGAATTTTAATTACTCAAACGAGGAGAATACTAATGCGCCAAACATCGGTCAGCAGGACAACACCATTCCTGTAGCACTATTCACTATGGCGAATTCAATGCCTTTGGATGTGCTACGGGATAATGTATATGATGCGAATGGGAACGAGGCAGTTTATTCGAGATTCAGGAATCGTACGAATCCTTACTTTACCCTCTTTGAGCAATTCCAAAATATTCGAAGAGATAGAATCTTTGGGAATATCGCTGTGAAATACAACCTGACAGACTGGTTGTTTGTCCAAGGAAGAGTTGGACAGGATTTCTGGACCAGAGATCAGGATTATAACAATTACCCGACAGGACAGGCTTCCCGTGCACTAGCACCTCCAGGCTTCGTAAATGGCGTGTATACACAGGATCAGCGAAGATTCCGTGAATTGAACACCGACTTTTTGATTAATGCGAATAAGAAGTTTGGAGACTTTGGACTGAATGCAAACTTTGGTGGAAACCATATGCAGCGAAGGTCTGATTTGAATAGTGTACAAGTCACCGACTTTGTGGTGAGAGATCTATATACAGTACAAAATGGTCGAGCAAAAGATCCTATTTACGATCTGAATGAGCGTGCTGTAAACTCCCTCTATGGATCTGCAGAGGTCTCCTATAAAGACATGCTGTTTCTGACAGGTACTGTGAGGAATGATTGGTTCTCTACCCTTTCCAAAGAAAATAGAAGTATTATTTATCCTTCTGTTTCTGCGAGTTGGGTGTTTACAGAGAATTTTGGTAAAAGCAGCTGGTTGAATTTTGGAAAGCTGAGAGCCGCCTATGCGGAAGTGGGTAGTGATGCCGATGTAGGAGCTTATTCCAATGTGCTTTTCTACGGTATAAACAACAACCTCTTTGGCGGTCAGCCAGTAGGAGGGCCTAACGGGTCAAATCTCCCAAATCCGAATTTGCGTCCAATGAGAATTGGAGAAGCTGAAGTTGGGTTTGAGCTACGTATGTTTCAAGGTAGAGTAAGTCTTGACATGGCGGCGTATAGAAAACTCACTACAGACCAGATCGTAAGTGCACAGATTTCTGATGCTTCCGGGTTTGTGAATACTTCTATCAATAGTGGTCAAAGTGAAAACAAAGGTGTGGAAATGCTTTTGACACTTGTTCCTGTTGAGTCTGAGCATTTCACTTGGGAATCCTCTATAAATGCAGCGTACAATAAAACTGAAGTCCTTAGTCTTCTGACCGATACACCCGGAGAGCGAATTACGGTAGGAACTCACGTTTTCAATGGAGAACTGAGACAAATCGTAGGATTGGAAATGGGACAAATTGCTGGTTTCGGTTACAGAAGAGATGCGCAGGGAAGGAAGATTTTTGGTGCTAATGGTATTCCGCTTCGTACGTCAGATTTGATCAATTTCGGAAGTGCTCTACCGAATTGGGTGGGAGGTTTTAATAACTCATTCAATTATAAAGGAGTGATGCTTTCATTCCTGATTGACTTCAAACTAGGAAATATTATGCTTTCAGGTACCAATTTCAACGCTACTAGACATGGACTTCATAAGATGACTTTGGAGGGTAGAGAAGGGGGAGTGGTAGGAGAGGGAGTAAACGAAGCTGGTGAGATAAATAAGGTGGTAGCACCTGTACAATCTTATTGGGAAGTGGTGAGATCTCAAGCCTTGGTGGAGCCGGTGATCTATGATGGAGGCTATTGGAAGCTGAGGCAAATCACACTGGGCTATGATTTCACCAAGCATTTGCCGGAGAAACAACCTTTCAAATCAGTGAAGCTGAATTTTGTGGCCAACAACGTATTCATGATAAAGAAATGGGTAGATAATATCGATCCAGAATCTTTCGGGTATTCCTCCGATAATTTGGTCGGTATGGAGTCCACTGGTCTTCCATCTACCAGAGGTTTAGGTTTTAATCTTAATGTCAAATTCTAAGCTATACAGACATGAAATTGAGCATAACTCAAGCGTTACACCTTGCGATGATAATTAACCATGCGAGATTCCATGTGACCTATAAAAATCAAATTTTAAAGACATGAAAAAGATCATTAATTATATATTCTTAGTGTCCATTTTGGTGTATTCATCAGCATGCGACAATAATTTCGACGAACTAAATATCAATAAGGTAAGTGCTACTGCAATTGATCCCGCATTTCAGTTAAATGCCGCAATTGTGGGTTGCGCTTATCCTAATGGTACTTTGATCTATGATATCGGCGTGGTGCAGCAAATAATATCTCCAAACTCAGGGGTGCTTACTGGTGCCAATTATAATCAAGACAATAGAATTTCTACTCAGGAGGTTTGGCAGGCATACTATCGGAATGTGATTAAAAACACCAAAGACGTAATCAGCAGAATCCAAGATGATCCTGCCAGGGCAAATCTGCTACAGATGACAAGAATCATTCAAGCATTTGCATTTATGGTTTTGACAGATGAATATGGAAGCATTCCTTATTTTGAGGGAGGAGTAGGTTATTCTCAGCAGGTATATTTTCCTGTTTATGATTCACAAGAAGTTATTTATGCAGATATCATAAAGGAATTGACCGAAGCTACCACTGCTTTGAATCTGTCAGGAAAAGTGGAAACAGCAGATATTTTGTATGCTGGTGATTTGAACAAGTGGAAGAGCTTTGGTTATTCTTTACTACTCAGAGCAGGAATGCGGCTGAGCGAAGTGGATCCGAGTAGAGCACAGCAGATTGTTCAGGCCGCAGTGCAGGGAGGTGTAATCTTGTCGAATTCAGCCAATGCAAAAATCGCTCATGATCCAAACTATATTAATCCAATTGGGAACTTGCTAAACGCAACTGAAGCTTCCAATTTCTATCTGACAGCTCCTTTTGTAGACTATTTAAAAAGCAAAAACGATCCTCGCCTTACTGCAATTGCGATCACCTATGTGGGTGCCAAATCCGGGCCAGAGCAAACTCCCGGCAGCGGTACTTATGAAGCCAGCGTCCATGTAGGGATGCCAATGGGAAATGATAATGTAGGGGCTGTGAAAGCAGCTTCGGATTTAGGGTTGACTAGTTTCTATGAATTTGCGCAAGCAGATAGGAGGAGACTTGCGAAGAATACTGCGCCAAACTTCCTAGTAACAGCATCTCAAAACTACCTTTTATTAGCTGAAGCAAGGCAAAGAGGCTGGATAACCTCAGAGACGGTTGAATCCTATTATACTGCTGGAGTAAGAGCTCACATGGATCAGTTGGGTATAGTGGATGTAGCCTCATCAATTTCAACCGCAGCCGTGGATGCCTATCTAGCTGCCAATCCATTTGATGCCTCCAAGGCCTTAGAGCAGATCAATACGCAATATTGGGTTTCATCCTTTCTGAATGGTCCAGAAGCCTTTGCGAATTTTCGTAGATCGGGGTTCCCAACTCTAACTGCCAATCCTTTCGATGGTAGGGAGGTGCCGTTTATCAATCGACTGACTTATCCTAACTCTGAAATTTCTGTGAATTCAGAAAATGTAGGAGCTGCGATAGCATCTCAAGGAGCTGATAACTTGGAAACAAAAGTTTGGTGGGATAAATAAATTAATGCAGGGCTTGGTGGATACCGAGCCCTGTTTAGTATAGAAATCAAATAGAATTATGATCAGAAAATTTACTATCACCCTTTTCCTGTCACTGTTTATTCTAACGGATTTACTAGCTCAGCAAATTTCAAAAGAGGAAATGCTTTTTCTCACTCAACAGTGGGAGGGCGAGCGGTTTGAAGATGGTCGGCCTAAAGTATCGGATGACATTCTTCGAAGAATGAGACAAGTGACACATGACGAAGCCTGGGCAGTTATGAAAAATGCAGGCTACAAATACCAGTATGCAGACGGTTGGAGTTTGTTAATCAATCCCGACAGCATTTTAATTGGGAGAGCAGTGACCGCGACTTTTATGCCCGGTAGGCCAGATATCCACGATGCCATCGATGAGCGAGGCAAGAAGGAAGGGAAGAGAGGACAAAATTCTTGGCCGGTAGATGTCCTTCAACAGGGAGATGTATATGTGGTCGACCAGTTTGGGATTCATAATGGAGGGCCTACCATTGGTGACAATGTCGGCAACGCTATTTATGCCAAAACTGGAAATGGGATCGTGTACGAAGGAGCTGTGAGAGATATTGTGGGGCTAAAGGAAATTGGCTCTTTTACTTCGTTTGTTTCCAGTTATCATCCTTCCCATCACAATCAGTCGGGCGATCTGAATACCATGCTGATTGGAATTAATAAACCTACCAGGATTCATCAGGTAACTGTAATGGCTGGTGATGTCGTGCTCGGTAGAGATGGTGCGTTGTCTTTTATCCCAGCACATTTGGCGGAAAAAGTGGTAGTGACTTCAGAAGTTGTCCGTCTTAGAGATATGTTTGGACATCAGAGAATTAGAGAAGGAACTTATACCGCAGGACAAATTGACACGCGATGGTCGGATGAAATCGAAAAGGATTTTTCCAAATGGCTCACAGAGCATATGGATGAGCTTCCCATAGCAAAAGACCAGATTCAAGAAATACTGAAAAACAGAACTTGGTAACCCAAAATTCAAACTTATGAAAAACAAGAATTCAAGAAGATCCTTCCTTCAAAAAGGAGCAGCAGTAGGGCTAACTGGAGCTGGCTTACTTTCTACTTTTGGACAAGGATTGAATGCTGCTGTAGTTAAACAAAATCCCTATTCAAATCCTGCCGATCTCAAAATCACCGATGTAAAATGCGGTTATGTGAGAGGAGCAGTTTATGTAAAAATTTACACCAATCAGGATGTCTGGGGATGTGGTGAGGCTGTAGATGCGATTCAAGGATCCTATTACTTGGTCAAAAGATTAGGGGAGCAGATTAAAGGTCAAAATCCACTCAACCCAAATCGCCTAGCGGAACAAGTCCGCAAGGGAGCATTTTTTGGTGGTGCTCAGTCTGGGGTTTTTGTTGCAGTTTTGACAGCTATAGAGACAGCACTGTGGGATATTACCGGTAAAGTCTTTGGTGTTCCAGTTTATCAATTGTTGGGTGGAAAATTCCGTGATAAAATCCGTGTGTATTGCGACACAGCACTTTATACTTCTGGTAATCCCACTCCTGATGATTATTCAGCTGCAGCAAAAGATGCCGTTTCCAGAGGATACAATGCGGTGAAATTCGATGTGGATGATGGTCGGGATCCTAACAAATACGATCGCTTCAACTGGACAGCTAGTCCTGCTGAGATCGATAGAATGTACAATGCAATCGCTGCGGTAAGAGAAACGGTAGGCCCAAAAATCGATGTATGCGTAGACATGCATGGCCGATACGACGCTGTGACAGGAATGAAAATGGCCAAAATGTATGAACCGCTGAATCTTATGTGGCTGGAAGAACCTGTGCCAGCTGACAATCCTGAGGTGTATAAGCACATCACTCAGGAGACCAGCACTCCGATTTGTGCCGGAGAGAATATTTATTTGGCGTATGGATTTACCAAACTTCTCTCAGACGGGGCACTGAATATCATTATGCCAGATTTGCAAAAGGCAGGAGGATTGGGAGAAGCTCAGCGGATTGCCAACTTGGCCAATCTATATTATGTGCCTTTTTCACCACATATGGTGGCCTCTTTCTTGGGTGCGATGGCGAGCTGCCATGTTTGTGCTTCGGTGCCAAATTTTCAGATAATGGAATGGCAAATCTATATGGATAAAGATGATCTCTGGAAAGATATAGTGACGTATGATGGACCAAAAACTGAAAACAGCTTTATCACTCTTTCTGAAAAACCTGGTATTGGTGTAGAAATCAATGAGGAAGGAATGAAAAAGTATGCAGTTCCTGGAGTTCCTTTTTTTGAGTAAATAAGAAATGCTTTGAAATTTTGAACTGCTAAATGACTATACAACCGAATAAAGAATAGAGATATGAATTTCAAATGACTTTTTATTTCTTATAACTGAGTATTTTCAAAATACAAATCATTGTTCCTTAACCTTAAACCCTCAATTCTAATGAATGCTATTATCTCATTTATCAAAGGCCTAAAAGCTCACTTTTGGGTACTTGCTTTTTCCGGTTTACTACTATTTGCCAAAACAGAAGCAACTGCTCAAAACGTCGCGGCTTCGCCTGAATACATAAAAGCCCTGACTTCGGAATGGGTGGGGGAAAGATCTGCGGATGGAAGGCCCAAAGTTTCGGATTCTATCTTGGAGCGTCTTAAAAATATCTCCATCGAGGAAGCTTGGGGTGTGCTGCGCAACAAAGGTTATCAAAATCAATACGAGGGAGAATGGCAAATCATGCTGCCGGACGAAGCTATGACCGGTAGAGTAGTGACCGCTCAATACATGCCGCTTAGACCGGATATGGAGAAGCAAATTAAGGATCAAGGAGTTGAAAAAGAGGGGAGATCGCCCAAAGGAGGAACAAACTCATGGCCAATTGACATCCTTTCCAATGGGGATGTCTACGTAGCTGATAGCTATGGTAAAATAGTGGACGGAACGCTTATCGGCGATAATCTCGGCAATGCAATCTATGCCAAATCTCAACGAGGAGTAATTTTCAACGGGTCAGTTCGTGATCAGGAAGGACTTTCTGAAATCGAAGGTTTCAACGCGTGGACGAAAGGTCAAGACCCATCCTACATTCAGCAGATGATGCTGACTTCTATCAATGCTCCGATTCGAGTTGGTCGAGCTACGGTTCTTCCGGGTGATATTGTTTTGGCAAAGAAATATGGAGTGATTTTTATTCCAGCCTACTTGGTGGAAGAGCTTGTATTGACTTCCGAAGTCACGGGGCTCAGGGATGAGTTTGGACATCAACGACTTCGTGAAGGCAAATATTTAGCTGGTCAGATTGATAGTGAATGGACAGATGAGATTAAAAAGGACTTTCTAGCCTGGTTGAATAATTATCCGGGAAAGCTTCCAATGACAAAGCAGGAATTGGACGATTATCTGAAAGAAAGGAATTATTGAGTTCTGATGTGAGGATCAAAAAGGAGGTGTGCTCAGTAAACTCCTGATTTAGTCTTTGCTTACTGAATTTAAATTTCCCTTGGATACTCATGAGTTAAAATTGATAAAAACAATAACCCATTATACCATGAAAAATACACTACAAACCCTCATTCAAAAAAATAAGGAGCAGGAGCGTGCATACACATCACAGCGACAAGCAGAAATTGATAATCCATTCACAAAAGACAATAGAAGAGATTTTCTTAAGAAAACAGCGCTAGGAGGACTGAGCTTGACTGCTCTAATGGGGCTCGGTATCGAAGATACGATGGCTGAGACTACCAAGAATGTGCGAAGAGCTTCGGCTCCTTCAGATTTGAAGATCACGGATTTGAGATATGCTCACACAGCAGTGATGGGAGGTACAGCTATTTTACGTATCGATACCAATCAGGGAATTTATGGTTTGGGTGAAGTGCGAGATGGTGCTGATCCCAAATATGCCTTGATGCTCAAAAGCCGGATCTTAGGCGAAAATCCATGCAACGTGGAGAAAATATTCAAAATCATAAAGCAGTTTGGAGGTCAGTCACGCCAAGCTGGAGGTGTCTGCGGAGTGGAAATGGCACTTTGGGATCTTTGTGGCAAAGCCTACAACGTACCCGCTTGGCAGTTGCTTGGTGGGAGATATAGAGATTCAGTCAGACTATATGCAGATACCCCGGAAGCAAGTTCGCCGGAGGAGCAGTTGAAATTGATCAAATTCAGAACGGAAGAACAAGGCTATACCTGGTTGAAAATGGACGTATCAATCGGTGAGATCATGGATATTCCTGGATGTCTGGTAAATCCTGAAATTTTCAAAAATGGGAAAAGCCAATGGTCCGGTGGTTACATGTCTTACGGTAATACTTCGCACCCATTCACAGGAATACAAATCACTGAAAAAGGGCTCGATGAACTGGCAAAAATCGTGGATCATGTGCGTGGAATGGTGGGTTATGATATTCCTTTATCCACAGATCACTATGGTCACTTCGACTTGAATAACTGTATTCGTCTCGGACAGGCGCTAGACAAATACCGTCTGGCTTGGCTGGAAGATATGGTGCCCTGGCAATTGTGGGAGCAGCACAAGACAATTACCACTGCACTTAATACACCTACTACAACCGGAGAGGATATTTACTTGCTTGAGTATTTCAAAGATCTAATAGATAATCATGCGGTGGATATCATCCATCCGGATTTGGCATCTTCTGGAGGGCTTTTGGAAACAAAACGAATTGCAGATTATGCCGAAGAAAAAGGTATTGCAATGGCTATGCATCAGGCAGGAACACCGGTTTCATTTATGGCAAATGTTCATTGCGCAGCAGCTACGCAAAACTTCCTTGCACTTGAGCATCACTCAGTGGATGTGCCATGGTGGGAGGATCTTGTGACCATGACAGGTGGAGGCAAGATGATTGACAAAGGCTATGCTCCAGTTCCATTGGATGCGCCAGGACTAGGAATCGAACTGAATGAGGAAGTGGTGAAAGCTCATCTTCATCCTTCAGACAACTCTTATTTTGCTCCAACGGACATGTGGAATGAAAAGCGTTCCCACGATAGAACCTACAGTTAAGATTACCTATTTTACCTATTGACAGACCCGAGAGCTAGTTTTAGAACTGGTTTTCGGGTTAATTTCATATGAATTCACCCAAAATTCCGTCATTTTGAATCCAAAAATTACAAAAGTACTTTCGATCGTTACCGGTGTATTTTTCCTAGCCGCACTTGCTACCAGTATCTTTTCAGGTATTGCAAATGCGGGCCCGCTTTGGATCGGTTTTTTTTTCATTTGTGCGATAGCATTTCTCGGAAATCCCAAGCTGAAAGGTTTCGCTTATTCCCTGATGATTTTCGGAGCGGTGACTACCTCACTTTATTATCCGGTATATTTCGTGGAATACGATGGATTCAAATTTAGTGCTCTGATAGTTCCTTTGATTCAAGTAATCATGTTTGGAATGGGTACATCGATGAGCATCAAAGATTTCCTTGGAGTAATCAAAATGCCCAAAGGGGTTTTGGTAGGGGTAATGTGTCAATTTTCTATCATGCCTTTTATAGGATTTACTTTGGCAAGCCTAAGTGGATTTCCTTCTGAGATAGCTGCGGGAATTATCCTTATAGGTTGCTCGCCAAGTGGAATGGCTTCCAATGTTATGAGCTATTTGGCGAATGCGAATCTGGCTTTGTCTATTACTGTTACTTCTATTACCACTTTACTTGCTCCATTCGTTACTCCGTTTTTGATGGGCTGGCTGGCAGGAGAATTCGTGGAAATCAATGTGATTGATATGATGTGGAGTATCGTGAAAATGGTAATTATCCCGATAGGGGCTGGACTGATTTTTAATTATTTCCTACGAGGAAAAGCAAAATGGCTGGACGATTTGATGCCTATCATTTCTATGGCTGGAATTGCTCTCATTATTGTGATAATCACAGCAGCTGGCAGAAATAGTTTGCTGGAAATTGGCCCACTGCTAATTATTTTAGTTTTGGTACACAATGTTGCCGGGTATTTCTTAGGCTATGGAGCTAGTAAATTACTTCGGATGAATGAACGGGACTGCCGAACTATTGCAATAGAGGTAGGAATGCAAAATGGCGGACTAGCTTCTGGCATAGCCAAAGAAATGGGTAAAATAGCCACCGTGGGGCTTGCTCCGGCTGTTTTTGGACCACTGATGAATATCACTGGTTCCATTCTCGCTTCTTATTGGCATAAAAAACCGACAGAACCAGAGAAAATTCCTCAATAATCTAAGGCAGTTTATAGGCCTGACGGGCCAGCAATTTCCACTGGCCCTTTTCTTTTTGCCAAACCAGAATTACACCTATTTTAATAGCGTTTGACTTGCCTCCATCCAGCACATCAGCAGCTAATGTATGTCTGACGATCGCTACATCTTTCTCTACTTTAATGGTTTGATTTTCAAAAGTGACCGTTGCAAAATCTGATGCACCAGTCACTAATGCTTCGATAAACTGTGCTTGATTTTCGAGCTTTCCACTCGAATGTCCATAGCTAAGATTTATCGAGCTGACTTCGCTCAAGTTTGCTATTGTAGGGTCTATCAATGCTAGGCGCAACTTTTCCACTTGGGATGCTACATCTTTATCTGCTTGCGCAAAAGCAAATGCGCAACAAAGGAAAAGTAGTAAAGTTAGGGAGGTTTTCATGTTTTCGTGGACTGGGTATTTTTCGCAGATCTATTTTAAAAAGAATGGATTTTGGTAGTCAAGGACACTTTTCCTCAACAATTATTTCTCCTGCACAATCGTGAAAATGTTCTTTTCCTGCACACCTTTGACCTCATGCTCCACCATCACCGGGATTTCAAACGTATCAAATTCCTTGAGATGCAAAGTCTCGCCGTTGATGAAAAACTCGACTTCGCCTTTTAACACAGTCAGAAGAGAAGGGACATTTGCCGTATGTTTTTTTAGAATTTGATCATGCAGGAGTCCAATGGCAAAGTAATTTGTCTTGTCAGTACGCTGTATAGGGCAGACAGAAGGTCTTTCCTCTGTAAAAGCTAAATTTTCCAGGATATTCATGTTTTAGAAAGGGTTTAATTTGAAAAATGGATTACCCTATAAATTAGGTATTCTTTCTCAAAACGCCTTTCTATCAAGGCTAGAAATTGTAGAAAATTCTTTCATGCAACCTACTATTCTGTTTCTTTTTCCATCTGAGAACCGATGAAAGGAATTCTCGGGGCAAGAAAATACCCGGTCAAACTTGCAAAAAGAATTGGGATAAAATAGCTGAAACCAGTTAATGTTGCCAATAAAATAGTGGTACTCATCGGCGTTCTTGTCACGCATGCATTGATCCCAGCCATGCAGCTGACGATAGTAAGCGTGAGGTTAGTTTCGGGGAAAATGTGATGAATAATCAACCCTAATGTGGCACCTACAAAAAATAGTGGGATGATAAATCCTCCTCTCCAGCCTGATGTCACAGTAACAGAGATTGCCAATACTTTGAATATTAATATTGCGATCAACGCGTTCAACGCAAAATCTCCCGCCAGTAATTCGTTGATTTCTTCGTGACCAAAATATCGTGTGATCGGGAAATAGTAGGAAATTACTCCTAAAAGGATTCCTCCAATTAGCGTTTTGACATAGATGGGAAGAGGCTTTTTGTTGAAGAGGTTTTTGAAGAATTTGGTACAAAAAATAAAGCCCCAACCAATAGCTGTGGCTGCCATGGCAAACAATACAGCGTAGCCAAAGTCAAAAACTCCCGAGTATTCGTAAGAAGCGACGTCCCATGTGGCTCCCAGTCCAAGCTGAACGATAATCGCAAAGACCAGGAAACTGAAACAACTCGCAACTAAAGCTGGAATTATGGCTTTATAATATTCTACAGCGTGCTTATGATGCAGTATTTCCAGAGAAAAGAGACTACCTCCAAGTGGCGCCCCGAATAATGCAGTGAATCCTGAAGCCATTCCTGCAATACTCATTGATCTCAAATCTTCACCTTTCATACGAAACACTTTTCCGAGCCAAGTCCCTGTGGATCCAGTCACTTGTACGAGCGGTGCTTCCGGCCCTAGACTTCCGCCGGAGGCTACGCACAGAAGTGAAGAAATGATCATGGAAGGATTGTTTTTAGGATCCAGCTTTCCCTTGTTGAAGCGAATGTTATTGACGATCAGGTGAATTTCCCCTGGATCACCGATGAAGTGTATCACCAGTCCAGCTAACAATCCGCAGATTGCCATTACAGGAATAACTTCCCAACCTTCAAAAATCGAAAGTTTGTGAGTCAGGAATTCCAGCACAATCCAGTATATACCTGCTATGGCACCGCCAATCAATCCAAGTAAAGCCCACAACAGGAATGTTCGGCTGAATAGAAATGGGTTGAATCGGATGGATTGATCAAGAAGGTCCAGTGTTTTGACCAGATTTCTTCTTCTCTTTAATTTCAATTTCTGAATTGAGTTTGTTAAAAGGAAATCAATTTCGCGAAAGCGAAGTAACCCAGCCTATTTCGAATTTACAAATTCAAATGCCTCATCAAGCTGTAAAACACCAAAATACCACTCATTTCAATCTGTACTTTAGCCAAGAGACGGCAGTTCAAGATATTCCTAAAATGGCTCTATATGGATCAATACATTCCCGAGCTCAGGAATCACTTTGCAAAGTTTGTCCTTCAGCCGATGAGAAATATCATGTCCTTCAGTCACGGTCAATTCACCCGGTACCAACGCATGTAAATCGACGTGGTATTCCATTCCAGCTTTTCGGATAAAGCATTTTTCTGTGCCTTTTACACCTTGAACAGTCAAAGAGATCTGACGGATTTGTTCGGTCAGTTCCTCGTAATTATTCTCATCCATCACCTCGCCTAGCGCAGGGCGAAAGATTTTGTAGCAGTTGAAAAGAATGAAAGCTACCGCAAAAAGTGCAGCGTAATCATCAGCTGTTTCAAATCCTTCTCCTCCGAAAATCGCAATCGTGATCCCTATGAAAGCAGCTACTGAGGTAATCGCATCGCTTCTATGATGCCAGGCTTCAGCTTTAAGCGCACTGCTTTTAGTCTTTTTGCTTCGGCTCATTACCACATGGAAGGAAATTTCCTTCCAAATAATGATTCCTGCCAAGACGATTAAAGTAAATGGTTTGGGTGATTCATGAGGAGTGATGATATGCTGATAGGCTTGCCAGGCTATAGTGCCAGCAGAAATAATCAGGAATACTACCACCAGAAATGTGATCAAAGGCTCGGCTTTCCCGTGTCCGTATGGATGATTTTCATCTGCAGGTCTTGCAGAATATTTCAGTCCAAAGAGCACAAGTAAAGAGGAGAAGACATCTACTACAGATTCTATTCCATCGGCTATTAACGCATAGGAATTTCCAAAAATACCTGCCAGGAATTTGATTGCCGCCAATACAACATTTCCCAGCATACTGAAAATGACAGTTCTTATTGCAAGGTTTGAGTTACTCATTGACTGAAGGACTGCGAGAGAATCAATTTATTCAATTCTAGTATTAAAGTCAGAATTGCCATTTGGGGAATAGTCCAGATTAAGATTGTACTATCTCTATCAAGTAACAAATGAATCCCTTTTTGCTAACATTTCCACCCCTTTTTGAAAGAATGGAAAGAATACTTCAATAAAAGTGAATAATAGATTCGCTGGAGATTATGGTTTTGCGCTAGTTGACTGAAGCACTAGAGCCCAAATTTATCCAGAGTTGATTGATGCAAGTACTGAACAGGATTAGAAAAAAATTGTATGATTTTACGGAATCGTGCCACTATCAAATTTAGATATCATCAGCACCTCCCCTTGACATATTCTTAAACCGGTGTCCGAGCCTAGCCGAGGCCTTTTGGTGTATTACTGGCTACTGGCAGAAAAGCGTATAAGCCTCAAAATATTCATGAATTAGGACTTCATACATGGGAATGAAAGTGTACAGATCAAATATGGCTTTGACTCGGGAGCTGGCGCTCAGTCTGAAAGCGAACAAAACCTTAACAACAGTGACCTCTGCTAAACCTTTGTTTCCATAGTGGTTAAACAAAAAAGCCGGAATTCATCACGAATTCCGGCTCTAGCTTTTATAGGCTTTAAGAAGCAAATGCTTCTTTGTTTCTTTCCCGGCTGATTGTTCCTGGGATAGACTGATCCATTTTTAGTGCGATAAAACCTCCAAAAGCACAGATTGCCATTCCAACAACCATAGGAAATGCTGAGCTGGCATGGAATAAACTTACAATTGCTGTGACTATTCCTCCAATCGTCATACGCATACTTCCCAGCATGGCTGAGGCTGAGCCCGCATTTTTGGAAAATGGAGCCATAGACAGCGCAGTTGTATTAGGCCCATTCAATCCGTGAGCTGTAAGGAATACAAACATCAAAGCAATCAGACTATACACATTCAACAGATTGAAAAATACTCCTACAACAAGTAATAATCCTGTAACGCTTTGGTAGTGTAGTGAGAAATTAATGATTTGCTGAGAAGAGAATTTCTTTAATAAAATATGATTCAACTGAGTCGAGCCTATCATAGCAAAAGCCAAAATTGCGAAGAGCCATCCAAATTGATGTTCGGTAAAACCATACAAATTCATGAATACATCTGCAGAACTGGCGATGTAAGCAAATGGAGCAGCGCCTGCAATTCCTCCTGCAAGCATATAAACCAAAAATTGACGATTTTTCAGAACATTTATATAGCCTTTCCACACCTGCTTGGGTTTCAGTGAAACTTCCCTGTCAGGAAGCGCTCCCGCAGGAAGTACTATTACTGTTGCTATCCAAATAATGGCAGTCAAAGCCGCCAGAATAATAAATACCCAGTGCCAATCATAAGCTGCCGTCACAAATCCACCCAAAGTTGGAGCAATCATGGGAGAAACAGCTATCACCAAAACGAGCAAAGACATGGCTTGAGCGATTTTCTTTACTGGGAAAATATCTCGAACGATAGCTTGTGCTGATACCATTCCTGCACATCCACCGATTGCCTGTAGGAAGCGCATGAAAATTAGATTTTCTACAGACTGAGACATAGCACAACCTATGGAGGCTAAGATATAAATTGCCAAACCTGCATAAAGAGGTTTTTTTCGGCCATACTTATCCAATAGAGGCCCATAAAATAACTGACCGATGGCGATACCAACAAGATAGGCAGTAAGGGAAAGCTGGATATTTGAAATAGGCGTATTTAAATCTCTCGCCATCGCCGGGAAACCCGGAAGGTACATATCTATTGATAAAGGAGAAATCGTACACAAGGCACCTAGTACGAGGACAATTTTGAAGTATTCCTTTTTGCTGTATTTCTTACCCACCCTAAAAATATTTTGACCCTAAAATTTTGGCTATCCAGATTAAACAGGCTTGACTGTTGTTGAGTTCGTAAACATTGGGTTATTTTTTTGGCAAATATTCAGGCATGAGTAGAGTCTGTTAAATAATCAATAAACCCCTAATTTAGTATGCTTATAGAAAAAGGGTAAAATGGAAGATTTTGGATTTAGCTCAAAATACCAAAGAATTGATTTTCCCATTATCCATCAATTCCTTGATTCAGAGCTTTCTCCTTCCTAAATGCTACAGATAGCCAAGCTTTTGGGAACAATTATTATTTTCTATATTTAGTAAGGGACACCAGCGCAAAATATAGAGGTAGTTATCTTTTCTTCAACTCCACCCAAAATGGAAAATATCTCTTTCCGTCCACCGTATAAAATGGCACTAAATCTCCTTCTAATTTATCAAGTCGCACATCATTCATTTCTAAAATATCGATGAAACTAGTGGACTGATCAAGTGCGATACTGGCTTGATTTCCCATTTCCAAAGTCATTTTCCCATTAGGTGGCACGGGTTTTACAAATTTGAATTTGATGTCATAAACCCCAGTTTCAATTGCCACTTTCCAATAACCAAAAATATCCTCCTGAGCCCATATTCCACGCTCTCCAGCCGCATCATTTCGATTGAGAAATACAGGATTCTCAGCTTTATTCCCTATTTGAATTACTGGCGGATTGACTAGATTCTCCTCATGGATCAACTCTTGATAGATTTCATCCAATTCTGATTTCAGTTCTTTGGCTTTTGCAGTGTTGGTTTTTGATAGGTTTTGCAATTCATAAGGATCTTTGCTTAGGTCAAAAAGATCAAAGCTTTCAATTGCAGCATTGTAGCCGGTATTCCCAACCAATTTCCAGCCTGCTTTCTGAATGGAAATATTCTCATAAAGCTCAGGGTATTTCCGAGTCCAGTAAGAAAAGTAGCTGCGATCCTGAGATTCAATTTTTTCACCTTCAATCAGAGGAAGCATGCTTTTACCATCAATTTTCCGGTCGGTAGGCACTTCAAAACCACATAGCTCTGCGAGAGTTGGCAGTACATCCAAATGAGCAGAAAGGATATTGACTTCTTTGTTTCCTTGGAAACCATCAGGGTAGCGGATGAAAAAAGGCGCTCTCACTCCACCTTGGAATACATTTCCCTTCAACCCACGCAAACCTGCCACATAGCGTTGCTGCTGTGGACCATTGTCTGTCATGAAGATCACAATCGTGTTTTCTTCAATGCCCAGTTCTTCTAGTTTTTGGAAAAGCTTTTTCAGGTTATCGTCAATGTTTTCCACCATCGCATAGACTTTTCGTGCATTTTCCTTGTCTTTTTCTGACATGGGATAAAAGGGTTTCCTATCAGTCCCGAAACCAACTGATGGGTCGATGTCTTTATATTTTTGATAATATTCGTCCGGCACCTGAAGTGGCGTGTGCGGCGCGTTGAAAGACAGATAGGTGAAAAATGGTTTGTCCTTGTTTTTCTCTATAAAGTCGATTGCCTCGCTTGCAAAAATATCTGAGCAATAGCCATCGTAGCTTTCTCGCTGATTGTTGTGCCAAAGCACTGGGTCAAAATAGCTTCTATCATCTTGGTAATAAGTAGTGAAATCGCCCACTTGTCCCATTCCACCAGAGAGGTGAATCAATGACTCGTCAAATCCCTGATCACTCGGGCGCATGGGATAATTATCTCCCAAGTGCCATTTTCCAAAAATTCCAGTCACATAGTCTTTTGACTTCAATAGCTCGGCAATTGTGATTTCAGAGCTTGCCATCATCGCTCCGCCATTGTAGGTGTCGCGAACGCCGGTGCGGAGAGAATATCGCCCTGTCATCAAGCTCGCTCGGGTAGGAGCGCAGACGGGGGATACATAGAAATTAGTGAATCGCACACTCTCTTCAGCGAAGGCATCTATGGTTGGCGTATTGATGTGAGGATTGCCATGTGTTCCCAAATCTCCAAATCCTTGGTCATCGGTGATGATCAGGATGACATTTGGTGATTTTATTTTTTGCTGCGCAAAGCTAAAATGGAAAGCTATTAAAAATAGAAGGGTAAAAATGGAGCTATTGATTTTCATTAGGTTATGGTTAGAACGTAACAATAACCTAAAAATAGATTTTCTTGACAGAAAGGGTATCCTGTTTATGAATAAGGATTCGAGTGAATTACAGATCGTGCCTTTGGCACTCTTGATTTTTCTGTCGATCTATTGACCCCGAATTTCGCTTTGCTGTATTCTGGGCTCTTATTGGTTGTGCCTTTGGCACAATTGCTCTGAAGAATATTGAAGCCCCTTGCCAACGGCAAGGTCAGTAAAAGCCCAGAATGAAATTCTGGGTTGAAAAGTAAGATTTAGATTGTCAGAATGCCAAAGGCACGATCGGTATTCCAAAGTGTAATTTTTGCCGTTTATTTAGCGAATTATCCTAAAAATCAATCTCGTCTATACTTCTCAGTTGCACGTGTTTCTTCATCTTCTTTTGGATGATTTTGAAATGGTGCAATTCCTCCTCAGAGACCAAAGAAATAGCTTCGCCAGTTGCACCGGCACGGCCCGTTCTGCCGATTCTATGTACATAGTCTTTTGGAGAGCGCGGCAATTCGTAGTTGATCACCAGTGGTAAAAATTTGATGTCAATTCCTCTTGCTGCCAAATCAGTTGCAACTAGAATCCGTGTTTTACCGGATTTGAATGTATGCAATGCTTCAGTTCGAGCACCTTGGCTTTTGTCACCGTGAAAAGCCAGTGCATCTATTCCGTTTTTGTTGAGCTTGGTGACAATATTGTCCGCCGCGCGGATAGATGAAGCAAAAACCAAAATCTGCGACCAATCGCCGGAATTAATTAAGTAGCGAAGGAAAGGCCCTTTTTGCTCCATCGGAACTCGATAAGCATACTGCTCGATAAGATCCGGAGAAATAGTGTCTGGCTCGGCAGCGATCCGCACCGGTTCATGTAGCATTTCATCAATCAACTTTTCTACGGATTCTTCACTTGTAGCAGAGAAGAGAATGTTCTGACGGGTTGCAGGAAGTTTTTCTAGAATCTGATCCACTTCCTCTTTGAACCCCATATTCAATACCTTATCAGCTTCGTCCAAGACAAGAACTTCCACTTGATTAAGATTCAGAGAATTTTTCGACAGCAAATCCAATAATCTACCTGGAGTAGCTACCAAAATATCCGTTCCATAGATTTTCATCATTTGTGGATTGATGGAAACTCCTCCGAAAACTGCCAATGCTTTTACCGGTCTGTTCAGAAAACGTGCAAAATTCTCGGTGACTTCAGCGACCTGACTTGCCAGCTCCCGAGTTGGGACTAGCACCAAAACAGGAATCATACGTCCTTTATTTGGCGCTTTTTCCTGAAGTCTTTGAAGGATAGGAAGAATGTATGAAGCCGTCTTTCCAGAGCCGGTAGGGGCGATTCCGAGCACGTCTTTCTTTTGCAAAATAGCTGGTATGGCTTCTATCTGTATAGGATATGGGCTATCGTAGTTAGCTTTTTTGATTGCCTCAAGTATTTGCTTGGAAAGTCCTAAATCTGAAAAGTTCATCTGAGTCTATTTTCCGCAAAGTTAAGGCTTGGAAATTACTATTGTACTTTTTCGGTGATCTTGATGAACTAGCTACAAAATTGTAAAGGTTTGAAATCAGTGAATTTCTTATCTACCATTATTGTAATTCATTCTTGTGTATCCACCGAATATGTTTCAAATTGTACAGAACCTTTTTTAAGCTTGTCAAATTTGTAATTGCTAGCTTTAAAGAGGGGGATTTGCTCAAACCCAAAATTCCTTGTTGTAGTATGTCGATTACCCATAGTATTCCTTACTTTTTTATAGTAATGATTCTGGCATCATGTGCCAAAACTGTTAAGGAAGACCCCTCAAACCCGTCCCCGGCAAGGTCCGCGGAGGAAGAATTAGAAACTTTTCAATTAGAAGATGGATTCAAAATCCAACTGGTCGCTGCTGAACCGATGGTTGAGGATCCTGTTTTTATCACCTTTGATGAGGATGCGAGACTCTGGGTAATTGAGATGCGCGGGTTTATGACAGATACTTTGGGTTCTGAGGAGGATAAACCAATTGGCAGAATCTCAGTACTGGAAGATGAAGATGGTGATGGCCTGATGGATAAAAGTACCATTTACCTGGATAGTTTGATCATGCCCCGTGCTATAGGTTTTTTTGCAGATGGAGTGCTGGTCGCAGAAAATAAAGCTCTCTGGGTAACCCAAGATCTGGATGGAGACCTCAAGGCTGATACCAAGGTTTTACTCGATTCTACCTATGCTTACTCTGGAAACCCCGAGCATTCGGATAATGGATTGCTCAGAAATGTTGACAATTGGTATTACAATGCCAAGTCAAGATTGAGGTATAAATATCAGGATGGCGATTGGATCAGAGATTCCACAGAATTCCGTGGACAGTGGGGAATCAGTCAGGATGATCAGGGTAGATTGTTTTACAATTACAATTGGTCTCAACTCCACGCAGATCTAGTTCCTCCAAATTATCTTTCCAGAAATCCCAATCACAGCCCATCAACCGGAATCGATTATGGAGTGGCTCAGGATCGCAGAGTTTATCCGATTCGTCCTACTCCAGCAGTGAACAGAGGCTACATTCCAGGTGTTTTGGATGAGAATCAGAGACTCATGGAGTTCACTGCAGCGTGTTCTCCTTTGGTTTTCAGAAGCACACTTTTTCCTGAGGAATATTATGGAAATGTATTTGTAGCAGAACCAGCGGGTAATTTGATAAAGAGGAATGTCTTATCTGAAAATGGTAATACCATCACAGGGAACGATCCAAATCCGGGCAAAGAGTTTTTAGCATCCACGGATGAACGGTTTCGCCCTTCTTCATTTGCAACTGGACCCGATGGCGCGTTGTATATAGCCGATATTTATCGTGGTTTGATTCAGCACGGTGCTTTTATGACACCTTATTTAGTGGAGCAGACAGTGGCAAGAGGATTGGAATTTCCAGTTCATTTGGGTAGGATTTGGAGGATTGTTCCTGAGGGAGAAACTACCAGAGCAATGCCTAAACTTTCGCAAGCCAGCAACAAGGAATTAATAGATTTTCTTTCCGATAAAGACGGATGGTACAGAGATATGGCTCAGCGATTATTGGTGGAGAGCAATGACAAAAGTGTGAAAGATGGACTGATGGATTTGGCTTCTGATCTAAACGCAAGTGAATTGGGTAGATTCCATGCGCTTTGGACGCTTGAAGGATTAGGGCTACTGTCAGAAGATTTTCTTTTTTCAGTCTTGGAGAAATCTTCAGGTCTGATTCAAAATACAGCACTGAGATTATTAGAACCATTTGCGCAAGCTTCTTCAGCTACGCGATCTAAACTTGCACAAGCGATGGAAGATGCAGCTACAGAAGCTACAGAGCAAGAAGCACTTCAACTTGCTTTGAGTAGTTATGCGCTTTCAGCGGAGGCCAATGCAAAAGTTCTTTCCGCCACTTTCAAAGAGCATGGAGACGATCCGCTGATTAGAGATGCGATGATGAGCAGTTTGGCCGGTAGAGAATATGATTTCTTACAAAAGCTTTGGGCTTCTTCAGATTGGGGAAGTCAGGATCAGACAAAGGAAATTTTTCTGGAAACGCTGGCTTCAGCAGTTCTGAAAAATGGAAAACCTTCTGAGGTTACCGGACTTTTGACATTGGCGAATGCGAAAGAACTAGGATGGAAGGAAAATATTCTGATTTCCGGGATGTCAATTCAGGCTGCAAACTTGAAGGGCAAAGAGCTGATAGCTTTGAAATCTGAACCTTCACTTTTCAAGCGCACAGATCTTCCAATAGATGAAAATCGCTTGGATATGCTGATGCGGATATTTTCCTGGCCTGGATTTGTACCATCTGAAGTTGCGGTTTCAGAAAACCAATTAGATGAAAAGGGAATGCAGCAATTTGCTCAGGGCCGACAGAAATTCTTGGTGACCTGTGCTGGCTGCCATGGATCGGACGGATCAGGTGCTACTAGAATGGGGCCGCCATTGGCTGGATCTGAGTGGGTGCTGGGAGATGAGCGGAGGCTTGCAATGATTTTATTGCATGGGTTGGAAGGCCCGATCGATGTGGCGGGAAAAACCTATGATGCTCCTGATATTCTTCCCGTTATGCCTTCGCATTCTACGATGGATGATGGGAGTATTGCAGCGATTTTAACATACATTAGAAATGAGTGGGGCAATCAAGCTCCGCTAATCTCAGGTCGCACAGTCAGCAAAACTCGCTTGACTACTCAAGGAAGAGTTTACCCATGGAAAGCCACAGATCTAAATGAGTACATAGAATCTTTGCCTCCTGCCGATACCCCAAACCCTAATCTATGAAGTCCCTTAAAACCATTTTCACCAGGTTCGGTGCTGAAAGGAGGAGTTTCATCAAAACCGCCAGCTTGGGAGCAATGGCGATGACCTTCCCACTTCCGTCTATGCCTAATTATCTTAAGGATGTGCCGATGGGTGTGGTCGTACATTCCTACGGAGCGAGGTGGCAATCTAAAGAAGGCAGTCAAAAGTATCCTGCTTTCGCAGATGCGATCGATATGATGGAGCATTGTAAGCAAATCGGTGCTGGTGGAGTGCAAGTGCTGGTGAGCGGTTGGGCAAATGATTTTGCCAAAAAGGTACGTGATCGCCGGGAAAAGTTAGACTTATACTTAGAGGGAAGTATTGGCCTTCCAAAATCAGCTGATCAAGTTGCCAAATTTGAAGCTGAAGTTTTGGATGCAAAAGAAGCAGGAGCTACTGTATTACGAACGGCCTGCTTGAGTGGAAGGCGATATGTGAATTTCAAAACTCCCGAAGAGTATAAAACCTTCAAGCAAAATGCTTTGAAGTCCATAGAATTGGCTGAGCCGATAGTGCGAAAGCATAAAATGAAGCTAGCCGTAGAGAACCATAAAGACTGGACAGCAAAAGAACTGGAGTCAATTATCCTTAATCTTGGCAGTGAATGGGTAGGAGTGACGTTGGATTTTGGTAACAATGTGTCATTCTTAGAAAACCCGATGGAAGTCATCAAGACTTTGGCTCCATATGCTTTTTCCACCCATGTGAAAGATATGGGCGTGAAGGATTACAAAGATGGTTTTCTGCTTTCTGAGGTTCCGCTTGGCGAGGGGATTGTGGATGTCAAAGCAGGAGTAGATTGGTGCAAAAAATTCAATCCTGATATTACTTTTACGCTGGAAATGATCACACGTGATCCATTGGAAATTCCTTACTTGACTGATGGCTATTGGGCTACTTTTGAGGATGCATCTGCTCAAGAAACTGCAATGACGCTACGACTTATAAGGGAAAAAACTTATGCGGGCAAACTACCACACGTTACCGGACTCAGTCCTGAGGAGATACTTGCCTATGAAGAGCAGAACGTTGTCTCATGCCTGAAATACAGTCGTAATTCTCTCGGATTGTAGTGCTTAATATTAAACTTTGTGATTATACGGAATCTTGCCAGTAAAAAATTTATAGGATCGAAGGTCCAAAGACACATTGAATTCTGGTTTACTTAGGTCTTCGGTCATCGTTCTTCCAACCCGTTGACCAAAGAGAATTCGCTTACTGGCAGAAAAGCTTACATACAGATTAAACTTTAACCTATTAAACTTTAACCTTAATAAACATGTCTCAAGAAACCAACACCAACAAATTACCCGGAATCAAACTTTTTGATCTAAGTGGAAAATCAGCAATCGTCACCGGAGGTTCGAAAGGACTTGGATTGGCAATGGCCGAAGGTTTAGCCTCAGCCGGAGCCAATGTAATGTTGGTGAGTAGAACTCTGAGTGAAGGAGAGGAATCAGCCAAGAGAATCGCTTACCTCTATGGAGTGAAAGCTATTGCATTTGAAGCGGATGTTGTGAACAAAGATCAGACAGAAGCCATGTCAAAAGCGGCTTTTGATGCATTTGGAACTATAGATATTCTGATTAATAGCGCTGGAATCAATATTCGTGGAGCGATAGATGAATTGCAGTTGGAAGAGTTCAGCAAAGTGATGGATATCAATGTGACCGGAACATGGCTATGCTGCAAAGCCGTAACTCCTTATATGAAGGAAGCCGGGAAAGGAAGTATCATCAATTTGGCGAGTACGCTGGGATTGGTTGGCCTATCGAATCGAACACCTTATGCATCGAGCAAGGGCGCAGTAGTTCAGATGACTCGTGCGCTTGGATTGGAGTTTGCTCCGTTCAATATTACGGTCAATGCGATTTGCCCTGGGCCGTTTTTGACAGAAATGAACTTACCTATTGCCGGTACTGAAGAGGGAAAGAAATTTATCGTTGGTGCGACAGCACTTGGTAGATGGGGGAGATTGGAAGAGATCCAAGGAGCGGCTATTTACTTAGCTTCGGATGCGGGAACATATATGGTGGGCTCGATGCTTACTGTGGATGGGGGCTGGACGGCGAGGTGAAGGCTAGTCTCTCGCAACGGCGCAACGGCGCAACTTTTTTCTTTCCTCAACTTCCAGGGGTGTTTTCAGAGATTTACAATACTGCTTTTGTTACTTACTTGGGATTATAAATCTTCTGATAGTTCTTCGGGATTGCAAATTCCGAAGAGCGGCTGTATAGTTTGCGCAAGTCTTCAGACTTGTGCTTTTTTGATTTTGAGTCTTTCAATAGTATTCTTGACATAATTTCTATACCACTCGATCTCACAGGAAGCTGCGTATTCTTCATATTCTTTGATAGTTAAATCAAGATCTGGTTTCAAAGAATCTGCCTCAATAGAAGTAAGCTTTCTTGCCCAATACTTATGGCTTTTATTCATCGATCTAATGGTATCGACAGGATCTTTTAGTTTCTCAGGAAAGCCAAGTTCATCGATTATTGATTGAATTAAGGGATTATGACTCTCGTCAAAAGCTTGTCCAGAATCAGCGATCAAATCAGCGTAATCATTTAAGATGATTAAGTTATCAAATGGGTGGTATATTTTAGAATTTCCAAAGGCAAGGGCAATCCATTTTTCAGCTTCTTTGTAATTCGAAAGCAATCTATTGCCTCTTATCAATAAGTTTAGGACCAAAATATAATTGGAAGGGTAATCTTCCGGTTCCATATTCTCAACCACAATTTCAAAATGGGCAATAGCTTGTGCATATTGTTCTGACATCCAATAGGTATGAGCGATTTGATTATTCTGAATAATCTGAAGGACATCCTCATCATAGGAATCTCGCACTTCGTCTATGTAGTCATTAATCAACTTTATTTTAGATTCTAAGTGGGTGCTGTCTCTAAAGAGTTTTAGCATCACCTCTTTCGGGAAAAAATCTTTTTGGAGTTGTTCTCGGTTCATTGTGGCTGAAGTTTCTTATTGATTCTAAATGAATTGGCAATAAAGTAAACTAAGGGTATAAAAAGAAATCCTAAGCAAAGTGGCGTAAACCAAATGCCTAATCCGTCTTCAACACCTTGGGCAATTTGGATATTTTTAAATACTATAAACCCAAAAATAAGTGCTATTATCATTTTCAGGTACTTTATCATTCGTGTTATATTCCTGTATTGAGCGGGCGCGTTCGCTTGTGTGATTTGAATTGGGTAGTTGAAAATTTCTGGAAACTTGTTTAGAAATGTCAATCCAAAAAATAGGATACTAGACATAATCGGTATAACGAATAATGTTGCTTTTCCTCCAAATTTATCCGGCGATCCAGCGGCGTTGAAGTGAATTGGGATAGAATCGGGCAGGCTGGAATAATTAGAGATTACCAATCCCCAAATCGCTAAAATTGCCAACCATCCGAACGATTCAAGAATTATGTCGGCAACATTTAGTTTTAATTTGATCCTTGGTTTTTCTTCCATTCCTTGATCCACTTTATTTCAGATAATCTTTTGGAATCTAGTTTTTCGGCAGATACTTTTCTGGAATAGGATTCTCTTCTGATTCCTGCATCCAGTAGATATTGATAATCCACCATCTATTGCCATCATTTAAAAGCTGAATACTGTTAATTCCTCTCGCAAATGGCGTATCCATAGATTCGTTATTGTAGGAATTGTAGGTGCTGAATACCTCTGTGATATTGCCAAATGTGTCTTCAGTTCTATGGATTTCTTTCTCAAAGAATCCGATTTCAACCAACATTTTCCCAGCTCTAGCAATGTAGTCTTCCGGCGTCATGAAGGTAGCACCGATTACACCAGCTTGGTTTTTACCTGTGGGGATCAACTTGGCGTCAGGATGAAATAAGTATTTGAATAGCTCCCAATCTCTTTCTACGTCCTTTTCACCAGAAATAACTCCATACAAAGTTTCTATAGTGCCATCTAGCGTCTGTACTTTGATCAGGTACTTGTCATCAGATGATTGCGCATTTACGGTCATCGAAAGGGTACCGCATACGATAACTAGGATTGATAATTTTTTCATAAGATTGGGATTAAATGGTTTGGTGACACCACTTTTTCTCAAGTAGAAGATTCAAGCATCTTAAGAAATGATTAACACTGGCAAATTCGCTACTTCGGTCAACCGTCACCCGTCATCGGTCAATTAAAGCAAAGGAAATAAGGCTACTGACATCATTTCGAATAATCATAATTTCTAATTCAACTACCAGCTTCCGCCTCCACCACCACCAAATCCGCCTCCGGATGATCCACCACCGCCCGAACTTGAGGGGGAACTCACCATCGTAGCTTGTGTGGACTTGATGGAATCGTTGAATGATTTGGAGAAATGATTCATAGTCATGATTCTGCCTGTTGAAGAATAGTACCAAGTTGGAGGTTGGATATTCAGAGCATCGAATTTTTTCGCCCATTTATCAAACATCCCAAAAGCCAACGCATAGCTCATAGTGGATTCGAAATAAGTAGGATCTTCTTTGAGAAGCATTTTGAGCTTGTTCTCCTCAGCTACTTTGATGAACTGTTTGAAACCTTTCAGCTCAGATAAAATGGCTGTTCCTTCTTTGTTTTTTTTGATCATAAACTGGCTCATGATCATTAAGAAAAGGAGAGAAACTCCCACCGCAATAGCTGCTATTATTCCCCAGAAAAACAGGAAGGATGGCGTAAGAATAAAAATCAGAATTACTAAGCCTCCAATTGTGAAATTCTTTATTCTGCGAGACTTGTTCACATAGTAAACCTGAGCTGCATCTTTTAGACCACCACTTGCGGTGCTCATCGTAGTGTAGAACTTTTCTTTGAGACTACTTACGAGCACTTCTGTTTTGCTGGCAAATAATCCATTGAAGAGTTGGCGCTGATATAAAGGTGCGTCTGCTTCAATTTCTTTCAATTTAGCGAGTCTGGTGTCATCCTTGGCAAACCATCCTTTTTCATCAATCTCCTCAATAGTCAGGTAGCCATGGGAAGCCCAAAAAGGAATAAGTGAGATCAAGTCTGCCGTATCCCCAGAATCATCGATCAAGTAACCCACCATGGCTGGATCCATACCTTTAGGCGGATAGTAACTCGTGGTGGTGGTGACATGATCGTCTTTGCCATGCTTTTTCCAGATCGCATAAAAAGCAATATAGACTAACGGCAAAATGAATACCCATCCATAGTTAGTCCAAAATGGCCAAAGTGGTTTGATTTCTTTCACACTTCCCAAAGGCAATTTCAACAAAACTGTTACCGCTTCTCCACCAAAAGAAACCACATCAGGCTTGGTGGTGCCTGAGAAAATGCCATTAGAATAAGTAGTCTTAAAATCTGAAGAGGGAACAGCTGAGCCAACAGTTCCAGAATATAGAAAGTAGTCTCCCTCATTCAGCGTCACTCCCTCTGGTATATGAACGGTGAAATCAATTTTATTGAAAGGAGCATACCAGTCGCTCGGCTTGATGTTCCAATAGAATTGGATTGCCTCTTTTTGGTGGATGAAAGCATTTTCAACTCTATACCGGATTTCGTACTGCTGTGGGCCTTCAAGCGTAATATCAGCATCTCCGATCTTGATCTGCAAATTATCAGACATTTTCTGTCCAAATGCCGAGGGAGCATCAAACTTATAGCCCGGAACTTTGATGTTGCTAAGTTTGATTTTACGGGTTTCTTGCTTGCCATCCTCGGTTAGCAAATCATAGGAAGTAAGAATATCCCGAAAGATTCCATGTTTTGGAACTTCAAAATTGAGATTGTATTTCTCAACTACATCAAAGTAACCTTCTTCGTGAATTGTGATATCCACACTGTAGGAAGTCACTGTGAAATCTTGGGCAAAAACTTCTAGCTGCGCAAAAAGGAAGATTAATAAAAATAATTTTTTTTTCATACTAGTGCTCATGTACCTACAAAGCTTAACTGAAGATTTGTAAGGATAATTGTTCTCTAATTAAGAATTAGGTATTTCTTCCTTTCTGAAAATATATTGACAAAAGCATCATAGAATAAGCTCCAATCTGGGTTTTAGGCTACTTCGGTCACCGGTCTTCTGTCTGGTAAAGCAAAGAAATTATGGATACTGGCATCAAAAAGGATAATCAGATTAAGTAAAACTCACTTTAACATTCTCGCGACTTTCTGGCTCAGCTTCGAAATAGTCAAAATGCTGATAGCTGAACATCCCTGCGAAAAGAACTCCCGGGAAGCTTTCTCCATAAGTATTGTTTTCGCGGACAGTGCCATTGTAATACCGTCTTGCTCGCTCAAGATTTTCCTCGATTTCATTCAGTTTATCCTGAAGTTGGAGGAAGTTGGTGTTTGCTTTCAGATCGGGATAGGCCTCGCTAAGCGCAAAAACACTTCTAAGTGTTTTCTGAAGCTGGCTCTCTGCCTGGATTTGCTTATTGATATCACCAGAAGGCACTGCCATCGCGGAATTCCTAGCTTGGATCACAGCTTCCAGCGTTTCTTTTTCATGGCTTGCATAGCCTTTTACAGTTTCCACAAGATTTGGAATTAGGTCATAGCGTCGCTTTAGAGCCACATCTATATTACTCCAGCCGTCTTTAACGGTGTTTTTGTTTTTGACAAAACGATTGAAAACACCAACTAGAATAACTCCCAGAAGCAGAATGATCCCAACAATAATGAGCAGTATTACCATGATGAATGAAATTTAGGATGGTTTAGGTTAGAGATATCTAAAAAGTAGGTGAAAATATATTCTTCCATTTTTAAATTTTATGATTATACGGAATCTTGCCAGTAGAAAATTTATAGGATCAAAAATTCAAAGACACCTTGAATTCTGGTTTACTCCGGTCATCGGTCTTCCAACCCATTGACCAAAGAGAATTCGCTTACTGGCAGAAAAGCGTACATACATATAAATGAATTAACATTTTCAAAGTACCAACTTTTATTGAAAACTCAAGAAATTCTACAAACAGAAGTGAAGGAAACAACACATTAAAGATGGGTTCTTTCCTGATTTTTTGATAATTTGAAAATCAGCATTCGGATGCACATTTATTTCTATTATCGCCTTTTCAAAAGAGTCATAGTTTTTATCAATTGAATCTGAAATTAGATAAAGAACTATTTACTTAACTTAGATTCGTTAATTCAGTAAGAAGTCAAACATAAATCCTAACAATATGAGTAACAAAGAAAACGGACATGACTATACAGATTCTGTATGGGATGTCAATGATAGTTCGGCAAAGTGTCCTTTTACAAGTGGAGCAATTAATCAGACTGCAGGTGGCGGAACTAAGAACCGCGACTGGTGGCCAAATATGTTGAATTTGAATATTCTACGTCAGAATTCATCGAAGTCCACTCCGATGGATCCAAACTTTAACTATGCAGAAGAATTCAAGAAATTGGATCTTGCTGCTGTCAAAAAAGATTTGGCTGATTTGATGACAGATTCTCAGGATTGGTGGCCAGCAGATTTCGGGCATTATGGCCCATTTTTTATCAGAATGGCTTGGCACAGTGCAGGAACCTACCGAATCGCAGATGGACGCGGTGGAGCAGGATCAGGTTCTCAACGTTTCGCCCCGCTAAATAGCTGGCCAGATAATGCCAATCTAGACAAGGCTCGTTATTTACTTTGGCCAATCAAGCAAAAGTATGGCAATAGGCTTTCTTGGGCGGATTTGTTGATCCTGGCAGGAAATGTTTCTTTGGAAACAATGGGATTGGAAACATTCGGATTCGCCGGTGGTCGCGAAGATGTCTGGGAGCCGGAAGAGGATATTTACTGGGGTTCTGAAGGAGAATGGCTTGGCGATCAGGATAGATATGCTGGAAGCGGAGATGGAGAGAGAAATTTGGAGAATCCACTTGGAGCTTCTCACATGGGATTGATCTATGTGAATCCAGAAGGACCAAAAGGAGAGCCAGACCCGATCGGAGCTGCACATGATATACGTGAGACTTTTGGCCGGATGGCAATGAATGATGAGGAGACGGTAGCGCTGATTGCAGGTGGCCACACGTTTGGAAAGACCCACGGAGCTGCTGATCCTGGAGAATTCATAGGACACGAGCCACAGGGTGCAGGTATCGAAGAGATGGGATTGGGTTGGAAAAACTCATTTGGAACAGGTAATGCAGGGGATACTATTACTTCAGGCATTGAAGTGACTTGGACTTCTACTCCGACTCAGTGGAGTAATGGGTATTTTGAAAATCTATTCGGATTTGATTGGGAATTGACCAAAAGCCCAGCTGGCGCACATCAGTGGACGCCGAAAGGTGGAGGAGGCGCTGGCACTGTCCCAGATGCATTTGATCCAGCCAAGAAGCATGCACCCGCTATGTTGACAACTGATTTGGCTATGAAGGAAGACCCTGCTTATGAGAAGATTTCCAGACGTTTCTTCGAAAATCCTGAAGAGTTTGCTGATGCTTTTTCAAGAGCTTGGTTTAAATTGACTCATAGGGATATGGGACCAATTCAGCGTTATTTAGGCCCTGAAGTACCTACAGAAGAACTGATCTGGCAAGATCCTATTCCAGCTGTAAATCATGAATTGGTGAATGATCAGGATGTAGCTTCGCTAAAAGCGAAAGTGCTAGATTCTGGACTTTCTGTATCTGAGTTAGTCTCTACTGCTTGGGCTTCTGCTTCTACTTTTCGTGGATCAGACATGCGTGGAGGTGCCAATGGCGCAAGAATCAAACTTTCTCCACAGAAATTTTGGGAAGTAAACAACCCTTCACAGCTTGGAAAAGTAATTGATAAGCTGGAAGCTATTCAGAAGGAATTTAACGCTGCTCAAGGCGGTGATAAGCAGATTTCTTTGGCTGACTTAATTGTATTGGCTGGTTGTGCAGGAGTAGAGAAAGCAGCGAAAAATGCTGGAAAAGATATTACAGTTCCATTCACTCCTGGTCGTGGGGATGCTTCAAAGGCACAAACTGACGTAGCTTCATTTGCAGCAATGGAGCCAGCAGCGGACGGTTTCCGTAATTATTTCAGACCTACGCACAAAGCTTCAGCGGAAGAAATGCTCGTAGATCGTGCACAATTGCTCAAACTTACCCCACCGGAAATGACAGTTCTGCTTGGTGGGTTGAGAGTATTAGGTAGCAACTATGACAATTCTAAGCACGGCGTATTCACGGCCACTCCTGGAGCTTTGACTAATGACTTCTTTATTAATGTATTGGATATGGGTACTACATGGAAGGCTGCGGACTCCGGACAGCATGCATTCTTGGGCTCAGACCGCAAAACCGGTCAAGTGAAATGGACTGGGACTCGTGCAGATTTGATCTTCGGATCGAATTCTGAGCTCCGTGCTATTGCTGAATTTTATGCCTGTGCAGATTCCAATGATAAATTCGTGAAGGACTTTGTTGCAGCGTGGGATAAGGTGATGATGCTCGATCGCTACGATCTGGCTTAATTAGAGTTTGTAAAGTGAAATAGTAAAGGTGATCTGGAAACGGATCACCTTTTTTTATGCATTTAACCGCAAAGCACGCCGAGTTTTTCGCGGAGGTCGCCAAGCAATAATATTTCACCTTAGGCTGGGTGTTTAGTTGGTTCAGAGTCTTCAGACCTGCCTGCGGCAAGGCAGGCTTGGACCTATGACAATGCATCTTCAGTCTGCTTCCAATGTGGTAAAGGAATATTCTTGTCACTGCAAAGACGCGATGGACGCTAAGTTTTCGCAAAGATTTTTTTGATGAAAGAAGAAAAACCTCTGCGTTTTGCTTGGCGCACTCTGCGTCTTGGCGGTAAAAAAAATTATCAATTTGCACTCTCAATGATCAAGGAGTCAAGTCCAAATACTTACTTGCGTTCTCCGCGTTGTTCTTTGTGCCCACCGTGGTAAAAAAAATAACGCCTGGTTCAAGTCTTCAGACCTGCCTGCGGCAAGGCAGGCTTAGGCCAAAAACAGGATAGTGATCAGACTGCTGTTGAGTAAGATGGTTTTAATTGCTAAGCTTCTTAGAAAAATCAGGCTTTATTAATTGATGTTTTATTTTTCATCTTCCGTAAAAGTTAGTAGATAATCATTATTATCTTCAATAGAAAATTCAGTTGCACCATAAAATGTTTTTTCAAGTCCTTTAATCACTTTTACTTTGTCTTTAATTTGGTCATAAAACTTTCTAATCTCATTTGTTTGAATGTACTGAAGTAATGAACCTCCATCTTGTCTTAAAACGGTCGGTAATTCATCGCCCAAACTGCGAAAAGTTTGAAACATAAACACTACGCTTCCACATGTCATCATTGCAAAAATAGTTTCCCCCTCTTCGGGAACAGTTGTTGTTAAGCTAAACCCCAATTTTTTGTAAAATTCAATTGTTCGATTGATGTCGGTTACAAAGATGTTTGGTGATACTGATTTCATTTATTAATATTTTATTTTATTGATTATTTCAAAAAGGTTACTGCCAACGGTTTTAGGCTTGGCGATGTGGTGGATTTCTATCAATAAATTTCATTAGAATTACCAATGTTGAATTTAGCACAACTGTTTTTCAGAAGGTTTTTGTCATTCCAAAATCTTTTCAATTGCTTTGTCATTGGCTTTTATAAAGTCATAAAATGAATTTGGTATAGAAATATCAGGAGTTAATGAACCTTCCATATTTTCCCAGTTTTCCCAGTATTTTGTAGAATAAGTAACTCGCATATTTAGAGTTGGCAATTCGAAATTTTTAATCTCTCCAAAGTGATTTATATTCCCTCCGGTAGATTCTCCCACAAATGTTGCATTTGTTGTCCTCTTTAACTCAATTGCGTTCATTAACGATGAGGACATAACTTTTTGTCCTATCACAACAAAAAAACTATTTTTAGTATTCAAAACACTTTTTTTAATACCCGCTATGAACGGATTTAATATGGCTGAATTACCACCACCATTAAATCTCAAGTCTAAAATTAATTTTGTCGGCTTTTTTTCATTAATGACCTCAAATAGTCTTTTGTTAAACGCTGTAAAAGATTCATTTTCGCTTTCAGCACAACTCCTATAATTGAAATAAAGCATTTTATTGTCTTCATTATATTGAAACCAGTAATTGCTTAAATTACTATATGCTAAAATCTGCTTGTAAGGCTCTGCATATTTCCAATTTGTATTAACCTCTTTTTTAATTCCAAACACTGTGGTAATTACTGTGTCACCTTGTGGCGATAAGAGTCTGAATTTTACTTCTTGAATATTTTTAATGATTCCAAGTCCTTGTAGAATGGAAGTATTGTTAAAATAAAATGCTTCAAAGTATTTAGAATAGGAAAGATTGTCCTGTTTGATAGTCGTTTTCAATAAGGAAATGATTTCTGCAGTAGGAGTATCATCTATTGAAAGTACCCTATAAAGCAAATATTTTGTATGCAAACTATCTGTAACAGTAATTGCAATTCCTTCATCAAAAAATTTGAATTGAAAAGGAAGGTAGTAATCGGCATTAGGAAACATTATGGTATGTTCATCCCCAATTGATGCGTTTGCTTTTAACAATCTGACGATAACTTGTTCTTTATCTAACTCTGTTACATCTGAAATCAAAGTATCAAGTTGCTGATTAAAAAACTCTTTCGATATTTTTGTGAATGGATTTTTATGTTTATTGGAAATCGTCTTGCGATACAACTCTATGTCAGAGACAACCTTGTCCTGTGAAAATGCAAGTTGAAAAAATACAATAAACAGAAAGAAGAAAATTAGACTTTTTGTTGTTTTCATAAAATTGCTTGCTTGTTGTTTTTTGAGATTAAAGGTAATTTTCAATCTACCTTTTCAATTCCTCCATTCTTTTATCCGTCATAGTTGCGGTTTTTGACATTCCATTTATAATCTCGAAAACCATTGTTAACGTAATTGCTGGATATAATGCCATTTTTGTTTCTATAAGTATCATGGCCATGGCATCTAATGTTATTTGTAACAATCTTTCTTTGCTTTCGGTTTTATTCGTATCCGACTTGTAGTGGCAATAAAAATGGTTTGTTGTTATCTGGAACTCTTAAGTTGAGTTTCCCCATTCTGTTTCGCCCACTTTTTTATCGTAATTTTCAAAAATTTCAGTTTAAGATGGAAAAAAATCATATTCAAATTGCCAATCGATTTTGCTTTTGATTTCTCCAAAGACGCGCTCTTTAGGTAACAGATTCCAATTGTTGACTTTGATGGGCCCAACAACCAATTCATTAATTTTATCTTAAAATAGTGCTGAACCCGGCTCAAAGTTGTGGCCGTTTATTGAATATTCATTCGCGGCTTCGATAAATCGTTCAGTGAATATTGCGGATATTAAACATATCGCATCTTCTACTCGAATGCCTTTTTGAGTTTTGACACTAGCATAGACGTAATTCACTGTCATTTTTGACTTATTTTCATCTTGCGGTTTAGCATTTAAAAAATTTGAAATTTCTATTGGTTGTTTTATATTATTTGGTTAACCCTAATTGGTTTTCTATGTATACAAATAAGGTTTTTACTGTTGAAATCATTTTTTTTACTTTCAGTAATCAAAGACTCGACTTTCGCCGAGCCCTATAAATAAATTAATTCCCATTAATTAATTTTTTAAAGTATGATACTAAATAGGTTGTGCACTGTTATGCATTGAAACAAAATTAATTTTCCATTGCTGGCATTGTATCCTTATTGTGTTGTTTTAACAATAATTCAACTTTGTCAAAATCTAGGGGCATTGTAATTTTTTCAGCTTGAGCATCTACAATGATTTTTTCAATAATGTTTGTTAAGTTGTAACCGTCAGAGGTGGTGTAATTGTAGTCAGCGTTTGAATCTTCCAAAAGGTAACGTACCACTCGCCAAGTATCATTCCACTCCACATTGGTGCCTGCTTCATACGCCGCAAACATGACTGGTGTAAAACCGTTTTCGCGTTTTGCATTCACGTTGGCTCCGCTGACTATCAATAAAATAGCGATATCATTTTCCCTCTTATTACTTTTTCCAATCGTTCGGAATAAAACCGGATAACCGTCTATTAAACTATGAACATTGGGATTGGCACCTGCGGCTAAAAAGTCAGCAATTATGTCTGGCGGCAAATATTGAGTAGCCTCATCCAATGCAGGTGTCGGGTCAGAACCATTTGCAATAAGTATTCGAATAAGTTCTGGGTTACTTTTCAACCTTACAGCAAATTGCAAATAATTTAAACCAGGCCAACCCCAAACTTCAATGCCCTGTATATTCAAATTTTGTTCCTTTATCAATTCTTTTAACAAAATTGTATTGTTGTTTTCAATGGCCGAAGCAATGGCGATTTGTTTTTTATCCTTGTAATAAGTTTCAGCTTCGGTTTTTTCCTTTTTAAAGGAAGGAAGATTATTGGATATTAAAATTCCCAAACCAATTACCAAAGGTAAAGCAGCAAAAAAACCACCTACAACCTGGCTAAAGGTCGAATGACCATAACGCAAAGGAAGCGCTCCTAACAATAGTACCAGCAATCCAACAATCACTAATACATAAAACCAGCCACTTTCTATAGCATCTGCGTTTCTATCGCTGGTATCTGCATAATAATAAATAATAAGAACGATTAACGCGATGGCATTAAGACCTACAAGAATCCATAATATTTTAAGCATTTTTTCTTTTTCTTTTTTTGTTAATCATGTCATCACTTTTTTTCTTATACTATATTTTAGATTGTGATTATACGGAATCTTGCCAGTAGAAAATATAAAGGATCAAAAATTCAAAGACACCTTGAATTCTGGTTTACTTTGGTCTTCGGTCATCGGTCTTCCAACCCATTGACCAAAGAGAATTCGCTTACTGGCAGAAAAGCGTACATACAGATTTCTTTATTTCCCTATTTCGTATAAAAATTGTTTTCATAACCCATTCTTAAAAAGTAACCTTAAGATCGGGGAAAAGCAGTTCAAAAAAAAATTCTTTTTAGAGTGACCTGTTTCTCTACGCCATAGTCTGCCTCTTTACAGACCACTAAGGAATTCCGATCAGTGGAGACCTGCATGCCAGCAAGGCAGGTCCAGACTGGAGCCTAAAGCAACTTAACTTTCTCGCATTCTGGGAATGTGAAGCATACTCTAATTTTTTACCCTTTACTTTCAGGATTGGACTGCTTCGTCGTACCTCCTACCAATGACAGAGTGTATTATATTTTTAGATTTGAAATATTTCAGCATTTAATTCGGAAAACCACAGCTAAAACGGCAAACTCTGTCATCTCCTTTTTGTATATTTTCTGAATTTTCAAGACTCGCAGTGACGATCCAAACCTCCAAACCTCCAACCTCCAACTTCCAACCTCCAACCTCCAACCTCCCACCTTCAACTTCCAAACTTCCTCCATCAACCCACAATCAACGTAATCAAATAAATCACAGAGATCGCCGTCACGGACATAATGAGTGTGCCTAGACTGTGTGTTTGATTTCCTTGCTTGATTGTCAAGCCAGAGAGCTGAGTCACTGCCCAGAAGAAACTGTCATTGGCATGGGAGATGGCCATGGCTCCAGCGCCTGTTGCCAAGACGGCGAAGACACGCATTGTCTCTGAGTCAAGTCCTAGCGAACCAAGCAAAGGAGCGACAATCGATGCTGTAGTAATCATCGCTACCGTAGAGGATCCCTGAGCTGTTTTCAGTGCAAAAGCAATAAGAAATGGAAGAAAGATTCCCCAGCTTGCACCGCTCATGCTTTCGCTTACCATATCGCCAATGCCTGAGTTTTGTAGCATTTTCCCAAACACTCCGCCAGCCCCCGTAATCAAGATGACAGGGGCTGCGATCAGGATCGCTTCTCCCAACCAGCCGCTAGAGGAAAGTAATTTGGCGTCGAATTTCTTTGGAAGAGAAAAAGCCAAAAATACTCCCAGTAATAAGGCGATCACTGGACTTCCTGCAAATTGGATAAAGGTGTAGAATGTGCCTTCACCCATAGGTTTGGTCGGATACTTGGCAATGGAAGCGACGATGATCAGGATAAGCGGAACGATAATGGGCAAGAAAGAAGCAAATGCTGACGGTCTTTGTTTCTTTTCAATTTCCTCAGTTTTGACAGCCATTTTTGGCACCAAAGGGATTTTGTAAGCAACTTTTTTGACAAAAATATAGCTGGGAATCAAGGCGATCAAACTCACAATAAGCCCGTAGAAAATGATCATTCCCAGATCAGCTTCATAAATTCCTGCCGTAGCAATCGGCCCTGGAGTAGGAGGGACGAGAGAGTGCGAGGCTGTAGCCCCCAAAGCCAACGCGATGGTAGTGGCAGCATAAGGAACTTTACTTTTTAGTGAAAGCGACTTGCTGATCGGATTCATCATGATAAAAGTACTGTCTCCAAACACAGGAATAGATAGAATATATCCCGAGATCATCATGGCTAGCGTCACAGACTTTTCTCCAATCCATTTGAGAATTTTCTCTGCGATGACAATGGCACCACCGGTTTTTTCCAGAAAAGTGCCCATCATCACACCCAGCAAAATCAGTAAGCCTATGCTTCCCAGCACTCCTCCAAAGCCATCAGAAATGGATTTCAAGATCAATTCGCCAGGCATTCCAACGAGCAAGCCGTATAGAATGGCTCCACAAAAAAGTGCTAAAAAGGGATGGATGTCATATTTGACGATGGCAATGAGAATCAGTGCCAAGGCAAAAAGGATAATCAATAATGTGAGCATTTTGGGTTAGGTTGGGTTTGAAAAAAGAGATCGAAACAGGTAGCGTTACGACCTTAAACCTAAAAATTAGGGAAAAAAAGGGAATATTAAAGCCTAGAGCTTCAATAGCTTTCTAATTGTTTGTTGAGTGGCTTCGCTAGGATTGAATATTTGGTATTTTAGCTTACTGAACTTCTTTTGACAATAAATCTCTCTTATGCGCTTCACATCCACCCTTTCGCTGCTAATTTCTCTCTTGATATTAGTCGCATGCAAATCTAACCCGTCGAAAATTGCGGAATATCGGGTTTTGCCCAGCCCAAAATCCATTGAGATTACGGAACGATCTGATTTACTTGCGAGCGATATAAAATCCCTCGTAGAGAAGGCCAAAGCGCAATTTATCTCTGGCAACTCACTTACAGACTTTTCTGAAAAGTCGCTTAATTTCACCTTGGATGTAGACTCGGGACTTAAGGCTGAAGGCTATACTCTTGACATCACTCAATATGAAATCGCGATCTCAGCTTCCACCAAGCAAGGACTTTGGTATGGTGTGATCACGCTTGGTCAGCTGGTTCAGGATGCACTGGATCAGGATGCGGCTTTGTCACAAGTGAGCATTCGGGATGAGCCAGCGCTTCAATACCGCTCTGTGCAACTCGATGTAAAACATCATTTGGAAAAGAAAGACTATTACTACGATATCATTGATCGCTTAGCTGAGCTGAAAATCAACGGGATAATCTTAGAAATAGAAGATAAGTTGGCGTACGAGAAGCAGCCAAAAGTTGGCTCCTCGGATGCTTGGCCTATAGCAGAATGGAAAAAGCTGAGCGAGTATGCCATGGCAAGAAATATTCGAATTTCACCTCTGGTGCAAGGTCTGGGACATGCTTCTTTTATTCTAAAACATGAGGAGTATAAAGAGCTTCGTGATGACCCAGAAAGTGACTGGGCGTTTAATCCCTTGGATGAGCGGACATATGAGGTTCAATTTGATTTGTATTCCGATGCACTTGCCGCTTTTCCCCATGCTCAATACCTGCACGTGGGCGGAGATGAAGTTCACACGACAGGCAGAGAAAGTGGTAAGTCAGCCTTGGAGTTGCAGCTGATATGGCTGAATAGAGTGAGTAAATATGCCGATGAACAGGCAGTGACGCCTATTTTTTGGGATGATATGCCTTTGAAAAATGCGGGTGTTTATGGATCGATTTTCAACAGGGAATTAACAAAAGCTCAGGTGGATAGCATCTGGACTGTGAACGAGCCTAATCTGAACAAGTATGTGGACATGTTTCCAAAGAATTGCATCTATATGCGCTGGAATTATGATATGCCAGAGACGCTAGGAAATAATCGAGCTATGCAGTGGTTTACCGATCATGGGTTCCAAGTGATGGGCGCTACTGCCGGTCAAACTCGCTGGAATCTCATGCCACTTGAAGAAAGCAATACTGCTAATATTCGGGATTTTGCCCTGATATCCATCGACAATAATGCCGATGGTCTGCTCTTGACACTTTGGGATGATGACTCCCCGCATTTTGAATTGTATCGAAGAGGGATTGCGATTTTTGCTGAATTCACTTGGTCTGGGGAAAAGAGGACTTCGGATGAACTGCACACCGCATACAGACAGCGAACGTTTGGAAGTGAGTTGGCTTCCACAGACTTTGAGTTTATCAATGACCTGGAAGGACCAGTGGCTTTTTGGAAAAATGCCTTGTTGGAGTCGAGTAATAGAAATAGATTGAAGGGGATGGATAACCCTATTCAGGATGCGGTTTTGACTTTGCCGGAGGCAAATGCTCCCGGGGAATGGACGGAGAGAAATAAGGAAAAGCTAGCTAAAGCAAAAGAAAGTCAGCTGGTGGTGGACTCAATTTTATATAAAATCTCAGAATCCAAAAAGGCTGCACTGAGAAATACCTATACGCTCGAAGTCTATGAGCAAGTGGCCAAAGTCACTCAATTTTCCAATAAGTCCTTGCTACTTCTGGCAGAGTGGGATCTGGCGAAAACAGCTGAGGAAAGAGAAGCTACGAAGGAGAAATTATTGAATCTTGAAGGCGAATGGCAGGATCAATTGGCGGAATTGGAAACTGTCTATGGCAAAACAAGAGAGCTAAACAAGCCGGATGATTACATTTTGGATCAGGATCATCATGATCACTTGGCCAATCAGGCGATCAAGTTTTCGGACTGGCAATTCTACGCTGAAGATCTATTTATCCAAAAGATCAAAGAAGGAAATAGCCTTGAAATGAAGGGAGATTTGGAGAATAAATAGTGTCTTTTAAACCGCGGAGTTAGCGGTAGTCGACAGGCTCACTAACCAAAGTTTTCGCGGAGGGCGGAGTTGCAGTTTTTAAATTTTTGCATCAAACACCTCGAAGGTTCGCAAAGATTAGAGTTGTTGTCCTGCTTCTAGGATGCAGGACTCGTTTTATTCGGATGGTAGATGGATTTAACTTTTCCAAAGGTCTAAACTTTGGAAAAGCTGCGCTGACCAAGCGTTCCGATGGAACGCATATGCCAAGGTTGATACTTGTCTCTACCGACCAATTGTCCCGCTGCGACAAAACTCTACCGATCGTGCCGTTGGCACTCTTGGGTTATATCTCGAATTGACATACCCTGAATTTCGCTTCACTGTATTCAGGGCTGTTACTGATTGTGCCGTTGGCACAAGTGTTT
>NZ_MSSW01000045.1 GCF_002150685.1 Algoriphagus antarcticus
CTATTGGCAAGATTCCGTATAATCACACTAAATAATATGACTGTTCGCAATGTTGCACGTACTGTCTTGGAATCTATGGTAGAGGTTCAATTTCGGCTAATCCCCCTTTTTAAAAGAGGGCTAGTGGGATTTTTTGATGTGAACAACGTACTTAATTTGGGTACGTGCAAGGATCGCGGATAATCACACTGAAGGTAAAAAGGGTATAGAGATATGCCCTTTTTTCTTGAATACGAATTTCTTTTCCAGAGGACGAAGTAAATCAAGATCGTTTTTCAGCTCTTTATCTTCATTATAAAAGTCTGTAGTGGTACTGTAATACTCCGCATAGAAAACCAGCTCATGTTTCGCGAAAATCCAGGGCTCAAGCTGAAATTCGCCATTGGCAAGTTGGGTCAAGGAGATCTTCTCATCTCCTGTTATCGCCTCAAATTCTACAGTTTTTTTATCATTTTCGCAATCATTTTGGCATAGGGCTAGAGAAAGATCATCACAAAATCTAAGAAATTGATAACACTGCTCGACTTCGTTTTTTTTCAATTCTAGGTTATGTAATATCTCATCTCTCGATTCGCCCAATTCCTTCATAAATTCTTGAACATCTTGCTCTTCGGATTCACCATAAAGCTTTTGGAAATGGGCAGAAACCATCAATACAATGAAACTCGACTTGTATTTGGCACTCCTCGCCACGGCTTTGGCTTGTTCCAAATCCACTTCTGTACGTTGACGGTAGTCAAGCGGAGCTCCTGATTCAGTAAGGTTATTTCGATCTTTCCATTTGGGCTGATCATTATCATGCTCTCCAATGCTTTCCATTCCGGCTGCCCAGTATTTTTGGATAGGCCAAAATCTATAATCCAAATTCAGGCCTATGTCCATTGCCAGCAGTGCATGTGCCTTATGAAATAATATTTTCCAGCCTTTGTCTGATTCGCTAACTATCATTTTGGATTTATTTAAAGGTTTTCATCATTCTGAAAATGAGCTGAATTAATTCGGCCGTTTTCTGTACTTCGATTCCAGATCAGATTTGTTGCCAAAGGAAACAGATGAGCGCTTGATTCAAAAAAATGCATCATGTATCCTGCCGTATTGACGAATATAACTAAGTCTCCAACTTGCGGAAGGTTCGGCAAAGCTATTTTTCGTTTTAATAGAATGTCCCGTTCCAAACAATATGCACCAGTGAAATATACTTCCACAGGTTGTTCTTCTGATTGCTCCTCTTGATATAAAACAAATGGATCAAGCAAGAAATCGGCGCTTCCACTTAGCATTTGAGTCATGTTCATTTCCAATCCTACCAACCAATCTCCGGTGGAATCTTGCTTTCGAAAGGCTACTTTAGCTACAGTCACCCCAACTTGATCGAGCATGGAGCGGCCAGGCTCCATTCTGATTTCTATCGAAAGGTTGTTGGACACTTCCGCCAAATTCTCACTAGAATGAATTTTGTAAGATAGAATTTCCCTAAGAAAATCACCTTTTGAGACAGCGTTCCAGAATGGATATGTTTTTAATTCTCCATGTAAATCACCATTCACAGCTTCAAACCCAAGCCCTTGGTTTCCATATGTAATCGGGTCAACTTTTCTGCTGACCGCTTTGCGAAGCTGTTGGTGAAAATATTCCCATTCAGTTTCATACTTTAAGTAATTCATTAGAATTCCTCCTCCTATGTCAATGAATTCAGTTTTCATTCCCTTCTTGGAAAGAAGCTGAGAAAATGCAAGACACTGAGTCAAAGCATAACTCCTCTCCTCTATGGAATAGCCGTTTAAGTGAAAATGCAAACCTTTATATTCCAAATAATTAAACTTTTCTGACCCGAGAAAATTAGCACTGATGAAATCGTCAATGTCTAGTAGATCGAATCCGAATCTGCTGTACAGCTTTTTCTCATTCACAAAGAAGCCACTTACCCGAAAACCAATTTTTGCTTTCTTATCCTGTGCGCTGGCAACTGCTTGTACTAGGGCACATTCATCTTCATTATCCAAGATAAGCAGGCTGCCATTTTGTATGGCTTTTTCTACCAACTTTCTGTTTTTTACAGCAGCTGTTACAATCAAATCTGAGGGTGGGATACCCATATCCAGACACTGAGCGTATTCTTGATAGCTAGCTGTGTCTATTCCCATTCCTAGAGCGTGAGCTTTTTGAACGACACCTTTGGTTTTGTTGGCTTTTCTGGCAAAGAAGATTTTATATTTCAGTCCAAACTCTTCAAAAACTTTACGATAAGAGTTGAAATTATACGCCATAGCATCTGTTTGATGGATATTGATCGGCGAGCCATGCTTTGCTAAGAGTTCGTTCAATACGGTTTTTTCTTCCATGAGCTCCTGCATCCATGCAGAAGTGATAGGAGTCAATGTAGGTAGAGTGGACATCAGTAAGTGTTAGAGGTAAATTGGGATTCTGGCTTCATATTGAGACAGTGTTCTGCCAGATCCCGCGCCCAGCCGCTGACGAAATCATTTCTTTTTCTGGAAAGTGTGTCATTATCATACGTGAGGCCTTCCGTTGGCGTGCCTGCGAAGGTGATTGATTCGTTGTCAAAGCCTGTATCATCAAGAGGATGTCCTTTTTCATTGATAGTCAGGCATCCTGGTCTGAAATCAAGACGCCCTTCCAGCCGGTTCACATAAGGCGTGATAAGCTCTTTTTCAAGCAAATTTCCATAAAATTCCCCTGGACAGCGGTGCAGTTGGATTTTAGGAATTCGTGCATCCACTAAATAATCGACGTGGATTTCCTCTTTCCCATGTATGAAAAGTGAATACTTTGTTGACTGTGTGATCTCTGGGTTATGTGAAAATGAGAAATCAATCAATCCGGCCTTTGCGATAGCTTCTATTTTTTTCATGTTTTCAATAGGAGGTCCATATGAAATCCTATTCAGATGTCCCGCATATTTTTCGAGGAAAACTTTTTGGGATTGGGGTTTCAGCCCACCAAATTTATAAAGCTTATTGAAGAATTCGCTGAGATGCCTCCAAAGGTCAGCGGTCGCAGCAGAAGCACTTTTCTCCACTCCAATTTCCGCTTCGAGAATATTTTTATGGATTGCTTCCCGTGTGCTCTTATTTAATTCTTTTCCAGAAACTGGTTCTGCAAGAAAGCTGTGAAAATCAAATTTTTCAGTTGCAGGATAATGCTCGTGAAAGCTCTCTATTTGGGATTCTACTTCAGTGAAATCCCTTGAGAGTTTAAGTTCAGACCCTTTTTCATTAAACTTTCTGGAATAAAAAACAGCTGTAAACTCCTGTTCAATAAACGGTAAAATCTGTCTCTCAAAATCGAATTTGCCATCTAAAGGCTCTATAAATTCAAAGGATTCCTCTCGGAAATAATATGGTATATGAGTGGGGGTATCGAATGTGTTTCCCCGTGGAAACATCATCAAACCTGACTTCGAGAACGGATATATTATTTCCGGCTCCAGACCTGATTTGATGTAGGAAAGACTTCCATTTTCTTCCTTTTCGAATTTCCCTTTCTTTCCTTCTGTCAAAGCCAAAACAGCATCAATGAAGGTTAATCCCATTCCCTTTATGGCTACTTTATTGCCTGCGGGGATATTACCTAGGCGTTGAGCTACTGGATAGATGAAATCAACATAATTATCCTGGGAAAGCGATTCAGAGTCGTTGACACAGGGATGTCCTGTAGCAATCAGAATGTTTTGGAAGCCGTGGACTTCTTTTGCAAATCCAATAGATGAGTCCCTATAAAAGATTTTATAATCATCTCCATTCTTTGCAATATCTACTACATCACCTACATGCTTTAGGATAGATACTTCATCTGGACAGGCATGAAGAAGCTCTTCAAAACCCTCAGAAAGATATCTGCCTACCGTGGCACGGGACGAAAACGTATAAGCATTGGCAGTAGGGAATTCTTCCTGCTGATCAATTAACCATTCTACATAGGACTTTGGGTGAGGAACTGCCGGCTTTGGCTTTTGATCTGGCCACATATTGATGTGGCCATTGACGTAATTCATCAACAAATAGGAAGGCTGGGCTGGATTGTAAATATCTCCTGCACCGAAGGAATCTGATTTGTTGAACAGATGGATTTCGATGGGGGCTGGAATCTCTACTTGGGCTAAATTGGCGAGCAAGCGCTCCAGGCCATAAAGCCCTTTTGGCCCTAGTCCCACTATCGCAATTTTTTTTATATATGGCTCTTCAATCATTTGATCTTTTTTTTTGCAGCTAAAATGAAAATGTTTAAACGAGGACTTTTTCAAGGTTCGTAATATTCTCCTCAACCCAGTCCTCATTATAAATCGTATCGAGATATCGCTCTCCACGGTCACACAAAATAATAACGACGGTAGCTCCACTTGGCAGTGTGGGAGCTAATTTTTTTACTGCATAGGTAACCGCACCTGAAGAACCCCCACAAAGTATCGCTTCAGTATTTAGAAGTCCATGACAACCCTTGACGCATTCTTCGTCAGTGACATGAACCACATCAAAAATGGATTCTCTTTTCAGGAATTGAGATTTTCTGCCAGCTCCATGTCCGGGAATTTTTCGTTCGCCAGGTGGGGTTCCGAAAATAACACTACCCACCGCATCCACGGCGATAACTTTGGTTTTCAACTTATTCATTTTTATGTATTCTGCGCAGCCCATAAGTGTCCCGCAAGTACTAGTAGCTGCAAAAAGGTAGTCAGGAGCGCTTCCAAGATCTTTTACAATTTCATGCATGGTCTGCTTGTGAGCTGCCGGGTTTTGGGGATTTCCGTATTGATTGGGCCAGAAGCTTCTCGGATTGGTATCCAGTATCTCCTGAACTTTATCCAGTCGAGCTTGCAAGAAGCCCCCTTCCTTAGCAGGGAGATGTACAAAATTGACTTTGCCACCATAGGCTCTTATAATCTTAATATTCTGCTTATTGACCATAGGATCTACTACTACTTCAAGACTTAGCCCGAAATATTTACAAGTTTGGGCTAGACCTATGGCCATATTTCCGGAACTGGATTCTACTACTGTATCTCCTTTTTTCAATTTCCCATTTTCCATCGCATCAGTGATCAATTGTAGCGCCGTTCGGTCTTTAATACTTCCCCCAGGATTGAACGACTCCATTTTTGCAAAAATCCTTAGTTGACTGTCTGGATTTACTCTATTTAGTCTGATTAGAGGAGTGCGGCCAACGGTATCCAAAATCCTGGAAAAGTAAGGTTGATGTGAGTTAGTCATATTTAATTAGTATATATTTTTAGAAATAGAAACATATCTTGTCATTAGGGTGATTAGGCCATGACATGTTTAAGTTCCTCTATGCATTTGTTACAGGAAGCAGCACAATTTTGACAATTCTCAGTACTATGCTTTTCGCATTCTGCTGCGCATTCTGCACAATCGTCTGCACAGGCATGCGTCATTTTACCTCTGTCTAGTTGGGCAGATTCACACGCTTCTAGACAATCCGCAAATGGATCCATACAGGGCTTACAAAACACTATACACTTCTCTAGTCCAGTTAGATTCTTTTGAGATTCAATAAGAGTATGTAATTCCTTGATACTTCGTTCAAGTGCATAGTTACAATCGCTTTTTAAAGAGATTAAATTGTTCAATACTTTCAAGATTAATTCTCTCAGCAAAAACCAAATACTTAGCCATTCTATCATAAAAAGCGGTTTTCCTGCATGAACCCTTTCATGGACGTAACTATGTAGTAGAAGCAAAAGGAATGTTTTATTTTTCAGGGAAAAAAATTCTCATTCTGTAGAAGACAAACCTACATTTCACACCCCGGAAAATGTAAAGACTTTCTGTTTCCAGTTTTGAGCTATTCCCAGTTCATCAAATAGAATCTAAGCAAAGGAATATTTAACCAGTATATTCAAAAATCAGTTTTCACAGTGAAAAGAAAAAAGAGAGAAGGTAGAGCAAACTGAATGAAATCTAATTTTGCTTAATAGAAAATATCAATTGAAATTCTGTCTTATTAATTTGTTGAGATAGTCAAATATTTTTCCACAATGCGTCTCCATAATTTTTTTACTTTGCGCTGCAATATGTTCATTCCTGCATACTGAGACTGCTTTTTTAATAGCTGAATATGATAAATGTCAGATACGATCAGGAAGTGGATGCTGATCTGCTTCTTCAAATGCCATAACAACTGGGAGTAAAACTGGGAACAGTAAGGTGAAAATTAGGCCTTATGTGATCTGCTTTTGTGAGGTATTGTAAAACAATTTTCTGAGCTATTAATGATTTCATCAGCCTCGTTCTGGGATAAAAATTTCCCAATAAATTTAACATTACAAGTGTTTATCAAGAAAAATAGACTTAAAAATCAGTATCAAAGGAAATGATGCGGTGGCACAAAGATTGAATTAAGCAGAACCATTCTAGTATTTTCAACAATAACCATTTTAAAAAATTATGAAGTATTTATTATACATTATTGCAGTTATTTTATTGATAGGATGGGCGATATCAGTATTTATTTATAGTGTCGCAGGTCTTATACACATACTTTTGGTACTCGCGGTGATTGCTATTGCTTTCAAGCTATTTACTGGGCGGAATGATTAAATGCTTTAAATACTAATAAAAGTATTTTTAACTTGATTATAAAATCCTTTTTAGGTAAACCAGTAATACTTATTTATTTTTTGATCCACAAAAATCAATGTAATCACCATTAAAAAAACATCCATTTCGCGATTAAAATGTTCATGGTTAGATTGTTTGGTTTCCTTTTGGCATTCAAATAGCAAGTAGGAATTTTAGACTAATTTACTCATGAAAAAGCATTGGATATCAGTTACGTTCTGATCATGATAGATGGAACAGTTGAAAGACTTTTACTAAGCTTCATGATAACAAATGTCAAAAAGCCATTCTTCCTTCAGGCTATGCGAACACTAGCAGAGCATGAATTGAAGATTTTAAAAAACGATAAATTCTAAACTTAAGAACTCATGAAATCAATCTGGAATGGCACATTAGGTTTTGGTCTGGTAAATATCCCAATCAAAATGTATTCAGCTTCTGAAGACCGGAAAATTGATTTGGATATGCTCGATTCGAAAGATCATGAACGGATCCGCTATCAACGAATCAATGAGAAATCAGGTAAGGAAGTGGAATGGAAGAACATCGTAAAAGGATTTAAAATCGACGATAAATATATCATTTTGGAGGATGAGGACTTTGAGCAGGCAAATGCCAAAAAGTCTAAAATCGTGGAAATCGAAGCATTTGTAGAAGAAGTGCAGGTAGCTGATATGCTTTTCAAAAAGCCCTATTTTCTCGAGCCACAGAAGGAAGGTGGCAAAGCTTATAATCTACTTCGAGATGCGCTGAAGAAAACCAAGAAATTGGGCTTAGCTACTTTTGTAATGCGTCAGAAAGAGAATCTTTGCCTCATCGGAGTCCACAAAGATGTGTTGGTTCTGCATGTGATCCGCTTTTCGGATGAAATACGAAACCCTTCTGATCTTAAGATTTCCAGTTCCAAAGCCACCAAAAAAGAAGTGGAGATGGCGGAGACTTTGATCAAGCAATACAGTGAAAAGTTTGACCTCTCCAAGTATAAGGATCAGTATAATGAGCAGCTGATGAAGGTGATCAAAGCAAAATCAAAAGGCAAAAAAGCAGTAATCAAGAAATTTGAGCCGGAAAATACTCCTTCAAAGAATCTAATGGCGCAGCTAAAAGCTAGTTTGGAAAAGCGTAAAAAAGCCTCCTGATGGCACTTGATGAGTATAATAAAAAGCGCGATTTCAAAAAAACGAATGAACCCCGAGGAGACTTGGCTCAGCAAGCTGGCGAACTTCGGTTTGTGGTGCAGCGTCATGATGCCAGTCACCTTCACTTTGATCTCAGACTGGAGATGGATGGAGTGCTCAAAAGTTGGGCTATTCCTAAAGGCCCATCGTTGAATCCCGGTGACAAGCGTCTGGCGGTGCAAACTGAAGATCACCCATTGAAATACCTGGACTTTCATGGGATTATCCCGAAGGGAAATTATGGAGCAGGAGAAATGACCATTTGGGACGCAGGAACTTTTACTCCCATGTCGGACAAGAAAGATGTTGCCCTTTCCATGTTCAAAGACGGCGACCTGAAGCTTACTTTTTTTGGAACCAAGCTTCGGGGAGATTTCGCTTTGGTCAGAACGAAATTTGAAGGAAAGCAGCCACAATGGCTATTGATCAAAAAGAAGGATGAATTTGCTACGGATCTGGATTACGATGCGAATCTTCATCTCGGAGAAACCAAAATCGAAGAGACAACCAAACCTTCCAAAGCGCTTTCCCTTACCCATCAGGTTTCACCAATGCTTGCCTCAACCAGCAAAGACCTTAAATTCAGCACTTCCAAAGACTGGCTCTACGAGATCAAATGGGATGGCTACCGCATGATCTGCAATCACTCTTCGGATAGTACATCCCTCTATTCCCGCAACGGAGTGGATTATTCAGAGACTTTTCCTGCCTTAATAGACAGCTTAAAACAACTTCCAAAAACTGCCATACTCGATGGGGAAGTGGTGAGTCTGGATAAGAATGGAGTTTCCAAATTTCAATGGCTACAACATTATAGTGATGAGCCAAAAGGAGACCTGACTTACATGGTCTTTGACTTGCTTTATCTGGATGGGCATAGCATTATTCACCTCAAGCTGGAAGAGCGTAAGGAATTGTTGGAGTCTTTAGTCGAGGATATACCTAACATACGCTATAGTGAACATTTGACCGGCGGTGGCAAAGCTTTCTTCGAAGAAGTGAAGGAAAATGAGCTTGAAGGAATCATCGGCAAAAAAGCTGGTTCTTTCTATTATCCGGGTGTTCGATCTGAGGAATGGGTGAAATTCAAAACGCAAGAAAGCATCGAGGCGATCATCTGTGGCTACACCAAATCAGATAATCGTCCGTTTGGCTCCTTGATCCTAGGACTGCATAGACAAAATGAATTGACCTACGCGGGCAACTGTGGGACAGGTTTTTCTATTGCTCTGCAAAAGGAGCTGGTTGTTCAGTTTGATAAAATACAACAATCGAAATCACCCTTTCCGGAAAAAATAAATCTAAACGGAAGGCAGCCTGTCTGGCTTCATCCGGTGATGATAGCTGAAGTAACATTTGCAGAATGGACAGAAAACAACAGACTTCGCCAGCCGGTTTTCAAAGGATTACGAAATGACAAATTCCCCCAAGAACTAAAAATCGAAAGCTCTGAAACAGCTGGAAAATCCAGCGGCAGTTCAGATAATTCCTTGGAAATTGACGGGATTAATGTCCCCGTAAGCAATCTGGAAAAGCCCCTATGGCCTAAAGAAGGAATTACCAAATACGATCTGATTGACTATTACCTTTCTGTGTCAGATTATATTTTACCTTTTTTAAAAGATCGTCCACAAAATCTCCACCGTCATCCAAACGGGATAGATAAAGATGGATTTTACCAGAAAGACACACCAGAAGGATATCCTGATTGGATAGAAACTACCAGCATCCATTCAGAATCCTCCGAGAAGGATATTGATTACATGCTTTGCCAAAATGAAGCAACGCTCATCTACATGGCGAATCTTGGCTGTATTGAGATTAATCCCTGGAATGCAAGGATCGGTTCACTAGATAATCCGGATTATATCGTGATAGATCTGGATCCATCTGACAAAAACGATTTTAAGCAAGTCATAGAAGTAGCTCAGGCTTTTCATCAACTGCTTGAGGAATTAAAGATTGATGCATACTGCAAAACCTCGGGTGCGAGCGGACTTCATATTTATATCCCTTTGGGTGCAAAATATACTTTTGAGGAAGGACGCGATTTCTGCAAGCTTTTGTGCACCATCATCCAAGAACAGCTTCCCAAACTCACTACCATGGAAAGACCACTCAAAGCAAGGAAAGGAAGAATCTATCTGGACTACCTGCAGAATCGTCTTGGGCAAACGCTTGCATCTGTGTACTGCGTGCGTCCCAAACCCGGAGCAACTGTTTCCACACCACTTCTTTGGAAAGAAGTAAATAGCAAACTGGACAAAAATGACTTCACAATTTTTACGCTCAAGCATAGACTTAAACAGCACCCAGATCTTTTTAAAGAGGTTCTTGGCAAGGGGGTCAGCATAGAGAAAACACTCGAAAGGCTAGATGGATAGCTATCATTGCAGTACGATCCAAAACCCGAATTGGGAATAATTTTTCACAGAAATAGTCTTCGACAGTAGTTTTTTTCACCTATAAAGCATTTTGGCTTCCATTATTGACCTATATCGTCTATTTCCCATTTTGGCTAAATGATTGATCTTTTAATGAGATCGAATAGAGTTCAAATCAAACCCTAATCAACCATGTACTTTAAAAATACACTTCCACTTTTGGCCTTAGCAGCTTTTGGCTTTGTCTCATGTCAGGAAAAAGTCTCCAAAGAAGAGAAAGAAGAAATCTCCGAAACCAGTGCCGATACGGTGCAAACTGCACTTGGCCAATTAATTTTGCCCCCGCCGTACGCAACCGAGTCTGTCACTAACGAAAGTAAAATTGTGGCCTGGCCTGACGGCAAAATGCCCACTGCTCCAGCTGGATTTACCGTTACCAAATTTGCTGATGAATTGGACAACCCGAGAAATACATATGTAGGGCCAAACGGGGATATTTTTGTAGTAGAAAGCAGCACAAAAGGTAGCGCGGATCGTATCACCATCTTCAAGGATAAGGATAAAAACGGCGAATATGAGACCCGTGAAGTATTCAAAGAAAACTTGAACAGCCCATATGGAATGCTCATTCTGAACGAGCACTTTTACATCGCCAATACAGATGGACTTTATAGATTCGCCTACAAATCAGGACAGATAAAACTTGAAGGCGAGGGAGAAAAAATAGTTGATCTCCCAGCTGGAGGATATAATAATCACTGGACAAGAAATCTGATTGCTAATGAAGATGGGAGTAAAATCTACATTTCCGTCGGATCTGCCAGTAATGCAGGGGAACATGGAATGGAAGAGGAGCATCGAAGAGCTGCGATTTTGGAAGTGAATCCAGATGGAACTGGAGAAATTATGTTTGCAAGTGGACTGAGAAATCCAGTGGGAATGTCGTGGAACCCGGCAACAAAGGAACTTTGGACTGCGGTAAATGAACGAGATAAATTGGGCGATAATTTGGTGCCTGATTATATCACAAGTGTAAAGAAAGGAGGGTTTTATGGATGGCCTTATTCTTATTATGGTCAGATCGAAGATCCAAGAATGGAAGGCCAAGCTCCCGAATTGGTTGAGAAAGCAATTGTCCCAGAAGTATCGGTAGGAAGTCACACGGCTTCGCTGGGTTTGACTTTCTATGATGGAACTGGCTTTCCGGAAGAATATAATAACGGAGCATATGTAGGACAACATGGTTCTTGGAACCGTGAAAAACTTGCTGGATATAAAGTTCTTTATGTGCCATTTGAGAATGGTAAGCCTGCTGGAGAGCCACAGGATTTCTTAACAGGATTTGTGTCAGAATCTGAGAGTTCCGAAGTATATGGGCGTCCGGTGGACGTGACAGTTTTGCCCGACGGTGCACTTTTGGTAAATGATGATAACGGGAATACGCTTTGGAAAATAGCTTATACAGGCAATTAGAATTCACAATCTTAATTAAAATATAACGAGTCTTTAAGGCCCCAGAAGAGTAAAATGCAGCCAAAATTGGAGAAAGTACTGAAGACGATAGCTGACAAAACCAGCTTAAACTTCGATCCTGTGCTAGGTTTGCTTTACTCTTCTGACGAAATAGAACGGATTTTTTCCTCAGAGACTGAGAGTATAATACCGCTATTTGGGGAAACTTATGATTTGTAAAGGCCACCCTTTTTCAATGGATTCTGTTTAATACCCCTTCAATTTAATTTTAAGAGCGAAATATACACTTGGGTTAGATTTTGTCTAAGTTATTATTAACAACTGTGATTATACAGAATCTTGCCAGTAGAAAATTTATAGGATCGAAAATCCATAGGCACATTGAATTCTGGTTTACTCCGGTCTTCCAACCCGTTGACCAAAGAGAATTCGCTTACTGGCAGAAAAGCGTACATACAGCTTAACAACCTATTCAATTAAATCAAACATTTTATGAAAAAGCAATTAGCAGTACTTGTAGTAGCCATATCCTCGATATTGTTCGCCTGTAATGAAAAGAAGGAGTACGGCGACGTCACTGAGGATGGTATAATGGATGTAGATGAATCCACGTCTTTAGATGGAAAAACGAAAGCAGGAACCGACTCAAGTATGAGATTGACAGATGGTACCAGGATACCGGTAATTATCGAGTCTACAGATTCGATCAACCTACCACAAGAATTGTTGGACGTGATAGAGAAAACAGACGATATTAATCCAGATAGTATTCTTGTTAAAAGGAGGTTTACTGAAAATAACATCACTTATTACGAGTTGGAGTTCAGAATGAAAGAGGGATCAAATCAAACCTTCATATTCGACGGAGAAGGCAAGAGAAAATCAGTGGATTAATAAGTTGAAAGGATGATCAAGCACTGATGGAATTCAGAATGCTTGTATCATCTTTTTTTCTTTAGGTGTTGTAACGATACACCGATGATGCAACTCTGGGATGTGTCTTACGACTCAAAGAATACCAATCATAAAAGGCTGCCGATTGATCAGGATGCGAAAACTTTTAGTGATTCAATAGCTGAGAGCAGAATTTATGACTGATAAGATGAAATGAGGATCCTAGTACAATTATCTTCTTGGAATCTCAGACTCTGATTTCGCCTGCATTATTTCTATATCAAAATCTCATGGACATTAAACATTTCTTGATTACGATTCTTTCCGGACTGGTAGGTACTGTGGCGATGACCTTGTTCATGTACCTGTATAGCTATGTCAGTCACAGCTTTACTAAGGTGATCCATATTCTGGGTAATATGTTAGTTGGGGAAAGTAATTTTTACTCTCCTGGTAAGAATGCCCTTATCGTAGGGATTGCTGCTCATTTTGGAGTGGGAGTACTTTTTTCATTTGCATACTTTCTTCTTTGGAACTGGGGATTTTTCCAAATTAATTTGGTGGATTCTATCATAATAGGAGTAATCAGTGGGGTGCTGGCTGTGGCAGCTTGGAAAAGCTACTTGACTCTCCATTCAAGTCCTCCACAGTTTTCTGAACTCAATTACTTTCTTGCGCTGTTTTTGGCTCACATCGTCTTCGCTGTAGTTAGTGTGAATGTGTTTCAAATTATTACTGACAATCCTGAGCTATGGTACCAATTACAGGAAGAGGCTAAACTATCCCAATGAAATCCTTCAGACTTTTCACCGCCCTTTTTGCCATTTTGGTCATTCTTATTTCCTCATGCAACAATCAATCTTTGAGGATTTTTAAGTCAAGCTCAGCTAGGACAAAGTATCTAAATACACTGAAGAGCTCGGGGATTAGCTCAACCAAAATTGGTTTGGAATGGCAAAAATCAGGTATTGAGGCAATTTCGAGGCCTTCTGAACTGGAAATACCAGTAGCTATTCAGGGTAGTTTCAAGTCCAAAAGCATTGAAGCAAAAGCATGGAAAATTCAGCTGGAGCAGGGAGCTTCTGTCAATATTCTTGTGTATTGGCAGGCTAATGATAGCAGTAAATTAATCGTGGACTTATTAGAGGGGCCAGAGTGGAAGGAACTGGAATCCTATGCGACACAAAATGATTCTGTGAAGTTCGAAGCAGAAAAGACGGGCAGTTACTTACTTCGAATTCAGCCAGAATTACTTGGGGAGGGCAATTTTCAAGTCAGAATTAATGGAACTGCCACTTATGCAGTATTTCCCGTACAGGGAAAAAACAGTCGGGCAATTCAAAGTATATGGGGCGATGAACGCGATGGAGGGAAGAGATCACATGAAGGGGTGGATATTTTTGCGGCTCGCGGCACTCCAATATTGGCTCCTGTAGAAGGCGTAGTCACGGCCGTACGGGATACGGGATTGGGAGGAAAACAGGTTTGGTTGAGAGATCCCAAGCGAGACTGGAATCTTTATTTTGCACATTTGGATAGCCAGATGGTGAGTAATCTGCAGCGGGTAAATCCTGGAGATACATTGGGCTTGGTGGGGAATACAGGCAATGCCAGGACTACAGCTCCGCATTTGCATTTTGGGATTTATCAAAGCGGTGCGATCAACCCTTTTCCAGCTATTAAGACTGAGTTTGATATTGCTTCACAACTTCCAGAGCGGGAACTACCTCAACTGATGAAAGTCATTACCTCTCAGACAAATATGAGAAGCCAGCCGAACACAAATTCAAGCGTCATTGCGCAGCTGATTGCAAATACACCGGTTATCATACTAGCCGCTACTTCTGATTGGTTTGAGGTAGAGACTACGGATGGAATCATTGGCTTTTTGTACAAAAATCTACTTACGTCTGTTGATTCCGTCGCATTAGATGATAGGTCAACTTACGCGATGACCAAACCTTCACAATTTTTAGCAGATAGCTTACTTGTAGATTTAGAGCAGTTTTCTAAAATAGGTGAAACTGCAGAAGGGTATGACTTGATTTTAGATAGGGATGGAAATCTGCTTTTCCTTCCAGTCATGGTACATCAATAACAGGGTTAGCTACCCATTATGAGAACTTTTCTGCACATAAATACAACGTGACAGACAGCAAAAAATTCATTAACATTTTTTGAATACTCAGAAAACAGTCCTATTCTCATTCCCAACGTACTATGGATTTTTCATTTACTTTCTCTGACAAAGGGCATCCATGTTGCCTCTTGTAACGGAAAACTGAAAAGCTATGAAAACTAATAAACCTGAGAAAACACAAAACCTAAAAGATAAAACTACTGAAGAACTGGTACGGGAAGCCAGAGTCACCAAGGATGATCTCCAAGCCTTAGGTCCAAAAGATGCAAATCTAAGTGATGACGGCGGCGACGATGAGCAGCTTATCGAGAGAAAGAGAAAAGTTGATTTCACGGGTGATGGGCTGGATGTGCCAGGAAGCGAGTTGGATGACCAACAGGAAAATATTGGTTCCGAGGACGAGGAAAATAACTCTTACAGCAATGCAGACGAAGAGGAAAGGTAATGATTGATAAAAAGACAAAGGAAGCACTCACCGAAGCCCTGAAGACAGGAAACGTTCTTAATCTTTCTCTTGGAGGTAAAAGCCGGATAAGAATAGAGCGGAGATTGCCTTTTCTTTTGATCTATCGCGAAGAAAAACAAGATCACTTTAAAGTTTCGGATCTCGTGAGAATGGAGTCTTCCTATCTGATCACTGAATCCAGCACTGATTTCAATTCGGATATTGCTCTGCTTGCCAAGGAATTGTCGAAGGAGCTAGCTGAAGAATACGGTTCGGTGATGGTTCTTGAGGTTTGGATAGGAAAACCGGACAGTAAATCTTTTAAACTCAAAACTGCTAAAGATAAAGCGCCAAACACTGTGAAAGCATTTCAGGATGGACTGCAGGCATTTTGCCGAACCCATCCAGAGCTGACTGTTCAAGTAGAGGAGAACCTAATTCGGCATCCAGATCATCTGGCGGATTTTCTGACTTTGAAGCAGTGTCAAGAAGCAGGCATTTACTTGATGGGATTGGAGATTCCACCTTTCTTCCAAAGTCATGCAAATAAGGAGTTTTACTACCTAGTCTTTAAGGAATTCAAGCTAGCTTTTTCCAATATTCTCAGAAAGGCAGTGTATGAATTTATACGAGTTCAGACTTCCTTCGATATTCAAAATTATCAGCGTCTGGGTAGTACTGTGGTAGATGAAAAAGTGTGGGAAGTAGATAAGCAACTTTCTGAAATTGAGGCTAAGTATCAGTTTCTGCTGCTTATTTCCCCAACAAATACTATGCAGGCAAAGGAAGAATTCATCGCAAACCAGCATCGCAAGAACCCAAAGTTCCTTTACCGCAATTTACCCATAGATCCAGATCGATTGAAGGAAGAGTTGTTCCGAATTGATATCAGAGGCATACAAGATCCTACCCTTTCATTTCTTTACACGGAAAAGCGCGAGGAAATCGAAAAACAGATTACCATGCTCAAGGAGCGAGGAACAAAGAACTTCATGTATAGTAGCATTCGTTTATACAGTACTCCGGGAGTAGAGCTACACGAAACGGCTAAACTTTTGCTAAAAACCCTTCCTCCTGATGATTTCGAGAATATAGAATGGATAGATCCTTACGATATGGCTAAATATTGTATGGCTGAAATTGAAGAATACAGAAAAATTTATCCGGCATTAAACTCTAAAGTAGAGGTGAAAAATGACATTGTCGGGATGCTGGTGTCGAGAGGTCAGCTCTACATAGGTTCTAGTTTTAAAGTTCCAAAACAACGGATCAAAGCCTTGGTTCATCACGAAGTTGGTACACATGTGCTCACATTTTACAATGGGAAAATGCAGTCTTTCGGGCAAATGAGCAGTGGTTTTGCGGATTATGACGAGTTACAGGAAGGTCTTGCAGTCTTGGCAGAATACCTAGTCGGAGGACTTACCAATAACAGACTGAGAACTCTTGCTGCAAGAGTGATCGCAGGAAGAGCGGTGACAGAAGGAATGACTTTCGAAGAGACATACCATACGCTGACAGCAGAATATAATTCCTCGCCTGAGCAGGCTTTTCAGATTACAGCTAGAGCATATCAAGGCGGTGGCTGCACCAAAGATATAATCTACCTCAGAGGCCTGATTAAACTGATAGATTACCTGCAAAATGGTGGCGATTTGGAACCGCTGTATGTAGGTAAAATAGGATTTAAACATATTGCCCTGATCCAAGAATTGCGCATTCGCGACATCATAAAACCGTCTCCACTTAGTCCAAGCTATCTCAAAACAGATTTTGCTCAGGAGCGACTGCAAAAATTAAAGGAAGGACTGACCTTGCCCGAACTAGTCAATTAACCACTAACCACCACAAAATGAAAATTGGATTTGTAGTAAATCAAATAGAAACTGAGACTGGAGGATACAGTACTACGCAACTTTCTTCAGCTGCGGTTCACCGAGGGCATGAGGTTTACATCATCAGTGTAGGGCAGCTTTGCTATCTCGAAGATGGTAGAATGGGTGCTATAGCTGTAAAAGCTCCTAATACAAAGTTCCGTAGTTTGAATAAGTACATGGATGCTATTCACAGTCCACAGGCTGAGCGAATACACATAGCTTCAGATGATATAGATGTGCTTTTTCTGAGAAATAATCCCTGCGAGGAATTTGGGGAAAGAGCCTGGGCACAGACTGCCGGGATGGTTTTCGGTCAGATAGCAAGTGCAAATGGAGTACTTGTGGTGAATGATCCTTATGCGTTAATGTCATCTTTTAACAAGATGTACTTTCAGCATTTCCCTGAAACCGTAAGGCCAAGAACGATCATCAGCCGAGATGCAGATGAGATAAAGGAATTTTACAGAAAAGAAAAGAAGAAGATTATCTTGAAACCACTTCAAGGCTCGGGTGGAAAGGATGTGTTCTTGGTGGACAACGATAAAAACCTCAACCAGATCGTGGAGACGATCAACCGCTATGGTTTTGTGATTGCACAGCAATACCTTCCTGCAGCCAAAAACGGCGATATAAGAGTAATCATGATGAATGGGAAAATCCTGGAAATAAATGGAAAAGTAGCGGCTGTCAACAGGGTAAATAACAATGATATTCGAAGTAATCTACACTCAGGAGGTGAAGCAATCCATGCCGAAATTACTGATGATGTACGTAGACTATGTGAGATCGTCGGGCCAAAATTGGTGCAGGACGGAATGTTCCTCGCTGGAATAGATATCGTCGGAGACAAAATTATGGAGCTGAATCTAGATAGTCCGGGGACTATTAATGCAATGCATAGACTCGAAGGTGTAGACTTCTCATCTGCTATAATCGATTCTCTTGAGCGAAAAGTGAAATACCAAAAGCATTACGACGGTAGTCTGCCCAATGCTTTTTTGGCAACTTTGAATCCTTAATAGTAGCCGTTCGCGTGACACGAACGGCGGCATTGGAAGCTTCAGATTTTATAAATGAAAAAGGAAAAGCTAGCGATGCTTTTCCTTTTTTTGTGATTATTTTAACCACAGTGGATGCGGAGGTTTTCGCAGAGCGCGCAAAAAAATAGTAAGACTTAAGTGTTTGTTATAATACGTGGTTTCAATTCTGCAGACTAACTGTTTTAAAATAACCAATTTGTCTAATCTCATTCTGATAATAGTTCAAGCTTCCTTCGATTATGCTGGTTTCACTATAAAAAAACCATCCGACCCCTGGGTTTGATACAAAGGCAGAAACACCCTTCCCTTAGACTCTGACACAATCGACTGTCCATCCAATGAAGCTAAATGTTGTCCTTTATTGATTTTGGTGAAATTAGCATAGCCCGGATCCATTTTGAAGTTCTGATCTTCTCCAATCTCTTGTCTGTAGGTTACCTCAAAATTGTCATTGGTAGGAGAGGCTTTTTCCAAAAGCTCATAATAGTGATCATAAGCTATAGCTGATTTTTCAAGCATTCCTGTTTTCACCAAAATCACCCAAATCGCGGCCTCGTGATAGTCAACTGATTTTGGGTCGTCGTGCTGTCCAGCTTCCATTGTAAAGCCGGAGTGACCTTTCAAAGTCTGGTAGTGGTCGAAATGCCCGGGAATGTATTTTTCTATTCCTTTCACTACTGGTAAGGGCATCTGCTTCGCAAAAGCAAAGCTGTTTTCACGGCGATTCACGCTAATGTATGGAGCAGTATTTGATGAGGTGGTATGCAAATCCATGAAATGGAAAACTGTATTGAACTTTTCGTTCTCTAATTTTTCGACTATAGTTAGCAACTCATTAAACTCTGTTGCTTCGTGATAATCGAGCTGATTGTGCGCTTGTAGCTGCTTTTCATTTTCTAGGGTACATACTCGATTTAGATCTTTGTCTATCAGACGAGCTCCTTTTTTTAAGGCTACAATATTTCCCGCCACACCAACTATTTTACCTTTCAGTGTCAGCTTTTCCTCCTGTAGTTTTTTAAACACACGTTGCAAAGCAAGTATACCGCTTGGCTCATTTCCATGTACTCCGCCACTCACCAGCAAATAAGATCCTGGAGTCTGATGGCATGGTTCGGCAGGATACTCACCGATTACTCTGGTGAGGTTTTCTTTATCTAAAGTTTCTGTGTTTGTTTTCATGATGAAATCAGTTTGGGTTTACTAGGCATAGCCAAACTTTATACCATGGAAAAGTAATTTCATGAACTCATTAAAAAGGCCTTCTTGATGTATTATAGCTGATACTTATATAGGTGTAATATTTCTCATCCATGTTAAAAAAAAAGGTGTAGAGATACATGAGAGCTATTTTCCTCAACCTGAGGAGGAGTTCTGAGAGAATTTAATAAGGCTAAAAGGCACTATTCCACTAGTCGTGAATTTAAAAAATCCTGTAATGTGATCAGATGTTTCAAATGGAATTTACCTATCAATCCATCTCTCCATCTCATAGACAATTTTTGTAGTATATTTTTCATTACTAGTTTCCAGGGTTTTGGATTGTTTGGTAGCAGAAAAATAAAAGATGGAGGCTCTGTGTATTTTTCAAATTCGACTTTCAAACCTGCTTTTTCCATTTCAATGACCTCAAAAATATAGGGTTTCTGGATAGACTTTAGTACACCATTTATTCATTATTTAGGAACTTAATCAGATGTACTTTCTGCTCGTTTTCCTAGGTATGCTGAGACACGTGAACATCATTTATGGTTCATTCACTCTTGTTTATGGTGGTTCTTACCATGACTTATTTTGATTTTTGTCTTCTTTTTTAAATTTTTAAAAAGATTTCATTTATACTTCATGGAATATTGAGTAAAAGTCGCGGTGAAATTCTATAGATTCCAGACATGAAATCGAATCAATTTGACGCTATAGTGGTGGGCTCTGGTATCAGTGGAGGATGGGCAGCTAAGGAATTATGTGAGAAAGGCTTGAAAACTTTGGTGTTGGAAAGAGGCAGGGATGTGCAGCATTTGAAAGATTACCCTACGATGACTTCAGCTCCTTGGGAAATGCCGCACAGAAATCAGATTCCTCGGGAGGACAAACTTGAGAATCCCGTCGTAAATAGGTGCTACGCCTATAAGGAAGATACACAGCATTTTTTTGTCAAAGATTCCGAGCATCCTTATGTTCAGGAAAAGCCGTTTGATTGGGTTCGTGGCTATCAGGTAGGAGGAAAGTCGTTGATTTGGGCCAGGCAAACACAGCGCTGGAGCAAATATGATTTTGAAGGGCCAGGCCGGGACGGCTTTGCAGTGGATTGGCCGATTCGGTATGAGGATGTTGCTCCATGGTATAGTTATGTCGAGCGCTTTGTGGGAATAAGCGGCAGCTACGAAGGGTTGGATACGCTGCCTGACGGGGAGTTTCTCAAAGCTTGGGAAATGAACTGTGTGGAGAAGGAGATTCAACAGCGAATCAAGGCTGTTTACGATGATCGAGATGTGATAATCGGTCGCTGTGCTCATCTCACTGAACCTAAGGAAGTTCATTTGCAGCAAGGTCGAGGGCAGTGCATGGCCAGAAACCAATGCTACAGAGGATGTCCTTTTGGAGCATATTTCAGTTCCAATTCTTCCACTTTACCAACGGCTGCCAAGACTGGCAATTTGACGATTAGACCTGATTCTGTGGTTCATTCACTTATATATGATGATCAAAAAGGCAAAGTGACAGGCGTGCGAGTAGTAGATCGCGTCACTAAAGAATCTACAGAATATTTCGCAGCCGTGATTTTTTTAAATGCTTCTGCACTAAATACCAATTTGATTTTGCTGAATAGTACTTCAAAGCGCTTTCCAGATGGCTTGGGAAATGACTCTGGAATTTTGGGTAAATATGTTGCCTTTCATAACTATCGAGGCGTGGTCAATGCCAATTATGAGGGATTTGATGATAAATACTACTTTGGAAGAAGACCTACGGCAGTGATGATGCCCAATTTCAGAAATGTCAAAAAGCAGGAAATGGACTTTATGCGGGGGTATATGACTTTTTATTCTGCAGGTCGAGCAGGCTTTGGACATGCAGACGCGCCATTTGGTGCAGAATTCAAGGAAGCAAATTCTAAACCTGGACCTTGGTCGGTTTATATGATGATGCAAGGTGAGACTATTCCCAAGGAATCAAATCATGTCAGCTTGAGTCCGGATCAGCAAGATGAATGGGGCGTTCCATTACTTCAGATTAATGTAGGCTACGATGAAAATGATGAGAAAATCCTTAGGGACTTTCATGAGCAGGGAGAAGAAATGCTTACCAAAGCGGGCTGCATAAATATCAGAAGAGGTGATAGCAAGCAATCTCCTGGCTTAGATATTCATGAAATGGGCGGAGTGAGGATGGGAAGAGATCCTAAGACCTCCTTGCTCAACGGATTCAATCAGATGCATTTGGCTCCCAATGTATTTGTTACAGATGGTGCATGCATGACTTCCACTGGCACGCAAAATCCTTCCATTACTTACATGGCTTTGACCGCTAGAGCGGTTGATTATGCTGTGAAGGAAATGAAAAAGGGAAATATTGGATAAGCTCAAATTTGAAAGGAACATCATTTTGATTAGAATGCCTTCACAAAAAAGTAAGATCATTTATAAACTTGAGTGATTTTACCTGTCATTCAATCCCTTCCCATCGAGGATTTTTGGAGCACATTTTTCAATCCTAGCCACCCTGGTTTTGAATTGTTTGGGAGCGGAAAAATAAAGAATGTAGCCTCTTTGGCGACTTGGTGTCAATGCTTCAAAAGCCACTTTTAAGGCTGGGAATTCAACCAATTTATTTTGAAATTCTTCTGGTAGAGGGGCTGGATTTTTTTCGAATATTACTTTCAAACCTTCCTTTTCTACCTCGATGGCTTCAAAAATATAAGCTTTGAGGATAGGTTTAAGCTGGGCTATTTCCTGAATAGTTGTAAACTTAATCAGTCGTGCTGCTTGCGTGTTTTCTCCAGGTTTAGTGAGAACTTTCTGCTCATCATTTAACAAAACTCCTTTAAAAAAACTAATCGAGCAGTAGTCGTTAAACGCAGCTAAAATCAGAACATTACTTTTCTGAAAGGTGTAGCAAGGAACTCCCCATTTCGACATTTCCGTCAATCCACAGTCAAGAATAATTATTCTCAATTGCTTCAGCTCTTCCGTCCAATTATGGACTTTACACTGCGGAGTACCACCCAGCGGACAGCGCCCACAGCCCTCAGTGAAATATGAGTCGACGGAAGAATTCATATGAATGGCACTTTGAATTTTTTTAGGATGAAGGTGTCCTGATTGATTTGAAATGAATTCTTACTTTTTTAGGCAAAAGAGAAAAGGTTTCACCCGACCAAGTTTTCAATTCTTATTTCATCTCCAGCACAAGCACCGTTCTGTTGGGTACATACAATTTGATACACTGATGCTCATCGGTAAAATAGTTTACTTTTCGATCCAGACGCTCGAAACCGCTGAATTGCTTTTCATCGGAATTAAGTAGATGCCTATACTCCCCAGCTTCTTTCACATGAACGGGAAGTCCGAAAAATGACTCAGTAGGATGGAATGAGAACACGAAAATCAACCCACCTCTTTGATAGGCCAGGATCTTTTTATCCGGATCCAGATGAAGTTGCTCAGCAGGAGCGGAGGCAAGTAGCAAATAGTCATTCGCAAGTTTGATGATGGCTTTGTCCCAAGCGTCCAATTGTCCATAGCGAAGTAGGGGGTCATCCACTAGTGACCATTGCCGACGCGCGTACTGATGGCTCCAGTTATTGCCCTCTCTCGGGAAATCTACCCAATCGGGATGTCCAAATTCATTGCCTATGAAATTCAAATACCCTTCACCACCCAGTGTGAGCGTGATCAATCGGATAAGTTTGTGCAGCGCAATTCCACGATCTACAATCAGATTTTGTTGGAGGAGAGACATGGAGAAATACATATCTTCTTTCATCAGTCGGAAGGCAAGTGTTTGATCACCTACTAAAGCCTGATCATGACTTTCGGCATAGCCAATTGATCTTTCTGCTTGAGGACGATTGGTCAGCTGATGCCAAAGCTCAAACATATCCCATTCCTCGTCTTGTTTGTGCTTAAGCGTTTTGATCCAAAAGTCAGGAACTCCCATGGCCATTCGGAAGTCAAATCCAAGTCCTCCATCGGCAATAGGCCTCGCAAGTCCAGGCATGCCGCTCATATCTTCAGCGATAGAAATGCTCTGAGGATTAATCCTATGCATAAGGGTATTTGCGAGCTGTAAATATAAAACGGCATCCTCATCCACATTTTTATCAAAATACAAATCAACCGAGTCAAAATCCATGAACAATCCGTGATGCGAATACATAATAGAGGTCACTCCATCGAACCGAAATCCATCAAAATGAAATTCCTCTAGCCAATAGCGGATATTTGAAAGTAAAAACTGCTGCACCTCCCGCTTGGCATAATCAAAGACTTTGGAGTCCCATGCTTCATGATAGCCCTTGTCTCCAGGGTGGAAATATTGATGTTCGCTACCGTCAAACTCATTTAAACCTTCATTTACATTTTTGATCGCATGAGAATGAACAATATCCATGACTACTGCTATCCCCATTTCATGCGCTTTGTTCACCAGAGACTTGAGTTCCTCTGGTGTGCCAAACCTTGAAGTGGGAGCAAAGAAATTAGATACATGGTAACCAAATGAGCCATAATACGGATGCTCCATCACTGCCATGAGTTGGATGGTATTATATCCGGCAGCTTTGATTCTAGGGAGTGTTAGCTCTTCAAATTCTTGATAGGTTCCAACTCCAAGTTTCTCCTGGGACATTCCCACATGGCACTCATAGATCAAAGGTTGCTTGAGGCTATTCTTCGTGGTAAAAGATGCATCCGTCCATTTGAAATCCTTTGCAAACCAAAGTTGTCCTGCGACATCATGAGTATTTTCATCCTGAATCACCCTTCTGATATAAGCAGGTATTCTGTCCAAAGCACCGTTTTCGGCTATGACATGAACCTTTACTTTACTGCCATGAATGAAGCTATCTTTGTATTGGTCATAAGGCAAGAAAATCTCCCAGTCGCCACGACCGCTTTTTTTCATGGGATGCGAGCTCCTGTTCCAGTTATTGAAATCACCGAAAAAGTTTAGTTGATTAGCTGCAGGTGCCCATTCCCGATACACCCAGCCTTTTCTCCAAGCTTCAAAATGGATCCCATAGAAATTATGAACTGAGGCATATTCGAGTATATTTCCAATGAAATCATCTATTCCTCGAATAGCTTCCTGATATCGATCAAATCTTCTCTGGATTTGAGGTTCATATTGAGCAAGCCAAGGTTCTTGTCGAACTAAAGCGATTTTTTGTGAATCTTCCACTTATTGTTTTTTTAGCTGATTTCAATTTAGAAAAATGCAGGTGGAAATTACCAAGCAGAGGCTTTTGAATTTCGTTTCTTTTATTCTCCAAAAAGAAAAGGTACCGAAATTTCACTTTCAGTACCTTAATTTAACAATGCAAAGTCACTTGATTCTATCTATGAAGGATTTAGACGATATCATTGATTCTTGGGTCCAGGCCATATTCATTTGTCCCATCTTGCCCTTTTTTGACAGCTAGCCAGATGAATCCTATGAAATTGATTGGAGGTGGGATCAATAGGTATAAGGCATATTTCCAATTAAGTCCTATGTCGTGTAGTCTTTTGATCGCCTGAATCAGCAAGACGCAGATAGATGCAATAAGTACTACTCCTGCTCCATAGAAAATCGGCCAGGATTCAGATTGGAAGCTGTCCCAAATCAGCAATAAGCATAGGAGATTGATGAAATAAAAAATAATAAATAATACCAGATACATTCTTCTGGTGATTCTTCCGGTTGGTTTAAATATAGAGTACATACTTAAACAACGCCTTCTGGAAAAAGTTGTTTAAGACTTCCGTATAAAATTAAATTCGGTTTTAATGCTTTTCGAAGACCATCTCTGGTTCCCGCACTTCTATATGTCCTTTGTCATTGATCTGATCCAGTGTCACTTGCTTCAATTCATTGATCAGCATTGGGTCGTATTTGGCAGCGACACGAATGTAGTTTTCGGTGAAGCCGTGAATTTTACCGTCTTCTATATCTTCTTCAAAGAGCACTGTGAATGTTTTGCCTAAGTTTTCAGTGTAGAATTTCCTTCTTTTTTTCTCAGAGAGAATTCGAAGCATTTTTGATCGTTCATTTCTCTTTTTCATCGGAACGACCTCATCCATGTCAGTTGCCCTGGTATTGGCTCGCTCAGAATAGGTGAATACGTGTAGGTATGAAATATCAAGCTCATTCAAGAAATTATAAGTTTCGAGGAATAGCTCGTCTGTCTCTCCAGGAAAACCAACGATTACATCCACACCTATACAAGCATGTGGCATTAGCGTTTTGATCTTGGCCACGCGATCTACGTAAAGCTCACGAAGGTATCTTCTACCCATTTTTCTCAAAATGGTATTGGAACCTGATTGAAGTGGAACGTGGAAATGTGGCACAAATCTCTTGGACTGGGCCGCAAAGCTGATGATCTCGTTGGTGAGCAAGTTGGGTTCGATTGATGAAATTCTCAATCGATTAATTCCTTCCACTTCATCGAGAGCATAGACTAGGTCGGCAAATCGCTCATTTCGTTTGCCATCTACTATTCCGAAGTCACCTATATTCACTCCAGTCAATACGATCTCTTTGACACCAGTTGCAACGATTTCACGTGCAGATTGCAGTGCACTCTCTATTGTATTACTTCGGCTTTTTCCTCTGGCAAGCGGAATAGTACAGAATGCACAACCGTAATTACACCCATCCTGGACTTTCAGGAAAGTTCGCGTTCGGTCATTAATAGAGTATGCATTATTAAAAACGGTGGCCTCTTGGATTTCGGAAGCCAAAACTTTTGTTTCTTGAGCTTTAGCAAAATCATCCAAAAGCTCAATCAAGCGGAATTTTTCCGCGGCACCAAGCACTGCATCTACGCCTTCTATTTCGGAAATTTCCTGAGGTTTTAATTGCGCATAGCAACCGATTATGGTGACGTAAGAGTTTGGAGAAATCTTTTTAGCCTCCTTTACAATCTTCCTACACTTCTTGTCAGCATTCTCTGTGACTGAGCAGGTATTGATAATGAAAATATCGGGATTTTCCTGAAAATCGACTTTCAAATAGCCCTTTTCTTCAAATTGGCGACTGATAGTTGAGGTTTCTGAGTAATTTAGCTTACACCCTAGTGTATAAAAGGCTACTTTTTTCACAATTACGCTTCTGACAATGAGATTGCAAAGGTAATTAATCTTCCCTTGTTTTCAATTCTCCAATTTTTCTACATAAATCCCTCTTGTTAGCAGAAAATGGTGGGATTTTACGATGGTTTATTGAAAAAAGTGTAAATTTTTTCAAATATGAGGTCAAAAATGAGTCAAAAGCATTTTCGGAAACATATTTTTCTATTTTTGTGTGTATAAATTTAAACCACATATTGTAGAAATGGCAACACTCAGACAACAAGCCTTGGCAATGGTGCAGACAAGACAGCGAATAACTGTAAAAGCACCATCCAACAAAATCTCAGACTTTTTCGGTATCAATACCTTTGGCACAGCTCAAATGAAAGTGTCTTTGGCACCTTCAGCTTTCAAAAGGGTTATGGAGGCCATTGATAAAGGATCCAAGATAGACAGTGCAACTGCCGAAGAGGTAGCTTCTGCTGTAAAAACTTGGGCATTATCCAAAGGAGTCACACATTATACTCACTGGTTTCAGCCACTTACTGGTTCTACTGCGGAGAAGCATGATTCATTTTTCGATGCCCTCGGCGGTTTGGAGAAATTCAAAGGCAGTGCACTTGTTCAGCAAGAACCAGATGCATCTTCTTTCCCTAACGGAGGTATCCGGTCTACTTTTGAGGCCAGAGGATATACTGCTTGGGATCCCACATCTCCGATTTTTATTTTCGAAAATACGCTTTGTATTCCTACAATATTTGTTTCCTATACGGGTGAGGCACTGGATTACAAAACTCCATTGTTGAAATCAATAGAAGCTATCAACGAAGCGGCATTAGTTATCTGCCAATTATTTGACAGAAATGTGAGAAAAGTGCAGCCTTCATTAGGTGTTGAGCAGGAATATTTTGTGATCGACAAAGCTCTTTTCTCTGCAAGACCCGATTTGGTAATGGGTGGTAGAACTGTTTTTGGTCACAGCCCAGCAAGAGGTCAGCAGTTGGATGATCATTATTTTGGATCTATCCCTACACGAGTTAAGGACTTCATGGTTGAGTTCGAGAATGAAGCACTTCAATTAGGAATTCCAGTTATGACTAGACATAACGAGGTTGCTCCAGGTCAATTTGAAGTGGCTCCTTTGTTTGAAGAAATTAACAAAGCAACGGACCACAACCAATTGTTGATGGACGTGATGGAGAAAGTTGCCGAGAGACATGACTTGAAGGTTCTACTTCACGAGAAACCATTTGCAGGTGTAAACGGCAGCGGAAAGCACAACAACTGGTCATTGATCACAGATACAGGAATTAACCTTTTCCAGCCAAGCAATTCTGCCAGAGAAAATCTTCAATTCCTTACCTTCTTGGTAGCTACTGTAAAAGCGGTATATGATTACTCAGATCTTTTGAGAGCAAGTATAGCATCGGCGGGCAATGATCACCGTCTTGGAGCTAATGAGGCACCTCCAGCAATTATCTCTGTATTCTTGGGAGCTACGCTTACTGAAGTATTGAATGAGCTTGAGAAAAACGGAAACATCAAGATAGAAAAGGGTGATAATATGTACATGAAATTAGGTATCTCTAAGATCCCTGAAATCATCCTTGATAATACAGATAGAAACAGAACTTCTCCTTTCGCCTTCACAGGTAACAAGTTTGAATTCCGTGCAGTAGGTTCTCAGGCTAACGTCGCCGGACCAATGACTGTACTGAATGTAATCGTTGCGGATGTATTGACTGATATGGCTAAAGACATCGAGAAAGAAATGACTGCCGGTAAAGAGAAAAAAATTGCGATAGTAAACGTATTGAGAAAATACATCAAGGATAGCAAGAAAGTACGATTCGAAGGAGATGGCTACTCTGATGAATGGGCGGCAGAAGCAGAGAAAAGAGGTTTGTCTAACTTGAAGTCAACTCCGTTGGCATTGGACGTATATGCAACTAAAGCTACTAAAGAGCTTTTCGAAAGACACAATGTGATGAACAACATTGAGGTTCATGCCCGTCATGAAATCATGCTGGAGAGCTTCATGAAGAAAATTCAGATTGAAGGTCGTGTGATGGGAGATTTGGCATTGAATCATATTATTCCAACTGCTATTCTATACCAAAACAAAATTATTCAAAATGCCAATGGTTTGAAAGGTCTAGGTTTGGATAATACGGCTGCTGTAGATACGATCAAGGAGGTTTCTAAGCATATAGAGTCATTGAAATCTAATATCACGGCAATGGTTGAGGCACGTAAGAAACTCAACAAAGAAGTGGATATCGTCAAAATGGCAAAAGGCTATCAGATTGATGTAAAGGAAGCCTACTTTGACAAAATCCGATATGCAGTAGATAAACTGGAACTTTTGGTGGATGATGAATCATGGCCACTAGTGAAATACAGAGAAATGCTTTTTCTTAGATAAGTTTTTCTAGATCAGATAATGAAGGCCGTTCCGGGAGGGACGGCTTTTTTTGTTTTTATACTTTAATGAGTGTCCTACATAAGCTATAAGTCCTCAATAGATAGTGCCTTAGTTGATAGATTAGAAAGTGCTTATTGGTGCAAAAGCCCTAATTTGGTTAATAAAAAAACTAACCTCATGACCTGTGTTATGAAAAATTTCTTCGTTTAAAACACCACATATCTAAAATCTATTCAATAATTGATCTTCATAAGGAAAAAGGAGTTGTTCATCCGAATACTTAATGAAAAAAATACACTAATTTCATCTGTTTTATAAAAAAATTACATTAGTGAGCTTTGATAGAATTTTGTTTTTTCTAGCTTTATAAGATCTTAAACATCTTGGTCATTGATTGATAGAAAGTTGCCTGATTGTTTTTGAGAAAATTTTATCATAAACCCTCACTAAACTCGTATGGAACAACCCCAACCAGTAATTCATCATGAAAATCGGAAGATGGTACATGATGCTAAGATTTTATTATTGTTAACCTCAAATTATCAGTTATGAAAAAAGTTTTATCAATTGCTTTAGCTCTGGTCATGATGTTGGGCCTCTCGGTCTCAGCACAAGCTCAGCAGCGAATATTGAAGGGAGTCGTGACCGCTGCAGAGGACGGGCTTCCAATGCCTGGAGTCACAGTCTTGGACAAGACGAACCAGACAGGTACCACTACAAATGTAGATGGTGAGTATTCTATTGCGGTAGGATCCAATTCAGTTGTGATTTTCTCTTTTATTGGGTATGCTACTCAAGAAGTAACAGTCGGCAATCAGTCGGAAGTCAATATCACTCTTAGTGAGGACACTAGCGAACTATCTGAAGTTGTGGTTACTGCCTTTGGTTTGGTATGGACAAAGCACAAAAGTCTTTAGGATATGCTACAAGTGTCATTGAGGCAGATGAGCTAGTAAAAGTAGGCAATACAAATTTAGCTTCTGCCTTATATGGTAAGGCTGCCGGAGTGCGGATTCAGGGAGGAGCTGGCGGCGCGACATCCCCTGTCAACATCCAAATCCGTGGTATTAATTCCATAACAGGTAAAAGCCAACCCCTAATTGTATTAGATGGTGTTCCGATTCGAAATGAAGAAGTCACCAATAATAACTATTGGGGTGATCAGCGCTTGAGAGGAAATGGATTGTTAGATATTAACCCTGCCGATGTTGAAAATATTTCAATTCTGAAAGGAGCTTCTGCTGCGGCACTATACGGATCTGAAGCAGTTAACGGTGTTGTCTTAATCACAACCAAAAAAGGAAAGGCAGGAGAAAACGGGATGCAAGTAGACTTTAATACGAACTTCTCGGTAGATGAAATAGCCTATTTGCCTCGTTATCAAAATGTAAGAGGTCCTGGCATGCCATCTCATATTCTGAATTTGGGCCAAGCTGCTGATGGATTCAACTATACTGCGGATGGGATGCGTACTGTACCAAACTCTTCGACGAACTACGGACCTAAATTCGACGGTCAACCTATGCAGGCGTGGGATGGAATTACGAGACCTTACAATGCGCAGCAAGATAATTATTCAGCGTTGTTCAATAATCCGGTTAGTTCTCAGATAAATATTTCTATTTCCAATGCTACTGAAAAATCAAACTTCCGTCTTTCTTTGACACGTCAGGATAATGAGGCTTTGAGTTTGAATTCTAAAAACAGCAAGAACATTATTAACCTTAACTCTAGCTACCAAGTAAGCAAAAAGCTAACGACGGATTTGATGATTAACTACATCAATCAGAATACTGCAAACCGCCCTTACTCTATTGACCGTCTGATCAATAACTTTGGTGGTATGATGACCCGGTTTGATAATGGTGCGTGGTACTTAGATAGATATCAGACAAGCAGAGGTTACCGATATGTGACTGGTAATGGTCAGAGTTTGACTCCAGATGAAAATATTACTGGAAATGGATTCAGAGGAGATATTGCAGATTATGTTTGGAGAGTAAACAAAAATCAGGCTTCAGAGATTAGTAATCGTGTGATTGGTAGCTTAACTAATACGTTTAAGTTTACTGACGATTTGAATCTTAGAGCTCGTATATCTACAGACTTTACAAGTAGATATAATGAAAGCGAGAATTATTCAGAAAGGCCTTTAGCTTTTGGTCCTTCAGGGTCATTCGGCATGTCCACTGAATTGTTTAGCATTTTATATGGGGATATAATGCTTAATTATAAAAAAGCAATCACAGAAGATTTCACTATTGGAGCAATGCTGGGTTACACAGCAAGAACTGAAAATTCCAGCAGTGTTGGTAGAAGTACTAATGGAGGTTTGAGTACTGAAAACCTTTTTGATATTGTTGCCTCGACAAACATTCCTAATAATAGCTCCAACCGTCAGTATAGAACGATTGATGCATTATTAGGTACTGTGAATTTTGACTACAAAAGCATATGGTTTGTAGAAGGCACCATTCGAAGAGATAGAATCTCTACTATGAATCCTAATAATAATACTTTTGTTTACCCGTCTGTCAATACAGCTTTTGCCCTTACTGATGCATTTGATTTGCCTCAATTTATTACTTTCTCCAAGTTGAGAGGTTCTTGGGGTATTGTGGGTAACTACCCGGATATCTACAGCGCCAATATTGCCTATAGCCAAAATTCTTTGGGTGTACAGCAGCTAGGTGGTTCAAACGTACTTTTTACAAGTTTACCTTCTTCCTTTGGAAATGACGGCATCAGGCCAGAGCAAAAACATGAGTTCGAGTTTGGTTTAGATACTAGGTTCTTTAATAACCGTTTTAGTTTGGATATCTCTTATTATAATGCGCAGATCAGAGATCAAATACTGCCATTAACATTGCCAACTACGTCAGGTGCTTTTTCAGTATTGACAAATATTGGCACGCTTAGAAATACGGGGATTGAGATTCAATTAACTGGTGATATCATATCTACGCCAAACTTCCAGTGGGATGCTACTATTAACTTATCTAAAATCTCAAATAAAGTAGAGAAACTAGCTAACAACGCTACTGAGCTTTTGCATGTTGATTATGACGGCAATGCGGCACAGCTTAGATCAGTAGTAGGTCGTCCAATGGGAGATTTCTACGCTCGCCCTATCGCCCTTGATGCCAATGGCAACCAAGTCGTTCAGCCAAATGGTTTATACAAGATTGATGATCAGAAATGGATTCAAGTAGGCAATGCAATGCCTGACGCTTTGGGAGGTATCATCAATGAATTTTCATACAAAAATTTCAGTTTATATGCTGTGATGGATTTCCAGATCGGTGGTAGTGTAATGCCTACAGGGATCAACTGGATGAAAAGCCGTGGTCTCACTGAAGAAAGTTTGAACTTTATGGATGAAGCGAGTGGAGGTTTGGCTTACTATAGAAATGATACTGGGCAAGGAGTAGGTGTCCCTCACTCTACGGCCCAAGGTCCAAATGGTGAGACAGTATATCATGATGGTATGGTGATGGATGGTGTGGTAGCTGATGGGTCCACCAATACCAATGTGGTTTCTCAAGCTTTCTATTATTGGAATACCTACAACTGGGGTGGACCTCAGTATAGCCAATCCAGATATGAGCTTTATATTCAAGACAATAATTATCTCAAAATGAGGGAATTGTCTGTGGCTTATACGATACCAAATCAAATCACCTCGAAAATCGGAGTTTCAAATGTGAATATCTCCGTGTATGGCAGGAACTTGTTTTTCTTATATAGAAGCATCAAGGACCTAGATCCAGAAGTATTGACTGGAGGATCTAGATGGACGCAGACACTGACTAGTGCGGGTACTAATCCTGCTACCAGAACATATGGTGTGATGTTAAGAGCTAGATTCTAATTGTTGGATAAGATAAAAACATATGAACATGAATTTTAAAAGAATATTTATATACACAATACTGATCAGCGGCTTAGCTAGCTGTTCAGTAGGGGACTTTGAGGACAACTATACAGACCCTTCCAAACTTTCTGAAACAACTGTTGGAAAACAGTTTACAGGAATGATTATGTCCAACCGTCAATCTGTTTTGCCATCCTATTGGGATTACTTTGTGATCAAAAGAATCACTTCAAACAGATACTCTCAGGTTGTTGGTTGGGTGAACGTGGAGAACCAATACGTGCCAGGCTCTGCTGCAGTAAATGACAGATGGAATAACTTCTACAACTTCATGGCTCAGTACAGAGAGCTGCAGAAAGTGTATAATGGGTTGACTGATGTCAAAAAGGAAGATAATCGAGTGTTTATGATTGCTGCGGCAACCTATTTCTATGATCATACACAACAAACTGTGGATTTGTACGGGGATATCCCATGGTCTGAAGCAGGTATGCTCAGTATTAATGGTGGTGATTATTCTAAATCTTACGCGGCTTACGACGAAGCAAGCGACATTTACACTAAAATGCTAGACGATTTACTAGGCTTTGCAAATGAGCTAGGTTCTTTGCAAATCAACCCTGCTACTGTGGTAGATTTTAAAACTCAGGATTTAATCAACAATGGAAACATTGATATGTGGAAAAAATATATCAATTCACTGAGATTGAAAATGCTCACAAGAGTAAGTGGAACGAGCGAGTTCAGTGCCAGAGCTAAATCAGAAATTGGCGCTATTTTGTCCAATCCTGCACAATATCCAATAGTAGAGGTTAATGACAGTAATATCATGTGGGATATTTACTCTTTAGGTACAGTGATAGGTGCAAATGATTTCCGCAGTGGTTTAGAAGATTGGAATGGTAATATTGCGGGCAAAGCAATTTTAAATCATATGGTTAGTAACGATGATCCTAGATTGACTTACGTATTTCAACCAGGCTTGAATGCAAATGGAGAATATTTAGGCCTCGATCCTTTAATGAATCCTACTGAGCAAGATGCTTTAATATTGACTCAAACTTTGAGTCTCTATAATTTCTCAACTATCAGTAGAAACCAATATTTTCCGGGTATCCTGATGACTGCAGCTGAGGTTCATTTATTGGCAGCAGAATTTTACTTAAAGGAAAATCAAGATGCCATGGCAAAAATGCACTTTGAGGAGGCTGTAACACAATCAATTGGTTTTTATCAGTATTTGAGAAGTATCAGCAATAATGCTGAGTCTATTGCTCCAGTTGTCCCTACTGCAGAGTCAGTAAACGACTACTTGGCGATGGATGAAATTTCATGGGATGCTGCTTCCGGAATGGACGAAAAACTTTCGTTAATCGCAGAGCAGAAATGGCTTCACTTCAATGTTATTCAGTCAAATGAAAACTGGCATGAAATCAGAAGATTGAATAAACTGGATTTAGAGTTCTGGGTTGATAACTCAAATCAGCAAAATCTTCCACCATCACGTTGGATGTATCCAGGTTCTGAACAAACTTATAATATGGAGAATTACTCCGTAGTTCAGCCACAGGATAAGTTGACTAATTCTGTTTTCTGGGATATGAATTAAATAATAGATTGGGTTCATAATTAATTAAGGCCTCTCAGATATTTGGGAGGCTTTTTTTTTGGTTTTAGAAAAACTATTCGTGTTTTCACTTATAAACCAGTAAGAGAGAAAAGCAAAGAGAATAAGTTTATTGGCATCATTCCGGATAGTCAAAAAATGCTTTCAGAATGATAGAGTAAGTAAAGGGGATAAGAATTTTTTTAAAAAAATAATTAGTTACGAATATAAACTTTTTAAAAAAAATTAAAAAAATAGATCGGGTTTTATGATAAAATATCTCGGATTTATTTTTGAATAGTTCTTGAAATTTTTAGCTTTACTAATCTAGATTTAAAAAAATCTACTAGTATGGAAGGTGAATCAATAGTATGGAAGGTGAATCAACTTTATTTGCTAAGTTTAGTTTCAATCATAAGCAAGATTTCAAAGTTCAATCGCTTTCATCGCCAAAATTCAACTAACGGCATGATAAACCCATCCAAATATCATCATTCAATTATTTTACACAATTAACTTCACACTATGAAAAAAATTTTATCAATTGCTTTTGCTCTTGGTTTTATGTTATGTGCAGTGCACCTAGCACAAGGTCAAAGTAGAATCTTGAAAGGAGTAGTGACGGCAGCAACAGATGGATTGCCTATGCCGGGAGTCACTATCCTTGAAAAGAGTAGTCAGACAGGTACTACCACAAATGTGGATGGTGAGTATTCGCTGTCAGTTAGCCCAAACTCAGTTTTGGTTTTTTCGTTTATCGGCTTTGCGTCACAGGAAATTACAGTGGGAAATCGCAGCGAATTAAATGTATTGTTAGAGGAAGACGCTAGTGAGCTTTCCGAAGTTGTGGTTACTGCCTTAGGTATCACTAAAGACAAAGAAACCTTAGGATATTCAGTGACAGAAGTAGGAGGTGAATCCCTAAGTGCTGCTCGTGAGAACAATATTGCTAACTCATTAGCGGGTCGTGTTGCTGGTTTGGTAGTAAAAGGAACCAACAGTGGCCCAGGCGGAACTTCCAAGATTACTTTGAGAGGTTTGCCAAGTATCAGTGGTACAGGATCACCTTTATACGTGATCAACGGTATTCCAATGGATAATACCCAAAGAGGTTCAGCCGGACAGTGGGGTGGCGCAGATAGTGGTGATGGTATCGGTAACCTTAGCCCTGATGATATAGAAACGATGACAGTATTAAAAGGTCAGGCAGCTTCTGCACTCTATGGATCCAGAGCTTCGAATGGCGTGATTTTGATCACTACTAAAAAAGGAGCAAAAGGAGGGGATTGGTCTTTGAACTATACCATGAACTACATAGCAGATAATGCAGTTGATTTCACGGATTTTCAGCAAGAATATGGTCAGGGTACTGGAGGTATTAAGCCTGTAACTGCGGCAGATGCGCAATCCACTGGTAGATTGGCTTGGGGTCCAAGGTTGGATGGCAGTTCAGTAATTGGATATGATGGTAATCAATACCCTTATTCACCTACTAACGATAGATACATTGATTTTTACAGGACAGGATCGAATTTCACAAATACAGTTTCGGTATCTAAAGGATTAGGTGCTGATGGATCTTTCAGAATGTCTGTATCCAATCTGGATTCTAGATCAATCGTACCGAATAGCGGTATGGATAGATTGTCAATCAATTTGAATGTGGATCAAAACATTACGGATAAATTGAGTGTGACTGCTATGGTGAATTACATTGATCAGAAATCTACCAATGTGCCAAACCTAAGTGACGGTCCAAAAAACCCAAACAACTTCTTGCTTCTTGCTCCGAATATCAGTCAAAGCATATTTGCTCCCGGTTATAATACCGATACTGGAGCTGAGGCAGTGTTTAGTGATGATATCTTTGTTACTAATCCTTACTTTATTGTAAATCAAGGGATCAATGATGTAGGGAGAAAGCGAACTATATCTGCTATTTCTACAAAATACAGCTTCACGAAGGATATTTTTGCTATGATTAGATTGGGTAATGATGCTTCCACGGATGATTTCTTCAGTATTGATCCATATGGTTTGGCATATACCGCCAATCTGCAAGGAAATCTAAATGCACGAGGACAATCCCAAATAACTGAATTAAACATAGATGGTATCTTGGGAGGTAAATTTGATTTAACTGATAAGATAAATTTGGATCTACTTGCTGGTGCAAATATGAGAAATAACAAGTTTGAATCTGTAGGAGTTGGTGGAAACCGCTTCGTAATCCCATACTTGTATTCTCCTTTTAATGTTGAAAACTTCTCTAGATCGTATGGTTTCAATGAGCGTGAAGTTCAATCTGCATATTACTCTGTTGGGATTGGTTACAATAATATATTGACTTTGACTACTACAGGTAGATACGATGTGTATAGTACGTTGCCCACTGATAATAACAGCATTTTCTCACCTTCCGTTGCAGCTGCTTTTGTATTCAGTGAATTGATGAATAGTTCATTACTTGATTTCGGTAAATTTAGAGCATCCTATGCAGTGACAAGTGGTGAGCCGTTTGATGCCTATCAAAGTACGTTTTACTACAACTCAGCAAACTCTTATAATGGAGTGCCTGCAGGATCGTCTCCTACCTCTCTTCCGAATCTGAATCTTAAGCCGTTTACCACCAGTGAAGTAGAATTGGGATTTGATCTTAGTTTCTTAAAAAACAGATTGACTTTTGATGTGGCTTACTATCAGAAGGAAACTCATAATGAAATTATGAGAGCAGGTTACAGCATAACTTCAGGTTTCAATAGTGCTGTGGTAGCAACAGGATCAACTAGCAATAAGGGGATTGAGGTATTGGTGTCTGGTACGCCAGTTCAAACTGTAAACTTCATGTGGAAGACTTCATTCAACTTGTCGAATGTTAAGAATGAAATTCTAAGTACTGATCCAAATAATAATCCTGTCAATTTGGGACAGAACAGAGCTACTTTAGGAAATGCAGTGACAGCATATGTAGTAGGTGAGGCTGGCCCTCAGATAAGAGCATACGATTATGCTTACAATACTGATGGAAGCATCAAAGTGAGTGAGGCAGGACTTCCTGTTCGTGGCGAATTGATTAACATGGGAACTGTATTACCGACGCTTTATGGTGGATGGAATAACGAATTCAACTACAAAGGAATTATGTTCTCATTCTTGATTGACTACAACTACGGTAACAAAGTGCTTTCTGCCACTGAATTCTATTCTACTTTCAGAGGTCTCAATCAAGTTACACTTGAGGGCAGAGAATCTGGTGTAATTAATGGAGGTGTGACTGCGCCTGCAGAAAGATACTACCAGGCTTTGGCTCAAAATATAACGAGTACCAGTGTAGTAGATGGCGATTTCATCAAGTTGAGACAGTTAACGTTAGGCTATAGCTTCCCTTCAAAATGGTTTGGCAATACTCCGATCATGAAAGGTTTGAGTGTTTCCCTAGTAGGTAGAAACATAGGGTTCTTGATGCGCAAAGCTAAAAACATTGACCCTGAGGCTAGTTTTGGTTCTAATATAAACTATACAGGTATTGAAGGTCAAAATCTTCCTAGCACTAGATCTTTTGGGTTTAACCTTAATTTCAAATTGAATTAATATGAAAAAATATATAACCATATTTCTTACGGGTATTTTATTGGCCGTATCCAGCTGCGATGGGGATTTTGCTGATATCAATACTGACCCGAACCGTGCGGGTGGAAATGTATTCGATCCAAATCTTATTCTTCCTACTGTCTCCTTTAATTATGGCAACATGATGACTGGATATAGTGGAGCAATTCTTTTTCAGAGTATGTGGGTGCAATTAATGGCTTCCACTTCTACTGGAGGAGCCAATTATTACTCAAATGCTGACAAGTATTTAGCATCTGGTAGTACAAACAGTTATATCCAAAGTGTTTGGAATGACGGCTTCTCAGCAGCATCCAGAGTATATCAAATGCAGGCTCTTGCTGAGCAAAAAGGATTCTCCAACTTAGTTGCAGTAGGTGAAATCTGGAAAGTTCTTACTCTTTCGTTTGTTTCTGATGTTTATGGAGATATTCCATACTCTGAAGCATTGCAGGCTGAATCAGGAATCACTCAGCCAAAGTATGATTCACAATCTGAGTTATACATGGCGATGCTTTCTGATCTTGAGGGTGCTCTTACTTCTATCAACGCTTCAGGAGATCAAATCAAAAATGACGTCCTTTTTAGAGGTGATTTGACTAAATGGAAAAAACTTGGCTATTCAATTATGTTGCGAATGGCAATGCGATTAGTAGATGTGGACCCAACTACTGCTAAGTCTTATGTTCAAAAAGCTATTGCCGGTGGTGTTTTTGCATCTCCTGCAGACGAAGCAGTTTTGGTATCTGATCAGGCAAACGGATATTCCAATTCAAGTGCAAATGCGCTAAACGTAACTGACGATGTGTATGAAGTACGTTGGTCAAATAAGTTGATTGATTACCTAAAATCAAATAATGATCCTCGTTTGTCAATTATTGCTGAAATTCCTTTAGCAGGTTTGGCAGCAAATAAAGGAACTGCAGTGGGCAATAATAGTCCAAGTGCGCAGATAGGTATGCCAAATGGATATGACCTAAGAGGTGGTGCAACAGATATTACCAACGCACCAAACTATCCCGGTCCTACAGGATCAGGTGGTGACGTTGCCCCAATTGGTAATTATTCTAGACCTACTGCTATATACAGAGATCGAGATGCACCAGTTTTCATTTTGACCTATGCGGAAATTCAGTTCTTGCTAGCGGATGCAGCTGCAAGAGGTTATTCTGTGCCGAGCTCCGCTTCAGCCTATTATGCTGCTGGTTTGCAAGGTGCGATGACTTCTATTGCGAAATTTGGCGGAGGAACAGTATCGGCTTCAGAAGCTTCTGCTTATGCTTCTGCAAATCCGTTGGATACAAGCAACGCAACTGCATCGCTGAAAATGATCAATACTCAGATCTGGGCTACCACCGGAATCTTCGCGAATTTTGTTGAAGCTTGGAACAACTGGAAAAGATCAGGTTATCCTGAGTTGACTCCAGTTAATTATTCAGGAAACTTCTCTTCTGGTCAAATTCCAAGAAGACAGCTATACCCTGCTTCTGAAAGCACTACGAATCCAGTAGGATTGGCTAATGGTATTTCTAGTATGGGTGGAGATACTTGGATTAACAACGTATGGTGGGATGTAGATAATTAATTCCTTATCCATCATAGATTATTTGATTTCTGACAGAGGCTTTGATTAATTTCAAAGCCTCTGTCTTTTTAAATTAGTTTTATGAACATAGTCACTAGCTTTATCCCAGAATGAAACTAATCGGAGTAGATATCGGAGGATCACATATCTCAGCTGCCCGAGTCAATACGGGAGATCAAACAGCATCATTTGAAGATTTTAATGAAGCTGATGTAAATACCTTCGGAGATAAAGAAACTATCATTTCAGCGTGGGCTGAGGTCGTAAAGAAGGTGGCTGGAGAATCTGCAAACTACAAATTGGGTGTTGCAATGCCAGGGCCATATGATTATGAGAATGGAGTTTCTTTCATCAAAGATCAGGGGAAAATGGCTTCTCTTTATCAGCTTTCTGTAAAAAACTTACTTGCTGAAAGTCTTGAAATTGCACCTTCTCAAATCGTTTTTACCAATGATGCTGAAGCTTTTCTTTCAGGTGAAAGCTTTGCTGGAGCTGGGAAAGAATTCCAGAACTCTATTGGAATTACCTTAGGGACCGGACTGGGTTCTGCGATCAAAGTTTTTGATGTAGTTAAGGATGGGAAGCTTTGGACTGCACCATTTCGAGATGGAATAGCTGAAGATTATTTAGGAACAGCTTGGTTTATAAAGTACGCTTCAGATCAATTTGGAACTGAGATTTCAGGAGTTAAAGATCTGCTTGATCAAGATTTCAACTCAGATATTCCTAAAAAGATTTTCGAGATTTTTGGCAGAGCATTGGGTGAATTCTTATTTCCGTATCTCGTCAGATTGCATTCTGAAGGTGTAGTTCTCGGAGGTAAAATCAGTTTGGCTTCTGCACATTACCTTCCTTCCACTCAAGATTATCTAAAAAAGATGGGCTATTCTGTACCATTTAAAGTTTCCGAACTTGGTGAGAAATCTGCTTTAATAGGTAGCTGTTTATCATTCCTTTCAAAATAATATTCTATGCAATTTAAGCGACTTTCGTATTTGTTAATCTTGGTTTTTGTGGGAGTTTCCCAGTTTGTTTCGGCCCAAACTCATTATGATTTAATCATTGTTGGGGGAGGAGCAAGTGGAACGGCTGCAGGAGTTGCTGCAGGAAGATTAGGGACTAAAACTTTGATTATTGAGCCTACTGTGTGGTTGGGAGGTATGCTGACTTCGGCTGGTGTTTCGGCTATTGATGGAAACCACCGACTTCCATCCGGAATTTGGGGAGAATTCAAATCAAAATTGGAAGATTACTATGGAGGGGAGGAAAAGCTATCCACTGGGTGGGTGAGCAATACCCTGTTCGAACCTAAAGTTGGAAATAAGATTCTTCAGGAAATGGCTAATTCAGTGGATAATTTGACAGTTTCTTTTGAAAGTGAATGGAAAACGGCAAGCTATTCCGATCTAACCTGGACAGTATCTTATTCAAAAAATGGAAAAAACTACACGGTAGAAGCTCCAATTTTAATCGATGCAACTGAATTGGGAGATGTGGCTGCAGCTCAGGGTTTGCCTTACCGGCTTGGGATGGATGCAAGAGATGAGATTGGAGAAAACTTTGCGCCAGCGGAAAGTAATGACATCATTCAAGATCTGACTTATGTCGTGACACTTCAGGATTACGGGAAGGGTGCTGATAAGACCATTCTAAAACCTGCCAATTATGACCCGGAAGAATTTGCCTGTGCTTGTGCTCACGCAGATCCGATTACGGATAAGGATCCAACCTTGGATTGTGGGAAAATGCTTGATTATGGGAAACTTCCCAATGGAAAGTATATGATCAATTGGCCGAATTGTGGGAATGATTATTACTTGAACATAGTAGAAATGAATCCTGAGGAGCGTACTGTGGCTCTAGAAGCAGCAAAGCAAGCAAGCCTTAGATTCATTTATTATATCCAACATGATCTTGGATATCAGCATTTAGGAATTGCTGAGGATGAATATCCTACTGAAGATAATCTACCGATGATTCCGTACCACCGTGAGTCAAGACGATATGTTGGTTTGGTGGATTTTACATTGCCGTATGTACGAACCCCGTACAGCGCGCCAAGTCCACTTTACAGAACTGGGGTTGCAGTGGGTGATTATACGATAGACCATCATCACAAGAAGAACCTAGATGCTCCTGCCATTGATTTTATCAAGATTCGAGTGCCTTCTTATAATGTTCCGCTCGGAGCTTTGATCCCAAAAGAGCATCCTGCCTTGATCCTAGCGGAGAAAAGTATTTCAGTTTCGAATATTGTAAATGGAGCTTCACGTTTACAGCCTGTTGTTTTAGGGATCGGTCATGCCGCGGGAGTTTTGGCTGCTGTTGCGGTCAAAGAAAAGAAAGAACTGCAAGACGTATCCATTCGAGAAGTTCAGGCTGCTTTATTATCTCAAAATGCTTACATCATGCCTTTTTTAGATATGAAACCCAGTGATAAAAACTTCATAGCAATGCAAAAAATCGGAGCCACGGGGATTTTGAAAGGGGAGGGAGTTCCCTATCTCTGGGCAAATCAAACCTGGTTTTATCCAGATCGATTGGTGACAGAATATGAGTTAGTAGATGGGTTGAGACCTATTTATCCTGAATTAAAAGAATTCTGGGGCGCTTCTGGAGCTTACTTGACGGGAGAGCGATTTCAAGTGATTTTGGAAAAAATCAAACCAAATACCCCGCTTCTTGAAATAGCTGAGTTATGGAAGCGAGCTGAATTACCGGGGAATTTCACTTCAGAAACAGAACTGACTAGATTGGAGGTCTCGGTGTTGTTAAATGAACTGATTGATCCTTTTGGAATAGCGGTGGATTGGAAGGGTACTTTTTTGAAGTGAGGTGTCCATCATCATTTTCCCAATCCCACATAAGGTTATTTTCGACTTTTGGCGAGTGGAAAGCTTGGCAAGCAATCCATCCGAGATCGAAGTCGATTAGATCAATTGTTTTCCTGATTAGGTATTTTTACTAGCTTGTGAAAAAGTAGCTACACAGGTAAAGGAAATCAGCTAATCATAAATCAAATTCATATGGGCTTATTAGGTAAGATTTTAGGTAATTCAAGTGAGGTTTCTGTTGAAAAACTAACAGAAAAGTACGGAAGATTAATCGCTGATGGCGAGCAGATCGAACTGGGATTTCAGCTGATCCGCGATACGTTTATGTTCACCAACAGACGTCTAATCCTAATAGATGTCCAAGGTCTGACAGGCAGCAAAGTAGAGTACAAATCCATGCCCTATAAAAGCATTTCGAGATTTTCTCTGGAAACTGCGGGTACCTTTGATTTAGATGCGGAACTTAAGATTTGGATCTCCAGTGAGAATTTGCCTTCTGTCAGCAAAAGATTCAATAAAAGCATCGATGTGTATGAAGTTCAGAAATACCTTGCCGGGAAGGTGATGTAAATAGGAAGAATTAACTTTCATCTATGTAGTCCAAACTCACTGGATGTAGTAGGACGTTTGACGCACTTGAGCTTGACTATCAAAAAGAATTTCTAATTCGTTATTTTGGGTATAAGTTTAAAATTTTGTAATTCAGCCAATTATAAATTGGTAAGGATAGTAGGGTGAACTTATAAACGCACCCGGTCACTACGAACTTTTGACTAAGCCGAGCGGGATTTTTAGAAAATAATGTTCGGAAATCTGCTAAATTGATAACCTATGAACGAAAAGGAATTTTTTAGAATCCGATTGTATTTTGCAGGATTTGCATCTATCTCTATTGGTGCACTTTTAATGTGGAATCATTTTCATGGCGGAGTGCCAAGCCATCATGTACTGGCAGATGAAACCTTACCGCTTATTTCTAATTGGTGGGGCATTCTTGTGATTCCGTTACTGACTTTGCTTCTCACTTATCGTATTCAAAAGAGAATCTATCGTCCCAATGATCAGAAAACATCTATCCTTCTAAAGCAGGTCATATTTGGATTTTTAGTGGCCTTGTCTTTTGGGATACTTCTCGCATTCTTTTTTGCTGCCGGTAATCAGGATATGCCAGGCTATATGATTTTGGGACTGCTCCCGCTTGCATTCTTCTTTCCAATTTATAGAGCAGAATGTCTTTTGGGTTTTGTCTTTGGTATGACATACACTTTTGGTGCTGTTCTCCCTATGGGCATTGGTTCACTCCTTGTTTTGATTGGTGCGGGGATTTATCTACTTCTCAGACCGGCAATAATCTATGTCGGTTCGAAGTTGATCCGAAGTGGATCTTCGGTTAAAAATCAGTCCGGTGGAATGAGGATCTGAATTACTTTTTCTGAGTGTAGTCCTTTTTGACTTTTGGCAGTATATCTACGCTCGACTATCAAAATGGATTCAGCGAAGTAGTCAGGATCCAATTCGGTGATGAAAATGAAATCAAAATATAAGATATTGAATCAGCTAGTACCAGTGAAAATCTGAATGCTGAGGTTTTAGGGCGTAGTTGCAACCTCACCCATAACTTTTGACTACGTCGAGCAGGAAGGACTTTAATCCAATCGAATTGATTTACTCCACTCTTCCAGCCTTTCTCATACCAGTTCCTTCAGATTCTGTCAAAGCATCGCCCAAATCAACTCTAGCCTCATTAGCAAACTGATTTAATTTCGCCAGGATTTCAGGATTACTTTTTGAAACGTCAGTCGATTCAGCAGGATCCGCAGCAAGGTCGAAAAGTTCTGCTTTTTCCAAATTCAACATGTGGTATTTCACAGGAATTCCATCATTTGGCATCACTGTTCCTTCCGGAATACTTCTATAGCTATGAGGAAAAACGAGCTTCCATTTTCCATAAATTACTGCTTGAAGTTCATTCCTGTTATAGTAAGCGAAATATGGTCTCGGCTCCATCTCTTTGCCTTCGAGTATGGGTAATATGCTACTTCCATCAATCAGCAATTCTGGAAGTTTGGCACCCGTTATTTCTGCTAAAGTCGGAAGAATGTCAATCGTCATTGCAGCTTGGTTTTCTACTTTTCCAGCAGGGAAATGATTTGGCCAAACAAAGATCCCAGGTTCACGGATTCCTCCTTCCCATGAAGTTCCTTTTCCTTCTCTCAGACCAGCAGTCAACCCTGCATGCCCGCCATAAGATAACCAAGGTCCATTGTCCGAAGTAAAGATGATAATGGTGTTTTCTGCTAGGCCTAATTCCTCTAATTTCTTTCGTACTTGACCCACAGACCAGTCTATTTCCATCATCACATCACCATAAAGTCCTTGTTCAGATTTGCCTTTAAATTTATCAGAAACGAAAAGCGGAACATGCGGCATGCTATGTGCCAAATACAAGAAGAAGGGCTCTTCCTTACTCTTTTCTATAAACTTAATAGCCTCCTCAGTATAATTGGTTGTAAGCATACTTTGATCGTCTAGCGTGTCAATGACAGCAGTATTTCTATACAAAGGAAGTGGTGGGTAATAGTCCTTAGCCTCAGGATGATGCGGCCACATATCATTGGAATAAGGAAGCCCATAATACGAATCAAATCCTTGTTCAGTAGGGAGGAAAGGAGCGAGGTGTCCCAGATGCCATTTTCCTACCATGCCTGTCGCATAACCATTGCCTTTGAGCATTTCTGCGATGGTCGTTTCGGTTGGGTTTAAACCATGCTTTGCAGTATGGTCCAGTGCGCCAAAAATCTCTAATCTATTTGCGTAAGTCCCAGTTAGCAATGCAGCTCTGGAAGCAGAACAAACAGCATGAGGCACATAGAATTGGGTAAATCGAACTCCGTCAGCTGCCAGTTGATCTAGATTTGGGGTTTTCCATTCTGTCGCTCCATAAACTCCCAGATCTCCATAGCCCATATCGTCTGCGAAAATCAATATGATATTGGGTTTGGTTGGAGATTCAATTGTTACCTTTTCATCTGGTTTATTTTGAAATGATGCAAAAGCGGCTAAAGCAATTAATAGAGGGAAAAGTAGATTAGAATACGATATGGTCATATTTTTGCTTTTTTTATTCTTTACTTCCAACTTTTGACCAAATCATCTTCCCAATCTTTTCTCCCTGACTTACTCCGTTTTCTATGGCATCCCGAAAGTGAATTCCGCCATAAAGTCGAGAAATGGCAGCTTCTTCCGAAGCTAACAGAAAGGATTTGAAAGGTCTTTCTGGAAGACCAAAATAGATTTCAGAACTATCGACAAAGTCAAAATCATCTCCGAAATAACCTGTCAAAACTATAGCTGAAGCTCTGCTGATTACGGAGTGGCCAGAGGTGTATTCTGGAAAAGGCGGAGTTTGTAAAAGCGGTCTCCATCTCTGATCCATTTGTTGATTGATCACCGTTTCTGGACGGATTCTATCAGTTTTGTATTTAGCTTTCCAGCAGGAAATAAAAGCATCGTGAAGAGCCATTCCCACCAACGAATGAACATAGGCTGTTTCTGCAAATGAAAGTTTCGCTTTTTCAGCAGCAATTCCCGTGATACCAATCCAATGTCCCCCCGGAGAAATTTTCTTTACTCCGATTGCCATGTGACCCGAAAACTCTACTTTGAAAGGATTACAATCCCAGAAGTTGGCGATCAACTTTCTTTCCTCATTCAATTCGTTGGTAATGTTGTATACTTCCATCAATTGGTTGTGAAAAGAGCTTCCTTCGCTCATGTCGAAAGGAGCCATGGGTGCGGGTTCATATTCTTCCAGGTTTTGTATGAAAAAAGGTTTAATGGTTTTCCACTCTGGTTCTACCGCTGAGATGTAAGCTGGAGGCGTTGGATACCAAAAGCCCTCCCCTTGTTGAGGAGTATAGCGGGTCAATGTAGAAAGTTGAAGATATCCATCTTTTTTAGCCACTTGCATTACTTTGGCAGCGACAGACTCTGCAAAAGCTATATGTGCCTGAAGTTCTTTCTTAGAAATTATTTTTGCCTTTAATGCGGTTTCTGTCCACTCTGATTGTTTTTCTTTCAAAAGATAGCCGGAAGGCATGATGGCTTCACCTACCTTGAGCATGGCGTAAATTGCCGCAAATTCAGGTGATTTGATCCCGGAAACTGCGATTTCCCAATCTTGCTCTGCTAGATAGGTTTGGTCCAGGATATTTAGATTTTCAAACCCGTTGCCGGATTCTTTTGCGATTAGGTAAGCAGCAAGGTTGGAATAGGCATAAATCCGAGCAGCAACGGGAGGACTCGCCACATCAGTGACCATCACTTCGGTAATGTGAAATAGTTGCTGAGAATAGAGTTTAGGCCAGTTGATATCCTTTGGCCTAGCCCAGGAAGTATTCATCACTAAGCAAATGAGTATTAATAAAGTAAAAGAGGATTTTATTAGTTGACTCATCTGATTTTATAACTTTCCAGCGGTTGCTGATTGATTCCAAAAAGAAGCTGGACTTCTGAGTTTATTTTGATTGGCAAAATAGATTTTATGTCTCCTTTGATAGCTAAACCAGATTCAGCGGGACTGAGTGGAGTGAAATTCCCGTCACCATTACCTATTAGTACCAGACCAAGTCCGGCATCCATCAATCCAATTCGTATTCTTGTATAGGTTTGGTTGCCTCCTAAAATCAAATCCATGTTCCCATCCTGATTCAGGTCGATTGGTAATATACTAAAGATAGGAAATGATTGAGCTAGCCTTGGGAGTGATTTGACTTTGAAGCCATTTCCAGTGTTTTCTAAAACTACTGATTCTAAGGTATTTGCTTCCAAAACCTGCGCATTTTCTAATTCCTGAACTGTAAAAAGATCATCCATTGTCGCTTTCGAATAAGATGCGTAATCTGTGAATCGACTTCTCATACTTGCCATTTGATCGAGCAATTCATCACGACTCGGATAAGGATACATTTTGTCTCCCACAAAGCATTCTAGGATAGGATCGATTGATCCGTTTTGGTCAAAATCTGCTGCATAAAGCCGGAGCTTTTTGTTCTCATCAGCCTCGAATTGGGAGTTTAGACCAAAGTTGCCAGCGATCAAATCCATGTCCCCGTCGCCATCTAAATCTGCTTTGGATAGTTTATTCCACCAGCCGGAAACTGGTGAGCTGAAATAAGTAGATGTTTTGTTTTCTAAACTAGTTCCCGTATTGATCAAGACAGTAATGGGCATATATTCTCCCGCGAGAATCAGATCCAGCCTCCCGTCTCCAGTCAAATCAATCAATTCTGAAGAAGTGATTAAGCCTATTTTCCCTGAATTTGGCAGATAATCTTTTGTCTGATCGGTGAAATTACCGCTGCCATCATTGATCAGCAATTTGCTTTCAGGGATGATCGGATAACGTCCAGGGATCAATCTCGCCCCTACAAATAAATCCAAGTTTCCATCTCCGTTTGCATCAAAAGCCTGGGCAGTTCCCGTGCTGAATTTATAGTCAGGAAAGGAGCTTTGCATTGTCATTTTTCCTGTGCCATCATTCAGATAAAGCCTATCCAAAAGGGATTCATCAGAGCCTAAGTAATCGTGATATCCTCCACTTCCTATGAATAAATCCTGATGGCCATCTCCATTGAAATCCTCGAAAATAGCCACTGCATCGGTAAATTCATTAGAAGACTTGAAGCCTGAATAGTTCTTCCAACCTCCTTTTTCAAACGACATTATTTTTCCAGCTTGCCCTTTTGAACCGCCAATAAAAACCTCTGGATTTCCGTCGCTATTTAGGTCTCCTTGCGATAAAACTGGACTGATGTAGCTAGGCATGGTAAGCATTAGAGGCTGACGCTTAAAGTCATTATACTGATTTGGCTCAGGATTATATTCCGGAGCAAAATCACTTTCAGCCAATAATGGAGCTGGCCTAACAGAAGATTGAGTGCGTTCGGAACTTTCTTTTTGAATAGTGAGGTGTTGATTTGCAGGAACGTTTTCGATGAATTGCAGCGAACCATCTGGCCATATAACTTGAATCGAAGGCACAATGGAAAGATCGTCTAGTCCGAATTGAAGCCTAGGACTGACTGAGGATTGGAAGCCTCTGACGGGCTGTACTTCTAGCGTTTGATTTTCCCAGCCTGTGAATACTTCCACTTTTGCACCTAGAGCAAATGTATTTGCTGAATTTTCCTTAAGTGAAATTTGTATCCAATTTTTACTAGGACTTACATTTTGATAGATTGACGCTTGCTCATTCAGGTTGTTTACCACCAGGTCGAGATCTCCATCATTATCCAAATCAGCGTATGCCGCGCCACTGGAAAATCCTTTTTCACCAAAGCCCCATGCTGTTGACCTATCTTTAAAGTCTAGGTTTCCTGTGTTTTCAAAAATGTAATTGTGAATAGGAGTGGAGGTCATGGTTGTCACCAGATGAAGCGTGTCAGCCTGTTGCTTTGCGATCGCTTGCTTGAAATAGTAATCTCCTTTGTACTTCAAAAAATCTCGGTTGGTATAGTCCCGATAATAACCATTGGTGATGAAAAGATCCTTTTTACCATTATTGGTTGCGTCAAAAAACAAAGCAGACCAGCTCCAGTCGCTATTAGAAATGTTTGCGAGTTGACCTACTTCTGAGAATAGCCCACCACCTTGATTTAGCTGAAGCATATTCCTCATACTTTGATGGTGAAAACCCTCCTTTATCATCAAAGCATATTGTTCGTAATTTTCGGGGCCATAGAGCAGCTTTTGTCGCTCATTGTCATCAGGAAGCATATCGAGGGTATAGACGTCTGGCTTGCCATCGTTATTGATATCTGAGATGTCAGCCCCCATAGAGAAGTGGGAAATATGCTGAAAATATTCAGTCATACGATCGGTAAATGTACCGTCACCATTGTTAATGTATAGATAATCAGGCTCTATGTAGTCATTGGTGACTAGTATATCCGGCCAGCCATCCTGGTTAATATCTGACGAAACAATTCCTAACCCAAACCCCAAAGCAGAACCTTGAATGCCTGCTTGCTCACTGATATCGATGAATTTACCATCATCATTTCTGTAAAGCTTGTCACCAGCATAGGGGTGTCTGATTTTTTTTACTTCATCAAATTCAATTTCATTGATAGCTTGTATATGATGATTGAGCAAGTACAAATCTAGGTCTCCATCCTTATCAAAATCAAAAAATAAACCTTGAGTACTATTAGAAAGATCAGCTAGACCATAGGCAGTCGCTTCATCTTTGAAAGTAAAATCACCTTGATTGATCCAGAGTTCATTTGCTCTGAATTCCGGTTTTCCCTTACCCGAATAACAAACGTAAATGTCTAATAAACCATCCCCGTTCACGTCAGCCATACTTACGCCTGTAGTCCAAACATCCTTTCCTGCGACTCCAGCAGATTTGGTTATATCATCGAATTTCCAGTTTCCCAGATTCCGGTAAACTTTATTGGGACTCATGTTTCCGGTGAAAAATATATCCTCCAGGCCATCATTGTCCAAATCTCCAACAGCTACGCCACCACCATTGTAGAAATATTCATAGCGTAGAATATTGTTTTCCCCGTCTTCTTTCAGTTGATTTTTGAAAGTAATCCCAGATTTTTTATTGGAGATTTTCTCAAAATTCGTAGAAGGAGATTGAGCTAAAAGGGTGTTTACTGGTTGGAGTAATATGAGAGACCGTAACGTCAGTATTAAGACTGTTTTAGATTTAATAAGGAAACGCATGAGTTTATATAGAACTGAGGTTTAGCCTAGTCTGCTGATTAAATCTTCAAAGAGCTTTTCATTCACAACAGCAACTCCACCCAAAAGGCCAACATCTTCACCTAATTTGTAAAGGGCGAGTTGAGATTTTTCACGTGATTTTGCCATGCTGTATATGTTCAACGCTTGCTGAATTGGGGTAATCAAATATTGATTTGCTTCAGCGACAGAACCGCCAATAATTATTAGTTCAGGGTTTAGTACTTGGATAAGCATAGATATGCCTCTTCCTAGATCCAAGCCAGCTTCGGAAAGGATGGTGATTGCTCTCTGATCACCAGCCAAGGCGGCTTCTACCACAAGACTTGGAACAATACCACCTTCTAGGTTTCGAGCCATTCTTGCTAATATACTGTCCTTATCAAGTTTAATGGCTGCCTCAGCCATCTTCACGATAGCTGTGCCAGATGCAACAGCCTCCAAGCAGCCCTTTTTACCACAAATACAAGTCACGTCTCTGGATTCAAAAATTGGGGAGTGACTAAATTCTCCTGCAAAACCAGATGCTCCTTGATATAGTTTTCCGTCTATGATGATTCCTAACCCTATTCCCCAACCAATAAAGAGGCCTAGTACATTCTTATAATGATGATCAGTAGCGAATTTGAATTCAGCTAGTGTCATTGCGCGGGCATCGTTTTCAAGGAATATTTTCTTTGAAAATCTAGTTTCTAGGTTTTCTAGAAGTGTTTTTGAGCCAAATCTGAGATAAGTGTAATTCACACCACCAATCGAATCTGTCAAACCAGGCATGGAAAATCCGATCGCGATTACTTTTTGTGCGGGAATCTCTGTCTTAATCAAGTAAGATTCTATCAGTTGACAGATATGCTCAAATGTTTCCTTTTCGTTGTCCAAACTGATTCTATGACTTTCCTTCTCTGTCACAATGGTGTGATTGCATGAATAAAGAGCAAGGTTCATATTGAACTTGGAGAGATCGACGGACAGCACATAGAAAGCATCTGGAGCCAATCTATATAAATCTGGCTTACGTCCACCCTGAGACTCTGCGCGTCCTTGTTTGATTACTTCTCCGCTCGAAATCAAGTCGCCTAGCAGTGAATTGACTGTTGGCAAGGAGATTCCAACTTCAGCGCAAATCTCGCTTGCAGTGTTGGCACCTTTAGTGTATAGGTTCTTGATAATCTTGATTTTGTTGAGGTAGCTTTTAATTTCTACCACACCTTCCATTTTGTCGATTACTTCCTGAGGATTTATTAAATGCATAGGGTTAAGTTATTCCTGAATTACGGCAATTTTTGATTTTCAAAAAAACACTTTATTAAAAAAATAAGATAACGTGTGTTTATTTGTGGCGAAATTACAGAATCCTCAAATAGTAAGGGGTTGTTTTCTCTAAAAGATTTCAAATGTGAGATTTTCATTGAATAATTCATTTTTAGAATGAATTAATTATTTTTGGGAAATGTATTTTGACAAATAGATATGAATTTAATAGAGATTGATGCTGGTCTTGGCAAAGAAGACGTGTTTCAGAAAGTTGAAGACTTTTTGACTGTAAAAGGATTTAGAATTTCCAAAATAGATCAGACGAGACCTTGGGGAGGTTTTTTTGTTCTGGAAGAAAACCAAATCCGTGAATTTAGAGCTATGTTTTTCGAGGATGTTGATCTTTCGGAGGAGCAACTGAAGCTAAAGTTAAGTCCAAAGTTTTTATTGGTAGCTCCAGGTAACAGACTTTCTTGGCAGTATCACTTTCGTAGAGCCGAACTTTGGAAACTTATCAACGGTGAATCTGGAATCGTACGTAGTGAAACAGATGAACTTGGAGATTTAGAGAAAATGGAGCTCAATAAAACGGTTTCCTTAAAGCAAGGTGAACGCCACAGGTTAGTAGGCTTGGATACCTGGGGGATTGTAGCTGAAATATGGATGCATGTGGATCCGGAGAATCCATCCAATGAGGAGGATATAGTAAGATTAGAAGACGACTACTCTAGGAAATAAAAAAAGCTCGGGGTTTATCCCGAGCTAAAAAGCTTAAAATTTGTCGTCCGTAGCTCAATCACCCTTAAATAAACTATTCAGTTAAAAAAAATCCTACAGGACTAGCTGAAAGAGTGACTGAATGTATATGTAATTATTTGAAATTCAAAATTATGCGTGTAAAAAGTAACTCTCTTCCCATGGAGAGCTTTTTACAGTAAATCTATCTTTTTCGCTATCTCTTCAGCTTCGGCAGCCAGTCGGTCAGCTTCTTTTCTGTTTACCTGAGATGCTTTATGCACTTCAGCCAGCTTTTTCGAATAGGCTTCTTGAAGCTTTTCCTTCTCTGATTTCTTATTGAATAATCCGAACATATAGTTTTTATTAAAGAAACTCTGTGAAAATAGATTTGTTATGGATTAGTTGAAATTAAGTAGGCTGGTAACTGATTCTTCCTGAATCTCGTCGTTTCTATAATTGATCAAATCCTCTAACCTTCCAGCTGGATTATAGTATCTCCAAGGTCCTTCTTTTCTTCCGTCTTTCATTTGTCCCTCAGATGCTTTTCTTCCGTTTTCATGGTAGAAAAGCCAAGTGCCATCGGCTTTCCCTGAGACATAATTTCCCTCTGATTCCTTCTTGCCATTGACATAGTAGGTGATTCTGGTTCCATCGCCATCTTTCAATGTTCCCCTATCTAGATTTGCACTTCCGTCATAGGTTTTATAATCACTTACATTCATTAAGCGGCCATTGTCCCAAAATTCTTCTTGGGTAAGCTGTTTATTGTCATAAAATAGCCCCCAAATTCCATTTTCGAATCCGATTTGGTAACTGCCTACGGATTTCAGTTGTCCACCATCGTAATAGTAAACCCACTGACCGTTTTCTAGCCCAAGAGTGTATTCTCCTTCAGCTACCAGTATTCCAATTTTGTTGAAATATTTATAAAGACCAGTTTTGAGATCATTCCGATATTCCCCGATCGAATAGATTTCTCCATCTGGGAAGTAATTTTTCCAAATTCCAGTTTTCATGCCATTTTGATATTGGCCAGACACTGACACTTGGCCAGAATTGTGGTATTCTACATATTCGCCAACTGGAACGCCTAGGTCATATGTTTTACGCTTCGCTACTGCCTTGTTAGGAAAAAATTCTTCCCAAGTGCCTACTGCTATGCCATTCTCATATTTTTCTATTCTTGCCAGTCTTTGATTTTCATAAAAATACCTCCAGGTTCCAATTCGGTTGCCATTCTCGTCATAAAATTCTTCTGACTCTTTGGATTTGGTGCCTGTGAAGTAGCGTGTCCATTCACCTATTTTTTTACCGTCTTTGTAATTTCCTTCTTCTACCACGAGATTTGGATAGGTTAGTCTTTTAAAAGCACCATCCAGTTCGCCTTCTTTATACAATCCCTCAGTAATCAATATCCCCTCTTGATCGTATTCTAGAAAAGGACCTTCCCTGAGGCCTTTGACATAAAATTCTCTTACAGCAACTTCTCCAAAGTCATAATATTGCACCCATTGACCGGTCTTTTTGCCGTTTTCATACTGGCCTTCCAAGGACACCTGAGTTGCATCAATGTATTCTGGCACCCCAGTTCTACCGAAATATTCTACGTATTTGCCTAAAATGACAGAATCCTGAAATATCATTTCTTTCTTCAAAGCACCATCAGCATCATATAATCTAGAGGTGCCAAAAAGAGTCCCGTCCTTATATTCCGCCACTACTTTTCTTTTTCCATCAGGATAAAAACTACTCCAAATGCCATCCCGTGCTCCATTTTTGAATATGCCTTCAGTCAGAAGGGTATTTGTTTTGGGATTGTAATATTTCCATAAACCTTCTCTGAGTGCACCTGTAAGAATCCCAGTTGCCATCAGCGTTGAATCTGAATTGTACTGGCGAACCACGATGCTTTCTTGGGCAAACAGTGGCGTACTTAGAAGAATTAATGCGATAAGAATATATTTCATATAGTTTTTGTTTCGAGTGGATTCAGAGGGTTATCTGAATCTTTCAAAAGGAAGATCTGAATAGTGTACGAATCAAGTTGATTCCTGTTTAAAAATAAGTTAATTCCAGCTTTATCCCATTTTTTCTGATAATAAGAATATCAATTTATTTAGTTCAGTCAACACCTCTGCCTTAATAGCTAGTATATTTCCAGAGACAGGAACGAGTTTATGCCATTGATAGTATGTTGATTCTTCGAGCAACTCGGCTGTGGGCGTTTTTGTAGAAGCATTATTGAGAAGTATTTCTGGATACTCCCAAGGCGTGGGAGAATGGTCAAATAACCAACTATTTTCATTCAATTTTTGAAAAGGTGCGTTGGGATGATTTTTACCCAACAGAATAAAGATAAAGAGCCCATGCCCAAACCAGTTTAATACGCGGATATTCAAGCCATCATTAACATCAAAATCCCGGATCAGATCCAAAACTTGGTAGGGATATCCCAAAAGATCATTCCCTTTCGAAAGTTTAGTTCCACGACTCTCAGCGTGAATTTTTATTAGCATTTCAGAATCTACTGAATTCGCTACCTCTGCCAAAATCTCCCAAAATTTAGCTTTGAGTCTATTCTGACGCGGAATTATATCCTGGTCAAGCCAAAGTTCATGATCTAAATCGTTGGGATTTTCTTTCATTTACCAGTGAAGTAAAGCAGAACCCCAAGTGAATCCTGAGCCGAATGCAGCAAGGCAAATCAAATCTCCCTCTTTAATTTTTCCTTGTTCCCAAGCTTCACTTAGTGCAATCGGAATCGTAGCAGCTGTAGTGTTTCCCATGGTCATTATATTATTAAATACCTTTTCTTCTGGAAGGCCTAATTCTTTCTGGATGTATTGGCTGATCCGAAGATTAGCTTGATGCGGAACAAGTAAATCTATGGCGGATTGATCCAGGTGGTTTGCGTCAAGTGCTTCTTTGATCACTTCCTTGAATCGCACTATGGCATGCTTGAAAACTGCATTTCCATTCATTTTCAAAAAGAAACTACCTGACTCGATCAGTTCAGGAGAAATTCTCACCTCACGGCTACTTCCAGGATCTTTGCAATACAATTCTTCTGCATACTCACCTTGTGAATGAAGGTGAGTAGATAGAATCCCTGGCTGATCTGATTCTACTGCACTTAGTACTGCGGCACCTGCACCATCTGCAAAAATCACAGAACTAGAGCGCCCTTCGTCGCTTTTGTCCAAAGCTGAAGATTGAATCTCGGCACCGACCACGAGTATTTTTTTATACATACCAGTTTTGATAAACTGATCTGCTATTGATATCGCGTAGATGAATCCAGAACATGCATTCCGAACATCTAATGCGGCAATAGTGCCCATTCCAAATTCTCGCTGGAGCAAAACACCATTTCCCGGAATGAAATAATCGGGTGTGCTAGTCGCGAAAACAATGAAGTCAATTTCGGAAGCCTTCACGCCAGCTCTTTCCATAGCCATTTCAGCCGCTTTTTTAGACATATTCGTCACCGTGTCTAGTCCCGGTGTAAACCAATGTCTAGACTCTATCCCAGTTCTCTCGACGATCCACTCATTATTAGTGTTCATCATCTCAGAGAGCTCACGATTAGTCACGATTCGCTCTGGGACATAGTGACCAACTCCTAGAATTCTGGATTTTTTCATGTCAATTTGGGTTATCATGTAATTGACTGCCAATATCGCTAGATCAATTTAAGCAAGCAAAAAGGTGAAAGATCAGCGGTAGAATTAACCGAAGAGTGTATAATTCCCATGTTGATCCATGGGAGATGTCTTGCGAATAATGGCTGGGCTGTCATTTTGTACGGAATTGACTAAAGGGGAAACAGTAAAACCCAACATCGAATCAGCAGCATAAGGTTTGAGCAAGTTCAAAAGGTCTTCTTCCTCAGTGTAATTGTCGAGCCATTTTTTTTCTGCATCCCGAGCTAGAATTACAGGCATTCTATCATGAATCTCGGAAACTACCGAATTGGGCGTGGTGGTAAGTATTAAAAAAGTATGCTGAGTCTCCCCGTTTACAGATTCGTATTCTTCCCAGATTCCGGCAAAAGAAAACAGTTCTTCGTCACGCAGAGTAAATCTGTAAGGGACGGAAGTCTTTTTGCCAAGCCGCTTCCATTCATAAAACCCATCCGCTGGGATGATGCAACGCCTTTGTCTGAAAGCAGTTTTGAATGATATCTTCTCGTTTACGGTTTCAGCTTTTGCGTTGATAAGTTTTTGGGCGACAGGTCTGTTTTTCCCGAATTCAGGCGTAATGCCCCAATAGAAGAAAGAAAAGCCTTTGGGACTTTGCGAGGTGACCACAGGCACAAGTTGGGTGGGAGCGATATTGTATCTCGGTTTCAGATCGGTGAGCATTTCAGCCTGAAATCTCTCTTCAAGTTCTTCTTTACTTTTGCTAAGGGAATATCGTCCACACATAATTTATATCGCTGTAATTGGCAGGAAGTTAGATAACAGCGCTTATAAATTCAACTGCTCTTTGCTCCGAATAATATGATTTTGATGAGTTTTCAGGAGAAAACCCTACGTGACCGCCATGTTTTGGGAATTCTAAATAGACTTTATCAAGAGATTTAGCCAGGGTTTTAGGAAAGCATTGCTCACTGAGAAAAGGGTCATTCAGTGCGTTCAGGACCAGTGTGGGGACTTTGATCTGATCTAGAAAGTATAAGGAGGAATTCACTTCATAGTATTCCTTTGCATCTGCAAAGCCATGCAGTGGGCCGGTAAAAAAATCATCAAAATCAGCCAAAGTTTTAATGTTTCTTAGCGTTTCCACGGGGATTTGACCCGGATGTGCGCCAGATTTTTCTATTACTTTCTCTTTTAGGCTTCGCAAAAAACGCTTGGAATACAAGGTGTTTTCTGTTTCAGAAATTTTTTGGGAAGAACTCCCCAAGTGCAATGGGACAGATATTCCTACGCCTCGATGAAGTTTTGAATTCCCATCTCCTTTTTCCCCAAGGTATTTTAAAGTCAGATTTCCTCCTAAGCTAAAGCCTACCAGATTTATTTCTTCATAGTTATCGTATGCGTGATTCACCACCAGATCCAAATCATAAGTAGCGCCCGAATGATAGAAGATCACCTGCTTATTCATCTCATCACTGCAGCTCCGAAAGTTCCAAGTGAGCACATCATAGTCCTGTTTCAGAAAAGCATTTACCATTCCTAGCATGTAAGCTCTGGTGCTGTTACCTTCAAGTCCATGACTGATAATGACTAATTTTGATTTGTTTTGCCGATACCAATCCAGATCTAGAAAGTCTCCATCCGTTGTGGATATTCTTTCTTTGATGGGGCTAGGAACCGAAACTTTTCGAAAAAGTGAAGGGTAAATTGTCTCTAAGTGTCCGTTAAACAGCCACTTGGGTCTGGTGTAATTGCTGTTTTCTAATAAAGGCATATCAGAGAGATATGGTTTGTAGGCTGAAATGCTTGGGGAAATTACTAGTTTTAAATTTGATTAAAGCCATTATAAAAACTATTTTTGGACACTTTAAAAACGAATTAGCACGGAATAACCTATGGCCGAAATAATAAGAATGCCTAAAATGAGCGACACCATGGAAGAAGGTGTGATCGCTGCATGGTTGAAAAAAGTTGGAGATTCAGTGAAACCAGGTGATATCCTGGCTGAAGTAGAGACCGACAAAGCAACCATGGAGCTTGAATCCTACGATGAAGGTGTGCTGTTATATATTGGAGTAAAAGAAAAAGATGCTGTACCTGTGAACGGGGTAATAGCGGTGATCGGAGAGAAAGGTGAGGATTACCAGCACCTACTTGATGGTGCCGATGCTCCAAAGTCAGATAGCAAAGAAGAAGCTCCAGCAAAAGAAGATACAGAAGAAGCTCCGGCGAAAGAGGATAAAGAAGAGGCTCCAAAAGGAGAAGACAAAAAAGCTGATTCTGAAAAGTCTAAAGGTGCAGCGGAGAAGATTGATGTGTCAAACATCAATGCTACAGTGATCACTATGCCCAAAATGTCTGATACCATGCAAGAGGGAACGATTGCATCTTGGTTGAAGAAAGTGGGGGATGATGTGAAAGCGGGAGAAATTATCGCAGAAGTGGAAACTGATAAAGCGACAATGGAACTTGAGTCTTATGACGACGGTATCTTGCTTTACATCGGAGTGGAAGCTGGCGACAGTGTAGCTGTAGATGGAGTGATCGCTGTGATTGGTGAAAAAGGAGCAGATTTTGAGACGCTTTTGAAAGCCCAGAAATCTGAGTCTTCCGAAAAACCTGATGAATCTAAACCTGAGCCAGCTGAAGAAGCTAAAAAAGAAGAAGCTCCTAAGACTACAGATGCTCCTCAGCAAAGTAGTGCTCCGGCGGCTACCGCTGATGGAGAGAGAATGAAAGCATCTCCTTTGGCTAAGAAAATGGCTGAAGATAAAGGAATAGATATCCGTACGGTAAGTGGTTCTGGTGACGGTGGACGAGTGATCAAGAGAGACGTAGAGAACTTTGTTCCAGCCGCTGCTCCTCAAGGTGGTGCAGCCGTTGGTACAGCAGCTCCAGCAGTTGGAGTGGAGAGCTTCAAAGAGGAGAAAGTTTCTCAGATGAGAAAAGCGATAGCTAAGAGACTTGCAGAAAGTAAATTTGGCGCGCCACACTTCTATGTGACCATGGAGATCAACATGGACAAAGCGATCGAAGCTAGAAAAAGCATGAATGAAATCTCTCCGGTGAAGATTTCTTTTAACGATATGGTGATTAAGGCTACAGCAGCAGCTTTGCGTCAGCATCCTAAAGTAAACTCAAGCTGGCTAGGCGACAAAATCAGATACAATGACCATATCCATATCGGTATGGCAGTAGCAGTGGATGAGGGACTTTTGGTTCCGGTGATCAGATTTGCTGATAGCCTTTCACTTTCTCAGATTTCTACTCAGGCTAAAAGTCTAGGTGGAAAAGCAAAAACAAAAGAACTTCAGCCAAAGGACTGGGAAGGAAATACCTTCACCATCTCTAACTTGGGGATGTTCGGAGTCGATGAATTCACTGCGATCATCAACCCACCAGATGCATGTATCCTAGCAATAGGAGGTATCAAGGAAACTGTAATCGTGAAAGATGGTGAGATGAAAATAGGTAACCTGATGAAGGTGACTTTGTCTTGCGATCATAGAGTAGTAGATGGATCTGTAGGATCTGCATTCTTGATTACTCTGAAAAGTTTACTCGAAGATCCAGTCAGAATACTGGTTTAGAAATATTATCAACTGCCAAAAAGTCCTGATTTCAGGACTTTTTGCTTTTTGTACGCTTTTGGCTAGTAAAGTGATTCTCAGTTATTGGAGAAACTCTTTCACCAAAAACAAACAACTAATTAACAACACGAGAATACGAGTCACATGACAAAAATAAAATCAACAACCGTAGTCGCGATCAGACATAATGGAGAAGTAATTATAGGAGCAGATGGCCAGGCGACTTTAGGAAATACCATAGCAAAGAGCAGCGTTAAAAAATTGAGAGTGTTGCAGGGCGGCAAGATCGTCACTGGTTTTGCAGGTTCTACTGCAGATGCCTTTACACTTTTAGATAAATTCGAAGAGAAACTCGGCGCTTTTGGCAATAATATGAAGCGCTCAGCCGTAGAATTAGCTAAAGAATGGAGAACGGATCGTATGCTTTCCAAGCTTGAAGCTATGATGATCGTAGCTGATATGGATGATATCTTGATAATATCTGGGAATGGTGATGTGATCGAACCTGATATGGGAATCGCAACTATCGGATCTGGTAGTATGTATGCACAGTCGGCAGCACGAGCGATGAAGCAGTTTGCGCCTCATATGACAGCAGAAGAAATGGTGAGGGAAAGTCTTAATATCGCTGCCGATATCTGTATCTATACCAATCATAACTTAGTCATTGAGAAAGTAACAGGCTAATTCTTACCATAAATATATTTCTAAACCGGAGCTGATTACTTCGGTTTTTTTATGGAAAAATAAACAGTTGTGTACACGGATTATTTCGCAGAGGCTACAATTTTCTTTAGGCCTTTTAGATGAAGTTTTGAGATTGACGACACAAACTACCCCTTGATATCAGGTTTATTTTTGAGGACTTCAAATTACACAGGGGTATGGGGATTTTAGGTCAGGTCATTTTTAAGCACAGCTGTTTAAAGAGGGACTGCAGCTAGTTAGAAAATCACTTAGTTCATTAGGGCTGAAAGTCCGATAAAAAAAAGCCTAGCTCATTAGGGCTGGAATTATAGAGAATATTGATACTTGAGCTTTGAAAGAGCGGAATAGAATTTTCATTCCTGTATGCAAAGCCCATAATTAACGAATGTTTTTTGTGTATTTCTAAACCTGTTTGCTCTCTTAGCTGTTAAGCAACTGAATAAATGAGAAGTTATGGAAACTACCACTGTTAAGAAAACTACCAAGAAAGATTACAGGAAGCATATTTTGGATGGCTTCAAAAATCATGTGCTTGAGCATGGCGATTTACCCAAATCTGTCTTCAAATTTGCCAAGGATTTGAAAATGAAAGAGGAGGATTTCTATACCTACTTTACCTCTTTTGAATCCATCAAATCAGCTATATTGGTTGAAATTTTTGAAGAAACCCTAGCTCAAATAGAAGCCCAAGGCGTTTTTCAGGAGTATTCTGCACGAGAGAAATTTTTGAGCTTTCTATTTACTTGGATAGAAGAACTGAAAAAGAATAGATCTTATCTGCTGAGTCTATATGAAATCAAATCAAAATCATTCCTCACCCTGCCAAAGGAATCTGCGGAGTTTAAAGAGAAGTTTAAGGCATTTGCCAATGAAATAATTCTCGAAGGTAAAGAGACAGAGGAAATCGCGACTCGTCCTATTATTTCTGATCGATACGATGAAGCACTATGGGTTCAGGTAGGATTCGTATTCAGGTATTGGCTGGATGATAGATCGCCGAGATTTGAAAAGACAGATGCTGCGATTGAAAAATCAGTGAATCTGGGTTTTGACCTAATGGGAAAAAGTGCGCTAGATTCATTTCTAGACTTCGCAAAATTCATGTATCAGTCCAAATAAGCTATGATAGATCACTTAAATGAGCAGCAGGCTATACCTGTTTCTAAAGTTCAGCGTGCCGCAAAGTTCATCTCTACAGGAGCAAAAGTAGGAGGGAATTACGTGAAGCATTACGCTAAAAAGATGGTGAATCCAGGAATGGATAAAGAGGAGCTACACCAGAATAATGCAACAGATATTTACTCTTCACTTAGTCAGCTAAAAGGCTCTGCGCTCAAAGTGGCTCAGATGATGTCCATGGACAAGAATCTTTTGCCAAGAGCCTATCAGGACAAATTCACCATGGCGCAGTATTCTGCACCGCCATTGTCTTACCCTTTGGTGCTAAAGACCTTCCAGAAATATTTCGGTAAGACTCCAGATCAAATCTTCGATACATTCACTAGATCTGCAGTAAATGCTGCTTCTATCGGACAGGTCCATAAGGCCACGCTAGGAGATAAAACTCTCGCGGTAAAGATTCAATATCCAGGCATAGCTGATTCTGTCAGCTCGGATTTGAAGCTCGTTCGTCCTTTTGCTTTACGCCTATTGAATATGAACGAGCGGGAGTTGGATCACTACATGGAAGAAGTGGAGGAGAAGCTTCTGGAGGAAACTGATTATGTGTTGGAGGTGAGACGATCTAGAGAGATCTCAGAAGAATGCAGCCATATAGCTAACCTTAAATTCCCTGCTTACTACGACGAGCTAAGTGCTGATCGAATCATTACGATGGATTGGATTGAGGGCGTTCATATGAAAGAATGGCTTGAAACCAGTCCTAGTCAGGAATCCAGAAATCAGATCGGACAGGCACTTTGGGATTTTTACCATCATCAGGTGCATAATCTGAAGACAGTTCATGCCGATCCGCATCCAGGAAATTTTATCATTCAGGAGAATGATCAGTTGGGGATTATTGATTTTGGTTGTGTGAAAGTGATTCCAGAAGATTTTTATGAAGGCTATTTCGCACTGATCAGAAAGGATCTTCAAATCAAAAATGATGAGCTTGATCAGATTTTCTTTGACTTGGAATTTATCTCTGACAAGGATACACCAACCGAGCAAGAGTACTTCAAATCGGTTTTTAGGGAAATGATTTCCTTGCTAGGCAAGCCTTTCCATGTGGATACATTTGACTTCTCGGATGATAGTTTCTTTCAGCGAATTTTCGAATTGGGAGATCGGATTTCCAATGATAAGATGTTCAAAAAGTCCAGACAGGCTCGAGGTTCCAGACATGGCCTGTATGTAAACAGAACATATTTTGGATTGTACAATCTACTTAATCAACTCCAAGCGGAAGTGGTGACGACAAAGCCGGATTGGTTGAAGTGATTCCATTTCCTTCCTGCCAAAGCTCCCAAATACTCCAAACCGAGGAAAGTCAAAGCTGAGTTGAGCTTAAATGCATTTTCGATATTTAAATCATTTTGAGTAAAAGTTTAGTGTTTGGAAAAATCGGGAAAACTATAGATTAAATCCATGGAAATTTTAAGTTTTTGTCAATTAAAAAATCAAAAAAGAAAAATAATTGATATTAATTTTCGTATCATTACACCATGAGATACATAGCAACAAATGCCTATGAAGTACTCCGAACTGGAAAGAAAATTAAAAAAGCAAGGATGCTACTTGGTGTATGACGGGAAAAAGCATCCAGTGTGGTACAGTCCTATTACTGGCAAGGAGTTTCAGCTGTCACATCATAAGGGTGAAGAAGTAAAAAAAGGAACCTTGAAATCAATTATGAAGGATGCGGGAGTCAATTGAATGCCTTACTTTGTAGTCTGTATATATATAAATAAGTAATCGTAATATCTCAATCGTAAAATATATGATAACTAAAGTAAATATCGAAAGAGGAGATGATGGCACTTATGGTGCATATATTGAGAACAATTCTCTTCCCTATGGAATCATTGGTGAAGGTAATACTTCTAATGAAGCTATAGAAGACTTTAAAAATTCTTATATAGAGATGAAACAATATTATAATAAAATAAATAAGAGTTTTACAGAAAGTGAATTTGATTTTGTTTATGACTTAGCTTCATTTCTAAGTTATTATAGCAAAATATTAAGTCTATCAGGCTTAGAAAGGATCACAGGCGTAAATCAAGGGCAATTAAGTCACTATGCAACGGGTCACAGAAAGCCTGGAAAAAAAACAGTAGAGAAAATTGAGAAGAATCTTAAAGAGTTTGCAGATGAATTAAAAGAAGTAGAGTTTAAATAGGAATTGGTTTTACTCCTAAGTTTGTGTGATTGCTATATTATTCTAGGTGATTATACGGAAACTTGCCAGTAGAAAATCAATGGGTTGGAAGACCGAAGACCGAAGTAAACCAGAATTCAATGTGTCTTTGAATTTTCGATCCTATAAACTTTAGCAAGATATTGTCTCTTAAATGAATGATTTTACAAAATCGAAATTTTCCAATTAGATACTTTTGATGTATTGAGTTTCTATATAGCCGAGAAAATTCATAAGCAAAATGATCTCGTTCCTGAATTAGGTCCACCTAGCAGAGTTTCTGAAATAATGAATCGAAAGAGGAAGCTAGGTTTAAAGCACAACAAAAAGCTGAATCAAGCTTATAATATTCAAGTGGATTTGTTAGTAGATTAAAAAAGGGAAGCAAAACGCTTCCCTTTTTTGATGAATTATTTTGCTGAATAAGTCACCCGATAGATCACTCCAGCCATATCATCGGAAATCAATAGACTTCCATCTTTCAATTCCTGCACATCTACAGGACGACCCCAAGCTTCTTGTGCTTCCTCATCCAGCCATCCCGTTGCGAATTCTTTTTCGTCCGTTGCACTAGAGCCATCTACTTTAAGCGATGTTAGTACATAGCCAGATTTCTTGCTTCTGTTCCATGAACCATGCTTGGCAATGATCACTTGATTTTTGTATTCAGTAGGGAACATGTTTCCTTCATAGAATCTCATTCCCAATGGGGCTACGTGCGCTCCCAGTTTTGCAGCAGGAGCGACATAATCACTTGCAGGACCACCTTTATCGCCAAACTCAGGATCTTTTACCGTTCCTTCATGCCAATATGGATAGCCGAAATGCTGACCAGCTTCTGTGATATGATTCAATTCACAATTTGGCACATCGTCACCCATCATATCTCGACCATTGTCTGTAAACCACATATCGCCAGTCTTAGGATCCCAATCGAAGCCTACCGAGTTTCTAACCCCTTTTGCATAGATTTCTGGAGTTGGGTTTGGTGAGTCCACATCCAATCTTGTGATGGAAGCAAAAATCTCTTTCTCAGGCTCGCATATATTACAAGGAGCCCCAACTGGTACATACAACTTTCCATCAGGCCCAAAGGCTATGAATTTCCAGCCATGATGCGTTTCTGTAGGATAACCGTCATAGACAACCTCATATTTAGGATTGTTCAGATTGTTTTTAATGTCTTTGAATCTGATGATCCTACTTACTTCACCCACATAAAGATCCCCGTCTTTGTAAGCAACGCCATTTGGCATGTGGAGGTCATCGGCTAGCGTAAACTTGGTGTCAGCTTTTCCGTCACCATCTTCATCAATGACCGCATATACTTTATTTTCCTGACGATTTCCTACGAAAACAATCCCATCTTCTGAAATTGCCATCTCTCGGGCATTGGGAATATCTGCCGCCCACACATCAATTTTGAAATTAGGAGGGAGCTTGATTTTGTCGAGTTTTACTTCCGAGGTAGCACCGCTGATATTTTGTTTGTTAGCGCTATTTTGAGTTTTAACGCTTTGAGCTTCAGCTTTTTGGTTTTGCTGGCAACCGAAAGTGACTAATGTGATTCCTATTCCTAGCGCGACTGAGATTTTGGATAGATAGTTCATAATTGGAAGTTTCATTTGGATAGTAAGTTAAGAAACATTCAGAATGTTTGGGATTGAAAAGGTTATGAACGGGTTAATGGTTAATTTTGCGCAATGTTATCAATTAGCAACCTTTCTTACTTCATCGGAGGGCGTCCACTTTATGAAAACGCCAATTTACACATCAAGCCTAAAGACAAGATTGGCCTTGTAGGTCAAAACGGTACTGGTAAGTCCACCTTATTGAAAATTATCAATGGTGACTTTCAGCCTAGTTCTGGAGAAGTCCAAAAGGCAAAGGATTGTACGATTGGATTTTTGAATCAGGATTTACTTTCTTTTCAGTCTGACGACAGTATTTTGAATGTGGCCTTGGCGGCTTTCAAGGAAACTTTGGCACTTCAGGATGAGATCGATGAAGTATTGAAAAAGATGGAGACTGATTATTCTGAGGAGATTATCAATAGACTGGCATTTCTTCAGGAAAGATTTGAAGCAAATGAAGGCTATACCATCAAAGCAAAAGCCGAAGAAGTACTGGAAGGAATTGGTTTCAAATCCGCAGATTTGGAAAAACCACTTCGTACTTTTTCCGGAGGATGGAGAATGCGCGTAATGCTCGCCAAGCTATTACTTGAAAAGCCTTCACTTCTGATGCTCGATGAGCCTACCAACCACTTGGATCTTCCTTCTATCGAATGGGTAGAGAACTACATGAAAAACTACGATGGAGCGGTTATCGTCGTTTCTCACGATCAGACTTTTTTGGATAATTGCATTAGCAGTACCGTGGAGGTAGCCAGTAATACGCTGACACTTTATTCTGGTAATTATTCTTTTTACAAGGAAGAGAAGGTAGAGCGGATGGAGATCCAGCAGAATGCTTTTGAGAATCAGCAGCAGATGATCAAACAGACAGAGAAATTCATCGAGCGATTTCGTGCAAAAGCTACCAAGTCTAATCAGGTTCAGTCTAGGATCAAAGCGTTGGACAGATTAGATCGCGTACACGAGGTGGTAAGTGATGAGGTGTCTGTGAATTTCAAATTCAAATTCACAAAGCAGTCTGGCCGTGATGTGATCACCCTTGACAACATCTCTAAGGCTTATGGAGATAATGTCATCTTGAAAAATACCACAGCCCGGATCGAAAGAGGTGACAAAATTGCTTTGATTGGAGCAAATGGAAAAGGTAAATCTACTTTGCTCAGAATCATCGATGGTTCAGAAAAACATATATCGGGAAGAACGGAAGGCTATAACGTCAACAAATCATTCTTTGCGCAGCATCAGCTGGAAGCTTTGACACTTGACAATGAGATCATTCAAGAAATGGCTCAGGCCGGCAGTGCAAAATCTGAGATGGAGCTTCGAGGGGTATTAGGATGCTTCTTATTTACTAATGAGGAAGTTTTCAAAAAGATCAAAGTGCTGTCTGGAGGGGAGAAATCCAGGGTTGCTTTGGCAAAAACGTTGATCTCAGAATCTAACTTTCTGCTTCTCGATGAGCCTACTAACCACCTGGATTTCCAGTCGGTTAATATTTTGATCCAGGCACTTCAGCAATATGAAGGGACATTTGTGACGGTATCTCACGATAGACATTTCATCCGAGGTGTGGCCAATAAAATCTGGTATATCGAGAATCATGAGATCAAAGAATACCTTGGAACCTATGCGGAATATGAGGCTTGGCGAGAGAATCAGGTAGCAGTAGCTCCTGTGGTGACGGCTACAAAAGCAGAGAAAAAAGAGCAGCAAAAACCTAAAGTTCAGGTGAATAATCCTGAAGTGCAGCAGGCAAAAAAGGATCTGCGTAAACTCGAAGAAGAGCTGGAGCGGGTAGAGAAGGAAGTGGAGAAGCTGGAAGAGAAGAAGTTGGGTTTGGAGCGGAAAATGGCCGATCCGGAATTGTATTCGCGTGAAGAAGAAGCTCAGGAAATTCAGGAAAACTATCAGGGACTTCAAGCCAAGCTTATGGACTCAAATGAGCAATGGGAAGATTTGGTAGACAAAATTTCAAATCTACAAGAGGTACTTTCCTAGAAAATTTTAGATTTGGTCTTCATTTTGCCTATTTTTCAGAATGAAGACCAAATTCATTTTAATTAGTTTTTTGCTGAGTAGCACCGCTATTTTCCAGGTTTTTGCGCAGCAACTGGAAGATAAAGTGTACAAAGATCATATACAGTCTGTGCGCTTATTCCCTGCAGGAAACACTTTCGATGCTTCCTTAGATGCTCCTGTAATCTCACTGCGATCAGGTAAACCGTTAGTGCTGTTGTTTGACGATCTGGCTTTTGATCCACAATTATATTCCGCTAAGCTGATTCACTGTGATGCTGATTGGCAAAAATCTCAACTCAAGTACAATGATTACTTGCCTACTTTCAATGAGTTTAATATTCAGGATTATGGATATTCTATCAATACACGGATCCCCTACATTCATTATCGCTTTGAACTGCCGAGAGTTACCAAATCTGGAAATTACCTTCTAAAAGTGTATAGCCAGCGAGATGAATCAGATGTGATTCTGACCAAGCGATTTATGGTTTATGAGGAGATTTTTACAGTTGGAGCATCGATAGTTCCTCCTACTCAGACTGCAGATCGGAGAAATTCCCAACAAATAAATGTGGTAGTTAATTATTCAGCAGGTGAGGTGACCAATCCTGAGGGGCAGATCAAAATAGTTATGCGTCAAAATCAACGCTGGGACAATGCAAAGTATTTAACTAAGCCTACGTTTATGAACGTAAGTTCGAAGATACTCCGGTATGAATCATTTGACGGCGGAAATACCTTCGATGCGGGCAATGAATTTCGTTTTGTTGACTTGCGATTCATCAGAGCAAATGGCGTGAATGTAGCAGATATTCGAGTAGAGACAGATGCGATTTTTGCTGATGGGATTATTGATAAGCCAAGACCTGAAACGGCATACTCGCAATACTTGGATCTGAATGGGCAATACCTGATTGAAACTAAGGATAGACCGGGTGCAGATCCTGATGTGGAAAGTGAATATATGCTGATGACTTTTAGATTGGCAATAGAGCAAAGCTCCAATCCTGTGTATTTGTTTGGTTCTTTAACTAATTGGGGAAAGGCTCCGGAAGCAAAGATGGAATGGGATCCAAAAATGGGAGTTTACACTTCATCGCTTTTATTGAAACAAGGTTGGTATGATTATAAATACGCCCATTTGGTGGAGGAAGAATTCGAGCCTCAGTCTTTTGAAGGAAGTTATTTTGAAACTGAGAATGAATACGAGGTGCTGGTTTATTTCCGGAATTTAGGCTCACGGTATGATCAGCTTGTGGGGTACATTTACTTGCATCCCAACCGACGAAGGCTTTAGAAACTCTTATTTATTAGGCTGAAAGTGAAAAATCAGCAGATTTACGGTAAGAGGTAAAATGTGGTAAATAGTCATCAGTCAATCACTTAGATCAGTTTTAATAAATAAGTGACAGACTTCAGTATAGAAACTATTGGCTTAAGTTTTAATCCGAAGAAACTAGAACCAAATGAGGTGAAGATGGTCTGCAAATAGAAGGCTTCGACTTCATGCCCTGTGGAAGGCTGAGTTTCAGCCTGGCGTATATTTTCCTTTGCAATAGCTTCCGTGGTTATTTCTGGCTGAAAAAAGTATGTAAAAAGCCAACCCATGTGGATTGGCATTTTTGGACAATATGTATATCCGATTTTCTGGAATTAAAATAGCCTAAATCTTAGAATAAGCCTCATTCTAAGATTTAGGCTATTTCGGTCTTCAGTCTTCGGTCTTCCAGCCAATTGAGCAAAGAAGTTTTCGCTACTGGCATCAAGCGGATAATCGAATTACATAATTATAGCTAATTAATTCTCAATTGTAATGTTTCCAGATGAAATGGATCCTTTCACCCAATCTGTTGCATCATTATCAATTTCTAAGTTTTTACCCGTGTTGATCCCGCCAACTCTCAGATTTCCTGAAGATGCTTTCAACGAGAAATTATAGTCTTTCAAATTAGATGGAGTCTGGATTTTGAAATTCCCAGAGGTACCGTTGAAATTGGTGTTTCCGCTCAAGCCGGCATTAGTAGCACGTATATTTCCAGAAGTGAATTTCATGGATCCTAATGAACCGATGTTACTCAACTTCGCATTTCCAGAGGTAAGAGCAACACTTAGCTCACCTTTCACCCGATCTGCTGTCAATGATCCACTGGTAGATTGGTAATCTACGCTGCCGCCCACGTTGCTAATGTCAGCATTGCCCGAAGTGACTCCCGCTTCGACATCTCCAGATACTTTATCTATAGTAAGAGAGCCTGAACTTGCTTTGATAGCCAAGTCGCCTGAGATATTAGTAGCAGTGATCTTGCCTGATGAAACTCTTAAGTTGGTTTTATCTCCAACTACTTTGTCCACTGTAAGAGTGCCAGATGAGTTTTTCATATCCAGATCTATATTCATTGGGCCAGTGATTTTGATGTAACCTTTGCTTCTGGTATTTCCCCAGGATGAGTTTCTCGAACTTTGCTCATGAGATATTTTTAGTACGTCGCCGATAGTTACAAAGATGATATCCTGATTTTCATCAGTCGACTCAAGGAAAGCTTCCACTTTCACATCAGAATCAGAACCACCCGTATAGGATACATCCAGCCAGCCGCCGCTTACTTCGACTGCCTTGATATTAGAATAGTTTTTATTGGCATCTACCAATACTTTTTGTGCAAAGCTGACAACTGAGATCAGCATCATGGCCAAAGCCAAACTTGATAATTTAAAGAATGTTTTCATGTGTTTTTAATTGTTTTTTAAGGGTTACACCTGTCCGGATATATCGGGATGGAATCTTGCATTACGGATAATCACCACTGCGAGTGCCGCCTGCGTTATGCTCGATTTCATAGTTGTGGTTTTTATCTGATAGTGACTCCGAAACTCAGCGCTTGAACTTCCGGACCTAAATTTTCTTGGAAAAGGTTGTTTAAATCATAGTTGAAGAATAGCGTGACATCACTTACGCCGATCTCTGCACGGGCTCCATAGCGAAAGTTTTCCACGTACATATTAGACTTTTCAAACTGCTTTTGCTTTTTACCATTTTCATCGTCGTAAACATATTTGCCTCGGCCACCAATCCTGACTCCTGCATATCCACCCAGTCCAAAGCGGAGTTTTTGGTTAGTGGTAAGTAGGGTAGGCACTAAGGTGAAGTTGAGGTAGGAAGCGGATATTTTAGACTTTGTTCCCGTGCCGGGACCCATATATTCTTCCCAGTCGATTCCATCGGGATTTTTTACGGCTATCAGGCTTCTATCTTCCAGTTTGAAATTGTACCAGTTTACACCGATAGAAGAATACAGGTGAAAATTTTTGGCAATTTTTGTTGTACCCAGCACATTGATGGCGTAGTACCAAGATCCCCAAGGCTTCACGGTTGGCATTCGGTCAGTAGGAGTCACTTGATTGATCCCTAGTTCGGTGACCAGTCCTGCAGTGAATCGACGTCTCTGATGAATATCATTTATCTTTACCTCATCACTTTCTTGGACGTCGAGAATCCATTTCCCATCCTCTTTTTGCTTATATGACCAAGTATTTCCAAAAACCTGAATGACTTTAGTTTTAGTGTAAATCACAGTATCAGGTTCGTTCTGAGCGAAAGCTTGGCTTAGGCTTAGGACAAAGAATACAAGGGGTAGTAGTGTCGTTTTCATTATTAAAAGTTTTAAGAGTGTAGGCCTTTTCAGCCTAATTGTTTAAAATACAATCCCGATTGTGATAGGGTTAAGTTCTGGACCTCTGCCTTCCTGAAATAATTCATTCAAGTCATAGGTGGTGAAGAATTTGACCCTTCCGATTCCAAGTTCTCCCCGGATACCGTATCTGAAATTTTGGAGGTAAAGACCAGTGTCTTGCTTGTCTTTGCGACGACCAGAGCCATCTAATTCGCGATAAACATATTTGGATTGACCACCAAGTCTGTACCCGGCATATGGCCCAGCGGCAATTCTCACTCCTCTCTGTCCGTTGTCATTCATTTTCCCAAAGTCCAGCTCCAACATGGTCATTGCTGTGATATAGGAAGCAGAAATTTTACTCTTGAATCCATCTACATCAGTTCTCGGTATGAAATCAATCGATCCATCGCCTCTCACGGCTTGGAAGTCTCGATTTTCAAACTTGAAGTTGTAGAACTGAAAGCCTAAGCCAAAGTCCCAATAGAATCCTTTGGAAATTCGCTGTGCAGCCATCCAATTGAGTCCCACATTCCAGCTTCCCCAGCCTTTTACAGCATAGGGTTTATCAGACGTAGGGAATTTCCCGTTTTCCAAGTAATTATTCACACCCAGATCAAGATTGAAATAAGTTCTGAATGGAGGATCACTTTTTCTTCTCAAGCCTGGTTCGAAGCGAACTTTGGTATTTTCTCCTGTTTCATCTACTAGAAGGCGCATTCCTCCGATATAGACTTCAGTTTCGGCTCCATCTTCTGTCACCTTCACCACTTGCTTGGAAGTGCCATCTTTTTTCTTGATTTCGACAATGGTGGTCTCTCCGCTGTCTTCATTTTCCTCCAGATCAAGCTCTCGGATGATCTGATTGATATTCATCAGTTTTAGCTTTTCAAAGTCTTCTTTGCTATCCACGATGATTACGATTCTTCCGGATTTTCCGAATTCTACCACTATGCTGTCACTGGCGACTTTGTGGTCTCTTGATGGCATAGTTCCGGCAAATCCTATTTGCACGATTGCCATCAAACAAAATAATAGAAGGTATTTTTTCATGTGTGTATAATTTTATTGCAAAGGCCACTTCCTGTCCCGATATATCGGGATGGAATCTCGGATTACGGATAATCATCTATCCGTGTGACGCTTGGATTATGCTCGGTTTAATTTTAAGTTTTGATTAATGAGGGTTAGGAAGTTTTATTCCTCAGATTTTGACTTGCGGGTGGTGATGCTGGCGAAGAGATTATTTTTTGCATCCTGCAGGTCTGCAAATCCCTGATCTACTTTGCCAAGTAATCCTTCCACTTCATTGACAGTTTTGCCAATCTCTGCCAATAGGTTTTTATCTTTTGGTTCTTCTGTCAGGCCGTTAGAGTAAATTTTTAATCTATAGGCTGGTTCCGCCTCCGCAGGCTCACTTACTTCTGATACAGCCTTTTCCAATTCCACTTGGCGAAGTTCGCTTTGTAGGATTTCCGGGGTTTCCAACATGATTTTTGGCATCTCTACTTTCGCCTCTTTTACTGGATCTGTTTCCTCTTTTGACTCTGAAATAGCAATCAGGTTTTGAGGAATCTTTGGTTGAGATTTCTGAGTTTTGGAAGAGGAATCAACTGGCTTTGGGTTAGGTTTTGTCGTAGTTGGTTTAGCTTTCAATTCCTCGGCAGCCTGCTGATTTTCAATTTCTGCTTGCTTCTCTTCGATTTCCTGAGATGCAGTGATTTCAGTTTGAGTCGCACTTTCTATTATTTCTTCGGTTTTGTTTTCGGATAGAAGAGGCTTTTCCACAGCTACATCTCCTTCTCTCAACACCAAGTAGCCAACAGTAAATAGGATAGTCAGGGAAGCAGCTGCTGCCCACCAAATTCCTTTATAGGATTTTGATTTTTCAGGTAGCTGAGACTCTAGTCTGTCCCAAGCAAGTGCGCTTGGTTTTTCGGTATGGTTTTCTAGTTTTTCTTTGAAAAACTGATCCAGATTATTTTTTTCCTTAGCCATTGATTCTCCTTTCTTTTGGTGTTTGACTGGCAATTTTTTCCTTCAAAGTATTCCGTGCCCGATTGAGCTGGGATTTCGAAGTGCTTTCGCTGATTCCCAAGAGATCTCCAATTTCCTGGTGTGAGTAACCTTCGATTGCGAAGAGGTTGAAAACTGTCCGATATCCTACCGGGAGGCTTTCTACCATTCGCATCAAATCTTCAGTTTCCATGTGATTGAGTTCGTAGTTGTGATCCTGATACTCAGCATCATTTTCCATATTGATCTCCATCATCAGATGACGGTGACTTCTCAGCGTCATGAGAGCTTGAGTGACGATGATTCTTTTCATCCAGCCTTCGAAACTTCCCTTTGACTGAAACTGGGGTAGTTTTTCGAAGATTTTCATAAATCCTTCGATCATCACATCTTCGGCATGTTCCCGGTCTTTTAAGTATCGGATGCAGATGGCCAAGAATTTTCCTGAATACTGATCATACAAGTGGCGCTGCGCCATCCGGTCGCCATTGAGGCATCCTTGTAATAATCCTGATTCGTTTGAAAAATTGACTCTGCTGAACATTTGAATTAGCTTTCAATTAGGTAGATGCCCGTTTTGAAAAAATGGTTGCGTGGGTTAGTGAAAAAAAGTTAATAATATTTGTTGTTTGAGCTCTTCGAATTTTGATATTTCTGTTATCGGTTTAAAACAAGCGTTTTAGTAGGGTTTGAAAAGCCACGTTTTTTATCGTTTTATATTGTGTCGAAATTAAGGATTAAAAATAAAAGGTCTCCTTATGATCAAATTTAATGTCATTCAGAGACCTCATGTTGCATTCTTAGAATTAATAATGTTTCTGAAATCTGTCAATTTCTTTAGAAACAACCAAGAGTAAAAGCTTCATTTCAAGACGGCGAAGCTGTCGAAAAAATTGGTTCAACCCTTTCAGGGTTTTATACAGATACACACTTTTACTTTTACATGGGTTGCACCCATGGCTATTCATGGTTTTATCCTTTCAGGATCATTATTTTGATCAAATTGATCTGTCACATTTCTTTTATAGTACTAGCAGATGGATTCTAAGAATAATCTTTCAATAAGCCGCTTTATAATTCACCGCGATATTAAGCAATGTCCACTCACCTTCTTTCACAGTGACGGGCTGAATATTTCCATCGCCATCAAAAATACTGGCGAAAAGACCGCCTTCCTCTACTGTGAGCAGAGAATATCTACCAGGATTTAGGGTAACTGTATATTGGCCGTTTTCATCAGTTTCAATTTCTTTGAGTGGTTTTGCTGCTACAGATTTGAATAGTCCATCTTCCAAGGTCACATCAGAGATTTTCATTAACGGATAGACTCGCACTGTTCTTTTTACTGGTTCGCCGATAGTGGTGTTCTTGTTTTTCTTTCCCTCCTCTGCTATCATAGTCATATGATTACCTTCCAGCCAAGTGACTTGACCCACCACACCTTGACCTTCTGGCTGATAGGGGGCGCATTGGAAAAGCATCAAAGTAAATGCAGAAGCGAAGAGTAATTTGACTAGTTGGTTCATGTGGTTTTGGTCTGAAAGATTGAGTTTAGGATAAATACCCCTTGATTATCAAATTCCTTCAAATAGCATAAATGATTCCAAATAATTTGGGATGATAGTATTCCAGCCTAACTCATCTTTAAGTTTTCTTGCAAGCACATCGGCACTCTTTTCTTCGCCGTGAACGACAAATGCGAGTTTTGGCTTTTCATTGAATCCCTCAGCCCATTCCATTAATTCATTTTGATCAGCATGTGCTGAAAGACCTTCTACGCTGTAGATTTTAGCCTTTACGGGTACTTCCTGACCGTAAATCCTCACCATAGGTTCACCATCTACAAGCCTCCTTCCTCGAGTACCTTCAGCCTGAAAGCCTACGAAAACAACTCCATTCTTTTCATTTGGCAGGTGGTGAAATAAATGATGCATCACACGTCCTCCTGTTGCCATGCCGCTGGCAGAGATGATAATAGCCTTCCCCTTGAGGTCATTGAGCGTGCGCGATTGCTCTTGCTTTTGGAAGTAATGTAATTGCGAATGCTGAAATGGATGTTGGTCCTGGCCTTCCAAGACTGCCGCCAGTTGGTGGTCTTGGTGAAATTGCTTGTACAAATTGGATACATTAATAGCCATCGGTGAATCCAAGTAAATAGGCACAGTTGGGATTTTTCTCTTTTTCATCAATTGATACAAATAGTACATCACCAGCTGGGTACGACCTACTGCAAATGCAGGGATAATCACCAAGCCATCCCTGTCAAATACATCAGTGATAGCTTTGGCAAGTTCGTCCTCAGGCTTCACTGTAGTGGAAATACGATCACCGTAAGTGGACTCAATCCAAATCACATCAGCGTCTGGTATCAAAGTAGGAGGGAACAGAATAGGGTCATGATATCTACCTAAATCACCCGAGAAAACAAGCTTTTTCGTTTGTGTGTCTCCTTTGATTACAATTTTGGTAATAGCAGCTCCCAGAATATGGCCGGCATAATAATAGGTGACTTCTACGGATGGGTGAATGGAAAAAGGTTTTTTGAAATCCTGAGGAACAAAAAGCGGAAAAACAGCCTCTGCGTCTTCCACCGTATAAAGTGGCTCTGGATTTTCATGCCTGGAGTAGCCCTTTTTTCTTGCGTATTCTGCTTCCTCTTCCTGTAGTTTTCCAGAGTCTAAAAGTAGAATTTTCGCAAGCTCTGCAGTGACAGTTGTGCAATAGATCGGCCCGGTAAAGCCATCTTTGACCAGCTTTGGTAAGTAACCAATATGATCCATGTGTGCGTGAGTAAGCACGATCGCCTCCATGTCTTTAATAGGCATGGGGAATTTGTCCCAGTTCCTGCGTCGCAGTTCTTTTCTTCCTTGAAAGAGTCCGCAGTCCACCAGGAATTCAAAATCTCCCAGATCCAATAAATATCGTGAACCGGTCACTGTTCCCGCTGCTCCTAAAAATTTTACGCTTACATCCATTTTCTTTTGGGTTTAGGCTAGAATATACAAAACGTTCATGAATAGGGATTTTTCAAAACGCGATGGTATGAAACTTTTTACCACAAAGTCGCAAAGTATTTGCCGCAGAGATAAATTAAGGATTGTTCGAAATTCCGCATAATTGATTACTGATCGTGCCGTTGGCACTCTATTAATATATCAAACATCCCTACAACCCAGAATTGCATTCTGGGCTTTTACAGGCCTTGCCGTTGGCAAGGGTTCGAATATTGATAATTACCCAATAAGGAAAATCGGTGGCATCTATGAATCCAGAACAAACAAAAATCACATGATAACATGGCTGTTATTGCCTTGACCTTTTGCCAACGGCAAAACCTGTAACAGCCCCGAATACAGCGAAGCGAAATTCGGGGTATCAAAGCCAAATGGAAATTACCAGAGTGCCAACGGCACGATCGGTAATAAATTTGAACCCTATTTAGGTAATACTGATCGTGCCGTTGGCACTCTATAAATATATCAAACATCCATATAACCCAGAATTGCATTCTGGGCTTTTACAGGCCTTGCCGTTGGCAAGGGTTCGAATATTGATAATTACCCAATAAGGAAAATCGGTGGCATCTATGAATCCAGAACAAACAAAAATCACGTGATAACATGGCTGTTATTGCCTTGACCTTTTGCCAACGGCAAAACCCTTATCAGCCCCGAATACAGCGAAGCGAAATTCGGGGTATCAAAGCCAAATGAAAATTACCAGAGTGCCAACGGCACGATCGGTGATAAATTTGAACCCTAGTTAGGTAATACTGATCGTGCCGTTGGCACTCTATAAGTATAACAATCATCCATATAACCCAGAATTGCATTCTGGGCTTTTACAGGCCCTGCCGTTGGCAAGGTTTCGAATATTAATAATTACCCAATAAGGAAAATCGGTAGCATCTATGATTCCAGAACAAACGAAAATCACATGATAACATGGACGTTCATGCGTTGACCTTTTGCCAACGGCAAAAACCATAACAGCCCCGAATACAGCGAAGCGAAATTCGGGGTATCAAAGCCAAATGGAAATTACCAGAGTGCCAACGGCACGATCGGTAATAAATATGAACCCTAGTTAGGTAATACTGATCGTGCCGTTGGCACTTTATAAATTTATCAAACATCCATATAACCCAGAATTGCATTCTGGGCTTTTACAGGCCGTGCCGTTGGCAAGGGTTCGAATATTGATAATTACACAATAAGGAAAATCGGTGGCATCTATGATTCCAGAACAAACAAAAATCACGTGATAACATGAACGTTCATGCGTTGACCTTTTGCCAACGGCAAAACTCATAGCAGCCCCGAATACATCGCAGCGAAATTCGGGGTATCAAAGCCAAATGGTAATTACCAGAGTGCCAACGGCACGATCGGTACTGTTTGAATCATGCTGGCACATTGTATTTTGCTCCCTTGTTTTTACTTTAGAATACGAGCGGGGCTAAGATATTTAGGGCGTTCAAATCTTTTATAATTCAAAGATAAAATAGCGCCCTCTGTGCAAAACTCTGTGTACACCGCGGTTTTAAGCTAAAAAAAAGGCACCCGGTTGGATGCCTCTTAGCTTAGTCAATTACTACAGCGCTGTCTTCTGGATTTTTAGTTTGATTAAATTTTGCTCTGCTGATACTATCGAGTTGCTCTCGGTTATAGTCTCCTGTATCGGGTTCTTCTACTTCAAAATTTACTCCCTCAGAATCTTCATCTAACTCAACATCTTCTTTACATGTCAGACATACCAAACCTTGCTGGTTGAATGCCCAAACTGTATTTTGAGAAATATCACTTGATCGGAACCCGTTTCTATAAATGGTATTTCTGAGGATTTCGAGAAGTGATCGTTCCATGATAAACGGCTTTTCATAAGGAATCTCAAGGAACAGGTTCAGCTTTTGATCACGGAACGTATTCAGATTTGAGATATCGTAGCCCTCGTCAAAGGTGATCATAGAATCCAAAACAGTATAGTTGTAGCCTATCATTTTGGCATTGTTCATTGCTTCTTCTTTAGTCTTTCCTCTGGAGAAGAAATCCTCCCGAAGTGTCACCAGACTGTCAGATGTGCCATTAAGCTTCAGATTCACAGTATTGAAGGTTGATTCTTCGCTGATAGGATTCAATCTCAAGATCATGATCCCTTCGCTCACCGGTACTGTATTCTCTATTTTATGCCAGTTTTCTTCTTTGAACTGTGCTACTATCAGTGGAATTTGGAATGCGCAGATCCCTACACAAAGCAGCCATAATCCCAGTGCAACGAAGCCGAATCTGGCTCCTATTAGGTTCTTTTGCATCAATACGCTGAGACCTAGTAGAATGATGATGATGCCGGGGATGATCAGCAGGAATGAAGCTCCAATTACAAGCCAGATTGGGACAAGGTTTGAGAATAGCTCTACCGGGAAATTGTCCATCAAGACTCTATAGTCATCATTGGTAAATACTCCCATGTACACTGCCAAACTAAAGATCGGAGCGATGGTCAGTCCCAAACCGATGAAGAATACAAACAAACCGAAGAGTACTCTTATCACATTCAGGAAGAACATTCCCAACGGCCCCAAAGCACTTCCGATAGCTTCGATTACCTGACCAATCACCCTAAAGGGAGTCAGGAGAATTTGTCTTGTTTTAGACTCAGGGGCTTTGGGAATAGGGTTGATATTTTCCTTAAGCGTAGAATCAATATTGTCCAAGGTGATTTCTCCACCTTTCATACGGATACGCTCGGTGATAGAACTTGCTACCGGGGTGATAATCCACAAGATCAGGTAAATAAGAAAGCCTGAACCGCCAGCTAGAATCAAAAACGCTAAAGCCAATCGGGTGTAAATCACTTCCACACCAAAGTACGCAGCCAATCCACTGGCCACGCCACCGATTACCTTGTCATCAGGGTTTCGATAGAGTTTTTTGATGTTTTTATCTTCTTCTATTTCATAGGAAACAGGCAAAATAATCCACAGTACGATGTAGGCTATTGCTGCAAAGATCCCAAAACTAAGGTTCAGTCTGAAGTTATCCATTGGCCAGATATCCAACAATCCAAAGTTGAAGCGCAGATTGCCACTGAACAGCAGAAGAATAGCAATGAGCCTTGTCCAAAGTGGATCTATGGAGAAGTAATGCGATACACCCGCGCATACACCACCCAGAATTTTTCGGTTTTCAAGGCGTACCAGCTTTTTGTAACCCCTTTTTTCTGCATCAGGCGGTGTCACATACTTGTAGAAATCCTGATCATATCCAGTGTTTTCTACATCCTGATCTAAGTCAGTTTTTTCATCATCTATGGAAGCAAAATCTGCAATAGTCCCCATTTTCTCAATGAGCTTATCTACGTTCTCAGCCGTGATTACCTGCTTATTGTTTTTCAGATTGCTCAGGAATATCTCAGCTATCCGATTTTCAATATCAGATATGATCTCATGATTGTCTTTATAAGAAGAAAAGTGGTGGTTGATCGCATCCAGGTATTTTCGGAGCGTTTCGTAACCGTCTTCTTCGATGTGGAAAAGTATCCCACTGATGTTTATACTTATAGTCTTTTTCATCTGTTTGTCATTGATTTTTTATGGTCAGATGGAATCTCGCTTGATAGAGAGTTGCCGCACTGTGAGATACTTAGTGTCATGCTCGATTTCATGTGTTATAATTTTCTTTGAAAGGCCACTACCTGTCCTGATATATCGGGATGGAATCTCGCATAACGGATAATTTTCCCTCCGTCTGTTGCCTGTAACATGCTCGATTTCATGATCAATTCTTTGAGGTGATGAGAAGGGTGGAATTGACTAGTGAATCCCAGGTGCTTGAAAGTGTGCCCAGAAAGGTTTTTCCTTCTTCCGTGATGGAGTAGTATTTTCTCGGAGGGCCCAATTCAGACTCTACCCAGCGATATTCGACCAATGAGGCTGACTTCAGGCGATTGAGAAGTGGATACAGCGTGCCTTCTACTACAATCATTTGAGCCTGGGTCAGCTCTTCTATCAGATCTGAAGTATAAACCTCGCCTCGGGAGATAATATGCAACACGCAAAACTCTAAGAGTCCCTTGCGCATTTGAATCTGTGTGTTGGCGACATTCATTATTTAGGTGATTATGTGTCAGTGTTTCGGAAATTCTTATTCCCGTCCCTTCTTGATAAAGAAAAATTATACCAATCTTTTCCAAGCTACCTTGTATAACCTATTTCCTTGTGATAAACAGGTAGTATGTATAGAAAGATAAAGTAAAAAAGTTGCTCATTTCTCTTGAATGGATGATTGCTGTTATTTTTAGATTACGTGAAAAATTCATTCTGGAAAAATGGGATCGTTAGACTTTCAGTAAAATGTTAAATTTCTGAACATATTTATGTACGGACACGGACAGGTGAATTATTGATTTTCAGGAATTTTAGTTGGAATTAAAATACCATTAAGAAAATGGTTTATTTTGGAGGGTGAAATATAGATTTAGGGGTCAATTTTTTTTCTGCGTACTACTACTGTCATTTTGGGCTGGTCATTCTAAGCTGTTTTCCCAGGATCTGTCTCCCAAATATTCCAATGAATTTCTAAGTATAGGAGTAGGAGCAAGAGCTTTGGGAATGGGCGGAGCGCAGGTATCCGCCGTGCGTGATGTGACCGCGGCCTACTGGAATCCGGCGGCATTGATGGGAGTTCAATATAAGTACGAATTCAGCCTGATGCACTCCGAGTATTTTGCAGGGGTCGCTCAATACGATTACTTGGGGTTTTCTGCACCTATTAAAAACCAAAGCCAGGTAGCCATTTCCCTGATTCGATTTGGTGTGGATGATATTCCCGACACGAGATTTCTCTACGATGCCAATGGTGCTTTGAATTACAATAACATTCAGTTTTTCAATGCAGCAGATTATGCCATGCTTCTCAGCTATGCGAGAGATCTTTCGGACAAATTCAAAGTAGGAATGAACGTCAAAGTCATCCACAGAAACGTTGGCAAGTTTGCCCAAGCTTGGGGCTTTGGCTTGGATGTGGGCGGGATCTACGTAAAAGATAAACTCACACTCGGATTGATGGTGCGTGATATCACGACTACGTTCAATGCCTGGTCACATAATGCCGAGCTGGTTCGGGAGATCTATTCGCAGACCGATAATGAGATTCCTGTGAATTCCGTGGAGTTGACTTTACCTCGTGCGATTTCTAGCGCTAGTTACACTTGGCAGATCGGAAAACAGTTTAGTTTACTGACAACCTTGGATTTGGATATGACTTTTGATGGGGAAAGAAATACCGTGATAAGCACTCCTTTGTTGAGCATAGATCCCAGGTTCGGATTGGAGGCAGGATTTCAAAATATCGCTTTCTTACGTGCGGGCATTGGAAACTTTCAATTCATCAAGGATTTTCAAGGAAAAGAAAGCTTGAATATGCAGCCTAGTATGGGTATTGGCGTATTTTTAAGCGAGCGATTCCAAATCGATTATGCACTTTCCGATATCGGGAATGTATCCGAAACGCCCTATTCCCATGTTTTTAGTGTAAAAGTGAGTTTGGAGAAATTGGATCCTGATTTCAGGAAATTTAAAGGTTGGACAGACAAATGATAAAAAGAATACTTTTCGTTTTTCTGGCATTTATCATGCTCTCCGCACTTGCTGAGGCACAAGAGCCTATTTGGTACAATTACGACCAGACGTATTATAAAATCCCTACTGCCGCTGACGGGATTCATCGCGTTCCGGCAGCTACTCTAACTAGCTCAGGAATCAATTTAAACAGTTTAGATCCTAGGAATATCAGACTTTACCATCGTGGAAAAGAAGTTGCTATACACATTGAGGGCGAAAATGACGGGAAGTTTGATACAGACGATTACATAGATTTCTTCGGAAAGAGGAATGATGCTACGCTGGATAAATTGCTTTACACGGAATTTGATCAGCTTCCCAATCCTTATTTTAATACCACTTCTGATACGACCGCTTTTTTCCTAACCGTCACCAATGGGCAGAGTGGAAAGCGAATGAATCTCAGATCAGCTCCTGAGACTTCTTTGCCAGTGGCGACTAGTTATTCTTCTGAGAAGTTACTGGCTTTGGGTGAGCAGTACTCGCTTGGAATTGGGTACTCTTTTGATTTTAGATTGTCCAAGTTTGATCAGGGACAAGGCTGGATGTCGGCTGTGATCACGAAGGGAAATACCCGGCAGCTCACCTTTAATCAATTGGGAGCAATGGGAAGTGGGGCTGCCAAATTGGAGTTTGGTCTCGTAGGCAGATCAGCCACAGCACATGCCACCAAGATTTATGCTGGACCAAATGCAGCCAGCAAACGCTTATTAGCTACCGTAAGTTTCTCAGGATATGAGTATCCCCAGCAATCGGTCAACTTGGCAATGTCTGATTTCAACTCCGACGGAAGCATAGTCATTTCTTTCGAATCCGCAGGATCAGCATCTGTTGATAATATGTCTGTGGCTTTCGCCAAAATCACTTTTCAGAATAATGTGAGTTTGGGAGATTTTGCTTCGGAGCTTTTTATTTCCCCTGCGGGAAATCAACGAATCCAACTCTCACAGCTTTCAGGTACTTATTCTGCATTGGAGGTTTCTGATCCTGACAATCCTCAAAAAGTACAGCTCACCAAAAGTGGTCAATCGCTCTCGTTCAGGTCCGCAGTAGCAAATGACTCCAGTAAAGTTTGGGTGCAAAATGAGGGAAGTATTATTTCAGCAACCTCTCTTGAGCGAGTGAAATTCAGAAATTACCTAGGCCAGCCTGCTAATTACATCTTGGTAGGTCACCATGTGCTAGAGCAACCCACTACCCAATTTGACAATCCACTCAAAGCCTATGCAGAACATAGAGCTTCTCCTGCGGGTGGAGGTTTTGATACGCTGACTGTGAAAATGGAGGATTTGTACAATCAATTCGCTTATGGTGAGTATTCGCCTGTTGCGATGTATGAGTTTTTGAGAGCGTATTACCCCGTTCACAAACCTACACATATGCTTCTTGCTGGCAGAGCCTTGGCTATGTATTCCACTGCCCGTTCGGGTGGAGTGACTTATTTCTACAGAAATAACCCCGCTGCATTTAGCTTTCGAGATCTGATTCCTGCAGGTGGATTTCCTTTTTCAGATAATATCTACACCCTGGATTTGGACCCTTCCAAGCCACTTGTTCCCGCGCTGGCAGTAGGAAGGATTCCCGCCAGAAATTCTCAGCAATTGGCGGATTATCTGAGCAAAGCGATAGAAAAGGATGCGGTCGGGATTTCAGATTCTTGGCAAAAAGAGTTGATTCACCTCAGTGGCGGTGAGTCAGAATTTGAATTGGACAGGTATTTCAATTTTATGAATGGCTTCAAGACCATTGCTGAAGGTCTTTATTTTGGTGGAAATGTGACTACCTATAGAAAACGATCCAACTCAACCATTGAGGTGATCGATATCACGGGAGATTTGAATGAAGGTCGCTCCATGGTTACGTTTTTTGGACATGGGGCACCAACTGTCATCGATATAGAAATCGGTTTTGCATCTGATCCTACCTTGAATTACCAGAATAAGGGTAAATATCCCATCATGCTCTTCAATGGCTGCGACTATGGAAGTGCTTATGCAAACGGCTATACCCAAGGAGAAGACTGGGTGATCACGCCAGATAAAGGAGCAGTTTCAGTTTTGGCTAATTCTGCAATAGGAGTGGACGTGTATCTCCGACGTTATTCCGATATGTTTTATAGAAAGGCTTTTGCAGACAGCACCTTGATTTATCGCACACTGGGTGAGGTGAAGCGGGAAGCTGAGGAGGCTTTTGTAACCAGCTATGGCACAAGTCCACTTTCCTATTCCCATATGGAGCAAATGATTAATTATGGTGATCCAGGTTTGAGAATTTTTCCTGCGGACAAAGCCGACTACGCAATCAAAGTGGAAGAAGTGTCAATTGATAGTTTTGATGAAATACCTGTTTCGGTGCTTTCTGATAGTTTGAAATTGAGTTTTGTTTTGAGAAATATAGGAAGAGTAGATACAGATTCTATAGAATACAAGGTGAGTAGAAGATTCCCTGATGGGTCAACTGAATCCTTTTCTCCGGTGAAGATTCCCTACATCGCCAGAATTGATTCACTCTTTTTCACCATACCCAACACAGGCCGAAATTCTGCTGGCGAGAACACGTTCACGATTGAGGTGAATTCCAAGATGGAAGTACCGGAAATGACTTTTGCCAATAATGCAGTCACTTACGCCAAGTTTATTCCGCTCAGTGGCACGCTGAATCTATATCCGCTGGATTATGGGATTGTCAACGGAACTGACACAAGATTGGTAGCTCAGGTTCCGGGTAAAACCACAGAAGATCGTACCGTCATCATTCAGGTGGATACTGCGGCTGGGTTCAATTCTGCTTATCGCAAAGAAGTTCGTGTCACCACGCGTGGCTTGGCAGAAATGCCTTTACCGTTGACAGCATTCTCAGATAGCACGACTTTCTATTGGAGGTCAAAATTCCAGGAAGCCAAGCCCGGTGAGACGGATTCCTGGACAAATTCCAGTTTCTCTTACATTCCATCTGGCCCAGAAGGCTGGACGCAGCGCACCACTTACCAGCTGGATGAAGATCAATTGACAAATCTGGAGATCAATGAATCGGATAGAAGCTGGAAATACAAAGATATCCAAGAGAAAATTGAAGTCTTTACCGTGGGTGCTGGCGTGGATACACTATCCTTTAAGAATACCCAGTTTTACCTTGATCAGATTCCCCAGATCATTGATAATGTGAATAATGCCAACAGCCGCTTGTGTCCAAATGGCTCGCTTGGTTTGGTAGCTTTTGAGCAAAAGAGTCTGATGCCATACTTGCCGATTCCTGTTCCTGGCTTTGATATATTGGATGCTCGGGCTTGTGGTCGCGTTCCACAGATGATTCAGAGCATTCAGAATGCTTGGATTACTACGCCAGGTCAGAGGATGCTGGTGGACTATGTGAATAATGTGAAAGCGGGTGATTACGTGGTTATTTTCTCTGTAGGAAATGTCACGTTTGAAGCTTGGCCGGATGTTGCCATTGAGAAATTGAAAGAGTTTGGAGCAAGTGAAGCTACGCTTAGAGCCTTGAAAACGGGCGATCCTTATATTCTTTACGGTAGAAAAGGCATGCGTCCGGGTGAGGCGATTGAGATCGTGGGTGACAGAACAATGGAAGTTCCGGCAAATCAGCAGACGCTTTCATTCGATACCGAGCTTTCAGGTTACCTGACGTCAGGGATTATTTTGACTCCGAGAGTTGGGCCAGCGTCATCTTGGGAGCGTTTCTTCCAAAATGTTAATTCCAGAAACTGGATCAACGAGGAAGGGAAAACCTACTTTGATATCATTGGAGTGAAGGAAAATGGCGAGGAGGATCTGCTGATTGGGAATACCTATGATCAGGAAATGGATCTGTCATTTATCAGCACGGAGACCTACCCTTATCTGAAACTGCGCTACAGCATGAATGATCCGGAGTCCACTGCTCCGGCTCAGTTGGACAAGTGGCAGGTGAATTATACAGGCGTTCCTGAAGGAGTGTTGATCCAGAAATCCGCCAAGGAGCAAGTCAATCTTCGGGAAGGCGAGCCGGGGCTTTTGGAACTGCAATTCAAGAATATTTCCAAGTATAACTTCCTGGATTCTATTCAGGTGGATTGGAAAATGACCAATCTGACGAGTAAGAAAGTGGAGGAGTATACCAAGAAATTCCCTGTCCTGAAAGCTGGAGAGGCATTTGACTTTACCATAGAATTTATTTCCATCGGGAAAAGCGGGGAGAATAGATTGGAGATTTTTGCCAATCCTAGAATTCAGCGGGAGCAGACCTATCGCAACAATCAGGTGGATATGGGTGCTTATTTCATCGTGGAGGGAGATAATTCCTCGGCGCTTCTGGATGTGAATTTCGACGGAATTTATATCATGGATGGCGATATCGTCTCTCCAAATGTGCTGGTTACGGCTTTGCTGAAGAATGACCAAACACTGATTTATAAGAAAGATACCGTCGGGCTGGATCTGTATCTCAAGCAAAACTGTGAAAGCTGTGATTTCAAGCGGGTAAGTTTCTCCAATCCAAACCTGACTTGGACTCCTGCTTCGGAAGATGAAGACTTCAAGGTTTCTCTGCTTGCAGGACCCTTGGAAGATGGGATTTACACGCTGAGAATCGCCAATGAGGATTCTGCCGAGCCGTATGAGATTACTTTTGAAGTGATCAATGAATCCCAGATCACCAATTTCTATCCTTATCCGAATCCATTCAGCACCTCTGTACGCTTCGTCTTTACAGTGACGGGAATGGAAGTGCCCGATGAAATCAAGATTCAGATTATGACCGTCACGGGCAAGGTCGTCCGGGAAATCTTGCAGAATGAACTCGGGCCAATCCGAATAGGGAATAACCTAACTGAATACGCTTGGGACGGCAAGGATGAATTTGGCGACCAACTTGCAAATGGTGTGTATATTTATCGAGTCCTAGTCCGCAAAAACGGCCAATTTATGGAGCATAGACCTACTGCCGGTGACAAGGCATTTAAGAAGGGCTATGGGAAGATGTATTTGTTGAGGTGATTGTCGTCATCTGATAGCTATCGAATGCGAACGACGAAGGAGTGAAATAATCTGGTGTGATATTGAAAAATAGAGATTAATAAAGGTATATATTCTTAACTGATTTGGGTAAGTAGAGGTAGGAAGGGTTAAGCAATAAATGAGTTAGCGGTTATGCTATGACGACAGTGCTAACCAAAAAACATTGGAGCTTTTAAAGGACAAATATTAAAATGGACAACAAGATAGAACTATCAACCAGACGAAATATTCTTGACGGATTTATTGTAACGAGAATTTCTTGGTATGGTAACCTGGAGCAAGTAAATTTTTTAGGGCGACTATTTGACCTTTCAAAATTAGCATCAACTGACCACCGTTACAAGACGGCTGACGAAGATATTTGGAAACACACAGTAGCAAATAATGACTGGCCTGACGAATGGGTTTTTACAGACAGCAGGTTTAATTTTCTGCATATCCAAGATAAATTATTTCTTGAATTTTTATGCTTAACCATTCATCCGACAGTCCGTGACAACCAAGACCAAGTTGTAACGCTTCTTGAAATTTACAACAACAATCTGTCAAAGAATAGTTACGAACTTTATCAAGCAGGTGACATTGCGGGTAGACCTAAATTTGAAGCGAGGGAAATACAAGTAGCAGTCGCTGTTCCTGCCAAATCTCATAATGTAACAAAACTTGCATTAGTTATTGGTTGTTCTGACTACAACTTTGCTGGCGTTTTGGCAAACCCACTTAACGATGCAAATTCAGTTGAGAAAAAACTTCAAAGTTTAGGATTTGACGTTTTGAAAATTCTAAATCCAAATCAAAAAGACCTCAAAAAAATAATTGATGACTTTGGCGACAAATTAAAGGGTTATGACATTGGCTTGTTTTATTTCGCAGGACACGGAGTTCAAGTTAAAGGACTGAATTATCTCATTCCCGTTGATGCAAATTTGAAAACTGAACGAATGGTTGAATATGACTGCGTAGAGGCAGGTCGTGTTTTAGGATATATGGAGGACAGCAAATCTCAAGTAAACATTGTGATACTTGATGCTTGCCGTGACAATCCATTTGAAAGAAGTTGGGGACGTGGAATAAGTTTAAGAGGTTTGACGACTATGAGTGCACCGAGTGGTTCTTTAATCGCTTATTCAACTTCTCCTGGCAAGACAGCTTCAGACGGTGACGGTGTTAATGGACTTTATACTCATTCTCTATTAGAACACATCGGGAGTAAAAAAGTAACCGTAATGTCAATGTTTCAAAATGTTAGAAAAGACGTTATGACTAAATCAAAGAACGAACAAATACCTTGGGAGGCAACATCATTAACTGCGGACTATTTTTTTAACCCTGAGTAAAATGACAGTAAACATTGACCGACACTACTTCGTGGACAGAAAAGCACGAACCGCTAACAGCACCTACAAAAAATTGGCGGTTCAGTGGTTAAATGAGGTTTTGTGCTTCGTATCAAGTTCAGTGCTGGCAGACAGTTTAGTGCTTCGAAATCCGCTTCTTCGCTAAGCGCCAAAACGATAGCTGTGATTAAAAAAAAACGACACAACGAGTGATTAAACGAATAGTCATAGGAATTATACCAGTTATATTAGGCGGACTGATTTATCTTACATACAGAACTGACTCTCTTGTTATGTTTGGTTGGTTTAATGAAATAGGCCTTTCTGACAAAATTGGACTATTACGTTCAAACTATCAATTACAAAATTTAACAATTCCCAATTGGATAAAATTTAGCCTCCCAGATGCATTGTGGTTATTTTCTTTCACCTATATTACATTAATAATTTGGGAAAATAAGATAAATAGAGAATCTGTTTTTTGGATTTTTTTTGCGCCTATGATCGGTATATTTTCAGAAGTAGGACAGCTAACAGGGTTAATTCCCGGCACATTTGACAAAATAGATTTAATACTTCTTATCATAGCAACAATTCTGCCATTCAAATTTTTAACAAAATTAAAATCCATAAAAATTAAAAACGTATGAAAACAAAAAGTCTAGTGAAGCATTTCTTCTCAATTTTAACTGTTTGCTTCTTTATTTTTATTGCATTTGGAAGTGATGACGAAGAAAGTAAAACGAATGCAGACGGAACACCTAAGACAGAAAGACAAATCAAGGTAGAAAGTCAATTTAGCTCTTGGGATGGTTCACATACAGGTTTGACTAATTTAATCAAGAAAAGTATGAATGACCCTGATAGCTATGAACATATTGAAACAAGATTTAGAGATGACGGAGATAATATTTTCGTTATAACAAAATTCAGAGGTACAAACGCTTTTGGAGGGAAAGTAATTAATACAGTTTCAGCAAAAGTTGATTTTAACGGAAACGTAATTGAAGTAATAAGTCAAGAATAAAAACTTAGTCTCGGTGTAGTTTGTAATTACACCTTTCTATGCCATCAAATTTTCAATTGAAACATTTGGAGGATCACAGTTTCAATGGTTACATTACTTTCAGACTTACAAATGATATTAAATGCAAAATTGAAGGATAGTTGTTATTTCTCTGACAAATCACCAATTCAAGAAACGTTACGAACCATTACGAAAGGAAAGATGAATTAGGCACTTTAAATCTAAGTTAATATTATGACAAATGATACTGAATATTTTGATTTTGGATTGTGGTGGGGAAAGATTTTTACTTCAATTTATGGACTAAATGACTTATTATCATACCTAGGAGATAAGGAATCTATTAATCTACATTTAAAGAAAAATGAATCTGTGAAATCATTTGATTTGGAAAGCGGTGATATAATGTCTGCAAATGATCAAACAAGCCAGTTATTCTCCTCGGAATTACATACAGAATTTGAAAATATTCGGACCAAATATTTAAATAATTTGATAGTTTTTCAATATTCCATTCTCGAACAGATTCTGGAAGAGAGTGTTTATCTTTTTTTATATAATAATAGCAATCTTCTAAAAAGAACTCAACAAATCAATTTGGAATTTCAAATTAATAAATCATTTGATTTGGATATATTGTTGAAAACTGAATTTACAAAGGATGTAATGAAATCAATTTGTAATAGGGCTTGTAAATATATTGTAACTGGGAGAATTGACAAGAGCTTAAAAAGAATTGATAAATTAGTTGGTCTTAAATTTTCAGCAGATATTATAATGTTTCTTCAAAACCTACAAGATAGGCGAAACACTGTTGTACATGAAACTAAGTTTACAACAATAGAAATAGATTATTTTTATAAACTTGTTGATATATTTCAATATGTGTTAATTGATATAGAAAAAAAAATTATTGAGAGGAATATTCGATACGAGAGACCTTTTGATTGGTAAAACGTCCCCGCTGAGCGTAGTCAAGGGGTTGTGGTCACCTCCTCTGAGCGTAGTAAAGCGTTGGGGTGCCCCCGCTGAGCGTAGTTTAAGCGTTGAGGTCGCTAGGTGTAGATTGTATCTACACCTTTCTATATCATCCAATTATCAATTGAAAAAATGGTTTAAAACTGCTTCTTCGCTCAACGCCAAAATGTTTGTAGTAATTCGTTTAAATTTTAAAATAATATGGCAAAGTCTAGACATTTCTTGATTTCAAATTTTTTAAGTGGTTTTGGAGCAGCACATAATTTATTAGCTAATGCGATAGAGTCTAATACATCATTTACTGAGCAAGTTTGCTTGTCTGCGACTTTAATTGATGGACTTCTACGCCTTTCATTAGTAATGCAACAACAGTTAGATACAAGAAAAGGAGTTGTGGATCCTATACTTTTGTTTCAATCCAAAAGACAAAAGAAATTTTTATCTGAAAGAATAATTTATAGGAGAGCAACAGAGAATAGAATTATTACAAAAGCAATCGAAAAAAAACTTAATCTTCTACATAACAAAAGGAACATTATTATCCATAGGTATCTTATTAGTGATATCAAAACAAAAGATGTTATTTTAATTTCTCGCCAATACATAAGAATATATTTATTAATTAAGGAAAGACACCGAGGCATACATGACAAGCTCATTGAGCAAAATATTGGTATGGCTAAACATTTTATCGTAAATCCATCTGATGAGCAAATCCAAGAACATATCATGAAAAAGCATCTTTAGAAAACCTGCTGAGCGTAGAATTTTCGTTGAGTTAGGTGTAATCTGTACAATGGCCGGATATAATTACACCTTTCTATCAAGTAGAATTTTTAATTCGATTGTTATGGAAAGTGCTTGATTTGAATTAATGTATAGAAAGGTCAGATGATTTCTGACGAGTTCAACTAAAGCTAGTCCTCTCTGAATGTAGAAGCGTTAAGCTAGGAGTGATTTTCCCCCGCTGAGCGTAGAATAGAGGTGGGTTTAGGTGTGATTTTTCCACCATGCTGGGGGGACCTATATCGGATGCTTCAGCATGATTTATGCAGGTAAACGTAAAAAAAAGGAAGACTAATACTTTAAAACGAGCTGAGATTTTACTTAAGCGAAAAATTTCAGGAATAATCAACAAAGGCTCTTTCATGTAGTAATATTTTTTGATTAGTAAATCAAGTTTAAGGCTTCCATCTATACATGATTACCTTTCCCATATAATCTTCTTCGACGAGGATCAGGTACTCGCCGGTACTACGTAAGTAGGCGTCAACGCCATCTCTTACATCTATCCATCCTGTTTTATCCACTCCCCCAATTTCTTCACCTGGCAAGATTTCGCCTTTGAAACTGCCATCAAGGTTATTGTATACTAATGTTCGGGCACGGGTGCGGGAACCTACAACAAATAAATAGTCTCCTGCATAGGCAAAACTGACTTCGCCCAACGGGATTTTTGAATTAATATCGTACTTCAAATCCAGCGCATACTTTTTATTCTTGTTACCTTTAAGCCATCCATCGTAGGCTATAATCTGATCTCCGATTATTCCCCACCATTCGTCTGCATATTTTGTTCCTTTCTTCCACCCGCCAATATACATCCGGTCATTTTTATTATCATATCTAACCCGCTGAACTGATCTAAACTCTTCCGGTCTGGCAAAAGTTTGTACATCAGACAGCTTGTAATGTGGATTTCCATATTGATTTAGACCATTCAGTTTCCAAAAGTAAATAGGGCCTTCTTGTTTTGCAGACCAAATATTTCCGTTTTCATCAGGCCACAGTGCCCAGCTATCGGGCGGATGATGGGTGTGGCTTTCTGTCTCCTCCTTTTCCTCTTTCCCATTTCCGTTTTTATCTATCCAGATCTTGTCTCTGCCAACCCATCCCGCCGGAACAGCGATCTCTCCCTCAAATCGATAAATCCGTAGACCGGTACAATACATATCGCCTACATAAAGCATCTTTTTATCGTTGATGTATCTTATCCAGACCGTACTTTGATGCCCTTTGTTGTTCCATCGCAAATCCTCGGGATAGTTTTTCTTATCCACTGTAAATGCTTTGTATGTCCATTCCGTTCCGGCTACTGTTTTGGAAAGATCAAGATCAAAACGTTCGTGTTTAGAGTAGGCAGTAGAGCCGTCAGATCTGGGATCAATTGCGGCCATATCTACAAAACTGGTGCAAATGATTTCCCATTTCAGTTTATCCGACTGATCAAATGCCTTTAGGTGTGAGCCAAAACCATCAGAACGGTTCATACCGTCCGCATGGTAATCCGGATACAATCCAAATCCGTCTACATATATGATGCCCTGATCATCCATGCCAACATTATATGGATGATTAAGCTTTAAAGGCTTAATGAGACCCGGCGTTCCTGAATAAATTCCCCCTTTTACTCCGAGCGTTCTTTTCCTAACAGGATTTGTCGCCAGATTTCCATAAACAAACACTTGCTGACTGTTTATGTCATAATTAGCAATAACCAGCAAATCCTTCGCTTCTGAATACCCGATAGCAGCAGCTTTTACATTTTGACCTAAATTTATTTCTTTGATTTTCGCACCGGAAGGATTATAGCAATATAGCTTATTGGAGAATGGCCATTCTATCATCCAGACGTTTCCCCGTTTATCGGCGGCTAATTTTCCCGGATGATGGGCGCTAAAACTAGAATGCAATTTGCCTTCGGTATCATAAACGCCAATTTCGTCTTTACCATCAGTGGCTACAAACAACTTTTCACCTTGTGCAGCAAGTCCGTTAACTTGCCGTCCCACTGTAAACTCCAAACCAGTTGGTGCCTTTGTTAATTTTGAATATTTTCGAATTGCTTTTTGATGAACTGAAACCCAAACAGCATTTCCGTTTACCGCAATTGCACCGCCATCTGCAGATCCATGTCCATTTTCCAGTCTTCCAAGATCTTTTCCGTCCTTATAGATACCAAATTCCTTCCCGCCTTCCTCCCAATAAGAACTGCAAAAAACCGTTCCATCTTTATCTACTGCGAATGTATTGATCCAGTTCATGGCATGTCTTTCGCCGATATCGCCACCCCAGGTATTTCCAATCCATGAGGTGGTTACTTTCCCCGGCACTGTTGATTGGGCAAACAAAGCTTCTACCCCTATCAGGCAAACCAAAACAATAAGGTATAATTTATTCTTCATTTACAAATTAAGAACAATTTTATGTTTTTCGAGATCGTATTCATAGATTCGAATTCTTGTAATGTTCTTAAAGCTTGCGGAATGAAAAAAAACCTTATATTATTATTAATTTTAGTTCTTTTCAAGTTTCAATTATATGCCCAATGGAACCCCGAAACAGCCGATTGGGTAAAAAAACCATCACCACAAATCGGTGATTGGGGATTTGACCGCCCGGGATATCCAAAAGGCCTTTATATACAAGGCGTGACGGTTAAAGAAGGAAATTCCGTTAAAAATCCGGTAATATACGATAATGATATCGTGGATGATGTTCTGGATGATGAATGGGCCTTTCTAATGGCTTCCTTAGGGAAAATGAATCTAAAAGGTTATATCTGTACGCCGGTATTGACAGATGGCTGGGGCTTTTATAATCCGGAATGGAAGAAAGAGTTTTATGAGATGTACGGTAGAGCATTAAGATCTGGAATTTCTAAAACGCGGATTCCCAAAGTGACCATTGGAACAGAAGCAAATTCAGAGAAAGAAGGCGAGAACAAGTTGTCGGAGGGCGCAAAACTATATGTTAGCATTATTAATGAGCAGTATGCTAAGAACCCCAATCAACCGGTAATTGTAAATATCGGCGGTCAGGCTGCTACGCTAGCTTCCGCTTGGATTCTTGATAAGGGAATTTCCGAAAAATGCATCGTTTATTATACGGCAATTTCTCAATACAATGGTCATTACAAGTGGGCGAGCGAACTCGTCGCTCAGCACTTTCGGGTTATTAATTTTGGTCCTGAGTTGACTTGGTGGCGTGATACCGATTGTCAAAATGAATGGGAAGTTTTACCCAGGCCAGATCAATGTGGAGATAAAGACAGGAATGAAAGAAATAGTGGAGAATGGGCACTATTGCCAGATAATGAATTGATGAATTATTTTGTTCACCAGCTGCAATATATGCCATGGTACGATGCAACAAATAAAAAGGATGCGCATAATTTTGGCAACACTTCCGATGGCTATTTTGATGGGACATTTATTCATGCCTGGTCACCCGGATTGTTTACAGGTGCGAAGTTGTATGATACACGTAAGGGTAAAGTTCTTTACATTACAGCTTTTGATCCAAAAGAAGCTAAAAAAGCAACCTTCCCGGTTTTAATTGATAAAAAAGCATTCGCGCATTAAAAATGGGTAACAATAATTGAACATAATTTCCGGGAAGTTCCAAATCCTAAACAAGCTGATTTTGCAATATTGAGTCATGCTAACTTTTTTTCTTATCTTTTCAACAATCGATATGAAAAAATTATATATAAAGCTTCATAAATCCATTATGAAATATATAATCTGCCTTTTTAGTTTCTTGTTTTCAGTAATGTCTCCAGTGTTTTTGTTTGCTCAAGACGATACAAATTGGTTTGAATTTCGGTCAACGCGGGAAAGTTGAAGTTCTGAAATTGCCCTTGACAATTGGTCGATAAACCTGCAGGTAAGCATGGCTTTGTGGTAATGAAAGGCGACCAACTTATTTTTGAAGATGGTACTCCTGTAAAATTTTGGGGAACAAATCTTGCCGGTCACCTTCCATTTATGAAACCCGAAGAATCAACCAGGTGGGCTGATTTCCTACTGCGCTTTGGCTTTAATGGCGTGCGTTTCCATAAATTCACCTGGGACGCAACCGATCGAATTCATTCCACCATAATTACGAGTGAAAACTGGAAAAACCATGATTTTTTGTGCAATGAGCTTCGCAATAAAGGAATTTATTACGGTTGGTCACATATCTACGGACACAGGGGGCTTCCCGGCGACAGTGCGAGGATTGTTGAGTTTGTTCTGTTTTAGCTACTGCCCCCATTGAGCGTAGACTAGGCGTTGCGCTAGGTGTAATTTGTAATTACACCTTCATATCCTTATCAATTTGAAATTGATATTAAGGAGAGGGCGAAGTTACATCTGGATACCTATCGGGATTACCAAGTCAAGCTCGGAAGAAAAATTTCTACAAGTTCAACTCTTCCAGAGTTGTCCTGTACTCTATGCACTGATATACCCCCGCATTTCATACGGGGCTATTGATAGTTTGACCACTTCGTGGTCATTGGTTAACTGCTTATATTAGCTAATCAACTATTATTCATATAGACGATCCTGAAAGGATCAAACCATCAATAGCCATGGGTGCAACCCATGGAAAAAAGGAAAATGGATTATCTGTATTCCCAACCCTGAATGGGTTGAACATTAAGTACATTTGAGAGAGAAATCTCTCCTCTGAGCCTACCAGCAAGCTATTGATTACACCCACGGACTAAAACCACACGAATTACTCCTACTCCTACAAGGACAGTTCTAAATCTACCTAATGCCTATTTCTGACGAAAGGTATCTGATACAAATGATAATACTTCGGGAAGGGATGTTCTCCAATAGGTCCAATTATGAGCGCCATCCCTTATTCTGAACTCATGGGGGATATCTTTTTTCTTCATTGCGATATGTACCATGCTATTTCCCTCGTAAAGGAAATCATCATCGCCACAATCAAAATACCATTTTACAGATTTCATCGCTGCCAAGTCATTTAATTCGATTTGCCTTAGTGCGGAATGCCGGTCATAATAGCCTTGGAGGGAATCAGTATTTTTCACTTCGGTTTTATTGGTTGGAAGTCCTTGTTTGAATTCTTCAAAAGTGCTACTCCTCAACGCTGCACTTAAAGGGCAAGCGGAAGAAAACAAGTCAGGGCGGTGCATGGCATAGAAAAATGTACCACCGCCTCCCATGGACAAGCCAGCTATTGCTCTATACTTTTTCTCAGATTTGATTCGGTACTTTTTTTCTACCTCAGGCATCAGTTCCTCAAAAAAGAAATCTTCATACCTCCATTCATTGTAGACATCATTGAAGTAACCCCGCTTACTGGTATTGGCATCCGGCATGACGATGATCATAGCGGTGGATTTTCCTTCTAAGATGGCTTTGTCAGCGATATATTGGACTTCTCCAAACTGCACCCAACCTGTCTGATCATCTCCGGCTCCATGAAGGAGATACAAGACAGGGTAGGCACGCTGCGAGGTCTCGTATCCGGGTGGTAAATAGATCGCATATTTGCGCTCCATATTGAGGATTTTGCTCTGCAAGGTCATTTGGTCAAAAACCTTACTGTCTTGTGCAAAAGCAACTAGTGAAAACAATAAACAGAGGGATAAAGCAAGTGTGTATTTTTTCATATCGGTTTGGGAATTTGGGTTTGAGTTGAGTAGCTGTTTGATTTTTTGGACAAAAAATTTATCAATGCATTAATCTACCATAAAGATGAATATATAAAAATGGTTACTTTTTTTGCGGTCGTGCAGATTTTCCGACGGTCAATTCCCCCACTGAGCGCAGTCTAGGCGTTGAGGTTTTTAGGTGTAGATTTCCAGCCCTGTATCCTGGCCTCTCGCTAAAATGCTTTACCAAGGCATTTTTAGCGCTTGACCCTAGCTTTCTATCAATTGAAATTTGTAATATGGGTATTGTTAAATCTAAAAATCAAATGAATGAACCAAGATCAATTTGCAGTATTGACAGACGAAGAGTTGCGAGCTCAAGTGAAGCAAAGTAAGACTGCTAGAATCTATGATGCTGTTATCTTCGGTGTACTGATTGGGATTGCGATTTACAGTTCGGTTAAAAATGGGTTTGGGTTGCTTACTTTTCTGCCTTTAGTTTACTTGCCTATCGCTGCAAGAAATAAGATTAAGTACACAGCTCTGGAGAAAGTCTTCAAAGAGAGAAAGCTCTAGATATTAGATAGTTTGCATACCGCCAAGCTATAAATTTAAACAAGCCTAGTTAATGAATGGAGGAATAAATGACAAGACCTTGACAAGTATCAATTTTTTAATTCTTGGCTATTTCATACTACTTTGGCTGGTGAACTACTTTCAAATAAACTTTGCTATTATTGGAGTTTTTGTGGAACTACTGACAATTCCATTTCTGCTCGCCCAGCTGGTTTTTTTAGTCATTGGGGTAAAATTCATCTTGAATAATGAAAAGCGCTTATTAACAATTGTGAGTCTTTTGGCTCTGGCGCTATGCACTTTTATTACAATCGGAAGTTTCTTTTGGCACTAATACATACTAGTGCTGGGATCAAGATGCTAGTTAAGAAAATCTCCTTTTGTCAAAACATTTCTGACGGCTGCTTGCTTTAAACGTAGTAAATAATGAAGCCCTATTTTCTTCGGAAAATGAGGTTAACAATTAGAACACTACTAATGACTGAGCGAGAAACAGATCGAATTATAGAAATGGCTTGGGAAGATAGAACGCCATTCGAAGCAATAGAAATCCAGTTTGGTATCAGTGAATCTGACGTGATCAAGCTGATGCGAAGGGAACTCAAAGAAAGTTCTTTCAAAATGTGGCGAAAGCGCGTGAATAGCGGAGTGAGTCAGAAGCATCTAAAAAAGAGAAATCCTGATATTGAGCGCTTCAAATGCACCAGACAACGAAGTATTTCTTTGAATAAATTCAGCTAATGAATCATTTTCCAACGGATTTAGAATCTATAGAAAAGAGGATTCAATCCATTGATCCTGTGAATTATGCTGCGAGCAGAAATCATAAAGACGGAGCGGTGACTCGTTTGAGCCCCTATATCTCACGCGGAGTGATTTCCACCAAGCAAGTATTTGAGTACATCAAAACGCTGGATTTGAAGTGGTATCAAGCCGAAAAACTCATTCAGGAATTAGCCTGGAGGGACTATTGGCAGCAGGTATGGAGAGCGAAAGGAGAGGGGATCAAGCAAGATTTAAAACAAGAGCAAAGCCCCATATCAAATCACCAAGTTCCTGAAGCAATAGTCAATGCTGAAACTGGAATCGAAGAGGTAGATCAGGCGATCAAACAACTATATGAGACGGGCTATATGCATAATCACATGCGTATGTATGTTGCTTCGATTTGCTGCAATGTTGCCAATTCTCATTGGCTTCAACCAGCAAAGTGGCTGTATTTCCATCTCTTGGATGGAGATTTGGCGAGCAATCATTTAAGTTGGCAGTGGGTAGCAGGGGCTTTTTCCAGCAAGAAATACTACGCCAATCAATGGAACATCAATAAGTATTTTAGAGGAACCCAGCAAAACACCTTTTTGGATGTGGAATACGAGGTATTTGAGAATCTGGAAGTTCCAAGTCAACTGCTCGAAACAATTCCTTTCGAACTGGAGACAATCCTACCAAGTCGGGAAGTTCCAATTCTTGAGAAGCATAAAACCACACTCATCTATAATTATTACAACATCGATCCCTACTGGCATCAGGGGCAAGATGTGCAACGGGTATTCTTGATGGAACCGTCCTTTTTTAAAGAGAATCCAGTGAGTCAAAAGTGTCTTGATTTCGCTCTCGATCTATCTAAAAACATAGAAGGAACAAAAATCTTTGTAGGTGAATTTTCAGAATTGGCAGAACAAATCAATTCTAAAAATCTTATTTTCAAGGAGCATCCCACGAACAGCCATTACCAAGGGCAAGAAGAGTCAAGAGAGTGGATGAGCAGCGTGGAAGGTTATTATCCTTCATTTTTTGCCTTCTGGAAAAAATGTAAAAAGGAGATAGATTTTAAGTCGGAATAAGGGGGATTCTCAAAAGAAACAGCATCAATAAATAACAAATGCAATTACAAAAAGAGGAAATTGAAAGTCTGGAGCAAAAGTATAAACTGAATCTGATCAACTCGATTTCAGGAGTCAAGCCAGCAAATCTGATAGGTACCAAATCCTTAAACGAGAAGGAGAATGTTGCCATTTTTTCATCCGTGGTACATTTGGGTTCTAGTCCAGCTCAACTCGCTTTTATCATGCGTCCACAGTCAGAGATCCCACGCGATACCTATTCCAATATTTTGGAAACGGGGTTTTACACGATCAACCATGTGTCAGAATCATTCATCAAAAAGGCGCATTATACCTCAGCCAAATTGGAAAGGGGAGAATCTGAATTTGATCGGATGAAACTGGAAAAAGAGTATATCGGAGAATTTCATGCGCCATTTGTAAGGGACAGCGCAGTCAAAATCGGGATGAAGCATATGGATAGCGTTCCCTTGCCTAATGGATGCATTTTTGTAATCGGTTCGGTGGAAATGATTGTCATTCCCGATCATACGATCAATGACTTGGGGCAATTGAATTTGGAGGGCTATTCAGGCGTTGGGATTTCGGGGTTGAACACCTATTATAGTTTAAATAAACTGGATTCCTTTCCTTATGTACGAGAGGATGAAATTCCCGATTTCGAATGAAAAAGGCTGACTTACCCACCAAGGTTTGCTTGGTTTGCAAAAGGCCATTTACCTGGCGCAAAAAATGGGAAAAGAACTGGGAAGAGGTGAAGTACTGTAGTGAGAAGTGTCGAAGAAATAAGAGTAATTCACTTGGCTAAACAAAAGGTAACGTCTCAAAACAGCTATTATTCCTTGATTATTGATGATTGAACTTTGTTCAAAGCTATTTTTTCTTTTCTGCCAGTAACTGTAAATTATGATTATAAGCATCTTTGCCAGTAGGTAATTAGGTAATATTTACCCAAATGGCCTCGACAGATCCCTCATCTAGATTAAATATCTCCGGATGCAGAGCTTGTTGAGGTGTCTAAAGATTTTATTTGGCTTGTGGTACTATTCGTTTGGTTTCAATGTACATTTCACGAACTCCTATAATCACTAAATTAGCTCTGATTTTGTGTTTTGCATTCGTCAAGCCTTATCCTTCTTTCTTTTTTAACATCATTTTGGTATATACTTTTATAGTATATATATTTAAAATATGAAAACTGTATCTCTAAAGATTGACGACTCCATTTTTGGAGAAACTGAAAAAATTCTTGCTCACCTCAAGAAGCCTCGAAATAGGTACATCAATGAAGCGCTTGAATTTTATAATCGATTTCAAAGACGTAAACTTCTGGAGAAAAAGCTTAAAAAGGAATCTGAGATGGTGAAAAATGAATCAATGAGCGTTCTCAAAGAATTTGAAGCAATTGACTATGCAGATTAAGCAGTATGAGTTGTGGATCGCTGATTTAAATCCTCAAATCGGAACAGAGCCTGGAAAAACGAGACCTATCTTGATAATACAGACAAACTTGTTGAACAATATACCTCATCCTTCAACGCTGATTTGCCCAATCACTACAAATATTATCGAAGGTGTGGATATTTTGAGAGTTCACTTAAAAAGTGGAATGGCAACCCTTCATCAGGACTGTGATGTACTAATTGACCAAATTAGGGCGATAGATAATAAGCGATTAATCAAAAAAATTGGAAATCTTCCATCGGATTTAATTGAGCAAGTAAAAGAAAATTTAAAGATTATACTTGACTTGGAATAAAACCAAAATGATATTTCCAGCCTTAGCAAAATTTAATGACCATTGAGAATTGAACATTCTCAATTGACAAGTAATCATTTTTTCCTCAAGTAATTATAAATCCCTCCCACACCGATTATTAGCATAGCTGCTCCAATAGTCCATTGCGAGGGACTGTTCAGAGATTCTTTGGCAGCAAGGAAAGAACTCGCTAGTACACCGGCTGAAAAGGCGATAACCGTGCGGGTAAGCATACCTGGAATACCATAGGCCAGTACTTTCCACAGCTTGATATTCATGGATGCAAAGAGAAAATTGGAAATGGCAAAAGGAACAACAGGGGAGATTCTTACGAAGAATACCAGCGAACCTTCTTTTTCCTTTCTGGATTCTACTGCCTTTCGAAAGCCTGGGTTTTTCTTAAACAGTAGTTCAGTGAAAGCCATATTGGTGATTTTTCCCAAAGAATAACCCAACACAGAAGCCAGCGAATAACCCAAAATCAAAAATGGCAAAGAAACCCATCCATAGTAAAAACCTGAAGCTATGGCAATCAATGTGGTGGGAAGTAGTGCCAAGCCCATCAGCAGAGCTCCAATCACTAAATAAGCAAGGTAGTCCAAGGGTGTGTGGAGAGGATAAGCTTCCAGAAAATCATAATTAGCAGCAAAAATGACACTTCCCAGAATAGGCATTGCGACAACCCAAAGCCATGCAAAAATCCCGGCAGGATGAGTGGCGAAGTAGCTACGGATTGTTTTGAATATGCTGCCCATTTTTGTCATATTTGATTTATCATCTATAGCTTTTCACTGGGAAAGTCTGCAAGTTTAACATGCATGGCCTAAAATCACCCCGAAAATGTCAAAAGGTTTTTTTCTCAAACGCCAAAAAAAATCTAAACTAATTACGAATGAAATTTGGAACAAAAGCCATACATGCCGGAATAGAACCGGATCCAGCCACAGGGGCAATTATGACTCCGATTTACCAGACGAGCACCTACGTGCAAACGTCACCTGGTGACCATAAGGGTTACGAGTATTCGCGCACCCACAATCCCACCCGTACTGCTTTGCAAAATAACTTGGCGGCGCTGGAAAATGGAAAGCATGGCATTTGTTTTTCCTCTGGTCTTGGAGCCATCGATGCGGTGGTCAAGCTTTTCAATCCAGGTGATGAGATCATCAGCACCAATGACTTGTATGGCGGAACTTACCGTCTGTTCACCAAAGTGTACGAACGATATGGGATCAAATTCAAGTTCGTCTCCATGTCAGATGCTGGGGGAATCACTGACCATATTACAGACAAAACCAAAATGATCTGGGTGGAAACGCCTACTAATCCGATGATGAATATCATCGATATCGCAGCGGTGGCAAAGCTAAGTAGTGGAAACAAAATCATACTTGCTGTGGACAATACGTTTGCCTCTCCTTACCTGCAAAACCCGCTCGATCTTGGAGCTGATATCGTGATGCATTCGGTGACCAAATACCTTGGTGGTCACTCCGACGTGGTGATGGGAGCATTAGTGGTAAATGAAGATGAGCTCGCAGAAAAACTGAAATTTATCCAAAATGCCTCTGGTGCGATACCAGGCCCTCAGGATTGTTTCTTGGTTTTGAGAGGAATCAAAACTCTTCATCTCCGTATGGAGCGTCATTCTCAAAATGGCAAAACCATCGCGGCATATCTGAGAAACCACCCAAAAGTAGAAAAGGTCTATTGGCCGGGCTTTGAGGATCACCCAAATCATGAAATTGCGAGGAAGCAGATGCGAGATTATGGAGGAATGATCTCTTTTACTTTGGTAGGAAATAAGGAATCAGATGCTCGAAAAGTAATGGAAAACTTTCATTTGTTTTCTCTTGCTGAATCTCTTGGCGGCGTTGAATCACTTTGCGGACATCCGGCTTCTATGACTCATGCGAGTATCCCAAAGGTAGAGCGTGAGAAAGTAGGATTGGTGGATTCCCTGATCCGATTGAGTGTGGGAGTGGAGGATGCCGAAGATCTGAAGAATGATCTGGCAAGTGCATTGGGAAAGATTTAAGATTTCAGCATTAATATATTTTAGCAGTTCGTGAATTTTTAACCGCGGGCAGCGCGGAGTTTTTTGCGGAGGTCGCAAGAATAGGTCTATTGCCGATCGTGCCGTTGGCACTCTGGTAATTTCCATTTGGCTTTGATACCCCGAATTTCGCTGCGATGTATTCGGGGCTGCTATGAGTTTTGCCGTTGGCAAAAGGTCAAGGCAATAACAGCCATGTTAGCATGTGAATTTCGTTTGTTCTGGAATCATAGATGCCACCGATTTTCCTTATTGGGTAATTATTAATATTCGAAACCTTGCCAACGGCAAGGCCTGTAAAAGCCCAGAATGCAATTCTGGGTTATATGTATGTTTGATATATTTATAGAGTGCCAAAGGCACGATCCGTATTTTTCATCCCTAAATTTCCCAATCTCCGCAAGATTCGGGTTTTGGTATTCTTTGAATCCATTTACTTTTGGATAACCTAGCAGTCAGAACATGAGCCAAAGCCAACCCATAAATTACCAGCGAATAGCCGAAGCGATTGCCTATATACAGGCCAATTTCAAAAGGCAGCCATCCTTAGAGGAAATAGCCGAGCAGGTTCATCTGAGTCCTTTTCATTTCCAGCGCATGTTTAGTGATTGGGCAGGAGTGAGTCCCAAGAAGTTTATGCAATACCTCAGCGTGGAATATGCCAAGCAGCTTTTGCAAGGTAGGGAGGCAACTCTTTTTGAAGCAGCTCAGGAAATAGGACTTTCAGGGACGGGAAGACTTCATGATTTGTTTGTGAAAATAGAGGGAATGACTCCGGGAGAGTTTAAGAATGGAGGGGAAAACCTCCTGATCAATTACAGCTTTGCTGACAGTCCCTTTGGAGAAATCATCGTGGCCTCTACACCAAAGGGCATTTGCCACCTTGCTTTTTTCTCAAATCAATCCGAAGGAGAAGCGACGATGAAAGCTCGCTTTCCAAATGCTTCTTACTATCAATTGGTAGATGAAATCCAGCAGGAAGCTTTGTTTATTTTTCAGCATGATTGGAACAAACTCAATCAGATAAAGTTGCATCTCCATGGCACCGCTTTTCAATTGAAAGTTTGGGAAGCATTATTGAGGATCCCAATGGGTAACCTGACAACCTATGGTAGCATTGCAACAGAGATAGAGAAACCAAAAGCTTCACGAGCTATTGGAACTGCCATCGGAAGTAATCCCGTTGCTTTCTTGATTCCCTGCCATCGAGTGATTCAGTCAAGCGGAACTATTGGAGGCTACATGTGGGGGAATACCAGGAAATCAGCTATTATCGGTTGGGAAGCTGCCCAGCTAAATGGAGAAGGCTAAAACAAAGAAATGGATTTATTTAATCAGGACTCTGTCGAGAAGGAAAACCTTTTACCCAAAGACGGTACAGTGAATTACTTTGGCAAAATTATGCCCATTCCCCAAGCTTTGACTTACCTAGATTATTTATTGAATGAGATTCAGTGGACGAATGATGTGGCGATTATTTTTGGGAAACGAATAGAAACCAAGCGAAAAGTAGCTTGGTATGCAGAGAATGCTTTTGAGTATACCTATTCCAATACCACTAAAACAGCCTTGCCTTGGACAAAAGAATTGCTATCTCTCAAAGTACTAGTAGAAGAGAAAACAGGGGAGACTTTTAATTCCTGTTTGCTTAATCTGTATCACAATGGATCTGAGGGGATGGGCTGGCACAGCGACGCAGAGACGGATATGAAAAAGAATGGTGCCATTGCTTCAGTCAGCTTTGGTGCTGAGCGTAAGTTTGCCTTCAGGCATAAAGTGTCTAAGGAGACAGTTTCACAGGTTTTGGAAAATGGAAGTTTGCTGGTGATGAAAGGAACTACCCAAACACACTGGGTTCATCGACTTCCACCCACAAAGCTCGTTTCGAAGCCAAGGGTTAATTTGACTTTTAGGACGATTGTAAGGTGAATTTGACTTATCTGGTTCAAGACTTCAGTCTGATCTAAAATAAATCTGTCTTCAGACTGCTCGAAATTCTGAAATAAAGGCCTAGGAGCGTAACTTCGGCACGCCCAATGAATTTTTTAATAATATTATTTACTCATAGTTTGTGTCTATGGCACAGACAAGTATTTATTTTCAGCTAGTCCTTGACTCAGTTTTCAAGCCTTCAATACTCGCCATTTTCAAATTTGAAGACTTCCGTATCCTGTCTTTCTTCGATGGATTTACTTTACACCATCCAGTATTTGATAGAAGCTTATTCAATCTTTCACGACTAAGTCAAAATAACCATTTCTCCATTTCTTTCAAATCAACCTAACTCTCTGCTTCCCATTGGATTTACTCTGCCACCCGAATATTCAATGTTGATTCTAAAAGATTAAGAAATTGAGGTCAGCTTAAAAGGTTGCTAGCTGTTTCTATAGTACTTATGCGAACAGCAGCCGTTTACCAGAGCTTGAAAGATCCCGATGACAAAGGTGTGAAATTTTAACAGTGGGATTTGATTAAAAGGGTATTTAGGTGAGCTCGGATGGTGAGTTTTTCAAACCATTTTGGGATTTAAGCAAAATAAAATTTGGCGACTAGTAGGATTGAGGATTTTCTTAAATGAAATTTTTACGAAAAGGACAGAGTAGGATACTTGATCAATTTTTAACCTATATATTATGAAGTGTTTTCAAAAAAATCGCTTCACTTGTCATCTGCTTATTTAGGATAATTTATTTATGCACAGCCGATTATATCTACTGGGAGTAGTGCTTGTTTTGGCGTTATTCTTCTTTCCTTCTTGCGAAAAAGAAGTAGGGTCTGGCACTGAAAATCTTAAAATTCCAGATCAGGTCAGCTATAATTTTCATATTCGCCCGATTCTTTCTGACAACTGCTATGCTTGTCATGGTCCGGATGCGAATAAAAGGGAAGCAGACCTAAGGCTTGACACAGAAGAAGGTGCTTATTCAGCATTAAAAGAGTCCAAAGGTAAATTTGCATTAGTCGCAGGCAATGTCGAAGAATCGGTGCTTTACCATCGAATCACTTCCGATGATCCCGCTATTATGATGCCGCCATCTGAATCCAACTTGAAACTAACCGATCGGGAAATCAAACTGATTGAAAAATGGATTCGACAGGGGGCTGAATATGAGCCGCATTGGGCCTTCGTGCCTCCCAAATCATCCGGACTTCCCAAAATAGAGCAAATATCCTGGCCCATAAACGAAGTTGATTATTTCATTTTAGCCAAACTGGAGGAGTCCGGAATGAAGCCTAATGAGAAATCCGATAAGGAAGCTCTGCTGAAAAGGGCGAGTTTAGATCTTACGGGTCTGCCTCCTACACTAGAAATGATGGATGCATTCCTGGCTGATAATTCTGCCGATGCCTATGAAAAACTAGTGGATCGACTGCTTGCAAGTCCTGCTTATGGAGAAAAGATGGCCGTCTATTGGATGGATATCGCTCGTTTTGCTGATTCTCACGGATTTCAGGATGACAGCTACCGGAGCCAATGGCCTTGGAGAGACTGGGTGATCCATGCCTTCAATGAAAATATGCCCTATGACAAGTTTATTACCTGGCAGTTGGCAGGAGATCTAATACCACAAGCGACTAAGGAACAAATCCTGGCAACCGGATTTAATCGAAACCATAAAATCACCGAAGAAGGAGGTGTTGTGGATGAGGAATATCGGGTAATGTACGTAACTGACCGAACCAATACAGTAAGCAAATCTCTTTTGGGGATCACCATGGAGTGTGCAGGTTGCCACGATCACAAGTACGATCCCATTTCTCAAAAAGAATACTATTCATTTTATTCCTTCTTTAATAACATCAAAGAAAGAGGGATTGAATCTTCTGTAGGAGGTCCTGAAACTTATGCAAAACGTCCCCTGATGCAAATAAGCAATGCTGAGGTGGATTCTATTCTGACTTTTATCAATAAAAAAGATACCCTTGACCTGATTGTTTCCGTGATGGGAGACCTGGATTCCCTTCGGCCCACTTATGTGCTGGAACGTGGGGCTTATGACCAGCCAAGGGATACAGTGACTGTCAAAACCCCTGAAGCAATTCTTTCTTTTGGTCCAAAGTATGAGAAAAACCGACTCGGATTGGCTGATTGGATGTTTAGTAGGGATAATCCTCTTACTTCCAGAGTTTTTGTAAATCAGATTTGGCAGGAAATCTTTGGTAGTGGAATTGTTACTACTCCTGGGGATTTTGGGATGCAAGGGGCTTTGCCCACTCATCCGGAACTTTTGGATTGGTTGTCTGTGGACTTGATGGAAAACAACTGGGATATGAAGCGACTGATCAAATACATCGTTACATCGGCGACGTATCGTCAGTCTGCTGTTATCACCAAAACACAGCTAGAAAAAGATCCCGACAATATATTGCTTGGCCGGGCTCCCCGTCATCGCATTAAAGCAGAATTTGTCCGTGACGTAATCCTGGCGAGCAGTGGCTTGCTCAACCGGGAAATAGGCGGGCCAAGTGTAAAACCTTATCAGCCGGACGGACTTTGGGAAGGTGCAACCTCAGGAAGGGGAATCTTATCGACATACAAACAGGATCACCATGAAAACTTGTACCGTCGTGGATTGTACAATTTCATCAAGCGGACTGTTCCTCCTCCTGCCATGACCATTTTCGATGGCAGCAATCGGGATCAATGCGAGGTGCAAAGACCGATTACGAATACTCCTCTTCAGGCTTTGGTGATGCTCAATGATCCTACTGTTCTGGAAGCAAGTCGGGTTTTGGCAGGAAAATTACTTCAAGAATCCAGCAATTCTGAAACAAACATCCGAAAGGCTTTCCGACTCATAGTTTGTCGAAAACCTACCGAGCAGGAAGTCGCTATTCTCAAAAATTACTATGATGGAAGATTGCAGCTCCTGAAAGAGACAGATGCAATAGAACTGCTGGCAGTGGGAGAATATCCAGCTCCTGAGGGCTTGGACGCTATCCAGGTTGCCTCTCTCATGCAGGTGATTACCACTTTATATAATCTAGAAGAAACCATTTCTAAAACCTGATATGGAAAAAGATATTTTGGAACACCGATTAAACATTAATAGAAGAAGGTTTTTATCACACCTGAGCATGGGAGTGGGGAGTGTCGCGCTCGGTTCCTTATTGATGCCTGACTTATTTAAAGGCACTGGCAGTATGGATGCCGATATGATTCCTGGATTGCGGGACTTTGCTCCCAAAGCCAAACGAGTGATTTACCTCTTCCAAAATGGAGCTCCTTCACAGATTGAGACATTTGATTACAAACCTAAGCTGAAGGAAATGTTTGGGCAGGAGCTTCCTGATTCTGTTCGGGGAGGTCAAAGATTGACTGGGATGACGGCCAATCAGTCTTCATTTCCCCTAGTTGGATCCTTTGTTGATTTCAAGCAGTATGGCCAATCCGGAGCATGGATCAGTGACCTTTTGCCATACACTGCAAAAATTGCCGATGATCTATGCATCGTGCGTTCTATGCATACAGAGGCTATAAACCATGACCCGGCGCTTACCTTTTTCCAGACGGGTGCTCAGCAGGGCAATAGACCTAGTATGGGATCATGGTTGAGTTATGGATTGGGAAGCGAAAACCAAAATTTGCCAGCTTTTACCGTATTGCTTTCCCGAGGAATAGGTAACGGTCAGGGAGTATATTCTAAGCTTTGGACTAATGGCTTTTTGGATTCTGTCCATCAGGGAGTACAATTCAGCAGTGGGGAAGATCCAGTACTTTATCTTAAAGATCCCAAGGGATTGAGCAGGGAGGAAAGAAGGGTGATGTTGGATAATATTTCTGAGCTGAATCATATTTCCCATGAAAAATTAGGTGACCCCGAGATCAACGCCAAAATCCAACAATATGAGATGGCTTACCGAATGCAGACGACAGTACCGGAAATCATGGACCTTAACAAAGAACCTGACTCTGTGATCAAATTGTACGGGCCTGACTGCCTGGTTCCTGGGACTTATGCGGCAAATTGCCTTTTGGCCAGAAAACTCTCTGAAAGCGGGGTCCGCTTTGTCCAACTTTATCACCAAGGATGGGATCAGCATGGCAACTTGCCTTATGAAATTACCCATCAAGCCAAGGATACAGATCAGGCATCAGCTGCATTGGTGACCGATTTGAAACAACGTGGTCTTCTTGATGAGACCTTGGTAATCTGGGGAGGAGAATTTGGAAGGACTAATTACAGCCAGGGAAAATTGGATCCTGCCGATTACGGACGTGATCATCATCCCCGATGCTTTAGTATTTGGATGGCAGGAGGAGGAGTAAAGCCTGGACTGATTTATGGCGAAACAGACGAATTGGGATACAATGTGGCCAAAGATCCTGTACATGTCCATGATTTTCAGGCTACCGTGCTGCACTTGATGGGGCTAGACCATGAAAAACTGATCTATAAACACCTAGGCCGAAGATTCAGATTAACAGATGTTTCCGGTCATGTGGTCAAAGATTTGATTGCGTAGAAAAATTCACCCGTCTATTAACACTAGCCCATTTATGAAGAGCAAGCTCATAGGCATTGCAGAGAGAATTTTATTTGGAGGCAGTATCCTGCTGCTTTTTTTCCTGCTGTTTGAGTCATATATCCATATTCCCCTTTGGATGCAGCCTATAGGGCGGATGCATCCTATTATGCTGCATTTTCCCATTGCATTGATGTTGCTGGCACTTTTGCTTGAGTTTTTCCGCTTTAGGCCAGAATTCCAGTCCCAACCTTTCTTTCAGAATTTTTCCAGATCTCTCCTGCTATTTTCTATCCTGACAGGATTGATCGCTGCCATCATGGGACTGTTTTTGTCTCAGGAGGAAGGGTATTCCGGTCAAATGTTGAATTGGCATAAATGGTCCGGCGCAGGAATGGTTTTCTTAGCTTCCTTGATTTATGCCTTTCGAGATTATCAGTGGTACCGGGAAAAAGTGGCCAAAGTAGGAATAGGAATAACCACACTTTCAATTATTCTGGCAGGACATTTTGGAGCTACTCTCACGCATGGCGAAAACTTTATACTTGAGCCAGTTCTCGCGAACGAAGTAAAGATGGTGCCATTTGAAGAAGCACAGGTTTTTGATCATTTGATACTGCCGGTTTTGGAAAATAAGTGCAATTCCTGTCACAATTCCTCTAAAGCAAAAGGAGAGTTGATCATGACAAGTATAAAAACCTTGCTAAAAGGGGGAGAAAATGGGGTAGTGTTTGTTGGAGGAAAACCTGAAGAAAGTTCACTGTTGACCCGAATCCATTTACCCGAGGACGATGATGATCACATGCCTCCATCCGGAAAACCCCAGTTGACGGAAGAAGAAAAAGCTCTTTTGGTAAAGTGGATTAAATCTAATCTAGAACCAGAGACAATGCTCGTGTCACTTCCTGAGTCGGATGAATTGCGGGTAATTGCAATGGGATTTTTTAATTCACAATCTTCTGAACCGTCGTTTGATTTCTCTGCTGCAGATCCCAAAACGATCCAAGAACTTAACACCTCTTATCGGGCAGTTATTCCTTTTGCCAAGGATTCACCTGCGTTGGACGTGGTGCTTTTCAGCGCGGCAAACTATACTCCGGCCTCCATCGAAGAACTTGTGAAAGTGAGTGAGCAAGTGGTAGCGCTAAACTTGAATAAAATGCCTGTTACAGATCAGGATATGCGGTCCATTTTGCGCTTTGAAAATCTTATTCGGCTAAATCTGAACTTTACAGAAATTACAGGAAATGGGCTTGCTGATTTGGCAAAGCTTAAAAATCTTCGACAGCTTTCTGTTTCGGGAACCAAGGTGGATTTTGTTTCCTTAAAGGTGGCGGCTAAGGATTTCGAAAATTTGCAAACGGTAACTATTTGGGATACTCCCGTGTCGAAGCCTGAATTGGAAACACTCAGAGATGAGTTTAAAAACATCAATTGGGTATCCGGAAGAGAAGACCTGGATGAGGATATTTTGCAATTGAACTTACCCCGACTTTCCAATGTCTCCAATATTTTCAAGGATACCCTTACCTTGGAAATCGGTCACCCTATCCGAGATGTTGAAATCCGTTTTACCCTGGATGGCTCTGAACCGGACAGAGAAAATTCAACCAAGTTTGTTTTCGGTGAAACGGTCCTGAGCGAAGGAAAACTGGTAAAAGCAAGGGCATACAAGGAAGGTTGGGGCAACAGTGAGGTAGCTACTTTTAATGTCTATCAAAACAGAAACCTTCCAGATACCGTGATGCTTTTGAGCAAATTGAGTAGGGTTCACCCTGCGAATGGATCCAAAACTTTCTTTGATACAGAGCAGGGAACTTTCAATGCAAACAGCCCGGCATGGGCGAACAATTGGGCAGGTTTTCGTGGTAATCCTATGGAATTGCTTTTGGAATATGATGAAAAAGTGGAAGTCAGTTCTGTAAGCATGCGCGTATTGGTGGAACCAAGCAATGTTATTTCTCCTCCTGAATCCATTGAAATCTGGGGTGGCGATGATCCAAATTCCTTAAAGCTGATTGGTAAGATGAGACCCAAACAACCCACTAAGGAAGGCGAACCCTACATAGAACTCGTTACCTGTGAGTTTAAAACAATCACGGCAAAGTATATTAAGGTAGTGTCCAAGCCTGTGGAAAAAATAGGAGACTGGAGTGGTCGAAAGGGAGCTGGCGGCCTTTTATTGGTAGATGAGTTGTTTGTGAATTGAGGCGCTAACTGTTTTTATGAGACATTTTTTTTTGGTCAAAGTCACAACTGAAATTGGAAGATTTTTCTCACTAGGGATGCTTCTGGCATTATTCAGTACAATCATATTAGCCAATGCGCAATTGGGTCTTGAAATAACCCTGAAGTATTAAAACTGATTCGGAGTGACGTGAATACAAGATGGATTACGCTGATACCCCGCTCTTTTTAAATTGAAGTCAAAAAAATATGATTTCATTTTGAAATACTTTTTCGCTTTTAAATCTACCTCAGGTTAATAAAGGCGCGTAATTCCATAAAATAATCACCTGCGCATAAACCGACATTTTACCACGCCTGTATTATTCATTCTCTTCCAAGTGAGATAAACCTATTTTTAAACAACTTACGAGAGAATTTAATTAGGAGTATAAATCCATAAACTTTAACCAGGAGGTCAATTGAAAAGAAGAGATTTTATCCACCTTTCCGGAATGGGGCTCGGTGCCCTAGCTACTTCCGGACTTATCATGATGGGGAATCCAGTCTCAGCAGAGCAATTGCTCGTGCCAGGGATTGATGCCGCCGCCAAAAAAGTGCTTGCTGACATCGCCTTAAATTCGGCAAGGTCAATGGGTGCCACGTATACCGATGTCAGAATCGGAAGATACTTAAGGCAAAATGTATTTACCCGCGACAAAAACGTCCAGAACATCTCCAATGGAGAGACTTTTGGAGTTGGAATCCGGGTAATTGCTAATGGTACTTGGGGCTTCTCGTCCACGTCCGATGTTTCACCAGAGGGGATTAAGCAATGTGCTGAAACAGCCGTTGCCATCGCGAAGGCGAATTCCAAACTTCAGAAAGAGCCTGTTGAGCTTGCTCCAGAACCAGGTCACGGAGAAGTGACTTGGAATACCCCGATCAAGAAGGATGCTTTGGAAATTCCGGTAAAGGAGAAAATAGATCTTTTGCTGAATGCAAATAATGCCGCTATAGACAATGGAGCTGCTTTTGTCAATTCCGCGCTGTTTATGATCAATGAGCAGAAGTACTTTGCTTCTACAGATGGCTCATACATCGATCAGGATATTCACAGAATCTGGCCTACGTTCACCGTAACTGCGATAAACAAGGAGTCGGGAGGATTCCGGACCAGACAGGCGCTCAGCGCTCCAATGGGAATGGGATACGAATACATGGATGGCCTTGCTGCCGACAAAATCATGAACCCGGCTGGTTTCAACAGTTACAAAAACACCTACGACATTGTAGAAGATGCCACTAACGCATCCAAGCATGCGCAGGAGAAAATCTCTGCCAAATCAGTGGTTCCTGGCAAATACGATTTGGTACTGGACCCTGATCACCTGGGATTGACTATTCACGAATCTGTAGGGCACCCGCTTGAGTTGGATCGTGTGCTCGGTTATGAGGCGAATTATGCCGGAACTAGCTTCGCGACTTTGGACAAGTGGAAATCCGGTGATTTCAAATACGGTTCTGATAAAGTAAACATCGTCGCTGACAAGACTCAGCCTTTTTCCCTGGGAAATACTGGATATGATGATGAAGGCGTAAAGACCAAAGAATGGGATCTGATCAAAAACGGCGTGCTGGTGAACTATCAGGCTATTCGCGATCAAGTGGCCATTTTGGGAGAGAAAGAATCTCATGGTTGCTGCTTCGCGGATAACTGGAGTTCTGTACAATTCCAGCGCATGCCGAATGTTTCTTTGCGCCCAGGTACGGAGAAATTGGATCCTGCGGAGATGATCAAGAATGTGGAAAAAGGAATCTACATCCTAGGTCGTGGATCTTACTCCATAGATCAGCAGCGTTACAACTTCCAGTTTGGAGGTCAGTTATTCTACGAAATCAAGAATGGCGAAATCGTAGGTATGCTTGAGGATGTGGCTTACCAGTCCAATACTCAGGAATTCTGGAATTCTTGTTCCCAGATTTGTGATAAAGATGACTATCGATTCTTCGGCTCTTTCTTTGATGGAAAAGGGCAGCCTTCGCAGTCCTCAGCAGTTTCACATGGTAGTTCTACCACCCGTTTCGACGGTGTGAATGTGATCAATACGGGAAGAAATATTTAACCTCAATTCAAGAATTATGGCCATTTTGACTAAAGAACAAGCAAAGCAAATTATAGATAAAGTACTTTCTTACGCTAAAGCTGATGAGACTGAAGTGACGGTATCGGGTGGAAGAACCGGAAATATCCGCTATGCAAGAAACTCGGTGAGCACCAGCGGAGAGACTAACGAAATAGGATTGAGTATCACCTCAGTCTATGGTAAAAAATCAGGCTCATCCACGATTAACGAACTTGACGACGAATCTCTCAAAAAGGCTGTGGCCAGAGCTGAAGAAATCGCACAGTTGGCACCGGAGAATCCTGAATATATGCCAATGCTAGGCCCACAAGAATATGTGGAAAGCAAGACTTTCGTGAGCTCTACCGATCAAATCGATCCAGACAAGCGCGCACAAATCGCAGCTGACAGTATTGGGCCAAGCAGTGAGAAGAATCTTGTTTCGGCAGGTTACCTAGAGGACTTCTCGGGTTTTGTGGCTCAGGGGAACAGCAAAGGCCTTTTTGGCTACAATAAAAGAACCTCAGTGGATTTCTCCATCACCGTGAGAACGGAGGATGGAACAGGATCAGGCTATGCCATCCGGGACTTCAATGACGTGAATCTCTTGAACTCCAAAGATGTCACAAGCATTGCCATGCAGAAAGCACAAGCATCACAAAATGCCCAAGCGATAGAGCCCGGCAAATACACAGTAATTCTTGAGCCGACAGCAGCCGGAGATTTGATGGGATTATTGACCAGAAGTCTTGATGCAAGAAGCGCTGACGAGGGCAGGAGTTTCCTTAGTAAAAAAGGTGGAGGAACTCGCCTGGGTGAAAAGCTATTTGATGAGCGTGTCAACATCTACTCCGATCCATTAAGTCCGCAGATCCCGGGTTCACCATGGGATGAAGAAGGATATCCTCAGAAACCTATGAAGTGGGTTGAAAATGGAGCTGTGACAAACATGTTCTATTCTCGCTACTGGGCGGAGAAGCAAGGCGTACAGCCTACAGGAAGACCTAGCGGGATAATAATTGAAGGAGGGAATCAGTCGATCGCCGACATGGTGAAAAACACTAAAAGGGGGGTTCTTGTTACTCGATTCTGGTATATCAGAGCGGTAGACCCTCAAACCTTGCTCTTCACAGGCTTGACTCGTGACGGTACTTTCTTCATAGAAAATGGCCAGATCAAATTCCCTGTGAAGAATTTCCGTTTCAACGAAAGTCCAATCATCATGCTGAACAATATCGAAGCACTTGGACAGCAGCAGCGAGTAGGTGGTGATTTGATACCTGCGATGAAAATCCGGGACTTTACCTTCACCAGTTTATCTGACGCCGTTTAATTCAGTATTCAGTGGGCAGTATTCAGTGGGCAGTCCCTGACAGCTATCGGAGTCAGTGAGCAGTAATCAGTGGGGCAGTGAGCAGTATCAGTAGTAGACTTGAGGGAGTGTGTTTACTGAATGAGATTATCTTCGATCTCCACTCTTGTTTTCTGCACTATGGAAATCTCCGCCCGCTGCCTAATGGGACTTCCATCTTGTCAGTGTTTACTGCTCACTGTTTACTGGGACTGCCTACTGGGACTGCCTACTGAATACTGCGACTGCTAACTGCTAACTGAAAACTACAATGCAAGCCTTCTTTTTTACCAGAATAAAATACAATTCGGGCAATTGGGATACAGATCAGCGTATGCCGATCAACTTGCTCAACTCTCTGGTAGAGTACACCACCATTCCAGTGGATGAGAAGGAGAAAATAGTAGAGCTGAGCAGCATGGAGATTTTCAAAAGTCCCTTTTGTTATATCAGCGGACATAAGTTGGTGGAGTTCTCCTCCGAAGAGCGGCAGAACTTCAAGACTTATGTAGAAAACGGAGGCTTCGTATTTGCCGATGATTGCAATCATGACATCGATGGGCTTTTCGCAAAATCTTTTGAAGCCGAGATGTCCAAGACTTTTGGAGAAGATGCGCTCCAGAAAATTCCCAATAACCACCCAATATATTCCTCCTTCTTTGAATTTGAAGATGGCCCACCAGCTACCTCATTTGAGCTCAATGGCTGGGGAGATGACCTTGTTCATGATTACTTGAAAGCAATTACAGTAAATGGCAGGATAGGAGTTCTTTATAGCAATAAAGATTATGGCTGCGAATGGGATTATGACTTTAGAAACAAGCGCTTCTTAAAGGTTGATAATACCAAGTTTGGAGTCAACATAGTGGTTTATGCATTAACACAATGATTTTGGAAAACACAGATTTAACAGCATATAAAGAGCTGGTGGGAAAAATCCCTCAGCTCAAAAAAGAGATAGCAAAAGTCATCGTCGGTCAGGAATCTGTGATCGAAGAAATCATCATTACGCTTTTAGCAGGAGGCCACTGTCTTTTGGAAGGTGTGCCTGGCTTGGCAAAGACACTAATGGTAAATTCCCTTTCTCAGGGAATGGACTTGAATTTCAAAAGGATTCAATTTACCCCAGATTTGATGCCTGGGGATATTTTAGGTACTGAGATTTTGGAAGAAGACCATGAGACAGGCAAGAAGTTCTTCCAGTTCAACCGAGGGCCAATTTTCGCCAATATGGTCTTGGCGGATGAGATCAATCGAACTCCTCCGAAAACTCAGGCTGCTTTGCTAGAAGCGATGCAGGAGAAAGTAGTGACCTACGGTGGACAGCAGCATCCGCTTCCAGTTCCCTTTTTGATTATTGCTACCCAAAATCCTATAGAACAATCAGGCACCTATCCGTTGCCAGAAGCACAGCTTGATCGCTTTCTTTTGTACATCAAATTAGGTTATCCATCCGAGCAGGAGGAATTGAATGTCTTGGAAAGGACAACTGGAACTTATAATGGCAAGCCTGAGGTGGTCTTCACTGGACGGGATATTCAAAACTTGCAAAAGCTTACAAGGGAAGTGCATATTGATTCACATCTGCTCGTTTACATCAATAAGTTGATTCGAGCTACACGTCCTGGTAATTCAGAAGTTCAATCAGTTATAGATTACGTAGAGTGGGGAGCAGGTACACGTGCTGGACAGGCATTGATTCTTTGTGCCAAAGCCAGGGCTCTGGTGAAAGGGCGCTATGCAGTTACGCCGGAGGATATCAAAACGCTGGCTTTTCCAGTGCTGAGACATAGACTTTCCTTGCATTTCCGTGCTGAGGCTGAGAATATACTGCCGGACGCTGTCATTACCAAAATCCTCGAAGCGCTACCAATCCATGCAAGCAAGTAATCTGGAAATCATCAAACTCAACAACTTGAAGCTGGCCGCTAAAATCATCAGTGAACAGCTCAAGAATGGTGTGCACCTCGGTAAACGGGTGGGCATGGGTTCTGAGTTTGAACAGTACAGGTATTATGAGCCCGGAGATGATCCTAAGCGCATTGATTGGAAGTACTTTTCACGGTCAGGGAAGTACATGATCAAAGAATCACAAACAGAAAGCCATTTGCATATCCGTATGATGCTGGATCTGTCAGGATCGATGAACTATGAGGAAGATGGAATCAAGCGCTTAGACTATGCTAAAAACCTGATTGCATCGCTTTCTTACCTAGCACATCAGCAAGGAGATTCGTTGAGCTATTTTACCTGCCAGGATGGAAGTGTGGAGCAGAAGGTCGCAGCATCACCAAAGGCATTTCAACGTATTCTATATTATTTGCAGGAGGAAAAAGCTTCTGGCACTTGGCCTGTTGCGAAGCAGGATTTTCCGGTTTTGAAAAGCAAGCAGAAGGAATTGATTATTCTGGTTTCTGATTTTTTGCAAAAAGATAACGAGTGGTTGGATATCGTGGAGCAGATGAGACATCCAAAGAAAGAGATTGTGCTATTCCAGATATTGGGAAAACAGGAAGAAAAATTTGATCTAAAGGGGAATTTCAATTTTCATGATTTGGAGTCAGATCGCTCGATTATTTTAGATGGAAAGGCCATAGAAAAAACCTATAATGATTCTATAAAGGCTTATTTATCAGATTTCAAACAATCATTACTTCTACCTCAAGTTCATTTGTTTCAAGTCCGTTTGACAGATTCTATTTCCAGTGCAATCAGTAAGTTTCTCGCAGAAAGATCCTTATCCTGATGCAGTTTCTTCAGCCCATATTGCTTTGGGGTTTGCTGGGAATCAGCATTCCAATCTTGATTCATCTTTGGCAAGGTAAAAAAGGTCAGGTGATCCATTGGGCGGCTATGCATTGGCTTACTACTCAGGAAAGTTCAGTTGCAAAAGGCTTGCGACTAGAGAATGTATTAGTGCTTTTACTCCGAATTCTACTGCTTGTCTTGCTGGTCTTATTACTAAGTCAGGTTTATATTTCTAAGCTCAGCAAGGTCGCCGAGGAACGAATTATCCACTTGGTTCAGCCAAACAGGCAAACCATACAAGAGTATAAGTTTGAGCTTCAGCAAGCCTTCGAAAAGGGAGAAGAAGTGTACTGGGCAGATGAAAATCTTACGTCAATTGAAAGCTTAGATGATTTAAAGTCAGATGGAAAGCCTAGTGATATTCAAGCTTCACTTGACAAAAGTCCAAGCAATACTACGATGCTCAATCTTTATTTGAGTAATTCTCAAAATGCCTTGAAAACTGAGTTTTACCTGAGTCCACTCAAGCCAAATTTCTTTTTGGAAAGTGCTGACTTTGCAAAGTCGCAGAATCAGTTGATCTCAATAGAAGGAGGAAAAGAGCTTGTAGTGAATGAAAGAGGCTTGCTGGATTCTATCTCAGATGGTACAGAAGCGGTAGTTTCTGTCGATTTGAACAGAGACCATTTCGCTTACTTTTTGGGTGAAATATCAGATTCAGAAAGCGTATTCATTAAGGCATCACTTGAAGCGATCACGGATGTTTACGGGTTTAACTTCGTGGAAAAGGAACAAATTGAGGAAGCAAAACTGATTTTTGATAAGCAGCTTCCAGCTAAAAATGGTACCGATAAACTTTACTTTATCTCAGATCATTTCTCTTTTTCGGAGCAATCCAATTTGGTTTCCTTTTCCGAGCAATTGGACTTCGAGCATTCTGATTTGGTGCAGACAGGTAAGCTACCGGAAGTGATTTTAGAACGTTTTCTGGCGTTTTCTGGAGTTGAGAAACTAGATGTGCGGATAAGTCAATCTCAACTTGAGAGGAGATTTTTAGTAGAAAACCATAATGGGCAAAACAAGAAGGCTAATCTCAATTTGCTGTTATTAGGGCTTTTTGCACTGTGCCTGGCTGTGGAGCGATACTTAGCAAATCGTCAAGGAATATGAGCAAGATCGAACGCTATATCGCCAAAATCGAGATGCAATTGCACGTGCAAGCTGGCTTGAAAGCTGTGCTTGCAGGCTTTGCATTAGCTGTGTTTTCGAAGATTTTCACATCTTCTATACTCGCTTTCAGTTTGGTTGCTTTAACTGGTTTTGTGGCTGCTGGATACTTTTTGGGTTTGCTCCAGAGTAAGCGAATTAAAGCCATTCAGGCAATGCATCAGCGATTTTCAGATTTGGAATTCAGCTTGGAACTGCTTGATAAGCCCACCAAAAATGTAGCTGAACAGCTGCAATGGGAACGAGTGAATGCAAGCTTCCAAGGTGGGAATATTCAGCTTTGGTACAAGAGAATTGGACCTTTCTTAATTTCCTTAGGTATAGTGTTGGGAGTTTATGGACTGTCTCTTCTAAGTATTGCTGAGGAAAAATCACCAACCGTTCAGGCTAAACTGGATGACAAATCAGAAGCAATTACTGTAGCTAATCTGCCAATTGAAATGATTTCAGCAGCGGTAAATATCGTTCCTCCATCCTATACTGACCTACCAAAAGTAAACCAATCAGGACTTGAGGTAAAGGCTATAAAAGGTTCTGATATAGAATGGATTATTTCACTTTCGAATTCTCAGGATATTGAGTTAGAATTGATCAATTCCAACGGGGATGGATTGGAATTCACACGACAGCAAGGTCGCTTCGTTCTTCGTGATCGAGTGCGAAGTTCGGGGATTTACGCGCTTCGCGGCAGAAAGAACAGTACCCTTGTTTTTGATTCAGATTATTTCCCACTGGAAGCGGTCCAGGATTTGGCTCCCGTGATCCAGCCAGCAGATAAGGAATTGTATAGGTATCATTTCACCAATGATCCTAAAATCATGAATGTGAAAGCAAAAGTTTCCGATGACTTCAAAGTTCGAGAAGTATTTTTAGTGGCTACTTTGGCTCGTGGATCTGGGGAAAATGTAAAGTTTCGGGAGAATAGAATTCCTGTTCCCAGGCAAAATTTTAAGTCTGAAGAGTTGAGTGTAAAGTTAGATTTGAATGCGTTGGATTTTAAACAGGGCGATGAACTCTATTACTATTGGGCAGCTATTGACAACAAAGCACCCGAGCCTAATTTTTCACGAAGTGACACCTATTTCATCAATTATGTAGATTCTACAGGAATGACTGAGGAGGAGTTGATTGGTATGGCTATTCACGTGATGCCAGACTACTTCCGTAGTCAGCGACAAATCATCATTGATACCCAACAGCTTTTGGCAGACAGAAAGAACCTTACTGAGCGTGAGTTTAATGTCACTTCCAACGAAATAGGTTACGATCAAAAGATGCTAAGATTGCGTTACGGCCAATATTTGGGTGAGGAGTTTGAAGAAAGTGCCGGTGGAGGACAGATCGATGCTGAGAATAGCGATAATCTGCTGGAAGGCTACGAGCACAGGCATGATGAAGAGAATGAAGCGGGAATTACGGCTAACGTCCTGTTGCCCACTCTGCCACAGGAAACCCATCCTGAAACCCATAGTACAGAAGATGATAGTGGGTTAGGGGGGCTTTTGGATTCCTACCTGCACAATCATGAGGATGTGGAAACCAATACCTATTTCGAAGAATCCACCAAAAGCACGCTGAAGCTGGCGCTAGAACAAATGTGGCAATCTGAGCTGCATTTGAGACTTTTTGAGCCAGATCAGGCACTGCCTTACGAGGAAAAAGCATTGGAATATCTGAAAACTGTCCAGCAAAAATCGAGGGTATATGTGAAGAGAACGGGTTTTGATCCCCCACCGCTCAAGCAGGAGGAGAAGCGATTGACGGGTGATTTGGATGATTTGAAAAACCAACTTGAAAAAGAGCAGATAGCATTGGCTGAACGTCTGTCACCTCTTACCGCACAGGTTCTGGGAATGCTCCCAAAGCCGCAACTTTCGGCTACGGACAAAGCTACTGTGCAGAAATTCGGCGAACTCTGGACTGCTCGTATGAATTATTCCGGGTTGGAGGATTGGTCAGTCCTGCTACAGCTTCAGGACTTAAATGCTGGGAAAATCACTGAAGAAGGGAAGAAGGTATTGTTTCAAAAACTATATCCTTTGATAGCCCAAAGTAAGGGTGTAAACGCATCTTTTCTCAAACAAAAAGAATTAGAAAAAGCCTTTTGGAGCAAATTGCAATGATTCAATTCGAACCTTTGATTTCCTCGGTATGGGCTTGGCTATTTGCTGCGGCCATTGTAGTTATATTGGGATTTCAGCTATTCTGGATTCAAAAGTCGAATCTGAAAGTGACTAGAAAAGCAATTAGAATTGTATTGAACGCACTTTTATCGCTCGTCTTTATTGGGTATGTTTTTCAACCAGTATGGAAGTCAACGAAGCCTGAACAAGCTATTTTACTTTATTCGTCGAGTTCAGAAAAGAGTAAAGTTAGGTTTTGGAAGGATAGTCTGAATGTGATAAAAGCTCGTGATATCACTAAATATAAGGGAGAAGGTAATCCTGTGTATTTGCTTGGATCAGACTTTTCCAGAGTTGAATTGTTGAAAATCGGAAACAAGAATATTCAATGGATTTCTGAGCCTGAACCTGGTTCAATTTCTTTTCTGGAGTGGAAAGGAATTCTTCGTCATAGTGAAAAACAGGTTTTAAAAGGAAGGATAGGCACTCAGGATTCTCTGAGGATTTCTCTTTCTCAGCAAGGCGAAATAATTGCAGAAACGGAGCTATTGCCAGATTCAGGCGCTTTCGAACTTGAATTTCCTGCGAGTGTAATTGGGAGAAATGAGCTCGATTTGATGGTGAACGATAGCTTGTATGGCAGTGTCAACTTTTTTGTGACTACCCCAAAGCCTATTCGATACAGCCTGCAGTTTGCTTTCCCAGATCCTGAAATACGATTTTTGAGTCAGTATCTTCTCACTTCAGGAGAAACGGTTAGTGAGCAAATTGATATCTCAAAAAATGCTAGTATTCTATCTGGAAGCTCAGAGTCAGACTCGCTTCAGTTTCTGATAATTGATCCAGCTCAGCTTTCCAAAAAATCAATCCAAGACGCACTAGAAGAAGGAGCTTCAGTTTTGGTAATCAACCTGAATGAAGTTGGAAATGACATCTCTGTGATAAATGAAACTCTTGGAACTAGCTTCAAGACTAAGCGGACAACTAGCGAAGATCGTAGGGAGATTGAAGTTGATTTGCAAGGCGAGCCATATGAGTTTGAAAGCGTGGTTGCCCAAAAGTTACTATTCGAGAATGCCTTGGCAGTCCAGCAAGTTGGGTATGCAAAGGTGGGTGTAAGTCTCTTAGGAAAGACTTTCCCAATCAGATTAGCTGGTGACAGTCTTCGTTATCAAACGATTTGGCAGAAAATCCTAGGTGCAATGCTCCCGCAGGAATCAGCTGCCGCTCACCTTAATCAGCCTATTTTCAGTGGAATGAAAGTGGAGTTTCAAGTCAATCAGCAGGAATTCCGAGAAGACTTTGTATCTATTGAATCTGATTCAGTCTTTCTTCAGCAATCTCTTGTAAACCCATTTTCTAAAACAGGAAGTTTTGTTAGCCTGCATTCAGGATGGGTTTCGATTGGAGATAGTTTAGAGATCTATACATACTCGGCTAATGATTGGCCTAGTCTGAAAGCTGCCAAGTTGAGAGCAGATTTCCTGACTGAGCATTCGGGTAAAGTGAGCCTTTCCCAGGTTTTCGCAACGGAAAGGAAGGTTTCAGACTGGATTTGGATGGGCTTGTTTTTGGTGATGTTGACGATGATTTGGATGGAACCTAAGACCT
>NZ_MSSW01000046.1 GCF_002150685.1 Algoriphagus antarcticus
TAAATAATTACATTAAGTTAGTACCATTACTTTCTAAAAGGGGGCAAGGGGGATTTTCTAAAATAAAATCCAAATATTATTACAGAACGTGCATTCATGCGGATACACATATTTGGTTTACGTCTCCAGACTTTAACCAAAACCAATGCAGTTTTCTGACTTCCTTTTATCATCATTTTTCCCTTTAATTCCCATTTACAAACCCCAGTTTCTTGTCAGTATTTTCATAAAACCTAAAAAAGGCTACCGGATTCATCCAATAGCCTTTCAAATTCAAAAATTTCAGCTCATTTAAAAGCCTTCTTATCTTTCTGTTCTGTTATTTGTGCCATCGACAGGAAGTCTTTTTTCTCTGTTGGCTACATCCCAAGCGGTGTGGAAAATCAGTCTCGCTCTCTTTTCCATTAGAGGGAATTCGATTTTGTCCACCGTATCCGTCACTTGGTGATAATCGTCGTGAACGCCATTGAAGAAGAATGCTACCGGGATATTATGCTTCGCAAAGTTATAATGATCTGATCTGTAGTAGAATCTGTTTGGATCATCTTCAGCATCATATCTGTAATCCAAGATCAAATCAGAATACGTGATGTTATTGTATTCTAAGACTTTTTTCAGATCAGTAGAAAGCATTTCAGAACCGATCACGTAGACAAAATCTGTGTTTTCAGCGTCTTGGTATTCGTAGTCAATTCTACCAACCATGTCGATGTTGAAATTCACCACTGTATTTTCCAGAGGGAATATTGGATGATCTGAGTAGTACTCAGATCCCAAAAGACCTTTTTCCTCACCAGTTACATTTAGGAATAGAATAGATCTTCTTGGCTTGATTCCGTCTTTTGCAGCCATGGCAAATGCTTGAGCAATTTCAGTCACAGAAACAGTTCCTGATCCGTCATCATCGGCACCATTAAATATCTCGCCAGTGCTGCTCACTCCTACGTGATCGTAGTGAGACGAAATCACGACTAGTTCGTCTTTCTTATCGGTTCCTTCCAAGTAGCCCATTACGTTTGAGCTTTCCACTTCCTTGATTTCTTTTTCGATTTGGTAGGTAGCTTTTTGAGACTTGATAGACTCAGGATTTGTTTTTGCGGCTTCTTTCAGTTCCTCCACAGGAGTATCGAACAATTCAGCCATTTTATCAGAGCTTACCATGAATACTGGCTTTTGCTCAACAGGCTTCGCAAAACCAATTCTTCCTTTGCCCGCTAAGCTTTGGTAGCGACCGGCAATTCTGTCAAAGTTTGCCTGACCTTCCATACTGACAATTACTATTCCGGCAGCTCCTGCATCCATTACTTGAGTCAAAAGGTCATTGGATCTTACGCCAACGGCCCAGATTCCAACCAGTTTGCCTTTTACGTCCACTTTCGCCAGGTTTTCTTCTGAAACCAAACCTAGGAAAACAAGGTCGGCTTTAGCAGCTTTCTTCATATCTCCATCGCCAATGAAAACGAAATCTTCATTGTTGACAAGCTTGTTTTTGCCTACTTTTAAAGAAACTTCTCCGAATGAAGCGCTAACTAGCTCAACTTCCTGAAGATAACTCCCCTCTACTGGGCCAGCCAAGCCAATTTTTTTGTAAAAGTCTGCTAAATAATTAGCAGCTACTTTTTGTTCTTCTGAACCTGTGTCTCTACCTTTCATTTCGTCAGAGGCAAGGTAAGTAAGACGCTCTTTCAGGTCTCCGGCGGTAATTGTGTTGGCATACTTCAATTGTGCAGATTGCTGTGCCAACGACGGTAGTGCAAGGCCCAAGGCCATTGCGCCCGTCAATAACAGACTTTTGTTCATCAGTTTATAGTTAGGTTTTTTTAGTTCAGAAATTAGCCGTTTTGAGATCACTCATTGAGATATGATGAGTAAACTTTGGGCTAATTTCAATCTATTTGCATCTCAGGCGCTAAACTAGATAATTTTTCTAGCCAACAATAAACCGTTTGTATATTTTGATGTTATACAAAGGAAATAATGGGGTTCATGAAAGCTTTATCTTTCAATAAATTGTACCTTCGCACCTTGAAAAATGAGCCAATTTCAAACCCAAATAGTTCATCGACTTTAACGTTCTTATATGAAGATCAATCTTTCTAATGCTGTCAAATTTGAGAGCAGACACAATGGCCCGACAGATGAGGAGATTTCAGCAATGCTGGAGAAAATCGGAGCCTCATCTTTGGAGGAATTAATCAATCAAACTGTTCCGAAATCTATCCAATTGGAGCGCCCATTGGATCTTCCGGCTGCGAAGTTGGAATCGGAGTTTTTGAAAGATTTCAAAAAGTTAGCTTCTAAAAACAAAGTGTTCAAGTCTTTCATCGGCTTGGGATATTACGATACCCTGGTACCAGGAGTGATTTTGAGAAACGTACTGGAAAATCCGGGATGGTACACCGCTTATACTCCATATCAAGCGGAAATTGCTCAAGGTAGATTGGAAGCTTTGATCAATTTCCAGACGGTAGTGATGGAGTTAACAGGCATGGAACTAGCCAATGCATCTCTTCTAGACGAAGGGACTGCTGCAGCTGAGGCGATGAATATGCTTTTTGCTGTGAAGCCAAGAGAAAAGAAGAATGCGACAAAATTCTTTGTTGACGAAAAAGTATTCCCTCAGACAAAGGCAGTTCTAGAAACTAGAGCCGAGCCGGTAGGAATTGAATTGGTTTTCGGGTCAATTGATTCATTGGACTTGACGGACGAGAACCTTTACGGGGTGTTATTCCAATATCCAGATGCTGATGGTGAAGCGCGTGATTACTCCGCTATCGTAGCTGCTGCCAAAGAGAATAATGTAACTACTGCGTTTGCTGCCGATCTTCTAGCATTGACATTGTTGACTGCTCCAGGTGAAATGGGAGCTGATGTGGTTGTTGGTTCTTCCCAGCGTTTTGGTGTGCCGATGGGTTACGGTGGGCCACATGCTGGTTTTTTCGCTACCAAAGAAGCTTACAAGCGTCAGATTCCGGGAAGAATCATCGGTGTATCTCAGGATCGTGAAGGAAACAAAGCCTACAGAATGGCTTTACAAACTCGTGAGCAACATATAAAGAGAGAAAAAGCAACTTCGAATATTTGTACTGCACAAGTACTTTTGGCTGTAATGGCTGGTTTTTATGCCGTCTATCACGGACCAAAAGGACTGAAGAATATTGCCCTAAGAACACATGGACTAGCGAAACTTACGGCCAAGGCTCTTGAGCAATTGGGTTATGAGGTTTCTTCAAAGAATTATTTTGACACGATCAAAGTAGCTATCGAAACTAAGTCGCTTAATGCTATACAGTCTTTGGCGCTGTCTTCTGAAATGAATTTCCGTTATGATTACGATACGGTGTTCTTGACTTTTGATGAGGCTAAAACATTGGAAAATGTAGCTGCGGTTGTGGAGGTTTTTGCGAAAGCGAAAGGAAAAGATGCTCCTGATCTTACGTCTTTGGCTTCAGCTATTGAATTTGAATTGCCAGAAGGTTTGGTAAGACAATCTGAGTACTTGACTCATCCGGTTTTTAATGATTTCCAGAGTGAGCATGAAATGCTTCGCTACATCAAGCGTCTTGAAAACAAAGATTTGTCATTGGTTCACTCCATGATTTCTTTGGGTTCATGTACCATGAAGCTAAATGCTACTGCGGAGATGATTCCTGTGACTTGGCCAGAGTTCGGACAAATGCACCCATTTGCTCCTACCGATCAGACTGCTGGTTACCAAGAGCTCTTTGCAAATTTGAGACATTGGTTGAATGAAATCACCGGTTTTGCAGATACTTCTCTTCAGCCAAATTCTGGTGCTCAGGGGGAGTTTGCCGGACTGATGGTAATCCGTGCTTATCACCTGAGCAGAGGCGATCATCATAGAAATGTAGCGTTGATTCCTACTTCTGCCCATGGCACCAACCCTGCTTCTGCGGTAATGGCAGGAATGAAAGTGGTTTTGGTGAAATGTGACGAAAAAGGAAATATCGATTTAGAGGATCTAAAATCAAAAGCAACTGCTCATTCAAATGACCTGTCATCCCTAATGGTAACTTATCCATCTACTCACGGAGTATTCGAAGTAGCAATTCAGGAAATCTGCCAAATCATTCACGAAAATGGTGGTCAGGTTTACATGGATGGAGCTAATATGAATGCTCAGGTAGGACTGACTAGTCCAGGAAGAATCGGAGCTGATGTTTGTCACTTGAACCTTCACAAAACCTTCTGTATCCCTCATGGTGGTGGTGGGCCTGGCATGGGACCTATTTGCGTAGCAAGTCATTTGGCACCATTCCTTCCAGGTAATCCAGTGGTGAAAGCTGGTGGTGAGCAAGCTGTCTCTTCTATTTCTGCAGCACCATATGGTAGCGCGAGCATTTTGCCAATCTCTTATGCATATATAGCAATGATGGGTGGAGATGGTCTGACGAATGCGACGAAAATGGCTATCCTAAATGCGAATTATATCAAAGAAAGATTGAAGGATCATTTTCCTATCTTATATACCGGTACGGAGGGAAGAGCAGCTCACGAGATGATCGTGGATTGCCGAGCGTTCAAAGAAGTAGGTGTGGAGGTAGAAGATATCGCGAAGCGATTGATGGATTATGGGTACCACGCGCCTACGGTTTCTTTCCCGGTAGCAGGTACTTTGATGATCGAGCCTACTGAGTCTGAGACTAAAGCTGAGTTGGATAAATTCTGCGAAGCATTGCTCTCCATCCGTGCTGAGATCCAAGAGATCGAAGATGGGAAAGCTGACAGAGTAGAAAACGTATTGAAAAACGCACCACACACAGCGATGATGGTTCTTACCGACAACTGGGATTTGCCTTATTCAAGAGAAAAAGCAGTTTATCCTCTTGATTTTGTGAGAGGAAATAAATTCTGGCCAACTGTAAGAAGAATTGATTCTGCTTTCGGAGACAGAAACTTGATCTGCAGCTGTATTCCAGTGGAGGATTACGTAAGTGAAGAAGCTTAATTAGCTTTGAAGATAAAATGAGAAAGGGCTGCCTACTAGGTAGCCTTTTTTTTGGTTGTTAACCACGGAGGTCACCGAGCTTTCGCAGAGGTCGCCGAGTTTTTAGGATTACGTTAGCACAGTAAGGTTGAGTGCATAGATGAAGTCAGGGATGCGAAGTTTTGAAACTCAAGGTGATTTTTGTTTTAGCATCTTCAATTCTTGATTCTTGTATTTGAAAATTGATCCTTGAGCATTTTTTAAAGGATTTGTCCCAGCGGCACAATTGGTTGGTAGCTCGATCTTATCCAAGATCTTTTTCATGTTCTATGGGAACATTTGGTAAATAAATTGTCATCACACATTCCCATGGAACGACCAGACAAAGCACAATTTCTTACTACCAACCATTCGTTCCTATGGAACGGTATCGCATGATTATTTTTTACTTTAAATCAAAGGAACTTTATCCTCTGTTGAAAGCTGAATTTCCAGACCTCCGATTTTTGAAGCCACAAAATTATAGACTACTGCACCTAATGCACCCATTATGAAACCAAGGAATCCATACATAATTGGAAAAACTATCACCATAATTAATCCCAAGCCACCTGCATTAGAAATAGGAAAGGTGTCGCCAAGTAATCCGGAAAAGGCAGACATAAATAACGCATAGAATATGCCGATCACAAAGCCAAGGACACCAAGTGTCAATCCATAGATTTTGGCGGCGGAGGAAACTCCAATTTTTTCAATTTTTACCATTTGGTTAAAAGTTTACTGTGAGATGTAATTTGCTTCAAAATATTAAAAAAATAGTCATAAAAAAAGCACACTCGTAAGTGCGCCTGTAAATTCTGATAAGTACTTTTAAACAACATCTACTCTCCCAAGAGACAAAAGAATTCTAGGGAATGGCAGAAATTACCAAATTCGTTACTTCGGTCATCCCTGCCTACCGGCAGGCAGGCGTCTTCGGTCTTCTGTCTACCAAAACAAAGGGAGAAAGGAATGATATTCATTTAGTTCAACTTACACATTCACGTGCCTTTCAGCATGGTATGATGATCTCACCAATGGGCCTGATTCTACGTATTTTAATCCTCTTGCCAGTCCCTCTTCTCTGTATTCTGCGAAAAGATCAGGATGTATGAATTCGGCAACTTCAATGTGCATTTTGGTAGGCTGAAGGTATTGCCCTAAGGTCAGGATATCACAGCCATGATCCACCAGATCATCCATCACTTTGAATACTTCTTCTTTTTTCTCACCCAAACCTAGCATCATACCAGTTTTGGTTCTTTTGCCGTACTCCTTGGTCAATTTGGTTTGCTCCAATGAGCGAGCATATTTTGCTTGCGGGCGAACTCTTCTATAGAGACTTTCCACGGTCTCCACGTTATGAGAAACGACTTCCTGTCCAGCACTGATCATTCTATAGAGTGCATCCCAGTTTGATTTTACATCCGGGATCAGCGTTTCTATAGTAGTGGCAGGAGAAAGTTCTTTTGTCTGAATCACGGTCTGATACCAGATTTCTGCGCCTTTATCTTTCAACTCATCTCTGTTTACTGAAGTCAACACTGCATGCTTTACACCCATGAGTTTGATTGCCTCAGCTACTCTTCGAGGCTCATCTGTGTCATACTCTGGCGGTCGGCCAGTAGCTACTGCGCAAAATGAACAAGAACGTGTACACACATTTCCCAGAATCATAAAAGTAGCGGTGCCAGCTCCCCAGCATTCACCCATATTTGGGCAATTGCCGCTTTCACAAATCGTGTGAAGCTTATGCTCATCTACCAGCTTGCGGACTTTGGCGTATTCTTTTCCTACGGGAAGTTTTACTCTAAGCCAATCTGGCTTTTTTCTTCGAGTAGCTTCTTCGGAAATTACAGGTAATTCGATCATTGATTTCTGATTTGATGCAAAGGTAAGTCAGCAAAGGGCAAAACCCAAGTTGACTTATTGTCTGAACCCATAGAAAAAGGTGAAGTACACGGACTGGAACAACTGCCGGTTTTCTGTAGTTGGGATCAGGGGGATTTCTTTGGTAAACCCTTCGAGCATGTATCCAAGTTCCAATCCTGTTGCATTTGAGCGAAAAACTCCAAACTCAAATGATAAAGCAGCTTTTAGATTGGCACCGATAGCAAACTCTGATTGACCTATTCCCTCGAAAAGTCTGCCTGTACCCAGGATGTTAAATATACTTTGATGAATTTCTGGATCGTATTGCTCGCGCACTGTTTCTACACGATTCAGTACATACTCTATGTAATAGGGAGCGATTAAACCAAATGATGGGCCGATAGCTGCCAGCGCGGATACTTGTACCCCTTGATTGGGAGCTTTTTTAAAGAGAATAATTTCTCGACCGTATTGAGGCCTGATCGAATAGAGGTAGTTCGATTTCCCGAAAATATAGCTATTGCCCAGCGTATTAGTGTATCGTACCTCCTTCGGGTTTTTGACATTAGATAGTTCTATTGCCCAAAAACTAAACTGACTGTCGTCAATTCGTGTTCCTGCTTTAAAGATGAAACCACCTATTAATCCTCCGTTCGTATTTTTGTTGACACCGAACATGTATTCCTTGTCGTATTCGTAATTGCCTGTGTCTTCTCTTTGGGCAAAAGATTCAATGGAAAAGGAAAGAAATAGAAGCGGTAAAATGTATTTCAGTTTGTTCATTCGAATTGGTCAAAAATATTGCCCTATTTTTGGGTGTTAGTAGTTTAACTGATTTTAAAAATAAGAGTTTATGCCGACTATAAAAAGTTCATATTTAGGGAATTTGAGAACTGAATCTGAGCACTTACAATCAGGGATCAAAATCCTGTCGGATGCCCCACTAGATAATAATGGAAAAGGTGAAGCATTTTCTCCGACTGACTTGGTAGCTAGCGCTTTAGGAAGTTGTATGGTTACCATTATGGGAATTGTTGCCACTAGAGATTCTGTTTCCTTAGAAGGGCTGACTTGGGAAGTGACCAAAATAATGCAGTCATCTCCTCGGAAAATAAGTGAAATCGTGGTTGATTTTCGTTGGGAAAATCCTGTAAGTGATGCTGCTATGATTCAAAAATTGAAGAATGCAGCAAAGACTTGCCCAGTTGCTTTAAGCTTGGATCCAGAGATTAAGCAGACCTTAAATTTCGATTTCTGAGTGATATAATAGTAATTGACAATATCAATCTAGGATTTGTTAGACTCTATCGAGGATGCTACATCGTTCTCCCGTCTTCGGTCTTCCTGCCATTAACTTAAAGAATCTAAGGTCTCTAGCAATAGAAAGAGTATCCATCATAGTATATAAACCCACATAATATGAGCTATTTATTTGAATCCTTCAAAGGCTGGAAAAGCTACTGCGAAGAGAAGAATGTATCATTACCAGAGTCTGTGATCGAATATGAAGTAGATCAGAAAAATGGAGAAGATGATAAAATCAAAGCTGGGCTTCTTCAGGCTTATGAGGTTATGAAAGATGCGGTAAAAACTGGATTGGAAGAGGAAATGACTTCTCGCTCTGGAATGATTAACAATGGTGCAAAGAAAGTTTACAATCACCCATTATCAGTGCTTTCGCCTGAATTCCAGAAGTTGATTTCACGGGCTTTAGCAGCCAAAGAAGTTAATTCTTGCATGGGAAGAGTGGTAGCTGCTCCTACAGCTGGTGCAAGTGGAATCCTTCCAGGAACCTTGGTTACACTACAAGAAATCCATGGATTGAGTGATGGGCAAATCGTTGAGGGACTTTTAGTAGGTGCAGGTATAGCTTTGATTATTGAAGAAAAAGCAAGTTTGGCTGGAGCTGTTGGCGGTTGTCAGGCGGAGACAGGATCTGCTGCTGCGATGGCTTCCGGTGCTATTGTTTATTGCTTAGGAGGAAATACAGATCAGATCTTCAATGCTGTGGCTGTGACTATTCAATGCATGCTGGGATTGATTTGCGATCCTGTGGCGGGATTGGTAGAAGTCCCATGTGTGGTGCGAAATGCCAGTGCAGCAGCCATTGCTTTCAGTTCTGCGCAAATAGCCTTGGCAAATGTCAGTGCTGTAATTCCTGTTGATGAGTGTGTTGAGGCAATGGGTGAAGTAGGAGCATCTATGGAAAGTCGGTATAAGGAGACTGCCATGGGCGGATTAGCAGCTACTTTGACTGGGCAGGCTATTTCTGAAAGGGTTTTGATAAAGGATATAGAAATTTTACCCGATGATGAATTAAAGGAATAAGTTTTTGACGAATGGGACGGCCAGAAGTTGGTCAATACTTAAACTGAACACTACAGCCCAAAGGCAGGCGCTCCAAAACATGTGTAAATATATATGTCTATTTTTGACACCAAAAGACACCATTATTAGTGTTCCTCCGATCGGCGTAAATAATATAGGGGTGAAAAAAGCAATCCCAATTTCCCCATACTTTCTCCAAAGATGTACTATTCTCCTGTTCTTCTTGGAGAAAACTAGTTTTGGTTTTTTCTGAAAATTCCCTTGAAAAATAGCTTTGATTTTTGTGCCGATCAGCGTGAAAATCAACACGCTTGTCATCATCCCTGCGATGGTTACCAACACATTCACCCATACACTATAACCTGCTGCAGACCCTAAAATCGGCCCAGCAAGAAATTTGAACCAACATAAAAAGTAGATTCCCAGGAGGGTTAGAATATCTTCCATCATAGCAGGAAGTACAAATAGGCAAAATAGCTTAACAATAGTAGTGAGCCTTCAACTTTCGAAACCCGCATCTTAGTACGCATCAACACGAATAAAAACAGAGTAATTCCAATCATCCACAGGAAATCAGAATCGATAAATTCCTGAGAAACTCCTATCGGCTTAATGATCGCTGTGATACCAATTATGGATAAAATATTCATGATGTTACTACCCAGAATATTTCCTAATGCCAAATCCGTTCGCTTGGACAATGCTGCTATGATAGAGGTGATTAGCTCTGGTAAACTAGTGCCAATAGCAATGATAGTCACGCCGATTATTCGTTCTGAAACTCCAAACTCTCTGGAGATTTTCACAGCGTTTGTTACTAATAGTTCAGAACCTAGATAAAGACCCACTACCCCTCCTAGAAATAAGCCGATGGAGGCTGCCCATGAGTAACCTTTTACTTGCTCTATTTCCTCCTCTACCTCCGTGTTATTCACTAAGTCTGCTCCGGGACTTTTGAAAAGGTACACGTTGAAGGCGATGAAGAGCCCAAAAAGTAAAATACCTTCCCAAAAGCCTATGAGCCCATTGTAGCTTAACCCGTAGAAAAGGATAGAGACAAGTAAGGTGACTAAATAGTCAAAGCGTATATGACTTTTTCTGATAAGAATAGGGTAAAATATCCCGCTTATTCCTAGCACTAGGGCGATATTTGCAATATTTGAGCCGACTACATTCCCGATAGAAATATCGCTGTTTCCCTTGAGAGCGGCATTTACACTCACTAACAGCTCAGGTGCTGAGGTACCAAAAGCGACTACCGTCATCCCAATCAGGCCTGCGCTCATACCTAGCTTTACAGCCATAGCGGACGCTCCATCCACTAGGATTTTCCCACCGTATAGAAGAATGACTAAACCAAGAAATAATAAGAAGTAAGGCAGCATGCAGTGATTAAAGTTTTGGGCCAAAAGCAAGATCCCCAGCATCGCCCAGTCCAGGGACAATGTAGGATTGGTCATTTAATTTCTCGTCTATGGCTCCAAGCCATAGTGAGTAGGAGCAAGAGATGTTTTCTTTGAGGTATTGGATACCCTCGGGAGCTGCAATGACTGCTGCTATGTGAATATGCTTGGGTGTACCGTGAGACAATATGGTCTGGATCGATTCCACCAATGATTTGCCTGTGGCTAGCATAGGATCAGCGAGGATCAGTACTCTTCCTTCTACGCTGGGACTGGCATGGTAGCCCAATTGTATAGTGATTTCTCCGGGCTCACTCTCATCTCGAAAAGCTCCGATAAATCCGCTATCTGCCTGATCGAAATAATTTAAAAAACCATTGTAAAACGGCAAGGAGGCTCGCATTACTGAGATGATCACCGGCTGTTCGGCAGGGACAAGTGTTGATAATGAGGTCAGTGGAGTTTCGATTTCTTCCACAGCGTATTCGAAAGATTTGGAGATTTCATAGGCCATTAGTTCACCCATCCGCTCCAAGTTTCTACGAAACCGCATTCTGTCATTTTGAATACGAATGTCTCTCATTTCGCGTAGGAAATGATTTGCCAGAGAGGGTGTGTCAGATAAAACAAACATGCTGCGAAGATAAAATAAAAACCCGGCTCTTTTGGAACCGGGTTTTTGTTTGGGACGATATAGTGGTTATTTCACTTCAAAGCTGGCTCTTCTAGCCATCTGTCTGGCATCAGCAGAAGACTTGTTAGCGCTGGTGTCTTCACCGTAACCTTTGTAAGAAAGTCTTGAAGCATCTACTCCAGAAGCAACTAGGATGTCATATACAGATTTTGCTCTATTTTCTGAAAGCTTCATATTGTAATCTTCTGGGCCTAATTCGTCAGCATATCCTTTGATCTCAACACGTACTCCAGGATTTTTCTTCAGGAAGTTCGACACATAGCTAGCTGCACTAGTCGAGTAATCAAGTGGCTTAGAATTTCCGGGCTCCAGCTATAAATTATTCAAGTTGGGGCTTTTTTTACATTTATTTTCTCTTGAGTAAGTGTGCAAGTGTTCTCCCGATCCAATCCAATCTTTCGATCGGGCCTATCAGCGAACCGTGCATCATGTCCATCACTGGCATGCCCCCTGCTTTTGGCTGAGTTGGATAGATCAGAATAAAGCTGTGATTCTTGAGCCAGAGATTAATCAGATTTGGAACCTGTTCAAATTTTGGATGGTAGGACGGTTCGCCTCGGCGACTGAGAACCATGATCAGATTATCATCCGGTTTGAGCAAAATATTGAGATTACCCAGCTCTTCCCAGGTGGGAAAAGGACGGAAATCAACACGGATTGGATGCTTTTGCAGAATTTCCAAAAGGTATTCTCTTGTGTCTTCCCCTGTGTAAAAAATCATCCGAGCACCGGTATTTCTCGCGATATTCCAGACTTTCACCACCCAAAAAGGAAAGCCTAATTCTTTTTCTGCCTTAGGTGGAATGAAAACCAAGTGCCTCTTATGAGTGTCAAATGGCTGATAAGGTTTATAAATGAAAGTCGTTGTGTTGCATTTGCTGAGTATTCCTTCCGTCAGATTCCCCAGGAAACTATCATCCATCCCACGCTTTTCGTGAAGACCAAGGACAAGGGTAGTGATTTTATTTTCGCGAATTACGCTGGAGATTCCATGCTCCACATTTGTGTCATAGCGTAGAAGCTCATACAGAAAATGATCGGTTGAGCCAGCCACTTTGCTTGCCTGATTCAATGTTTTTTGAGCCTTCATCTCTGCTCCTGTATCTTCCAGATCAGGATTAATTATACTCAGTGCATAGAGTCCCGTTTGCTTCTGTGGCGATTTCAGCATCAAACTAAGATGGATTAGCTCATCTGAAGTTTCCTGATTTCTCACAGGGATCAAAATACGTTCTACACTTTCCTCATTTCCATCTTCGGCAAGTGAAGAATCAGACAAGGCAATGCTTTTCGCAGCTTTTTGCGCTTCCAGTGAAGCAATAGTACAAGTCACCAGAATCATGATAATTGTTCCATTGAGAACATATTCTGAAAGCAAGCGGATAGGTTCTCCATTCGCGTCCGTCCCGACGATTGTATTGTAACCAACCAACACTGCCGCCAAAGTCGCCGCAGCTTGGGCATTGCTCAGGCCGAAAATAATTTTACGTTCGTCTTTGGAAAAGCCCAAGGTCTTTTGAGTAGCCAAAGCCGCGAGATACTTCGCTGTGGTGGCTACGACTGTCATAATTATCGCAACCGTGATCGTTTCCCATCCTTGAATAAATGCGCGGAAATCGACCAACATTCCTACACCTATCAGAAAAAAGGGAATAAAAATAGCATTGCCCACAAATTCAATCCTGTTCATCAGGGGAGATGCATGTGAGATCAAAGGATTCAGTGCCAACCCTACTAAGAACGCGCCGATGATACCCTCGACTCCAGCCCGTTCTGCCAAAGCAGCTCCAGCAAAAACCAACACCAATACGAAAATATATTGAGAAACATTATCTTCATATTTCTTGAAAAACCAGCGTCCGATAGGGGGAAGAATGAACCATATGATGATGACAAAAAGTGAAAGGGAAAGTCCAAGTTTCGTCCAAAATGCTGCATTTACTTCACCATTAGCCATCCCTACGATTATAGCCAAAACCAATAAGGCTAGCGTGTCGGTGATCAGTGTGCCACCTACTGTAATGTTTACCGCTCTATTTTTAGAAATGCCCATTTTTGAAATCATGGGATAGGCGATCAGCGTATGTGAAGCAAACATGCTCGCCAGCAAAATTGAAGTAGCCCAGCCATAACTCAAAAGATATAATCCAGCTAAAATCCCCAATCCCATCGGGATCAAAAAAGTGTACATCCCGAAAATGAGACTCTTTTTACTGTTTTTCTTGAAGTCAACGAGATCAATTTCCAAGCCCGCCAAAAACATAATGTAAAGCAATCCAGCAGTTCCAGAAAGAATGATTCCGCTATCCCTATCGATCAAACCCAGCCCCGTGGGGCCAACTATCGCCCCAGCGATAATCAGACCGAGCAGCGGTGGGATTTTCACTCGGTTTAGCACAAGAGGCGCAAGCAGGATTATCACTAAGATCAATAGGAATTTGATCACCGGATTGGTTATGGGCAATTCGGCAGAAAAAATCGATTCCAGGATCATATAGTTAGGAGCAAAAGGCTATACTTCTAAACTGACCAAATACGTGGTATAACCCAAATATGCGACCAATAGCAACCCTGCTTCCCATCGATCTAATGATTTCTTTTTGCCTGTAAACATGGCAAGGAATAAGAATAGTGTTCCACCAATCAGAATGTAGATATCTGTATTGAAAGCTACATTAAAAACCAGTGGATTGATTATCGAACTAACCCCAAGAATCAGGAAAATGTTAAAAATATTGGAGCCGATGATATTGCCAATTGCGATGTCGTTGTTCTTTTTCATCGATGCGACCACGGAGGTAGCGAGCTCTGGTAATGAGGTGCCAGCTGCTACAATGGTCAAACCAATAATTTTCTCGCTTACTCCTAATGATTGTGCCATTGCAACTGCATTATCTACCACGAGTTTGCCACCGATTACCAATCCTGCCAAGCCAATCAGGATCAACCCCCAGATCTTCATGTTTGAATAATCTTTTTGCTCGATTAATTCAGTGCTCGGCTCGGATTTGAGTTGGGTGAAAACGTAATAAAGAAAGGCTGCAAATAGTACGAGCAAAATAATTCCATCTACCATGGAAAGTCCAGGATTTTCGGAATGGAAATAGTTATTGACAAGAAATAATAGCACGAAGGCAGCTAAAAGAGAGAAAGGTATTTCTTTCCATACGGAGCTGGACTGAACCGCAAGTGGCGTAATAAGCCCTGCAATTCCCAGAATGATAAACAAATTGAAATTATTGGAACCGATCACATTGCCAAAAACAATATCTGGATAGCCGCCAATAGAAGCGACGGTGTTCACCACTAGCTCAGGAGCAGAGGTGCCAAATGCTACGATAGTCAGACCGATGGCAAGGTCAGAGATCTTGTGTTTTTTTGCCAAAACTGAGGCTCCATCTACAAGCCAATCCGCTCCTTTGACCAATAACAATAGACCAGCAATGAGAATGACAATCTGAAGAATCATAGAAGATTTGATTTTTGACTGAAAGATAATTAGTTATAAAAATCTCTCAAAAGTAGATTGAAAAATTCACGTAAAAACATACTGAATCAATAAATTTTTATTGGTGAAAAAGCAGGTACACTTTTCTGGAAATAACCTGACTAAACCAGAATTCAATGTGCCTTTAGATTTTCGATCGTTTAAGTTTTCTGCTGCCAAGATCGCGTATATACAGATTAGTGAAATTTTCTCTTGCTAATGCCCGCTTTTCACCCAATAAATTTCTTTAGTAATTTTTGATTTATATTTTCTAAATTTCATAGTATGCTTTAAACCAAAAAATAATGAAACTCTTTTTTTGTTCAGTGTTCGTATTGATGCTAGTAGGTTTTTCAGGTGCTTTTGCTCAAGGTGAAATGCCAAACCATATCAAAGAGAATATTTCCTATCCGGTTTTGGATTTTCACCCTTGGGTAGGCGTGATGCCCATAGCAAATGGAGCCTTACCTTACGATCCGACTCTCGATTACAAAATCGCCCTCGATCTGTATGGGAAAGTGAAAGATTCTACAGCCATTCATCCAGTTATTCTTGAAGTTGCGAGGACTTACAACCTAACTATTGCTAATGGTGTGCCCGCTGATCAAATCCAGATTGCAGCAATTATTCATGGGGGTTTAGTACAGGCTATCCTTTCTGAAGAAGATTATCAGAAAAAATATCAGACAACCAATCCTAACTTAGCTGCAATTAAAGCCTTGGAAGATGTGGGTGTTACCTTCTATGTGTGTGGACAAAGCTTGGGGTTTAATAACATACTACCGGATCGAATCACCCCAATGGTTAAAGTGGCCGTTTCAGCCAAAACTGCTTTTGTCACCCTGGATCAAATGGATTATTCATATCTCAATGTGAGTGAAGATTGATCTTAAGAAACCGAAAAAGGCTCAATTTGAGCCTTTTTCATTAACTATTCCTCTTCAGGTTTTATTTTCACTTTGCTTTTGGGAGGTTCGTTTAGATCCTCTCCTTTCAGGTAAGTCGGCAGATTCAAGCCAGCCATGTTGAATAAGTCATTTAGCGGTGGTACGGTCTTCATCATTCCTGATACAAAATTAGCTGTGGAGCCATTTCCGTTTTCGTTATTCCCCGAATCCCAAACAGTAATCTTATCGATCTTGATGTTTTTGACAGCTTCCACCTGAGTTTTAACCAATTCAGGTAGCTTTTCTATCAATAGCAATTGGAATGCTTTGGTAGGGTCTCCGCCCGCTGCACTCACTACCTCTCGGTAACCTTCTGCCTGCTTGGTCAATATTTCGTAAAGTCCTTTTGCTTCCGCTTCCATCTTGGCAAAAATAGCATCAGCCTCACCTTTTGCCAGTTCTCTGATTCGCTCAGCTTCTGCTTGGGCATCGATGATAGCTCGTTGTTTTGCAATTTCAGCAGGAATAACTATGTTGGCATTTTGAGTTGATCGTTCTCTTTCTGCTCGGGCAGTCCTGCTTTTTGCTCCGCTAGATAGGCCTCTTCGAGAGCTCTTGCCGCTTGTACTTTTTCAGATGCCAATGCTACTCTTAGCGCCTCTGCTTCTTTTTCTCTTCGTAATGCATCAGATTGTGCAATGGAAATTTTGGCTTCATTTTCTCCTTTGATCGCTATGGCATTCGCCTCAGAAGTTTTTACTCGGGTGTCTCGCTGCGCTTCAGCCTTTCCTATGCTTTCGTCTTTTGCAGCTTCCGCTATACTGACTTCCCTGTTTTTATGGGTGATCGCTATTTTTACATCACGATCACGCTGGGTGTCTGCGATCTGAACATCCTTTTCTCGATCAGCAAGTGCTTTACCTGTCTCACCGATTTTCTCTTGCTCGGCTACTGATATTTTTGCTTCGTTGATAGCCTTTGCAGCGGCTTCTTTACCGAGAGCCTCAATATATCCAGACTCATCTTTGATATCCGTCACGTTGACGTTGATCAGTTTCAAACCGATTTTCTTCAGCTCACTATCCACGTTTTTAGAAATGCTCTCCAAAAATTTATCTCTATCAGAATTAATTTCTTCAATAGTCATAGTCGCGATTACTAATCGCAACTGGCCGAAAAGAATATCTTTTGAAAGCTCCTGAATCTGCTCATGAGCAAAGCCAAGTAAACGCTCAGCAGCGGTATTCATCGTGTCTGAATCAGTGGAAATGGCAATCGTAAATCTGCAAGGCACGTCCACACGAATATTCTGACGGCTTAGTGCATTTGTCAAATTTGTTTCTATAGAAATAGGCTTCAGGTCGAGATAAGCGTAATCCTGAATTACTGGCCAGATGAAAGCTCCGCCTCCATGAATACATCGGGCTGATGTACCTCCAGTTTTTCCGTAGACGACGAGGATTTTATCTGAAGGGCAGCGCTTGTATCGGGAGACAAGTGCCAGAATAGTCACAAATGCGACAACCGTCGCTACGACGATGAGTATTAATGGTTCCATGAATGAATTGAGTTATAGCTTTTCTACGATAAGGATGTTACCACTTTCTACTCGCATGATTCTTACGGTGGCGTTTGTCTCTATTTTGTCTTGTTCGGTCATGGCATCAAGTTCCCTCACGGAACCATTTAAGCTTACCATGATTTTTCCCTTGCCCTGCATTTTGCCAGGGATAGCTAGATACACATCAGCAATGCGGTTCAGTGTTTTTTCTAGCCGAAAAGTATTGTCCTCGCCTAACTTTTGAATTTGCCTAATGATGAGAAAAAAGGAGTAAACAAAGGCATATCCTATTGCTAAACTAAGCAATATGAGTAGTGTGGTATTTGGAATGAGCTTGTAAAAAGAGATTCCTGTCCAGCTGAATCCTAGCAAGAAATTAATCAGATTTCTGAAAGAGAAAAGCTGAAATGGTGCTTCAGCACTGTCTAGGTCTCCATCAAAATCAGCTTCTATACCATCTGATCCACCAGATCCTACAAATGTTAGAATTGTCTGAAGAACAAAAATCAATGAAACCGGTATCGCGATATACCAGAAAAGTTTGAGTTGAGGATCTAATCCATCTAAAAATTCCATATCATAATGAGTTATAGCCAAATTGGGTAGCCTGAAACTATTAAAAAATTTTTAATTACTAATTTTTTATTTTTAAATAAATGACGGGAAAATTTAAGGGTTAGAGGTTTTAGTTTTTGTTGGCTATTTCTTTTGAGAATTTTGGACTTAATCTGTAGCCTATCTTATTGTAAATCAGAAGTTATGGAGGTAGAAACGAAAAAATCCCAGAAGTATTAATTCTGGGATTTCAGTTAGCCTAATCTTCGCACTGAATTGTTTTTTCGAGTTTGCTGAGATTAAAACCTTTGTCGGCTATGCCCTCGAGAAGCCTTTCGTAAAGCTTTTTATCCATCTCGGGTGTCCTGGAAAGAATCCAGAGATATTTTCGGTTTGGATGTCCAACTACCGCATAGGAGTAATCTTTAGCCAGATCAATGATCCAGTATTTGCCTTTGAATGGCCAGAAGAACTGAACTTTGAGCTTTGCATTTCCTGAACCATCTTCCACAGTTGCTATAGCTGTGGAGGTTTTAGTCTTTCCTTTTGCTGGAATATTACAGCTGTTTTCCACACCGATTGTACCGTCGTCATTCGGAGTATAAGTGGCTTTGGTGCATGTGCATCCTTTCTGGAAGGACTGGGGAAATGAGGCGATTTCATACCATTTCCCGGCATATTTTTCAAGATCTACATAAGGAACTGTTTCTAGATCTTGTGCTTTAGTGCTATGTGAGAGAAATAAAATGCCTGCTGCGGCCAATATTGGCATCGCTAAGGCAAATTTTTCTGAATTTTTTAAAGTTCTCATGTTAGTAGATTTAGTTAATTTTGAATGGTGCCGTTGCTCTGTTTTGATAGCCGTGAATACTGACGGCCACGAATAGCACTACGGCTCCAATTAGTGCTGTCCATTGGATAGTCGGCATGCTTCCCCAGTGTCTCACTCCAATTGCTATTAAAGCCCAAATCCCTACACAAGCAAATTCTCGGAGGTTTCGAGTGACGACCATAAACAGATTTACAATGACTGCTATGATGATCATGATTATTGCCCAAGTGAGCTCAGAAATACCGCCCGTCCAACCAGCTTTGGCTAGGTAGGCTGAGATATTTGCAATAGTAGCCACAGCGATCCATCCGCTGTAAAGTGCAATTGGCCACCAAAGCAAGAAGATAATTGGACGCGGAGCATCCCATCGTTCCATATTTGTATTCAAAATAGTGATGATGAGACTGGCTAAAATCCCGAGCATCACCACCACGCTAATGCCGGTATATTCCATGAGCCACATATATATCCAAAGGCCGTTTCCGATGTTTGCCATGATTAAGTATGGTCCGATTTGAGAAAGAAAATCTGAGTCTTTGGTGGGACTGAATGCCCTAGAGATAAAGAAAATAGCCTGAGCAAAAAGAGCCAAAAAGATCAGTCCCCAAATGGAAAAAGCATAACCTGCCGGTGTGAATAGATTTATGTATTCTGAGCTTAAAGAGCTAACTGTATTTCCGTCGATTCCTTTTGCGTTTACCCAATAGTTCCAAAAGATAATTATGGCTAAGACTATTAGATTTAGGATAGCATATACTTTGTGTGAATTTTTCATAGGATTATTTTTCTACCGGCTGGAGTTGCTGAAGTAATGTAGGGATTAGTTCAGTGACCGTGGGATGAGTTTGTACGGAGTTCATTAGGGTTTTGTAGCTCATTTTACCATACATAGCCGTCAGAAAAGTACCGATAATTTCATCACCTCCTGTACCCAAGACAGCCGCTCCGAGGATTTGTTCGGTTTCCGCATCTACGATGACTTCCATTTTTCCTTGAGTTTCTCCCTTTTCTTTTGCCCGGGAAATATCGCTCATGGGCATACGGGCAAAGAGTAATTTTTTGCCTGATTCTTTTGCTTGCTTTAGCGTCATCCCAGCCCTTCCAAGAGGAGGGTCGATGTACAAAGCATAGTTGGTAAGACGATCTTTGAGTGTTCTCTTTTTGTCACCAAAAAGTTGATTCTGCATAATCTCAAAGTCATTATAGGAAGTATGGGTGAAAGCACCTTTTCCATTGCAATCACCCAGCGCATAAATTCCTTCGACATTGGTTTCCAATGTAGTGTTTACTTCAAAGTACCCTTTGTCGGTAAGTATTAATCCTGCATTTTCTGGTTTAAGCAAATCGGAATTAGGTATTCTTCCTGTGGCAAGCAATAAATGGGAACCACTGATTTTTTTGTCCTTTCCTTCTTTTTCGAAGGAAACTGTGATGCCTCCTGATTTTTTGTTCTTGCCTTTTAGATTTTTCGCTCCGCAGGTTACTTGTATGCCATCGTTTTCTACGATTTCCCGGACTAGGTCGGATGTGTGATTGTCTTCTTTAGAAACCAAATAATCTCCCATTTCAAGAATGGTAACTTTTGATCCCAATCGGTGGAAAATCTGAGCGAATTCCAGCCCAATATAGCTTCCGCCTACTATAATTAGCTGATCAGGAACTTTATCAAGCTGAAGAATTGATGAATTCGTAAGATATCCTGCCTCTTCAAATCCTTCCGGGATTCTTGGTCTAGCGCCTACGTTCAGGAATATTTTGTAAGATTTTAGGATTCGAGAACCCACTTTTATTCTGGTTTTATCCACAAACGTTGCAGTTCCTCTGATCATCGAGACTTGGGGAGAATCAACCAAAGATTTTCGTATACCGAGTCTGGAATCATTGACAAGTTTGTCTTTTCTCTTTTTGATAGCTTTTAGATTGACTTTGGGCGATTTGGGAACTTCGATTCCCAGATTATGAGCATTTGAAATAGCCCATGCAGCTCGTGCACTGGCGACGTAAGCTTTGGTAGGAGTGCAACCCGTATTCACGCAGGTGCCGCCCAAGGCAGCTTTTTCTACTAGTGCAACCTTCCATTTTTCCTTGGCTAGAGCCAAAGCAAGCGGGTTTCCAGCTTGCCCAGATCCAATTATGATTGCATCAAAAGTTTCAACTCTGTCTTCTATCATGCTCAAAAAAAGTTTGGTGAGATCACTTAGTTTCTCTAAAAGTTACAAACAGAAAGCCAAAGACAAAAAAATTGAGCCTGATAACCAGACTCCTTTTCTAGGGATGGAAAAGATTAAGTACTTACACTTTCGAAACTATCCAATTGCGCACGTTACCATGAAACTCGTTGATGGCCTTCGTGTGAAAGTAGGGGTAGATGATTTTATCTCTGAACCATGAACCACTTCTGTAGAAGGTTTTGTGAGAAACTTCAGTTTTTCCATTTGGAAGAGTTTTGAAGTTGATGAATTGTGAGCCTTCAGATTTAGAGTTCTCCAAATAGCAGATTCGTATAAGCTTTTTATCCTTGTTGATTTCCATTACCTCATGTCCTACTTGGAGTTTCACAGCCCCATTAAAAACATGCAGATTTAATATTAGCACCTGGTTTTCCGTCATGCCTCGGGTATATACTTGGCCAGGGAATATTTCTTCTCGGCTTTGTCTGCAATACAGCCTGTGGAAATGGATCATTCTTCCTCCCCAAGCTTTTTCTGGCGAAATATTGATGTAGCCATTCCAGACAGAATCGAAGGTCTCATCGTAGGTGTAAGTTTCCAAATGTTCGTGATAATTGGGATCTGTTTCCTGATAGCAGATGGAGTTTAGCTTCACAAAATCATATTCTGATTTAACGTACTTTTCTTCCGTGGTTTCTTGCATGGGTTGTATTGGATCGCTTTCGCGAATCGTATTCTAAAGAAAGCGAACCTGCGATTAATCCGCAATCAATTGATGATAAGAGGAAGCATTGATTGGATATTCTTTTTTTGTAATTCTGAAAGAAGGTTGTTTTTTTACTTTTCTATCCAGCCCTTTCAACAGGATTGTTTTTCTCTTGTATGATAATCTACTCCAGCTACTGGAGAAGCAGGACAACTGCATCCCCGGCTTTCTCAGCGGTTAAATAAACTTTCAAAAAAGGGGAGCCTTTTACAGCTCCCCTGATATTAAAAGGCTCTTTTCTCCAGATGTTCATCCAAGTCAATTTTATCTATTCCCTTAGACATCCATACAGGAGCATCAGCTCCTTTCAGATGATGATCGAAAAACTCCATCATTCTTACCGAGTAATCCTTTCGGTTTTCGAGTTTGCCAAGGCCGTGATTTTCTCCTTTGTACTGAACCAGGATCACAGGTTTTTTCAATCTTCTTAGAGCAGAGTAATACTCAATTCCTTGCGTGAAATCTACTGCGCCATCTTTGTCATTGTGAAGCATCAGTAGTGGCGTATTAACGTTTTTCACGTGATAGACAGGGCTATTTCGCTCGTAAGCATCCCAGTTTTCCCAAGGAGCTCCTGTGAATCTTCCCTGAGAAGCTTCAAAGATCGACATATTTCCTCCACCAGAATTCCAGTAGATCAAATCGTACATAGAGATCATATTTGTCAGTGGAGCTCCAGCCGCTGCGGCTTTGAACATGTCCGTGTGGGTGATCAAGAAAGCAGTCTGATAGCCTCCCCATGAGTGTCCATGAATACCGATGTTTTCTTCATCAATAACTCCTGTTTCAATGGCTGCCTTTACTCCAGGAATTACACACCAAACCGCTGACATTCCAGGGTCATTCATGGTGTAGACGATGTCTGGAATAAACACAGCAAAGCCATTGCTTGTATACACATTCGGATTCCAGCCTGTTCCGCTGTAGCCTGGATTTGTCCAGTTGTGACGTGTTTGGGATAGCTTTTCGTAGTAATAAACTACTGTAGGATATTTTTCGCCCTCTACATAATTGGCGGGAAGGAATAGCGCTCCTTGAAGGGTATCACCTTTGTCAGACACATAATCCACTAGGCGTGTACCTGCAGACCAAGCGTATTTTTCTGCATCAGGAGCATTCTCTGTCACTTTTGTTGGTGAAGAAAGCGATGCGTCAGCTGTGTAAATTTGATCGGGTTCATTGAATGTCTGCTTGCTAAAGAAGTAAATATCAGCGTTTTCAGCTTTTTTCATAGAACCAATACTTGCATCTTCCCAAATCAATGGTTTTGCACCTGGCTCTATACCCTTTTTCGAAGTGTTAATCACAGCAATACCACTTTTCTTAGTCCACTCACCATAGGTTCTGATGTACATTGGCTTGCTGAGATTGATGCCTTTTTCATCTGGATCAAGAGAAAAACGGTATTGATATCTGATTTTTTCTTCTCTTCCATTTTGTGTCAAATTCACTGCTTTGGCTTTTCCAGTCACTGGTACTTGCCAGATATCCCAGCCATCATTTAGAAGTACATATTGACTGTCGCTACTCCAGCCTAGTGCGCCATGCATTGGCTTTTTCACATTGTGGTCGTCCTCTTTATCCACGAAAGAAACTGGTAAACTAGCAGTCAGATTGATTTCCTCTCCCGATACGATATCGTGGCTATAAAAATTGCCATCAGATGCATAGATTAACTTCGTTCCATCGGTTGAGCCACGAGGGTAGGAAGAGTATCCTGGAAGATAAAAGTTGGTGAAAAGGATCTTTTTCTCACCGGTCATTAGATCTACGATGTAGAAATCCTGGTAGTTCTGCCCATCAAGATTACCATCTAGTTCGTAAGTCTGATTATCGGAGCCTACAGCATATTTCTCTTTTTCAAGAATGTTGAGATCACGCATGGTGCTATCCTGCAGCTGAATATGCTTGCCAGTAGCTACAGTATACATGGAGTAGAAATTGTAATTTTTATCCTGATTTTCCAGCACTTGCTGGCGGGATTGAAGGCGACTGTCATTCCAGTGCCAGATAGTCATATCAGGTTTGTCTGCATCGTTGTCTTTTGGACTTACTTTTCCAGAATCCAATTTCGAAAGTGCTTTCTTCAGATCAGCAATAGAATTCACAGAAGTATCTGACATGATTCTTTTCATTGCTTCAGACTCGGCAAGAGCTACCGAATCTTTGTCCAGCTCTTTCTTCTCTTCTTCTTTTTTGGCTAAAACCAACGGGTGGATTCCATAAAAAAGTCTTGTGAGATCCTCTGACCACATTGGACGGCGATTAGGGCTGATCGTGTACTCTTTGGAAAACCCTGTGGAATCCTTCGCTGGATCATATACGGCCACTTGGGGGCTTGTCATGTTTTTTACCCCAACTAATTTGCCTTGGTCTTGCTTATACTTTTTGTCTTTGACCATTTTCAACGCTGCAAAAGCATCCCCTTTTTCTGTCCAGTTGATAGACTTATAGGAAGCTTTGTCAGAGTCAAGAACACTTGTGCTGTTGTTAGTCATGTTCAACAAGTAAATGCCATTACCTGATTCATTGGCGGCATCTATAGTATAGGCTAGGTAATTCCCACTCTTGTTAAATGAGAACTCTGCAACATTTCCAAGGTTCTGAGCTTTTTTAGCGTTGAGATGATAGATCAAAAGGTCAGAACCTTTGGCATCTCCACCACCATCTTTGGTTAGGTTGATAGCAAGGTGGGTAGAAGCCTCTCCGTTGAAAGAGAAATTACTCACGTTTTCAAAGGTTTTCTTATCTTCTTTATCGTCGGAGCCAAGCTTGATCAGAGTGACTTTGTCGTGCAGCGGTTTTCCCTTTGACTTTTCATTTGCTTCCTTTTCCTTAAAAGTTGGATATTCTTTAAACGCAATCCATTTGCTGTCCTCGCTAAATTCAATGGAAGGGAAAGTAGTGAAACCGATTTTGAAATTCTGAGTGGAGTCGGGATCACTTACATAGTGAAGAATAACTTCTCCATCAGCTTCCAGAGCGATCATTCCGTAGGCGATCCATTTGCCGTCAGGCGAGATTTTAAAAGTGCTATTGTTCATGTATTTCCAGGTCGGGATGTCCTTCCAAGTGATCGGCTTGGGCGCTTCATCTTGGGCAATCGCCAAATTGGCTATCAGGCAAAAAAGCCAGAAAAAGGTAAAGAGTCTTTTCATAGGGAGTTTTTTTCAAATTTGAAAATAGGGAAAAATATTGAGTTGGATAAGTTTAGATTGCCTGTTTGTCAAGAATATTGAATTATGACTTTCATTAAGTTAGGATTTCCAAGTTTTAAAATAGTCGCCCCGCTTGCGCTTTCGCAGCGTCTGATTATAGGTTGGGCTACCAAGATATCTGCCCGCTAAGCCTTTTCCTTTTACTATGATATTCTTTTATTGAGCTCCTTCAGGACTCTTACCTTTTGGGTATGGCAAATGCCCAGCACACCCAAGATATCGGCCGTCTTGGCCTTATCCTTTTAATGTGTTATTCTATTATTATTGAGCTCCAAAGGAGCGAAACCTTTGGTGGTGTGCCGGGCATGCTTCATTGCCAAAGGGTGAGAGTCCCGAAGGAGCCGTAATGATCGGAATCCTGTAGTCGAAAGCAAGGGTGTCCATTGCGAGATGGAATCTGAAGGAATCTGAAGGCGAAAATTTGACGTGACGAACAGAAACCTGATACAAGGCCTGTCCAGAGGGGTTATTGTCCCATGAATCAAAAAGCCCGAAGTTGAACCTGTTCGTCAAAAAGACATCCGTAAACCCGACGGTGGCACACGCATGCTGGTAATACCTACGGTAAAAGACCGTATGATCCAACAGGCGATCAGCCAGGAGTTAATGATTTACTACGATCCGGGATTCAGTGAAAGCAGTTTTGGTTTTCGGCCCGGGAGGAGTGCCCACCAAGCCATAGAGCAAGCAGCACGGCACATCCAGTCAGGCAGAGAGTGGGTAGTGGATATAGACTTGGAGAAGTTTTTCGATAAGATCAACCACGACCGCCTTATGCAGCGATTGGGTAAAGGAATAGGAGACAAACGCCTTTTGCGTCTGATCAACTCCTATCTAAAAGCCGGGCTGATGGCTGACGGACTGGTGAGGCAACGTACCTCAGGAACTCCACAAGGTGGGCCATTATCCCCGCTGTTGTCCAATATCGTCTTAGACGAACTGGATAAAGAGTTAGAAAAACGGGGTCACGCCTTCTGCCGCTATGCCGATGACTGCAACATTTATGTCAACAGCAAAAAGGCAGGCGAACGTGTAATGGCTTCCTTAATCAACTTCATAGAGACAAGCTTAAACTGAAAGTAAACCGCAAGAAGAGCGGCGTACGTCATTGTTCGGAGGTGAAGTTTTTAGGATACACCTTGCTACCGGGAGGATACATCTGTGTATCGGATGTCTCGGTAACTCGCCTAAAAGACAAGATCAGGGAAATCACTAAACGGAATCGGGGAGTGCCGTTTATGCAGCTAATCCGTGAGTTAAATCGGGTAATTATCGGCTGGGTAAATTACTTTAAACTCGCCAATAGATGGTTGGATACCTTCCGCAACATGGAGGGGTGGATGCGCAGAAAGCTGCGCTGTTATCGCCTTAAACAATGTGGAAGGAAATACACCATATTTAAATTCCTACGAAGTTTTGGTGTCCCTGAAACCACCAGCTGGTACGTTGTTATGTACTCCCAGGGCTGGTGGAAAATGTCTTCTAAGGTTGCAGTAGCAAAGGCTATGGGTAATCAATGGTTCGCCCAACATGGGCTACACTCTCTATTACTTCGCATGAAGACGTTCTAATCAATAAAAACCGCCTTGGTACGATAGCCGTATGCCGGGTGGTGTGGGGGGACAGCGGCGTAAGCCGCTTCCTACCCGATTAGAGATATACGTGATAGATTTTTATTCTAAAGCTCCATCGGAGCCACACATGTTGATGGGTTTGTGATTTTTTAGCTGGAATCATAAGGAGACTATAAAAAGCAAAAAAAAGTCCCAAATCTTCTGATCTGAGACTTTTTTTAAAATTAATGTCTAGTTATATCGTATGATCTCTGACTGAATTACTGCGACTGAAAACTGATTACTCCTTCTTATACACCACTTTACCTCCGACTACAGTCATTGCGACTTTGGCTTGCAAGATTTCATCCTCCGGAACTTCCATGATATTCTTATCGAAAACCGTGAAATCAGCAGCTTTTCCTACTTCAATTGAACCCTTAAAATCCTCCTCAAACTCTGCAAAAGCTCCATCTAAGGTGTAAGATTTCAGTGCTTCTTTACGCGTCATTTTCTGATCTCCTTCATATCCTCCGTCGGGCAATCCTTGTAAGGTTTTGCGAGTAACAGACGCATAGAATGAAGGAATAGGATCAACTGGCTCAACTGGTGCATCCGTTCCGTTGGTGACTACAGCTCCGCTTTGCATGAGTTTCTGCCAAACATAAGCTCCGTCTATAATTCTTTTTTCGCCCAGTCTATCGATAGCCCAAGGACGATCCGAACTCAGGTGAATTGCCTGCATAGCAGCGATTACCCCAAGTTCACCGAATCTAGGAATGTCGTCTGGATGAATATGCTGTGCATGCTCGATACGGAATCTCAGGTTTTTGAAATCTGGATAGTTTGCAAAAGCTCCTTCATAGCGATCAAGAATTTCCTGATTTGCTCGGTCGCCGATAGCATGTGAGCAAACTTGTAATCCAGCTGGAATTGCTTTCTCAGAGACTTCAGTTACCACAGACATCGGCAATGTTTCGTGGCCACGATGACCTGGTCGATCTGCGTAATCTTCCAAAAGCCATGCTCCCCGAGAACCTAAAGCTCCGTCACAGTTCAACTTAATCGATCGAACGGTCAGCATATGATCTGCTGTGTCGATCATAGGGCCTCTTTCATACCATTTTTCCAAAAGTGCAGGCTGAGTTCCAGTCAGCATCACATATTGGCGGACGGTAAGCTTTCCTTCATTTTTAAATTTCTGGATTAGGTCAATCACATTTTGTCCACTTCCAGCATCATGGAAACTTGTGATTCCCTTTTCATTCAATTCTTGAAGCGCTAAAGTCAACGCCTGCTCAGCTCTCTCTGGAGTCTCGGCTGGAATCAATCTGGCGACAAGTCCAGCAGCTCTTTCGGCAAGAATTCCTGTTGGATTTCCCAGTTCATCCAAAATAATTTCTCCTCCTTCTACCTCGCCTGGTCTTTCACCTTTTAGATTGCTGATGCCAGCGAGTTCAAGTGCTTTTCCATTGGCAAAAGCGGCATGGCCAGAAGCATGCCGTAAAAACACAGGATTGTCGGCAGAAACTTCATTTAGCTGATCGTTGGTTTGGAAGCCTTTCACCATTTTTTCAGGCTTCTCGATCCATTTATCCTGATGCCAGCCGCGACCGGTGATCCATTCGCCTGGTTTTGCTTTGGCCACTGCTTCAGCTACTTTTTCGACCAGTTCATCGTAGGTCTTCACATACATAAGATCCAGTTCAAGCTTGTTGTAGCCGATTCCCATCAGGTGAGCGTGGGATTCGATGATACCAGGAGTCATGGTTTCTCCATGCAAATCGATTACTTCAGTATTTTCAGCTTTGTGTTTTTCGATCTCTTCGGCGGATCCCACCGCTAGGATCATTCCGTCTTTGACGGCGACTGCTTCGGCAGTGGGTTGCGCATCATTGACGGTGTAAATGATGCCATTGGTAAAAATCAGATCAGCGGGTTCAGCCTTGTCTGAAGAGCAAGAAATGAGGAAAATACCCAGTATTGCGAGTAAGTAGATGTTTTTCATGTGTTTATACCTATTTTTTATGGTCACACCTGTCTGCCGGCAGGCGAGTGGAATCTCGCATAATTGATAATTCTCCCCAGCGTGCGATGGCAAGGTCATACTCGATTTCATGGATTAGTATTACAGCCAAAACTACCCTATTTCAAACAATCCAAAAAGCCAGTCCTGTAATTAGCGCATCCAGATTTTACGGGTTTCTCTGAATTTCCCTTCAGATTCGAGTATAAGGATGTATAATCCAGGAGTAAGAAAACTCGCTTGGATTTCGACTTCTAGGTTAGCTGGAATCTGAATGTTACTCAGCAATTCTTGTCCGAGAGAATTGACTAATGTGCCTATTGAAGCTTTACTAGTAATGACTTTAATAGGACCGTCGTTTGGGTTGGGATAGATTTTGATTTTATACTCGTCAGTACCAGGATTTGGGTTTTCGGTCGAGCTCAAGTAAATCAGGCCGCCTCCTCGTGTTCCTAGAACCAAATCTGTTGGCCCTTCAAAAGCTGGTTTGATCGTAGCAATCCATGCGTTTCTACCCAATCGGGTTGGAAGGGTTTGATTGCCTATTTGCACAAATACATCAGAGCGAGTCGAGGATTGCATGAAATTTTCAATTTTATTAAGTACTCCATTTTGATCGACCGTGTAAAGGTCAGGATTAGGCTTTTCGATTACGGCGACGCTTAGGTTTCGATTTGCGGGGTTATCGCTAAAGCCCAAAAAATCAGTCTCTTTGAGGATTGCGGTATACGTGGAGAAATCTATCTCATATAAATCCAAGCTTCCATTTTGCGAAGCCACAAGCATCAGATCTACGTTCTCATAATTGAAAAACTGGAGATAATCTCCACGCTGAGGAGCGTATCCAGCTACGGAAACAGGAGTGTTTTCGGCTTTAGATAGATCATAAATTGCCTGTGAGGGAATATTGTTTTGATACCTGATACCTGAGGCCAGCAAATTCGTTTGTCCAGCTTTGTCGCGAAAATTGATGTACTGTGCATCCAACAGATCGAGAGCAGACAGATTTACATATTCACCAACTTGTTCTATGAGTTTCCCGTCGATCATTTTAAACTTGGAAAGCATGGACTCTACTTGCCCATTTTCCATCAGCGTATTTGCAGTGACTAGAAGTTCTCCCTGACTTTTATTTCCAAAGAAAACAGGCCTCGCATTTTCCCCTAAATCAATCATTTGATCTTGTAGGAAATCATAATCAGCATTTCCCTGATTATCGATTTTCACAATGGAACTGGCGAAATCCATTTTGTAATTGAAAGCAATTTCGCTGGTATTTAGACTAATGATTAGGTCTTCGTCAATCAGTTGTCCACTATGAAAAATGGGGAATTCGGGGAAATCGCCATAGTCGGGAAGGCTATTGGTGAAGCTTGTAAAAATTGGATCTATCGAACTTCCTGAATTGGGCAGAAAATAAAGAACACTGCACTCATCCCGACCCAAAACCAGATCATCTATTCCATCTCCATTAAAATCCTGAAATAAAATAGAATGTCCTCCTGCATGCTCGATTCTTTTATTTTCATCTTCCAAATCTAATTTTGCCAATGGAGAACCTGAGCAAGTCTTTCCGAAGGAAAAATCTCCACATCCGCAAAACTCAAAGTTGCCCCAATGGTTTTCTCCAAATGCAAATCCATCGATATCCGCTGTTCCTTTTCGTTCCACGCTGGTGTTTCTGTAGAACTCCATGTAATCGCCTCCGGCAAAATTGAAGATGACTAAATCCAGATCCCCATCTCCATCTAGGTCTTGGATTAGAGGAGTGTCCAAGTTATTGGTTTGGATATTTCCTGAGCCATCCAGTTTGAGAAAGTTTTGAGCAATTGTCCAAGAAATCTGGGTTCCCGTCGATGTATTTTTATAGGCTTTGATTCCAAGGGCGGTGGAAGTGAAAAGATCCTTTTTCCCATCTCCATCAAAATCTGCCAGCACAAGAAATCCTCTGATGTCAGTCGGGAATGCATAGCTTAATTCTGGCAGGTGAGTGAAGGTTTCTCCACCCTTTTTAAAAACAAGTAGTTGTCGGGAATTGATGTCCCAAATAATCCATTCTTCGATCCCATCTCCCGTCAAATCAATTGTTTCTATTTGTGCTGAATTGATTCCTCCGGCAAAAGGAGAGGCAAGCAAAACATCATTAACCTGAACTTCCGGCTGTTGATCAATTCGATAAATTTCTTGTGCATTCAGCTGTAAGCTGCTGATGAGAAAAATGATAATCCAGAATTTGCGCATGGAATGGTAATAGGTAAGACAAATTAATACGGTAGTCTCAGTTCAAAGATGTGAATGATTGCTTTATTTTGGGAATTAATTCCTTCAAAAACGATGAATCTCTCCATTTTATATACCCTCTTCAAAAATAGTACTGGAGTCAGTACTGATACCCGAAAGATCGCAAAAGGCAACCTGTTTTTTGCGTTGAAAGGTCCAAATTTCGATGCTAATTCTTTTGCTCCAACAGCTTTGGAAATGGGGGCTTCGGCTGTTGTAATCGATGACATAGCCTACTTTGTGGAGGATGATGAGCGTTATTTTTTTGCTGAGGACTCCTTGAAAATGCTTCAGGATTTGGCCAATCATCATCGCAAGCAATTAACTATTCCGATCATAGGATTGACGGGATCGAATGGTAAAACAACCACCAAGGAGTTGATGAAGGCTGTTTTGAGCAAGAAATTCAAAACGGCTGCAACGGATGGGAATCTCAATAATCACATTGGAGTGCCTTTGACATTACTAACTATTACCGAAGAGGATGAAATCGCACTAGTAGAAATGGGGGCGAATAAACAAGGTGATATAGCCGAGCTTTGCCAGATCGCTGAACCGACGCATGGGATGATAACCAATATCGGTAAAGCGCATCTGGAAGGAATGGGCGGGCCAGAGGGAGTACTGAAAACCAAGACAGAGTTGTTCCAATTTTTAAGAGAAAATGGAAGGACTGTGTTTATCAACTCTCAAGATCCGATTTTATCCAATTTTGTAAAGCGATTTGAGAATCCGGTGCTTTATCCTTCTCATGGTGATTTTTGTGAGGTGATTTTTCAAGAGGCCAATCCTTTTGTTAAATTTTCATTGGGAGGGGAAGAAGAGGTGTTTCTAACACACTTGATAGGAGCTTATAATTTCGGGAATATAGCCACTGCGCTCACTATCGGGAAGTTTTTTGGAGTGGAGGTAGAAAAGGCTGTGGAAGCTATTGTGAATTATCAGCCTTCCAATATGCGATCACAACTACTTGAAAAGCGCAGCAATTTGATCATCCTTGATGCTTACAATGCTAATCCTTCTAGCATGGAAGTAGCGATTAGGACTTTTGGGCAGATGACTGGCAAGAAGCACAAAATGCTGATCCTGGGTGATATGTTCGAATTGGGTGAGCATGCAGTGACGGAACATGCTAGGCTGGGAGAAATTATCAGCGAATATGAGATCGAAAAAGTTTGCTTTACTGGTCAGCTGATCGCGTCTGCCTTAGCCACTTACCCTAAGGCATTGTTTTTCCCAGACACTTTTTCATTTAGAAATTGGCTGCAGGACAGCAATCTGGAGGATTATCTCATCTTGATAAAAGGTAGCCGCGGAATGAAGCTGGAAGGGTTGGTTGATTTTATTTGAAGAGGGCAAGGAAGGAATCTGGTGTATGGACGGGAAGAGTGGATAATTTGTAGTCTTTAATATTTCTTGTAATAATAGCCTCAACGGGCGGGTTTTGTATAGCAGTTTCAAATTGTATAGCATCTTCAAAATCTTTAAATCCGTTCTGAAACGCATTTCTGATTTCAAGATCTCCCACTGAAAGAATGTGGCAATATTCCAAAATCTGGAGTATTGACTGTATCGTTTTATCTTTTCCGATTTCTTTTCTAGCAATGTAAAATGAATTTGAAATCATGAGGCTCGAAAGAAAAATTGAAACTTCACCAGTTACACCCAAAAGAAAGATTTTACTTGATTTTCTGAAAAAGGAACTCTTGTCAGTAAAGTGTCCAAGAAGACATCGGAATCAACTAATATGTTAAGAGCCATATTTTTTTATTAATTCCTCGGTAAGAGTTTTTTTATCTTTTGATAATTCTGAATACTCTAATTCTGCATTAGTTTTTTCCTTGTGTGAAAAAAACACTTCCAAATTCTTTGGAATAGGCTCAGTTCCTTCTAAAATCCGCTTCACTAGTTCAGGGTTTTTGGGAGTTATTTTCTCTAAGCCTCTTTTCTTGGTTTCAGTTACATCAGCCAAAAGTGTTTCTACAAGATCAGATAGACTCTGACCTTGCCGCTCAGCATACTTTTTTGCTTTTTCGGCAAGTTCTTCGTTGATGTCTAATGTTACTTTCGTTGTCATGACTTCTGGAATATTGGATATAATTTAAGAAGATTTCTTTCATTGTTGAAATCAATTTTGATTCAATTAAGTTTACTTCCGAGTCAGACCTCTGACGGTTTACGAGTTTTATTGCTTACGAAAAATACATATCATGCGTCCATTCTTGCCTTTTCTAGCTGCCCTTGGCGAACATAATTCTAAAGAGTGGATGGATGCCAATAAGAAATGGTATCAGGACACAAAGGCTGAGTTTTTGGAAGATGTGGCGGTTTTGCTGAAAGGAATCGGCGAATGGGAACCCGAGCTTTTGGTGTTTAAACCCAAGGATTGTGTGTTTAGACAAAATCGCGATATCCGCTTTTCGACTAATAAAGCTCCTTATAAGTCAAACTTTGGAGCTTATTTTTCACCAAAAGGAAAGAAGTCGGAAGGGCCTGGATACTACCTTCAAGTTCAACCTGGTAATTCATTTTTGGCGGGAGGAATCTGGATGCCGATGGCTGAGACCTTGAAAAAAATCAGGAGGGAAATAGATTACTCGGGATCAGAACTAGCGAAAATTGAAAGCAAGCCTGAATTCAAATCACTCTTTGGTCAAATCGAAGGAGAAAAACTCAAAACCAGTCCCCGCGATTACGAGGCTGATCATGAATTTATTGGATACTTAAGATTGAAGAGTTTTACTGTTTCTTCGAAAATCTCAGATAGCGATATTGAATCAGGAAATTTCATCAACATTGCTTTGGATGGTTTTCAGAAAATGAGACCGTTGCAGGAGTTTCTTGCTAAAGCGATAGAAGATGTGGAAGGCGGATCGGGAATATTATAAGCTAGTATCTAGATGTAAGATTAGAGATATAAGAGTCTAGACCTGAGAATTAATCTCGAATTTCAAATCTTTCATTTTCTCCAGTGTAGCAGCGACACCATCTTCCTTATTGTGGTGAGTAATCTCATTCGCAACAGCCTTCACTTCCATTCGGGCGTTTTCAACCGCGACTCCCCAGCCTACAGACTGCAACAGATCGATGTCATTATAATTGTCGCCAAAGGCAATCACTGACTCCATGCCGAAGTCGAATGCATGTTCTAGGATCTTCTTTAGTCCCGTAGCTTTTGAAATAGCTTTTGGAGCAATTTCAAGATACGTATCGCTGGATCGATAAAGGTGCAAATCCAATGAATGCTCAAAATGCAATTCTCCGAAAAGCCAAGAGATTTCTTCGCTTGTTCCCATGCACATGACCTTGTGTGCGCCAGAATTGCCTTTTGACCAAAGCTCTACCACATCTTGTCCCGGAAGCCAGGTACAAGCAACTTTCGTGTTTCTAACTTCCCGCTGAGACCAATAGTCGTCTTTTTCCTCATACCAATTTTCTCCCTGAAATAAGCTCACATGGATGTCTGTTTTATGAGTTAGTCGAATGATTTTGGCTACCAAATCAACAGGAATACTCACGTCTTCAAGCACTTCTCCTTCTGCACTTAGGACATATCCGCCATTGTAACTTATCAAGGGTTGGGAAACGCGATTCATATCATGAAGCAAATGGCGCATAGCATCAGGCATGCGTGAACTTGCTAGAATCACGGGAAAATCCGACGGTAACTCAGCTACTACGGCTTTGAGGCGAGGAGAAAGATCACGCACCGAATTGAGGAGTGTGCCGTCAATGTCAGAGCAAAAGGCTTTTATTTTCATATGGTTTTAATTTTCTTTCAATAGCCATATGGAATCTCATAGGGTTGATAATCCTTTCGTTTGAAGACTAGCGTCATACTCGATTTCATTGATTGAATTCAGACCAGACCACATCATCTGCAAAATTGGCGAACACCCCAAAACCAATGACAGCTATAAATAGTATTATTGCGGCAAAAATAATGAGTTTGACAATTAACTCAGCTTTGGCCCAAGTCGCTTTTTCTGGATCGGTGGTTTTATCCGTTGCCCATACAATGAGCATGATGAGACCGATTAAAGGAAGCCTTTTTATCAGAACTGCGATTATCCATTCTCCCAAAGAGGTAGGAGGTTTTTTGTATTCATTTGGAAATTCCATATACAATAGGGTTAGTTAAAAATCTTTCGTTTCAAACATATATTCCTGCATGGCCACATTCTCAGGATTAGTTGGATCTGTTTGAATAAACTGCACGGTAATTTGTTGATAATCTCCTGCATTTTCAAAATCTCTGAGGTAAAGTTCAGCACATTTTCTAGCCAAAACCTCGGGTTGATTTCCTAAAATGAGCGGATCGCCATTTTCTAATTTCAGATAAATTGTAGAAGTGGTCGTGTCATTCGAAGTTGATTTGCTGAGATTCACATTCATTCCTTGGAACTTACCAAGCATTCGGATTTCCTCAGAAGGCATAAATCCCTCTCCCATCATCGCCTCCATTCCTTTGAAAGCAAATTTTGCAATGTTTTCAGGGTTGCACGAGCAGGAACTGATTGTTGCCAGGGAAAAAAGTAGGATAAGTATTCGGTTTCGCATGTTGATTTCCAGTTAGGAATTAGGTCATGCGAATTTAAACAATCTTAGGTAGATCTTTTTGAGATGACAAAAATGGCGCGTTTTTCTTCGGGTTTTTGAGGGTTGTTTAGGTCTGGGTAAGGAAAAGCATCTATCAGGTTTACTGTGTATTCTGAAGTAGAAAACTCCTGAGGAAAACCACTTGCATTTTCATTGGTGCTTAGCTGAAAGTCAGTATTCTTTCCATCAATTTTGAGTTGTCCTTCAATAACGATCATCCCCGCCCAGATGCAATTTACTCCAGCTGGACATCGAGAATCCTGAATATCCAAAAGGGTAACGGATATGTTTTTAGGACAATTTTGAAGTGTTTCATTATTCGCTATTTCAAATTCCTTGTCTAGGTCAAAGCCCTCACAATCATTACCATTATTGCAAGAGAAGAATAAAGAGGCAGTCAGGAATAGTATCAATAGGTTGCGCATAGCGGTTCGAATTAGAGATGGTTTAAAAGTATGAACTATACGGATTTGAGGAAGGAAGTGCTTCAAAATATTGTGTAGGAATCTAGGGAGAAAGGAAACTGTATAAAAAAAAAGCTCCACATTTTACTGTGAAGCTTTCAAAGTGGAGAATAACGGCCCAGATAGTGATCGGGAGAGCCGATGACCTTCTATTTATATGTAAAAAAACAAAAAAGCTCCACATTTTACTGTGAAGCTTTCAAAGTGGAGAATAACGGATTCGAACCGTTGACCCCTACACTGCCAGCGTAGTGCTCTAGCCAACTGAGCTAATCCCCCTTTTGGTTTGCAAATATAGACCTAGGTTTTTGCTGTGCAAAGGAAATTTTACTCCGTAGAGTAATTAATTCGAGTCATGATGCTTCGGCCAAGTGTGACTTCATCAGTGAATTCTAATTCACCTCCCACAGGTATTCCCCGGGCGATAGAACTTACCATGACGCCTTTTTCCTTCAGCTTTTTTGCCAGATAAAATGAAGTAGTATCACCTTCCATTGTGGCGCTGAGTGCTAAAATAACTTCCTTAATCGGGTCATCTTGCCCAGCAGCGTCTACTCTGGATAGCAAAGTCTCGATCTTCAGCTCCTCTGGTCCGATGCCTTGAATAGGAGAAATCACTCCACCTAGTACATGATATTTACCCTGAAACTGATTGGTATTTTCTATTGCCAAAACATCCCGAATGTCTTCGACCACACAAATAATGGATCCATCACGGCGATGACTGATGCAGATACTGCACTCTTCAGCATCTGAGATATTATGACAGATTTTGCAATACTGTATCTCAGTTCGCATACGAGTGATTGCCAAAGCCAGAGCTTCAGTGTTTGCCTCGTGTTGCTTGAGAAGATGCAGCGCTAGTCGAAGAGCTGTTTTCTTACCGATTCCTGGAAGTCGGGAGATTTCGGTGACAGCATCTTCTATCAGTTTGGAAGGGAAATTCACTTAGGCGGGTTTGAGTTATTCGATTGTAGCTTGGATTCCGGCATTTAATATAGCTTCACACATAGGTTTTAGCTCAGTGATACTGCCTTTTTTTACCGCACACTTTCCCCTGTAGTGAATGGTGATAGCGCATTGTTCCGCTTGTTCATTAGTGTGCTTGCAGACTTTTATCAGAATCTTGATTACATGATCGAATGTGTTGAATTCGTCATTATAGACAATCAGGTCGTTGGATTCAATATCAATCATATCCTCCACCAAAACTTCGGATTCTTCGATATATGGAAATGGGTCGTTTGAATGATTCATTTTGCAAAATTAAGAATATTGAACAACTTAGCGAACCCACTTCAATACGATTTATGAATTCCCAAGTAGTCCTCCTGGTAATCTGTTGTTATTTTTTACTCCTTTTTCTCATTTCCTGGCTCACTTCCCGCAACGTTTCCGCGGATACCTTCTTCACTGGAGACCGCCAATCGCCATGGTTTTTGGTGGCTTTTGGGATGATAGGGGCCTCACTTTCAGGAGTCACCTTTATCTCTGTTCCTGGGGAGGTTGGTAATTCTAACTTCTTTTACTTTCAAGTTGTTTTGGGGTACACACTTGGCTATTTCACTATTGCCAAAGTTCTGCTGCCTCTTTATTACCGATTAAACCTTGTCTCGATTTATTCTTACTTAGACGATAGATTTGGCTTTTGGTCCTACAAGACGGGAGCTTTTTTCTTTATTCTTTCAAGAACTTTAGGGTCTTCCATTCGGGTTTTTTTGGTAGCAACAGTACTTCAATTGATACTTTTTGATTCCTTAGGTATTCCTTTTTGGGTTTCGGTGCTGATAACTGTTGGGTTAATTTGGCTTTATACCCATCGTGGCGGTATCAAAACAGTAGTTTGGACGGATACGCTTCAGACGTTCTTTATGCTGGCCGCTGTGGTTGTTTGTGTGATTATGGTTGGCAATGAATTGAACTTCGACGGTGTGAGCGATTATGTCAAAGCTGTTTCTAATGATCCACGTTCTCAGATTTTCAATTGGGATTGGAAAGCAGGCACGAATTTCTTCAAGCAATTTATCTCGGGCGCATTTATCACCATTGTGATGACAGGCTTAGATCAGGATATGATGCAAAAGAATCTGACCTGTAAAAACATTGGTGATGCTCAGAAGAACATGTTCTGGTTTACGACGATTTTGGTTTTTGTAAACCTGCTTTTCTTGGCTTTGGGCGTTCTCCTTTTTCTATATGCTGAAACTCAGGGAGTACAGATTCCAACTAAAACAGATGAGCTTTTTCCATTATTGGCTACGCAATATTTCTCTCCATTTGCGGGAATCGTATTTGTACTGGGAATCACTGCCGCAGCTTATTCTAGCGCGGATTCCACACTTACAGCGCTGACCACTTCATTTTGTATTGATTTTCTTGAGATTGATAAAAGGTATCCTGCGGAAAAGCGCGTATCGGTGCGTAAGAAAGTCCACATCGTATTCACCTTCGTGATGTTTTTGGTGATTATGGCCTTCCACTGGATCAATAACCAAAGTGTAATTAATTCTGTCTTTGTGATAGCAGGATATACCTATGGCCCATTGCTGGGACTTTATTCCTTTGGTCTTTTCACGAAGTGGAAAGTGAAGGATAAGTGGGTTCCTTACCTAGCAGTATTTGCACCTTTACTGACATTTGCGATAGCATCCAATTCAGAGGAATTATTCTGGGGTTACAAATTCGGATTCGAAGCGCTGATCTTGAATGGGTTGATCATGTTTGTTGGGCTGTATTTGTTGAGGAGGAAGTGATTTTTCACCAAACGTTCTTACGGAAAGACAGAATAAAAACCCTGTGTAATATCCTACCAGCCACACGTTTCTACGGAACGATGAGAATTACTTCCGATTGACATTTCTACCGACCATACATTCCACGGAATGAATCATTGATCATATCGAAAAAAGTTAATAACCTCATTGTATCGATACAAATCTGATTTAGCATTTGTCCCATCGGGACAACTGGTCGGTAGAAACATGATAGGTTTCCAGGAGAAGCGTTCCATCGGAACGCTTGGTGAATCAAATTTAGATCAAATCGTGAAATATATATTTTTCATCCCATTCAAGACCAAAAACATCAAGAATAAACTTGTATTCCTCAATGAATGATTTCTTTTTGTGATGCTCTTCCTGATTTTGGATATATCTAATTACTTGAGGTATTTGACTTTTAGAATGGGAAAAAGCTCCAAAACCATCTTGCCACTGGAATTTGGAGGCGCTTAATTTATTCGCATTGACCCATTTTGAGCTTTCCGTTTTTGTGTTTTGAATTAATGAGGATAAGGATTGGTCTGGCCTTAATCCAATCAAAATATGAATATGGTCAGGCATACTTTCAACTTGCAGAACTTTGTGCTTGTTTGCCTGAATTATTCCAGTCAAATATTGGTGGAGACGCTCCTTCCAACTTGAATGAATTTGTGCTTGCCTGAATTTTACCGCAAAAATTAAATGAATATGGATTTGTGTGTAGGTGTTTGGCATAACGAAAAATAAAAAGTGTTAACTAATTTAAATTCTTATTAGTCCATTACCAAACGTTCCTACGGATCGATAGAATCGAGCGTTCCATCGGAACACATGGTAATTGTCTTGTCTTAAATTACTATTGTCTATATTTTTATAGCACCAACTCCACCTCGGGATTCCAGAAGACTTTCTCGAAATTCTGGACTTTGTCTTTTACTACCTTTACCCCTTCTTTCTCAAGCAATTCTTGCATTTCTGTTGAGGTGGAAAAATGGCCTTTTCCTGTCAATAACCCCTGACTGTTCACTACCCGATGTGCTGGTACATCCGCCATAGTATGAGCAGCATTCATAGCATAACCCACCATTCTCGCGCCGCTTTTTATCCCTAAATAATGCGCGATCGCTCCATAATTGGTAACTCTTCCGCTTGGAATCAAGCGAACTACCTGATAGACGAGATCAAAATAATTAAGCTTTTCGGGTTTCATTAGACCAGTTGATTAAGGCTTGATTGACGGTTTTTTTGACGTTCTTTTCTATGACTTTTTCTCCTGATTTGATTGGGAATTGATAGCGGATGATGATGCTTTCGGGTTTTCTGTCGATTACATTCAATTGTGATCCTTCCACATATACATAATCGGAGAATTTGGCCAGTGACTCATTCAGCGTCTTTTCCAAGTCATTTAGCTGGATCACAGAATAAAATGGGATCTCGGAATCCAAGATGATCTGATGGGAATTATTCTTAGAGTAGTTTACCACTTCCGAAGTCAACGCCAGCGTATTTGGGACGATGATAATCTCGCCTGTTTCACTTTTGAGCACCAAATTGATCAGGGTGATATCGCGTATAAAACCCACACTTTTCCCAATCAAAATCTTATCTCCAATCTCCAACTGATCCGAAAACATCATGATCAATCCGTTGACGATATTGGTGATATAGTCCTTTGTTAGTAAGGCGATTGCCGCCGCTACGATAGTGATGCTCGTGAGGAATTCCAGCGGGCGAACTCCAAACGCTAACATCAAGGTGATCAAAAACACAATGATGTTGAGCAAGGTGGAAAGTCTGTCTATACCGATTACAAAGTTGGGCTGAACCCGCATATCCTCGGTTTTCTTCAGGTAAAACTGCAAAGTAATAATTCTCGCAAGAGAGATTACCAGGTTGCCACTTACCAGAACTATGGCGGCTCTTATTAGGTTTGAAGCGATTATATGAGTTTCGAAGAAAGGACTGAACCAGCTATTCGACTCAAAGCTTATGACCAAAATTACCAGAAGCACGAGCTTGAAAAAGAAATTTATTCTGCGTTTATTTTCTTGAGTCTTTATGATGCTTTTGAGTTGATTCATGTCGTTTTCGAAAAATTAAGGCTATTTTTAACAAATATCAGAAAGAATTTCGGAGTAGTATGAGCAGAAATATCATTATCACAGGAGCAGGAGGAAATCTGGGATCAGCAGTCGTGGAGAAGTTCGCTCGCGAAGGATATCACATTATTGCTTTGGTTCAGCCAGGCAAAGACTATGAATTGGAAGATGCTGATGATATCTACGAAGTAGATGTGACAGATGAAAATGCCGTTGCTGAATTCATCAAAGAGTACCATTTACAATATGGAAGTGTGGATGCGCTGGCGTTTTTAGTAGGTGGTTTTGCGATGGGTGGAATAGAGGAAACAAGCCAAGCAGATCTGGAGAAAATGTTCACACTGAATTTTTTCTCAGCGTTTCATTTGGTAAAAGGCTTTTTGCCGATCATGAAGAATCAGGAAAAAGGCACATTTCTTTTCGTAGGAGCCAGACCTGCGCTACAAATTGAGGATGCTGGTGGAACTTTGGCCTATTCCTTAAGCAAGAAATTAGTCATCTCACTGGCCGAAATAGTAGGAGAGGAGACTAAGAACACCCCCATCCGATCGCATGTTTTTGTACCAAGTATTATCGATACGCCTCCAAATCGCGAGTCTATGCCAGCTGCTGATTTTAGCAAATGGGTGCGCTCAGACGAGATCGCAGAAACAATGCATTATGCTGTAAATACCCATGCACTTCGAAATATGACATTCAAACTTTATGGTGAAGTTTAACTTATCCTTATGAAAATGAAATCCGTTTTACTTGGTTTTTTTGTCTTTATGATGGCAATTCCAGCATTTTCTCAGTCCGATGAGGTGGCTGTGAAAGCTGTAATCGAATCTCTATTTGAAGGAATGAGAGCTAAAAATGCAGATCAGGTTGGGGCTGTATTTTCAGAAAATGCAATCATGCAGACGATAGAGACTACTGGCGGGATAGGCGTGGTAAAAGCTGGATCGGTTGCTGATTTTGTCACAGGAATAGGAAGTCTTCCTGCAGAGGCAAAGCTAGACGAAAGAATCACTGACTATCAAATCAACATTGACGGGCCGATGGCTACTGCTTGGACTCCGTATGAATTTTATTACAATGACAAATTCAGCCACTGTGGTGTGAATTCTTTTCAATTAGTGAAAATGGCCGAAGGCTGGAAAATAGTTTATATAATCGATACTCGCCAAAAAGACGGCTGCTCTTGATAATTTATGAATACGTTTAAAGAAAAAGTTTATCAGACTGCGATAGTGCAGGTGAAAGAGAAAATCAACCTCTTGAAGGCTGAGCGCAAGGCGATCAATGATGGCATTCTGGAGGATACGAAAAGTAGCGCTGGAGATAAGTTTGAAACGGGCAGAGAGACGATGTCTCGTGATCTTATGACTGTTGAAAATCAGCTCAAGCAGGCGAATTTCGAATTTGACGAGTTGTGCAGATTTCAGGCGATCAAACAACCATCTTCCTCCGTGCAAGAAGGTAGTCTGGTTCAATTAGGCACAGATAAATATCTGATTTCAATCAGTTTGGGCCAAATAACTGTTGATGGTCAAAAGCTCTTTATGCTAAGCAAAAACTCTCCGCTTGGTGAGATTTTGGTTGGACATAAAAAAAATGATCAGGTAGAATTCCGTGGAAAATCTATCCTGATCACTGAATTGCTCTAAGTTTTATATAAATCAGTTTTTTAAAAAGCTAAAGCATCAAAGGATTTGGTGAACTTAAGGTTTTAGGCTACTTCGGTCACCCTTCATCGGTCTTCCGTCTCTACCTAAGCAAAGAGAAGAAGTTTACTTGCGTAATAGCGCATGGGTAAGATATTTCTCAGTCTTTCTTTGGCACAAAACTCATCAACTCGGTGGCTCCATCGAGTAAGGTGAGTTTGTCTTTTCCTATTTTCAAATCGCCTACTTTGCCTAAAGCTGAAATATAATCCTGCTCTCCAGAGCCAGGGCACATTTTTTTGGTCATTGCTCCAGGGTCAAGTTCGATACCAGTACCTTCTAGCGAGAAATTCCCTGAGAAATTATTGCAGCCAGAAAATCCAGAAAGCTTGCCGTCTTCCAGAAAAGCCAATGAGGGAATGCCTCCTGCAAACTGATTCATATCGAGTCCTTTGCCCATTAGAGATGAAAGAGTCCAGCTATTTCCTGTCAGAAGGTTTAAAGGATTTATAGCTTTGGTACTGCCGCAACTTGCAAAAAGCAAGAAAATAAGTCCAAAGGATAAGGTTTTAAATGATCGCATTTTTTCGAGGGTTTCGTCCTAGACGAATTTAAGTAAATTGGTTCCAAATTCAATTTTGAATTTGAATCACTTCGGCAACGATTATATTAGATTATCAGTTTTTCGTGGAATTGTTGCTTTATTTCCAATCAAATTTCGGTTTTTTTCAAAAAACTCTAATGGATTGTTTGGCTAATAGAAATTTTGGCAGTAAGATTGCCCAGTCAATTGTCCAGTTATGGTATTTGCAGCAAAAATCTCTTCAGACCTAAATCTACTTCCAGCCATGGAATCGAGAGCCTGCACCACTTTTTCTATGACGACATGGATTGGTACCACCATTACGGGTTGATCCCGTTGCAATTTATAAAGTACCCGCCCCCGTGGCCTTTTATAGGTCTATTTTAATTTCCCATTAATTAATTTCAGAAGTTTAATTTATGAAATCGAGCATGACTGAAGGTTCACTCAGAGGTATGATTATCAGTAATGCGAGATTCCACCTGCCTGCCGGCAGGCAGGTGTGACCAATAAAAACCAATAATAACATATGAAAATCATCAAGTTTGGTGGCTCATCCGTAGCCAACCCAGAAAATATACAGCGAGTTTTCTCCATCATTAAGGACAAACTCAAAGAGCATGAAGTAGCCATTGTTTTTTCTGCTTTTGGTGGAGTGACGGAGAGTTTGCTGATGATCGCTCAGCTGGCCAGAGAAGGGGACGAGGCCTATCGCGAGGTATTGCAAACGCTCGAAGAAAAGCATCTGACTATTGTCCGCCAACTCATTTCGGTGCAAAGCCAATCCACTGTGATGACTTTTGTGAAAGTGAGATTCAAAGAACTAGAGGATCTTTTTCATGGAATCTACCTGATCAAAGAAAATTCTCCCCGTACACTGGATTATGTGGCAAGTTTTGGAGAAAGACTTGCGGCATTTATCCTGGCTGAGTCTATGCAGGGACAGGGTTTCAAAACGCAGTTCTTAGATGCCCGAGAGGTGATTCGCACCAATGATAGATTTGGACAGGCAAAAGTTGACTTTGAATTCACTAATACAGCAATCAAAAACTACTTTGCCAAGCACGATGGGATCAAGATAATCACTGGTTTTATCGCTTCTACTGCCAAAGGAGAAACTACCACCTTGGGAAGATCTGGTTCTGATTATACCGCAGCGATTTTTGCAGCGGCTTTGGAAGCAGAGAATCTCGAGATTTGGACTGACGTTTCTGGTGTGCTCACTTCTGATCCGAAGTTAGTTTATACCGCATTCACTATTCCTCAGCTGAGCTACAATGAGGCGATGGAGCTTTCGCATTTTGGGGCAAAGGTAATTTTCCCTGCGACTATGCAGCCAGCGATGCGTAGGAGCATCCCGATCTACATCAAGAATACGTTTGATCCTACAAATGCAGGCACACTAATCAATGGAGAAGTAAGCCCGGGTGCTTTGATCAAAGGAATCAGCTCTATCCCAAATGTGTCCATTGTCACCGTACAAGGTGCAGGAATGCTTGACTCTGCAGTCGGTACAAGTCGTGTTTTCAAAGCATTGGCAGAGGCAAAAGTGAATGTTTTGCTGATCTCCCAAGCATCTTCAGAGCACAGCATTTGTTTGGCGATCAAGACTCAGGAGTCTTATCTGGCGAAAGAAGCCGTGGAAAAAGAGTTTTTCTACGAGATCAAATCTGGTGAGATGGATGAAGTTATTCTCTTGCATGACCTAGCGACTGTAGCGGTAGTGGGTGAAAATATGAAACATAACCCTGGTGCTTCCGGAAGAATGTTCCGAGCCTTGGGAAGAAATAATATTAACGTGGGCGCAATTGCACAGGGAAGTTCGGAGTTGAACATTTCAGCGGTGATTCCTCAGCCAGATTTGCAAAAAGCCCTGAATGCGCTCCATGAGGCATTTTTCCTTTCTGAAAACAAAGTGCTTCACGTATTTCTAGTGGGTACTGGATTAATAGGTCAGGCTTTGATCAAAATGATCGCAAACCAACAGCAAAAGCTACGTGGCGACAATGAGCTGGATATTCAGATTCACGGTATGGCAAACAGCCGTTTTATGGCCTTCCATGAGGATGGCTTTGACCTTAGCAATCCGTATCAACTGAGTGATTCTGATGAGAAAACTGATCTGGATAAGTTCATCAGAACCATGGAAGAGATGAATTTCTCCAACACAGTATTTGTGGATTGCACAGCAAGTGAGGATGTAGCTGGGCTATATTCTCAGATCCTTGAAGCTAAAGTGGCCATAGTCACTCCGAATAAGAAGGCTAATTCTGGATCTATGGAGCAATACCGGTCTTTAAAGAAGTTGGCGAAAAAACGTGGAGTGAAGTTCTTATACGAAACCAATGTTGCGGCCGGACTTCCTGTAATCAATACATTACAAGATTTGATGCTAAGTGGAGATAAGGTGATCCGTATCGAAGCGGTACTTTCTGGTTCCATGAATTATATTTTCTCCGAACTTGAAAAAGGTGATCCTTTCTCAGAAGTGGTGAAAAAGGCAAAAGAATTAGGCTTCACTGAGCCAGATCCAAGAGATGATTTGAGTGGGATGGATGTGGCGAGAAAGATTCTGATTTTAGGTCGGGAAGCTGAGCAGGATTTAGAATTTGATTCTATAGAAATCCAAAGCATGGTGCCTGAAGATTGTCAGAATTTGGGTTCAGTTCCTGAGTTTTTTGAAGTGCTAAAAACACACGACATAGACTTTACAGAAATGCTCAGAGCTGCCGAAGCAAAAGGAGAGAAACTTCGCTTCATGGCTACTTTAGAAAATGGAAAAGCCAAAGTTGGATTGAATTCCCTTCCATTTTCGCATCCTTTTAGTGGACTGGGAGGAAGTGATAATATGATTCTACTGACTACAGATCGATATCATGATAGACCAATGATTATCAGAGGGCCAGGTGCTGGAGCAGATGTCACTGCTGCGGGTGTATTCGCGGATGTGATTCGTATCGGTAACTATACTAGAGAATAATGCGCTCGGTTAAAGCTTTCGCCCCTGCGACTGTCGCGAATGTTTCCTGTGGATTTGATATTCTTGGGTTCGCGATTGATGCGATGGGCGATACGGTAGAATTGGTTCTGAAAGATGAGCCTGGGTTAGTTGTCGTTTCTATAGAAGGAGACGGAGGGAAACTGCCTCTTGAAGCAGAGAAAAATACCTGCGCAGTGGCAATTCAAGCCATGTTGGATGAATTGGGAACTGATGTAGGCATGAATATTATCCTGACTAAAGGTTTGCCTTTGGGATCAGGAATGGGTTCCAGTGCCGCTAGTGCCGTGGCAGCTTTGGCTGCAGCGAATAGACTTTTGGGAGATCCATTTGAGAAGAAAGATTTATTGCCTTTTGCGATAGCTGCAGAGAAAGTGGCTTGTGGAGCTGGTCATGCAGATAATGTGGCGCCAAGTTTATTGGGAGGCTTCGTGTTGATTCGTGATTATCATCCGCTGGATGTAATCAAACTTCCTGTCCCAGAAGGATTGTATTGCACTCTTTTGCATCCTCATTTTGAATTGAATACGGCAGATTCCAGATCGGTGCTGAGAGATCAGATTCTTATGAAGCATGCGACGATTCAGTCAGGGAATGTGGCTGGGTTAGTTGCCGGGTTATATGAAAGTGATTTTGAGTTGATCTCCAGATCACTTCGGGATGTGATCGCCGAGCCTTATCGGGCAGTGCTGCTTCCGGGGTTTTATGAAGTACGCGAAGCGTTAAAAGCTGCTGGAGCGCTAGGGATGGGGATTTCGGGTTCAGGTCCTACACTTTTCGCTCTTTCCAAAGGGAAGGAAACTGCTGAAGCTATGGCTGAAGCGGCTGAGAAAATCTATCAGGGAATTGGACTTGGAGTAGATGTGTATTTCTCTGAAATCAATACCAAAGGCGCTTACGTCATTGAAGAAAAATAAGGATATGAAGTTTTTTAGCACAAATAATTCTGATCATCAAGTAGATCTTGCTGAGGCAGTGATCAAAGGTTTGGCGCCTGATCAAGGGCTTTATATGCCGATGGAAATTCCAATTCTATCAAAAAAGCTTTTGGATAAATTTCCAGAAATGAGTTTTCAGGAAATAGGCAATGAAGTCATAGGAGCGTTATTTTCCTCAGCTTTGAGTCAAGAGCAAATCAGGGAACTGGTAGATCATACATTGACTTTTGATGCGCCGCTGGTGAAGCTAGAAGAAGATGTGTATAGTTTGGAGCTTTTTCATGGGCCTACTTTGGCATTCAAAGATTTTGGCGCACGTTTTTGTTCCAAATTGATGAGTATGCTGTTGGAGAAGTCTGATCGTAAAGTCCGGGTGCTTGTGGCGACTTCTGGAGATACTGGGAGTGCTGTGGCAAATGGATTTTTAGGGGTAGATGGGGTGGATGTGATCATTCTTTTTCCGAAGGGGAAAGTAAGTGAATTGCAGGAAAAGCAGTTTACTACGCTGGGTCAAAATATCACTTCTCTGGAAGTGGATGGCGTTTTTGATGATTGTCAGAAGTTGGTGAAGGAGGCGTTCTTGGATGCCGAGTTGAATGAAAAGCTTCTGCTAACCTCAGCAAACTCAATTAATGTCGCACGTTGGATTCCGCAGTGCCTTTACTATTTCTACGCTTTTTCCAGACTTCCAAAAAATGATAAAAAAGTAGCTTTCGCGGTTCCTTCAGGGAACTTCGGGAATATTGCAGCTGGTATTTTAGCCCAAAGAATGGGCTTGCCGATTGATCAATTTGTTGCCGCCACGAATGTAAATAGGGTAGTTCCTGACTTTTTGAATGGCGCGGATTTTCAAGCGATGTCATCTATCGCTACGGTTAGCAATAGCATGGATGTGGGTAATCCGAGTAACTTCCCTAGGCTTTTGGCCTTGTATGGAGGAGACGAGCAAGTGCTAAAGGATAATGTAAAAGGCTATTTCTACTCTGATGAAGAGACGATAGAAGTGATGCAACAAGTGAAAAAGTCTGGCTATATGCTTGATCCACATGGTGCTGTGGGATATAAAGGCTTGAAGGATTTTATGGGTGAAAATTCCAATTACCAAGGTGTTTTTTTGGAAACTGCACATCCTGGAAAATTCCGCGGTACAGTTGAAAAAGCATTGGGGGAAAAAGTGATTTTACCTGAGCGATTGGCTGCTTTTCTGGAAGGGGAGAAAGATGTGACTGCGATGGGAAATGACTTTGAGGAGTTTAAGGGGTATCTAAAGTCGCTTTAAATAGTGACGATTTTGCCTCACCGATTTTTTCAGAGATCGAACTGATCAATTGTAAAATCTTTCCAGTGACATCAATCTTGAGATCAATTAGGATGTGTTATACGGGATTGTAAACGATAAAAAATGATTCGCCTTCTGCATATAGTCATCGAAAAAGATTAAAAGCGGCTTATTTGCTGATAAACACTAGCAATTCCGGAACTTCGGTCACCGGTCTTCGGTCTTCCAGCCCGTATGTCAAGGCGATTTAGATCACTGACCTATCTGCGCATAAATACTGAAAAAACCCTACTTCTTCCTTTCAATAGTATAGCTTACCAATCCTTCCAAAGAGGTTTTGTAGGCTGATTCTGGGAAAGTCTTCAAAATATCGAGCGCCTCTATGTAATATCTGTCCATAATGGTTTTAGCATATTCTAGACCACCGCTTTTCTTCACAAAGCTGATCACCTGATTTACTGCTTTCTTATTTTCGCTGTGATTGCGGATCAGGTTGATGATTTTCGTTTTCTCAAGCCAGTCAGCTTTTTGCAACGCAAAAATAAGAGGAAGTGTCATCTTCTTTTCTTTGATGTCAATGCCCACAGGTTTGCCGATTTCATCTTCGCCGTAGTCAAATAGGTCGTCTTTGATCTGAAATGCCATTCCGACTTTCTCTCCGAATTCCCGCATTTTTTCGATTGTTTCGTCAGTACTTTCTGTACTTGAAGCACCTACAGCACAGCAAGACGCCAATAAGCTGGCAGTTTTTTGTCGAATGATTTCGTAGTAAACTTCCTCTGTAATATCGAGTTTTCGTGCTTTGGCGATTTGGAGAAGTTCGCCTTCAGACATCTCTTTTACCGCATTAGAGACGATTTTTAACAATTTAAAGTCGCCGTTGTCCACACTTAAGAGCAATCCTCGAGAGAGCAGGTAATCACCGACAAGCACAGCGATTTTATTTTTCCAAAGTGCATTTACCGAGAAAAATCCGCGTCGGTAGTTCGCATCATCCACGACGTCATCATGAACAAGCGTAGCGGTGTGCAACAATTCTATAAGCGCAGCGCCTCTATGAGTAGCGTCATTTATTCCGCCACAAACACCTGCCGTCAAGAATACAAACATTGGGCGCATTTGCTTGCCTTTGCGCTTGACGATATAATTGGTAATGTGGTCGAGAAGCTTAACCTTACTTTTCATAGAGTCCCGAAATTTTAGCTCAAACTGAGCCATTTCATTCTCTATGGGAACTTGTATTTGCTTAAGGTCTGGTTTCATCCGGTCTTTGATGCTGTAAAAATAATACCCTTTAGCTCATGGGCAAGGGGTTGAGCGCCTAGGTGTAGGAATCAATCGAAAATGATGTGGATTTTAAGAAATTATGTATTTTGTATTGATGATTTTGCATCCATAATCCCAGAAAGTATGAAAAATATTAAGATCGAAATCAAGTGGGCCTTGATCTTTGTAGTCATGATGCTGGCTTGGATGATTTTAGAAAAGTCCTTAGGCTGGCATGATGAGAAAATTTCAGATCATGCCACGATGACCAACTTGGTGGCAATTCCTTCCATCGCTATTTATGTCTTTGCATTGCTGGACAAAAGAAAAAATTTCTATCACGGGGTGATGAGTTATTACCAAGGATTTATGTCCGGTTTGATAATTACGCTAATAGTTGCGATTCTTAGCCCACTTTCTCAATATATAACCAGTGTATTGATTAGTCCAGAGTATTTCACCAATGTCATTAATTATGCTGTAAGCACAGGCGAAATGACTCAGGAAAATGCCGAGTCCTACTTCAATTTGCAAAGCTACATGATCATGTCCGCGGCAGGAGCCTTAATAATGGGTGTGATCACATCAGCAATTGTGGCTATTTTGGTGAAGTCAAAGTCTCGGGTGGCATCTATTTCTTCACATTGATCATTCGCACCGGAAAGGGCATTTTCACTATCTTTGAATTGATTTTTAATAAAAACCAGCCACTTGGAGCAGAAATATATCAAACATAAGTACGAGCCAATCCACCCTAGCAAAGACGAATGGCCGGTTGTGAAGCTGGCGAGAGAGCGGAAGGAATTTGTGAAGAAAGTGGCTGATCTTTCAGAAAATAGGATTCTCAAACTAACCGGAAATAACCCTGATATTCTCAAGGAAGAGTTAGAAACGACACTTTACCGCGAAAAACTTCGAATTAAGCAGAATCCATGGGTAGTGGATCCGGATGACGACGGGTCTTTCTGGAGTGGAGTTAAATCTTCTTTGGTTCAGATAAGTACCGAAACCGGAAGAAGTAAAGTCAAAAAACTTCAGGCTTATAAGTCGATCTTGAATCAAATTACGGCTCGCTATGCCGAGGAAATTGCGAGTAATTTCAAAGCTACGCACTATAAATTCACTCGCTCGGTAGTTACTTACGGGTTTTCGCGATTGCTGAATGCGGCACGTGTGAAAGGCTTTAAATCTATTTTCAGTAATCAATATACCCTTCAGGATAAAATTCAGATTACTGGAGAAACGGATCAATTGCGTGATCTGGCCACTAAAGGAACCGTGGTCATGGTTCCTACGCACTTCAGTAATCTGGATAGTATTTTGATTGGCTGGGTGATATCCGTTTTGGGGTTGCCTCCATTTATCTACGGAGCAGGTTTGAATCTTTTCAATATTTCAATCTTCGCTTACTTTATGAATTCACTTGGCGCGTACAAAGTGGATCGAAGAAAGAAAAATCTAATGTACCTCGAGACGCTAAAGACGTATTCTAAGGAAGCTATTCAGTTTGGGTGTCACTCTTTGTTTTTCCCTGGAGGCACCAGATCCCGAAGCGGAATGATCGAAACAAAACTCAAGCTAGGACTTATTAGTACTGCGATCGAAGCTCAGCGGGCAAATTTTGAGAATGGGCTGAATGATATTTCTGGTAAGATTTTCATCGTGCCTGTGACTATCAATTACCACTTTGTGCTGGAGGCTCCAAGTTTGATTCGGGATCATTTGAGCATTACCGGACAAGAGCGATATTATAAGGAGAATGATGAATTTTCCAATTCATACAAAATCTCCAAGTTCCTAATCAAGTTTTTCACCAAAGGATCAGATATCTCAGTTTCTGTAGGAAAAGCGATGGATGTGCTTGGGAATTATGTGGATGTGGATGGCCGAAGTATGGATAAGCATGGTCGTATAATTAATACGCGTGATTATTTCGTTTCCGGGGGAAACGTCTCTGTAGATATTCAGCGGGAGGAAGAGTACACGAATATGCTCGGGAAGCGAATCGTGGAGGAATTTCATAAAATTAACCGAGTCTTTAATTCACATTTGGTGGCTTTCGTAGCTTTTGAATTGATCAAAAAGCAAAACAGAAAGCTGGATTTGTTTGACTTACTTAGACTTCCAGAGGAAGATATTACTATCCCCTATGAAGATTTTAAGGCCAGTTGTCAGCTTGTTTTGGATAGAATCAAAGAACTCAAGTCTCAGGGGCTTATCAATACTGCTCCACATCTTTCGAAGGATATGGATGAAATCATCAAGAGAGGAATAGAAAATGTGGGTATGTACCATTCAAAGCGACCAATTATTCAAGATAAAAATGGAGATATAGGTACTGATGATATGAGCTTGCTTTACTTTTATCACAACAGATTAACCGGATATGGACTCGAAAAACTCTACTAAAGCAAAGTATATCGGTGTAATCGGAGTGGGAAGCTTTGGTGCAGCTATAGCAAATATTCTGGCTGCCAAAAATCCAGTGATGGTCTATGCACGAAAGCAGGAAGTGGTCGATGAGATCAATACTTCTCATTCTGCCCAAGGAAAAGCGCTGAGTGTAAATGTAATTGCTTCAAATGATCCAGAGCATCTTTGCAAAAGCTGCGATGTGCTATTTTTTATGGTTCCTTCTGCTGGATTTCAGGACGTGGTGAGGACTTTCTCTCCTTTTCTTTTTCCTTATCATTTGATTATTCACGGGACAAAAGGACTTTGTCTGAACCTTAAAGCGGGAGAAACGCTGCAGACTGTCAAAAAAATCAAGCGTAGTCAAATCCTGACTATGAGTGAAGTGATACTCCAAGAAACGGTCGCTGTTCGAGTGGGATGTTTGGCAGGTCCGAATCTTTCTAAAGAGCTTGCCCAAGGTCAGCCAGCTGCTACAGTGATTGCCAGTAAATACAATGAGGTGATCCTAGAAGGTCAGAACTTATTGAGGTCTGAGAAATTCCAAGTTTATGGTAATTCTGACATCATCGGAGTGGAAATCAGTGGAGTGCTGAAAAATATTATAGCCATCGCTTCAGGAGCATTGGCTGGATTAGGCTTGGGAGAAAATGCTAAAGGCTTACTGATAAGCCGTGGGATGGTGGAGATGATTCACTTAGGCAATGCGCTGGGTGGAAGCATCAAGTCTGTAATGGGCTTGGCGGGAATAGGTGATTTGGTTGCTACTTGCAACTCGGTGCATTCCAGGAATTTTACAGTAGGATTTAGGCTTGCAAAAGGTGAAACTCTCGATGCTATCCTCGCAGATATGGATGAAGTGGCGGAGGGAATCAATACAGTGAGAATCATCAAGGCATTTTTGGAGACTGCTGATTTGCGAGCTCCTATCACTGAAAACCTCTATCGCGTGCTTTTCGAAGATTTAGAGATTGAGGATGCGCTACAGTTTTTGATGAAATATCCTTTTAACGTAGATGTAGATTTTGTGTAAAAAATCAAAAATGAAGGTATTAGCTATTTCCATTTCAGATTTACAATTTTTATCTTAAAGAAATGGAGATTAGATTTTTGACAAAAGAGGAGTAATAAAATTAGAAGGGAAGAGTTTCTTGCTCTTTATGGGGCGGATCGTTTTATGGCATTTTTAGCTTTGAGCAGAAAGATAAATCATATGTTTCCTTCAAAAATATCTTTCGAAGACCGTACTAAAGGCAATTTCATTCTTGAAAGAAGAAAATGAGTCAAATCTGGAAGGGAAATATTAGTGAGTTTATTGAGCTTGCGAATATACATGAGGTAAAAACGTTGTTGGTAGTGGAGGAGTCGTTAATTTTCACGGATATCAAAGGCACTCGGCTGATGTGGATTTCTGTATTAAAAGTGATGAAGAAAGCTTTCCAAACTGGTTAAAGCATTTACTGAAATGGGATTTGAAGTTGTAGAGTTTCCTGAGGATATGAGGAATCAAGTGAAGATTATTTCCTTAAAGTTCACTCCAGAGGATCTAGACTTGGAATTGATTACAAGATTTGAAATTGGTAAAACTTTTGAAGAAGCCTATGAGAGTGCAGATGAAGTGAATATTATTGGCTTTCCGCTAAAAAAATGGAAAGGGTTAAACTTTGATGATTTGATAGAAAGTAAAGCACGAGCTGCTAGAGCTAAAGATTTTTTGGATATTGATCAGCTGAAAAAGAACAAAGCTCTCTAAAAATCTTAGAGAGCTTTGTATTTATTTTTTTTTGGACTATCTAATTGGGATCAATTTCACCATCAATCCAGTTCCTTCGGTAATGGCATAAATATAGCCGTCTGGACTTTGTGAAACTTGACGTACACGTCCGATGTCCTGAAGCATTATTTCTTGCTCACCCGCAACTGCTCCATTCATATCTACCCGATTGATGTGCATTTTCTTCAAAGCGCCGATAAGCATGTCGCCTTTCCAAGCTGGGTACTTATCTGAAGTAACCATGGTTACGCCTGAAGTAGCGATTGAGGGCACATAATAGGTTAAAGGTTGCTCCATTCCTTCTTTTTCCTGAATGTCAGACACTGGTTTATCGTCATAGCCAATTCCCCAGGTAATCACTGGCCAGCCGTAGTTTTTACCTTTTTCGAGTAAGTTCAGCTCGTCGCCGCCTTGTGGGCCATGCTCTGTTTCGTAAAGTCTATTATTCTCTTTGTCGAAATATAAGCCTTGAGGATTTCTATTGCCATAAGTCCAGATAGATGCTTCAGCTCCTTCAGTACCTACAAAAGGATTGTCTGTTGGGATTGTTCCGTCGTCATTAATACGGTGGACTTTACCATGTGAATTAGTTAGATCCTGCGCATTGGTAGGGGTGTTTCCACGCTCCCCACTCGAATAGTAAAGATATCCGTCATTATCAAATACAATTCGGCTACCATAATGTTGGTTGCTTTTCCAAGCAGGAAGAGATTGGATGAGCTCTTCTTGATTGACAGCATTATTGCCCTCTAATTTGAATCTCATGATGGTTGTAGAAGACGCACTGTCTGGCATTTGTTTTCCATAGGAAATATATATCCAGCCGTTTTCTTCAAATTTAGGATGAGCTGCAATATCCAATAGTCCTGATTGACCTTGTGTCCAAACTTCTGGAAGCCCCTGGACTTTTTCGCCAGTGAATTTGTCGTCTTTGAAAATAAGGATTTCACCTTTTTTTTCAGTGACAAGCATCCTTCCGTCAGAAAGCCAGGTCATTCCCCAAGGATTTTCAAATTCTGTATAAAGCGTGTCGACATTGATCAACATTGTTCCAGTTTGAACAGCGTAAGTCTCATCGATTGGTTCGACGACAACTTCCGTTTCTTTTGGTGAGCAGGAGACCCAAGTGGAAACTCCAGCAACTAGAAGTGAAATAGGTAGGTAGCGTTTGATATTTTTCATAGTATGTTTAAAATCTAGGCACAAGATAAAACACATCTTTCGATTCTTAAATCTTTTTACACGAGCTACTTAAAGTAGGGACTTTAATGACAATGAAGATATCATGGATTCAGCTTCCTCCACCATATCAGAAGACCCAATTAAAAGTGGGGTTCTTTGGTGAAGTGTGGTGGGCTGAATCTCCAAAATCCGTTGATTTCCATCAGTAGCCATCCCGCCAGCTTGTTCTGCGATAAATGCCAAAGCATTTGCCTCATAAAGCAGGCGCAGCTTTCCGGAAGGATTCCTTTTGGTGGCTGGATAAAGATAAATCCCTCCCTTTAGCAGGTTTCTGTGGAAATCAGCGACTAGGGAGCCAATGTATCTTGCAGAATATCTTCTCTCTTTGCACAGATTTACATAGGCCTTGACACCCTCTTCCCATTCCTTCTGGCTGCCTTCATTTACAGAGTAAATCTCCCCGATTTTTGGAGCTTGAATGTTAGGGTGAGATAGGAAGAATTCTCCTAATGACTGCTCGTAGGTGAAGCCATTCACTCCGCATCCTGTGGTATAGACGAGCATAGTGGAAGAACCATAAAGCACATAGCCAGCCGCGACTTGTTCGGTACCTGCCTGCATGATATCTTCTCGCTGAATCGGGCTGCCAGCGGGTGTTTTTCTTCGATAAATCGAAAATATTGTTCCTATACTAATATTCACATCGATATTCGAGCTCCCGTCCAGCGGGTCTATTGCCACTACATATTTACCCGAGCTATTTTGCAAATCAATTACAGAATCCTCTTCCTCAGAAACTATGGCACAGACTTCGCCACCCTTACTCAGAGCACGCATAAATCGGATATTTGCGATTACGTCTAGTTTTTGCTGCTCTTCACCCTGTACATTGACTTGACCAAAAGCTCCTCCAATATTTGATAGTCCGGCACGCGTGGTTTCGCGGTTTACTATCTTGGAGGCAAGTGCGATATCGCGTAGGAGTTGGGACAGTTCACCTGAGGCGAAAGGAAAATCGCTTTGCTTAAGTTTGATGAATCGGTCTAGTGTAGTCCCTACTGAGTAAGCCAAACCACTTTTGTCTGGCTGATAAGGTAGAATTTTCATATGTTGGAATAGTTCAATTGATGGTTAAATACTTTTGAAAAGTAGGTAAATATTTTCATGACAAAAACTCAAATTTACAAATTTGGAGGTGCATCGTTAAAAGATGCGCGCGCAGTTCAAAACTTAGCTGATATTCTCCGTAATCGATTGCGGAATAATTTTGTGATTGTAGTTTCTGCAATGGGGAAAACTACCAATCATCTGGAAAATATCCTCTCACGCAAATTGGAAAATCTGGATTATTCTACGAATAGTTCAATTTTGAAGAGCTTCCATTTGGATATTTGTAGAGAACTCTTTCCTGATGGACATGTAATTTTCCCTAAAATAGAAAACTACTTCATCCTGCTCCATCATGAACTCGACAAACCAATTTCGAAGGATAACTACGATGAGTACTATGATCGGATAATAGGTTATGGTGAGTTGCTTTCTTCACGGATTGTGATGGAGTATTTGTGTTCTCAAAATTTGCTCATCTTGTGGCAGGATGCTCGGGAGCTGATTAGCACCGACAGTGATTTTCGCTTCGCAAAAATAGATTGGGAGAAGACTCGCAGGAATTGTCAGTCTCAGCTGAAACCAAAAGTGGAGCAATTTCCCGTCTTAACTCAAGGATTTATCGGAGCAGATAGCGCAGGCAGGCCGACTACATTGGGGAGAGAAGGTTCGGATTTTACAGCAGCAATTCTAGCGGCGAGCCTTGATGCAGGATCTGTTACTATTTGGAAAGATGTCCCTGGGGTTTTGAATGCAGATCCTAAAATCTTTAGCGACACCACTCTTTTTGCGGAGCTGGATTATCAGCAAGCTGCGCAAATGACTTTCTATGGAGCATCAGTCATTCATCCCAAAACGATCAAACCTTTGGCAAATGCGGGGATTCCACTATTTGTCAAGTCTTTTCTCAATCCGGATGAACCAGGTACAAAGATTCACTCACTTGCGAAGGTTGACTCTGTACCTACTATTATTTTGAAAAAAGATCAAATCCTGGTGAGTTTAAAAGTGACAGACTTCACTTTTATAGAAGAGAAACATATCCATCAAGTCTATGAGGAATTGCAGAAGCTGAAGCTGCGCGTGAATATGCTACAGACTTCGGCAATCACCATTTCTATAGTGATCGATTCCCAGTTATTCAAACTGGAGCAATTGCTCTCTCAGCTCAATAAGGATTTTGAGATTCGATACAATGATGGGCTGGAGTTACTGACAGTTCTTTATCCAGAGATGGATTATATTCCAAGGTTACTTGGGGGATACGAGGTTTTGCTGGAGCAAAGCACGCGAAATGCTGTTCAGATAGTTCGCCGGGCAAAATAGCCTTTGGAAGTAAAGTCCTTTGTATAATACCAAGGGTTTTTGGTTAAAAATCAATATTTTCAGGGGATAAAAACTCAATAACCTAAACCTTTCCCATGAAAACCAGAAGAATATTTTTGCAAAAGGCCAGTCTATCCGCTATGGCATTGGCTGTTCCTACGTTCAACCCACTTTCCGCTATGACTGACATAATGAATACACATTCCAAAGATCCCAAAACACTTCGAGTAGCCATCATGGGATTAGGGAGCTATGGCACTAGAGTCGCCGAAGCGATTCAGAAGTGTACGCGAACCAAATTGGTAGGCGTAATCAGTGGCACGCCATCTAAAGTGGAGGATTGGAAAGTGAAGTATAATATACCGGCAAAAAACTGCTACAATTACGAAAACTTCGATGCAATAAAGGATAATCCAGACATCGATGCGGTATATGTAATCACCCCAAATGCCTTACACAAAGATCAGGTGATTCGTGTAGCTAAAGCTGGAAAGCATGCAATCTCTGAGAAGCCGATGGCGGTCAATGCGGCAGATGGTCAAGCTATGGTAGATGCTTGCAACGCTGCTGGAGTTCAACTTCTAATCGGTTACCGCATGCACTTTGAGCCAAATACCTTGGAAGTGATCAGAATGCGGAAAGCTGGAGAGTTTGGAGATATTCGATTTTTTCAGGGCTTGTGTGGTTTTGTGATTGGTGACCCAAATCAGTGGCGATTAAATCCTGAGTTGTCGGGTGGAGGTGCGATGATGGATATTGGGATTTATGCGATTAACGGATCGAGATATATGATAGGCGAAGAGCCGACTTGGGTGACTGCCCAAGAAACGAAGACTAATCCTGAGAAATTTAAAGAGGGAATAGATGAGACCATTACCTTCCAATTAGGTTTTCCAAGCGGAGTGATTGCTTCATGCCTCTCGACATACAACATGAATAACCTAGATCGGTTTTACTTGAATGGTAGCAAAGGCTGGGTAGAAATGCATCCTTCTACAGGTTATGGGCCTATCAAGGGAAGGACTGATAAAGGGCCCCTGGATGAGCCAATTGTGACACACCAGACAGTTCAGATGGATGAGATGGCGGCGATTATATTTGATGGAAAAAAACCAGAGGTGCCAGTAAATGGGGAAGAAGGAGTGAAGGATATGAAGATTATCGATGCGATTTTCAAAGCTGTAAAGACAGGGGAGAAAGTGCAGTTGAACCTTAGCTAATCTTTGATGGAGAATTGGCCTATCTTGCAAATCGACTGATAATTCGCTCGATTCCCGGAAGGTAGGCTGTTCCAAAAAGATTCAGATGAACGAGGAGCGGATATAGATTGTATAGGCCCATTCTGTTTTCAAAATTTGGTTCTAGCGGAAGGATAGATTCATAGGCTTCATAAAACCTACTGTCAAATCCCCCGAAAAGACGGCTGAAAGCCAGGTCCATTTCCCGATGGCCAAAATACACTGCTGGATCGATTAAGCAAGGTTGACCATCGGAAGTGCAGATGACGTTGCCAGACCAGAGATCACCGTGTACTAGTGCAGGTTTTTCTACAGGGAAAATAGATTCCAGTTTAGGATAGATTTCTTGGAATTTCTTCAAGAATTCCAGCGGAATCAACCGATCAAAATATGCTTTTCCAATAAGAGGCTCCAGTCGTTGCTCAATGTAGAAATCGAGCCAATTGTCTGTTTGGAGGTTTTTTTGATGAATTGAAGCGATGTAATTGTCATTTTGCAATCCAAAGTTGGTATGACTGGTCAAATGAAGGGCGGCCAGTCCGAGTCCCAGATTTTCCCAGTAATCTAGTTTATATCCCTTTGAGGTGATAAACTCAGTCAGAAGGAAGTTGTAATCACCTATTCTTCCGCATCCATAAGATTGGGGAACTTTCAGAAAAGTTGCTTTGCGTAGCAATTCCAGACCTTCTGATTCTTTGTGAAGGATTTCTCTTTCGTGGTCGAAATTGAGCTTTAGGAAGAAAACCTCGTCATTACTTTCCAGTCTTATTCCTTGATTGTGATTTCCTGCGGCCACGAGTGTTGCCGATTTCAAATGAGCATTTGAGCCTAGGCTTTCAAAAAGTATTTGTTCATAGATCTCGTTCTGATCAAACATAGAGCTGGTGAGTCGCTTTTACCTGTGACAGGAAACTACCAAGCGCCTCATCCAAAATCTGATATATTTCTTCAAATTCTTCTTCTCCTCCGTAATACGGGTCAGGGACGGGCATGCCCTGAGTCTTAGCTACATAATCGCGCATCAAGTGGATTTCTTTGTCATCAAAACCGTATCGAACTTTCAGGTTGTTCAACGTTCGGAGGTTGTTTTCATCCATGGCTATGATATATTCGAAATCTCTAAAATCCGTGCGATTTACTTGTCTGGCTCGGTGATTTAGTGGTAGACTGTATTTGGTGGCACATTCTATCGCGCGTTCATCTGGCAGCTCACCGATATGAAAATCAGATGTGCCTGCACTATCGCTTTTAAATTGCAACTGCATTCCAGCAGCTTTCACCTTATTCGTAAAAATAGCTTCGGCTAAAGGTGAGCGACATATATTACCAAGACAAACAAATAAAACTCTAATCATATCAATTAAACTCTAAACATAACCTGGTACTGCAAAACAAGGGCTTTGAAAGTACCAATTTTTGTGGGGAAATGCACGGCGTTTGAAGTGTTTTTTCTGGAAAATCACAAAACTTGCCTGTAGCATTCCATCCAGAATGCAATTAAAGGCGAATAAAACTATTACCACTCAAATGGCTACTTTTGAAGGATGAAATGGATTTATAGAATCGGGATATTTTTTGCAAGAATGCTTTTATTCGTAGGAGGACTGTTTATTCCCAGAATTGGACATTTCCTAACTAGCAGAAAAAATCTATTTCAGGGACTAAATGAGTTTAGGTCAAAATATCCAGGAAGTTTGGCGTGGTTTCATGTAGCTTCTTTAGGTGAATATGAGCAGGCACGTCCTGTGATCGCTGAATTGAAGCGACTGCACCCTGATCTACTTTTAGCAGTAAGTTTTTTTAGTCCGTCTGGATATGATAATGTGATTAAAAAGCGACAGCAGAATGTTGATTTTATTACCCATTTGCCATTGGACAGTAAGAGTCAGGCTGAGAACTTTGTAAAGGAACTGAATCCTACTCTTGTTTTTTTCGTCAAATATGACCTTTGGTATCACCATATAATGGCTGTCAAAGCTAGGGCTATTCCGCTTTTCCTTTTCTCAGCATCCTTTCGATCAGATCAGATTTATTTCAGAAGGGATGGTTTTTTCAGAAATATCCTATTTCAATTCGACTATATTTTCACCCAAAATCAAAGCACACTTGATTTGCTGAAGTCGATTGATTATCAGCAAGTATGTGTTGCTGGTGATACACGATTTGATCGAGTGGCGGAAACTGCGAAGAATTATAGGGAGTTTCCTGAGCTAGCTAAATGGGTTGGTGAAATGCCAACGATCGTTGCGGGTTCTGTGTGGGAAGAAGATATGGATTTGCTGATTCCTTTGATGAATGCTAACCCAACCTATCGATGGATTATTGTACCGCATGATTTGAGTCCCGAGCCGATGAGGCGCTGGTCGGAACAATTGTCGCTGAAAGCTGTGAGGTATTCTCAATGGGATACAGATATATCCCCAGATGTACTTTTAATCGATAACATTGGAATGCTAAATTCATTGTATCAATTTGCCAGAGTTGCTTATGTGGGCGGAGCTTTTGGAAAAGGGCTGCACAATATATTAGAGCCATTGGGGTTTGGGATTCCGGTGATCTTTGGCAAATTGAAAAAGACAGCGAAATTTCCCGAGTCAGCAGAAAGTCAAAAGTACGGATGTGGGTTTGAGGTCAGCGATCCAGCTAGTTTGATATTGATTTTTGAGAAATTAGAGCAGCCAGAGTTTTATCAAGACAGTAGAGATTCAGCCCGAAAATGGGTGGAAATGAATATTGGCGCAGCAGAAAAAATTTTAAATAAAGTTGAGAGACTAGTTTCAGAAGTATGAAATCGAGCATGACGCAAACCAAACACAAGAAATGATTATCAGATATGCGAGATTCCATCTGACCTTTGAAAAACAAAATATAATCAGATGAAAGGTAGAGTGATAAAATCCACTGGGAGCTGGTACCTGGTTCAGACCGAAGGAGAAGTCGTGGCTTCGAGGTTGAAAGGGAAGTTTAAGCAAGACGATATTAAGCTGACCAATCCTATTGCGGTGGGAGATTGGGTGGAGTTGGAAAAAGAAATAAATCAGGAGACTGCTGTGATTTCAGATATTTTGCCTCGGCAAAACTATGTGATCCGAAAGTCCACCCGAAAGCAACATTTTTCCCATATCATCGCCAGCAATCTAGATCAGGCAATCCTCGTCATTACCATGAAAAGCCCGAGGACATCTTTGGGTTTTATAGATAGATTCCTTGTGAGCACTGAGAGTTTTCGGATTCCAGCCATTTTGGTAGTCAATAAAATGGATCAAATGTCTGGGGAGAAAGCGGATGATTGGCTACTTGATATTCATGAGATCTATGAACCTTTGGGATACCAAGTACTGGAAGTGTCGGCGCTAAAAGAAGAAAACCTCAAAGAAAAATTTGATTCAGTTCTGGCAGGTAAATCAACGCTGATCTCAGGGCATTCAGGGGTAGGGAAATCGACGTTGCTCAATGCGTTGGTCCCCGAAGCAGCCCAGCATACCAAAGAGGTTTCCGGATTCACTTCCAAGGGCGTACATACGACTACTTTTGCAGAGCTTTTTGCCTTAGAAAACGGAGGAGATCTGATCGATACGCCTGGGATTAAGGAGTTTGGGATATTAGAGATAGAGGACTATGAGCTTTCACATTATTTTCCTGAAATGAGAAAATACCTCGGTCAATGCAAATACAATAACTGTCAGCATGTGAATGAGCCAGGTTGTGTAGTGATCGAGAAAGTGGAGGCGGGATATATCCATCCATACCGCTACGAAAGCTATTTGAATATCCTCAATGAGGAAGACGACTACAGATAAGCTGTCTGCTTGATTTTGAATCCAAGTAGAATTGGACTAATTTTCATTTTTGAAAAACACCATGAGCGAAGTACTCAATCACCAGCAGATAAAGAAGAAAATCACTAGAATGGCCTATGAGATTTATGAGAGAAATCTCAACTCAAAAGCCGTGGTTTTTGCTGGGATATCAGGAATGGGAATAATTCTTTCCGACCTTCTAGCCGCAGAACTTCGGGCAATCTCTCCACTTACTATAGAGCAAACTGAAGTTATTCTGGACAAGGCACATGTATCTTCTGAAGAAGTGGTGCTTACGAATGAGATAGATTTGCGGGGAAAAACCTTGATTTTGGTGGACGATGTGCTCAACACCGGAAAAACTTTGGTGTACGCGATGAAGCCTTTTTTGGAGGAGGAACTTTATAAAATGGAAATAGCAGTCCTAGTCAATCGTAGCCATGGTCTTTTCCCAATCCGACCTGATTACACAGGATTCGAACTTTCTACTACACTCAATGAACATATCAAGGTAGATTTCTCAGGAGATAATTACTTCGTTTATCTACATTAATATTATGTCAGTACACTCGTCTGCAAATGTAAAAAGAATTACTACGCACATCCTTCAGGAGATGAAAGAGCGTGGTGAGAAGATATCCATGCTTACAGCTTATGATTACTCCATGGCCAAAATCGTGGATGCAGCTGGGATCGATATTATTCTAGTCGGTGATTCGGCTTCCAATGTCATGGCTGGTCATGAGACTACTTTACCGATCACGTTGGATCAAATGATTTATCATGCCTCCTCAGTGGTAAGAGCGGTGAGTAGGTCATTTGTGGTAGTAGACATCCCATTTGGAAGCTATCAGGGAAATAGCTCTGAGGCCTTGCGCTCGACGATTCGGATCATGAAAGAATCTGGTGCGCATGCAGTGAAGGTGGAGGGCGGTTCTGAGATCAAAGAATCTATAGCCAGAATACTAAGTGCGGGAGTTCCGGTAATGGGGCATTTGGGATTGACCCCTCAGTCAATTTACAAGTTTGGGACATACACCGTGCGGGCAAAAGATGAATCTGAAGCAGCGAAACTGCTTGAAGATGCAAAGCTTTTGGAAGAGCTGGGATGCTTTGCCATAGTCGTAGAGAAAATTCCCGCTGACTTCGCAAAGAAAGTGGCTGAGGCGGTATCAATTCCTGTGATTGGGATTGGCGCTGGAGGCGGAGTAGATGGGCAGGTGCTTGTTGTCCACGATATGCTAGGAATCACACAGGAATTCAAACCGAGATTTTTAAGGCAATATGCCGACTTGGAAGGAATAATGATGAAGGCTTTTGGGCAATATATTAAAGACGTGAAGAGCAAAGACTTTCCAAATGAGAAGGAGAGTTATTAATCAGATAAATAAATTTGGAGCCTTTCGCGCTCTTTATTTTGCCTAAAATATTAGATTGCTGGAGATGAGTACTGGTAGTTTCATTGATCAAATTACTAACTCCTACAAAATCAAAAAGACCGGTGATCGTCGGTCTTTTTGATTTTAAAATGTGAATTGTCTTTTAGTCCTGCGAAAGAGATGTTTTTTCTTTCACTCTTATCATGAAATCGCTGAGCACATTCATATAATTGATAAATGCTTCGTACGGTGACTCATAAGGACTGAAATACGCGTGTATATCTCCATCGGAAAAGAATTTGGTACACATGTAGTAAAAGTGATCACTGGTCTGTAAGTAAGTCCAATCACGCTGAATATCATCATCATCAATATTCTTTACCAATTTCTCCATATCATACAATCTATCGAAGGCTTCGTCCTGCAGATCATTCCCTAGCCAGGCAGTTAAATCACGCTCTTCATCCGCCCAGGAGATTGGAATAGGAACATGTATCTTTCCAACAGGAGAGATCTTAGCGGCAACTTCAGACGGCGTTGAGAATGTGAAGTTGGTCTTACTGAACACTGCCTCAGGAAGTGCTTTCATAAATTCAAAAATCCCGGTCTCTGCCCACTGATGCTCCCCAAAAGTCTCATAATCCATAAACAGATTAATCGTCTCTTCCTCATCAGGAACATTATTTATCCATTTTACAAACTTGTCTGTTGTGAGCGGATAATCCTCCCAACTTTTGTTGCCAAATCTAAAGGCAATATCATCGGAAAGTTGGAAGTTTTTCAGCAACACTTTTAACTTGGGATCGATGCTGTTGACATATACATAATTAGGGCTTTTCCAGCCGAGTACGTGCTTTGCTCCCTCAGTCAAAATGGCTTCAAATCCCATTTCTGCTACCATTGCTCCTATCTGATCCGAATAGATTAGCTCTGTATTTCTAAAAACTTTTGGTTGGTAGCCATTGAAGAGTTTCTTTATTTTTTCTTGATGTTTTCTCACCATACTTTGAAATTCATCCTTGCTTTTCAAAGCTGCTAAGGTGTGTGCGTATGTTTCATTTAGCAACTCACAATGACCTGTAGCCACTAGCTTTTGAAAACTTTCAAGCACATCTGGAGCGTAGGCCTCTAGCTGATCCAGAAAAACACCTGACATGGAGAAACTCACCTTAAAGGCTCCATTGTATTTATGAATCATTTCCAGTAGCAAGGCATTCATGGGTAAGTAGCATTTCTGAGCTACTTTTCTCATGATACTGCGATTGGAAAAATCGTCCCAATAATGATGATCGTCTCCGATGTCAAAAAAACGATAAGGCTTCAGACGGTATGGCTGATGGACCTGAAAGTAAAAGCATATGGTTCTCATGGTTTCTGTGATAATGTTTTCTGGTACACAGTGACAAGTTTTTCAGCCACATGCTCCCATTTCAATTTTTTCAATTCTTCAGTTCCCAGTTCTTTGAACATTTTGGCAATACCATCATAGTGGAGCAATGCGAAAATGGCATCTGCCATAGAGTCAATATCCCAAAAGTCAATTTTGATCGCATTATTAAGGACTTCAGCCACTCCGGATTGTTTGGATATAATCACCGGCGTGTTATGTCGCACAGCTTCCAAAGGAGAAATTCCAAAAGGTTCTGAGACGGAAGGCATCACATACACATCTGAAATAGCATACATATGATCCACATCATCTCCTTTGAGAAAGCCCGTGAAGTGAAATTTCGTACCCATCCGTAATTCAGCTACCCGATCAATCATTCGATTCAATAGGTCGCCGTTTCCAGCCATTACAAAACGAACATTAGGATCTCTCTCGATGACTTTTTTGGCTGCTTCCACAAAATATTCAGGACCTTTTTGGAAGGTGATTCTACCTAAAAAGGTTACGATTTTCTCTGGTACTTTCTTCTGGTAGTTGGATTTGATAATACTGGCATCCAACACAGCATTGTGAAGTACAGTTATTTTGTGAGCAGGAACTCCGTATTTTTTGATGATTATGTTTTTGGTCAACTGACTAACCGCGACTACATGGTCGGCAGCATGCATTCCAGCTCTTTCGATGTCATAGACCACCTGATTGACTGATTCTCCCGAGCGATCAAATTCAGTCGCATGGACGTGGGCGACAAGGGGTTTACCGCTGATTTCCTTAGCTGCAATTCCTGCAGGGAAGGAAAGCCAATCATGGGCATGAATGATGTCATGTTCCTTGTCTTTGGAGATGTGGGCTGCCACAAGCGCATAACGCGAAACCTCCATCATCAAGTCTTTGCCGTATTTACCGCTAAACTCAAATTTATTTGAAAATACACTTTCAGCTACGTCAGTCCTGTCATGGATTGTATAGTCCGTGTATTTCTTAAATTGGTCTGGCCCCAGATAGGGAACCAAAAAACTACTCACTTCTAAGTAAGTGAGGTTTTTCCAGAATTTCTTGAACCGTTTTTCACGATAATCAATGGTGATATCACTTGCGTTGACAAAATCTGCCAGCGGTTCTTCATCGCCCCAAAGTTTAGGTACAACAAATATGATATCTTGTTTATGGTAAGCCAACCCCTTGACCAAACCATAGCACGCTGTTCCAAGACCTCCAGAAATATGTGGCGGGAATTCCCACCCAAACATTAACACCTTCATAAAAGTCTATTATATCTTTTTGACCAAATCCATCATTCTAAGCAATTCTGATACGCTCCAAGCCTGCGAAATCGAGCCTTTCGGTCGATGTGGCGGGTCCCCGTCGTAAATTTCTGCCACTGCTCCCACGCCATATTGCGTCATTACCCCGTCAAAACCTTTTACTATTTTCTGGATAAAATTCGCTCCTGATTTTCCATGAAGCCTTATATATCCTTCTACAAAATGCCCCAATGGCCAAACCCACACGGTACCATTATGGTAAGCTTGATCTCTGCTGATCTGGTCTCCGAAATAGTATCCTTTGTAAGCAGGGTCGTCTGGAGAAAGAGAGCGCATTCCTCTTGTGGTAAGAAGTTTTGATTTTGCAGTTTCAAGTACCTGATCACATTTATCATCACTTAGCATTATATAGGGCAATGAAGTCGCAAAAACCATATTTGGTCTAATAGACCAATCTTTTTCATCCCCGTTGACATAATCTGCCAAATGACCATGTTCGTCTGACCAAAACTCTGTCTCGAAGCTGCTTTTTACTTTTGCGGCATAATTTGCAGCATCTTCATCGCCTGTCAATTCATGGTAAAAGCAAAGCGCATTGTACCAAAGTGCTTGGATTTCCACTGGGCATCCTATTCTAGGTGTGACGGGCCCGTCCGGTGTCACAGCATCCATCCAAGTAAGTGCTTTTCCTTCTTCACCACCGTAAACTAGCCCATTTTCCTGCACATGGATATTGAATTCTGTTCCTTTAATATACCCATCGATAATCCCCTTCATTTTTCCTAGGTATCGATCCTTGACGGTTTTACTGTCGCCAGTGTAGATTATATATTGTTGCAATGCCCAGAAGTACCACAGCGGGGCATCTATAGAATTCATATTGGTCATCACTCCGCTGCCTACATTGGGGAAAAGAGGTCCCTTCAAGTCACGGGACATCGTGTCCATGATATCTAGAAAAGTCTTCGAGTCTCCAATAGTTAAAGTAAGACCAGGAGCTGCTACGAAGGTGTCTCTTCCCCACCAGCCAAACCATGGATAGCCGGCAATAACTCTGGTATCTCCATCACGCTTTCTTAAAAATTGGCCAGCTGAGTTTTTGAGGCAGTTTACAAAATTGCTTCTCGGGATTCTTCTAGCGATTTCTTTCTCGAAAGCATTCTGACGTGTTTTTGGATCTGCTTCTGTCAGTCCTGCGGAAAATATGACAGATTCTCCTTTTTCAATATCAAACTCGAAATATCCAGGAACATACAAATCTTCCTGATAATCATATCCGCGCTCACGCTCTAGAATGTATTCTATATTATAAAACCAATCTGGTGCAGGGACAAAATCTACTTTCTTGGAAACTTGTAAGTAAAGCGGGTCATATGCTTCGTAAAGATGGAAAATCGCACCATTGGGAGCTTTTTTGTATTTCTTATTTATAAAAGTGTTTGCCTTACTTAAATCGTGGTATCCTCTAAATGCCAAAAATGGTTGGATTCGTATTTTGGTAGGCGAGTGCGCATCCAGCAAGGTGTACCGAATCATCAGACGGTCTCTATTTGTATCCAAAATCAATTCTTTTTGCAAAAGCACCCCTCCTACGCGGTAGGTCAATTTGGGAATGGGCTCAGAATCGAAATCCTCTAGATATTTATGACCTCTTGGCGAGTAATTTCCAGGGAATTTGCTAATTCCTAGATTAAAACTTGCTCCATGTTGGATTACCGTTTCGTGCACCGTTGAGAGCATGACATGGTTTTGAGAGTCTATTTGAGGCTGAGGGGCTACGAGTAGTCCGTGGTATTTTCTTGTGTTGCAGCCAATAATAGAAGTACTAATGTATGTACCTGACCGATTAGTTCTGATTATTTCCCTTTCGAGGGAATAATTCAGATTGACTAGTTGTGTTTTATCGAAATGGATATAACTCATGTGCGAAAAATTCTATGTTGCTAAAAATAGAGTTTTGCGCGGACAAGAAAAATGAAATGGAAAAAAATAAAGGTTATGTTGCCATAACCCTTTGTTTTTGTAAAGATTTTCAAGAATGAATCGCTTCTTTTTGGATTTCCTCGAAATTTCTAAGCGATTCTTCAAATTTCATCAAGTAGCTTTTTGCCATGCGAATGTTGATGGGTTTTACCTGAGGAAATTTCGGCGAAGTTTTGAACAAAGTAAACATCTGAAGTTGGTTTAGTTCTAGCAGGATTTATCAAATGCTGTGCCAATAGGGCTTCTACTACTAAAAAAGCCCCTCAAATTGAGGGGCTTTTAGGGTGAAAGACCGGGTTCGAACCGGCGACCTCTGGATCCACAAACCAGCGCTCTAACCAACTGAGCTACAATCACCATTTGTACGTCTAGACTGGTTTCTTCCAAACGGTCTGCAAAAGTAATAATTATGCTGAACCAGCGCAAGATGATTTCTAAAAATTTCTTGAAAATTTAAGACGTTCTCCTTTTTTGTCTTCGTAGAATGCTCCGTTTTCGTACGCTAAATGTCCAGAAACGACTGTGTGCGTGACTTTTGACTGGAAAGTATGCCCTTCAAAAGGTGACCAGCCACACTTGGATAAAATATTTTCCCTGCCGACTTTCCACGGGTTATTTAAGTCCACCAATACCAAATCAGCATAATATCCTTCCCTTATAAATCCTCTCTCTTTAATATTGAATAGCGTAGCCACATTATGGCACATTTTCAATGCGATTGTTTCCAAGCTGATTTTCCCTTGATGATAGAAGTCAAGCATGGCGACTAAGCTGTGTTGATTAAGTGGCCCGCCAGAGGGAGCTTTGGTGTAAATCTGTGCTTTTTCCTCTAGCGTGTGAGGTGCATGATCTGTGGCGACCACGTCAATGGTACCGTCGAGCACCGCATTGAATATGGCCTCCCTGTCTTTAGCCGTTTTTACCGCAGGGTTCCATTTGATGAGATTTCCTTTGGTATCATAGTCAGCTTCAGAAAACCACAAGTGGTGGATGCAGGCCTCAGCAGTTACTTTCTTCTCTTCCAGCGGAATAGTATTGGTGAAAAGCTCCAGTTCTTTCGCAGTACTGATGTGAAGAATGTGAAGGCGAGTACCGTATTTTTTTGCCATGGCCACAGCACGGCTGGATGCATCGTAGCAAGCCTCCTCAGATCTGATTTTAGGGTGAAATTTTACTGGGATATCCTCACCATAAATAGATTTGAATTCATCTAGATTTGCTTTGATGATGCTATCGTTTTCGCTGTGGATAGCGATGATCGCTTTACACTCCTTAAATATTCCTTCTAAAGATTCGATGTTATCCACTACCATGTTTCCAGTAGAGGAGCCCTGAAAAATCTTCAACCCACAGACTTCATCGAAATTGACCTTCATGATCTCATCCAAATTGCTATTGGTCGCTCCCATGAAAAAGGAATAGTTGGCCAAAGAAACTTCCGAAGCTCTTGAATATTTCTGCTCAAGCAATTCCACAGTAGTTGCTTGAGGAATAGTATTCGGCATTTCCATATAAGAAGTAGTACCACCGGCCACTCCAGCTTTTGCTTCGGTGTAAATCTCGGCTTTGTGAGTTAGTCCCGGCTCTCTGAAGTGCACCTGATCGTCAATTAGTCCCGGGAAAAGATATTTCCCAGAAGCATCAATATGGATGTCAGCCTTCTCTGCGCTGAGATCTTCTCCCAGTTTTGAGATTCTTCCATCTTCTACTAGCATATCGCCCGGACTTATCCGGCCTTCATTGACTATATTTGCACCGGTGATCAGAATACTTTTCATCTTTACTCCATTTAGGATTTTACTATTTCAACCAAAATTAACGAATCATGAGCAATGAGGCCTCAACTTTTGAAGCATTTAAGCTAAATCGACAGCTATTAAATGCCGTAGCAGATGCTGGCTATGTTCATCCCACACCTATTCAGGAAAAAGCTATACCACTAGCTCTTGCTGGGCATGATGTGTTGGGGATTGCTCAGACGGGCACTGGAAAAACTGCAGCTTATGTGTTGCCTCTTCTCATGAAAGTGAAATATGCGCAAGGTGATCATGCTAGAGCAGTGATTTTGGCTCCAACTCGTGAGTTGGTGATGCAGATCGAAGAAGTTGTTCTTCAAATGGCAGCTAATACCGATCTGAGGATGGTGGCGCTTTATGGTGGATTAGGACCAAAAACTCAGATAGAAATCTTGGAGAAAGGGGTTGATATTATTGTTTCTACTCCTGGGAGATTTCTGGATATCTATAGAAAAGGAAAAATCCTGACAAAGGAAATCAAAACGTTGGTTTTGGATGAAGCGGACAAAATGATGGATATGGGCTTTATGCCTCAGATCCGCTCAATTTTGGAAATTATTCCTGTGAAAAGACAGAATTTATTGTTCTCAGCAACTTTTGGAGAACGTATAGATCGCTTTGCAGCTGAGTTTTTAGAGTTTCCAGAGCGAGTTGAGGTGACTCCGCAAGCTACTACCGCAGAAACTATTGGTCAGATCAAATACTTAGTGCCAAATATTAGGACAAAACTCAACCTTCTTGCGCAGCTTTTTAAGAATGAAGAGGTCAATAGAGCTATCATATTTACTCGTTCCAGAAGAAATGCAGAGGAGGTTTTTACATTTTTAAATAATCGGAACTTCGGCCAAGTCAGAGTTATTCATGCGAATAAAGGGCAGAACACACGGATCAATTCTATCGAAGATTTTAAAGGTGGAGAAGTTCGGATTTTGGTAGCTACGGATGTTGCTTCCAGAGGATTGGATGTAACGATGGTTTCTCATGTGATCAATTTTGATGTGCCGCTTATCTATGAGGATTATGTACACAGAATCGGCAGAACTGGCAGAGCAGAAAAAGAAGGAAAAGCAATTAGTTTTGTCAATCCAGCAGAGACTTATCACTTCGAAAAGATCGAAGAAATCATACGGATGAAGGTGGACGAATCACAAATCCCTGATGACGTGGATGTGACTGTAACTCCCTATGAAGAAAAGCAAGCCTATGCTCGTGAACTTGACCGCTTGCTACAACGCGATAATCCAGATTATAAGGGAGCTTTTCATGAGAAAAAGGCTCTTCCCAATGCTCATCCGCATCAAGAAAAAGAAGTGGAGAAAAAGCGTGGGAATAAAAACTCCAAAGCCAAGACCAATAGAAATCAGATGAAGACAAAGCATCAGAAGAACAAGGGGAAATAAAAAGCCAAATGGGTTTTGAGTTAATTTTCTATAAATCTAATGTTCAACTATTAGATGATTTGGGTGAAATGATAAAATTAGAGATGTGAAACTAACCCTGATTTTTATCTTTTCCATTTCTAAACTAAATGCCCAACCGTACTTAGTCCCCTACGACCATCACCTTCCTAACTCAAGGAAAATAGAAGTTCAAGTTGAGTTTTTGAATGAGTTTAATGCAGAAAGGGAGACCGTATTTCTTCTGGAAGATGCATTTGATGATCTTTTTATGCACTTTAATGAATTGCTGGATTTTACCGAATCCAGCAATTTTGTTTTGATCAAGGGTCGGAAGAATAGCGAAGAACTGAAGAGAGGCGTAATGCATTCTGGGAAGCCAGATTATCAATTGGCTTATAAGCTTTTCAATCAAGATCAAGTGGCTCGGGATATAGAAGTGATCAGAAAGGTGCTTCTTGGAGATAAGAAGGTGATTTTGTTGGGGTATTCCTCGGCTGCTATGGTTTTGCAGCATTACCTCTCCTTATATCCTCAGCAGGTAAGTAGGATGATCAGCGTCAATCCCTTGGTTTTTGATATTCAAAAGAACCTTGGTTTTCCGGAGTTCAATTTGTCCTTTCCTACTTTAAAATTCAGTCCAGAACAGCTTTTCGATTTCAGTTACTATTCCAATTTTAACCGACAAATGTCAAGCGCAAAAAGCGCTTCATATAGCAGTCTGATTGGTTTTTTGAGCTATCGGGATGTACTGAGAGGGTTTTCCCATAAAATTTATTTTGAAAATGATTTCGCTCTGCAAGTTCGATTGTTTGAACATTCCATCGCACTTTCTGGATTTCAAAACACTTCTCAGAAGCCGAATCCCAACTTTGAATTAATGAAAAAGTGGTCTGAGGCAATTTGGAATACCTACTTAGAAACAAACTTCCCAGTGTTCGGAACGAACTATGATGATTTGCTTCACTTTCAGGGTAAAGTGGTACTGATAGGAGGTGCTTTCGACCAGTTGATTTATCCCAAGTCATACGACATACTTGCGGAATTCTATTCCAATTCCACTTTATTACTTCTTAAAGATGGTCATGCATTTCAGAAAACTTCAGGAAAAGAGGGAATGCACCAACTAGTCGAAGCATTTATTACCAATGATTTTGAAAAGAAGATAGCTGCCTATAAAAAACTATCCGAAGCAAACCTCATTTTTGAAAAATACAGCGAGGGAGATTTTAAAATCCCGCCTTTGTTTTGATTCTCATTGCCTAGAAAACAAAAATCCCGATTCATTACGAACCGGGGTTTTTTGTTAGTTCCTGTTTTTTACTTATCAGCACAAATCCAATTATGGCTATTGTTAAGCAAAGGGGAGAATAAAGGAGGTTGTCATAATTGGCAAATTCCGTTGAATTAATTTTTTTGAAGAAACCAATGTATTTGAAATCACCCATAGCTCTCAACGCAAATAGTATTGGGATAGACCACATACCTATCGTTTTGAGCCAATAAGGAAACCTGTCTTTTTTTGAGATAAATGTAACCCAGTAAAAGATGCCAAACAGAACCAATGCAACTCCGATGATTATGCTATCAAGAGTCTTTGGATTAAGTAGGCGAATCCCGTGCTCATCTGTAGGTAATGTGCTTTCAAACCCCCACTGTCCACCACATGCCCAATAAAAATGAATTAAAGCAAGTCCAAAGAAGATTGCTATTAAGAGTGTCGCGAGTGTTGATTTCATTATTCATGTCTAACTACTCCCTACTTTTTTAGCCCCAGATAATCCACCACAAAGTAGCTCATCACACGCACGCCAAGTGTAAATCCACCCTCGTCGATATAGAATCCAGGTGTGTGGTGTGAAGGTGTAGTAAGTGGATCACCGCCTTTTTTCATACCTCCCAGAAAGATAAACACACCGGGCTTTTCCCGCTGGAAAAAGCTAAAATCTTCCGCCCCAGTCACAGGGTTCAAATAGATTAAATTTTCAGCACCAGCTGCCGCTTCCAAAGTTGGCAGCATTTCCTTCGTCAGGTCAGGGTCATTGACAGTGGAAGGATATAGTTTCTCGATTTTCAGATCTACTGTAGCCCCAGCGCTTTCGGCTATGTTAGTCACGATCTGCGTGATTCGCTTATGGACTAGCGTCTGCTGCTCATCGCCAAAAGTCCGTATGGTACCGATCATGTCCACTTCCTCTGGGATAATGTTATGTCGAATTCCCCCATGAATGGCTCCAATAGTAACAACAGCAGGATTCTGGGTGACATTTACGTTTCTAGAAAGAATGGTTTGCAATCCCATAATGATCTGCGAGCTGGTCACGATAGGATCTACACTTGACCAAGGATAAGCACCGTGAGCTTGGACGCCTTTTACTGTGATCTCCAGGTTATCCACAGCTGCCATTATCGGTCCAGATCTGTAGCCGATTTTCCCAACTTCTGTTTGGGAATTGATATGTAAACCGAAAACAGCATCCACATCGTCCATCACCCCTTCTTTTACCATAAGCTCAGCTCCGGCTATTTCAGCATCATAGACTCCTTCTTCAGCAGGTTGGAACAGGAACTTCACTGTTCCTTCCAGGTCATCCTTCATGCTGGCCAGGACTTCTGCCACTCCCATGAGTATGGCTACGTGCGTATCGTGACCACAAGCATGCATCACTCCCGTTTCTTGGCCATTGTAAGTGGCGGTGTTTACAGATTTGAACGGCAAATCATTCCTCTCAGTAACGGGAAGTGCGTCCATATCTGCCCGTAGAGCTACAGTTGGGCCAGGCTTTCCGCCTTTCAAAACGCCAACTACTCCTGTCACTGCTACATTTTCTGTCACTTCTATACCAAGTGACCGAAGGTGCTCTGCTATTTTCTTTGCTGTACGAACTTCCTGATTTCCCAATTCGGGATGCATATGGATATCCCGGCGCCACTCAACTACTTTTGATTCGATTGAGTTTGCTTTTGTGTCGATCGCTGACCGAAGATCAGTTTGTGCGAAAAGAGTTCCCGATCCGATCATCATCGGTACAAGGAATAGGGGGCGTAAGAATTTTTTCATGGTTGGTGATTTGATTTGCTATAATCCAAATTTAGAAAAATTGGCTAATGCTCAAGCTTTTTGGAGTATTAAGCCTGTAAACTCTTTTTGAAAAGAACTATTTGCCCTGAAATGACTTTGTACTATAAATCATTTGAACAAGAATCTATGCAACTCAATAATCAGATAGCTGTAGTCACCGGCGTCAGTAAAGGAATCGGACTGGAAGTAGTCAAATTGTTAATTGAAAAAGGAACGGTCGTGGCGGGCTGGGGAAGAAATGCTCCGGATTATCAGCATGAAAATTTTTATTTTTTCACCTGTGATGTTTCTAAGGAAGATTCAGTGGAAAAAGCCTTCCGGGAAACGACAGGCAAACTGGGCACAGATATCAGAATTCTTGTCAACAATGCTGGATTTGGGGTAGCTGGAGATACGGAAACTTTTTCCACAGAAGACTGGAAAGCCATGTTTGATACCAATGTCCATGGGATTTTCTACACGGTAAAACGATTGATTCCTGGAATGAAAGCAGCTGATGAAGGACATATACTGAATGTAGCATCCATTGCAGGGTTAAACGGAGTAAACAAATTTGCTGGATACGTCGGGACGAAGCATGCTGTTCGTGGGATTTCTCATTCCCTTTATATGGAACTTAGGGATTTTGGAATCAAGGTTTCCACTATTTTCCCCGGTTCTATTCAAACCAATTTCTTCGATGATATCGAAGGTGCCAGTGCCAATGAAAATATGATGAGACCGATCGATGTAGCAACTACAATGGTGCAAACATTAGAAACCCACCCAAATTACTTCGTGGCAGATGTGGAATGCAGACCTTTGAGACCGAAAGGAAAGAAATAGGGAGATATTATTTTGTATTAAATACAACTCCAGGCACCTATGAGCAACAGTTAAGATTCTCATAGGTGCTGTTATTATAATTAGGCTTCCCAATTTCCCAAAACAGATAATCACCTCTTAGCATGTTTTGAGGTTGCTTTGGGTGAGATAAGTGTTTATTTTGCACGAGAATTTACCAGATCCAAGCTATGAAAAAAACAAATTTAATTATTCTCTTTACCGTTCTAATCGGTGGTGCGGCTTATCTGGGCTATTTATCAAAATTAGGGGATACGGTCGAAGCAGCACCTCCTTCTCCAACTTCTAGTACTGCTCCTGCTTCTAGTTCTACTCCTGCTTCTACTCCTGCTTCTACTGTAGCGAGTAATTTGCCTGATTTTACGTTGGACGACATTAATGGAGATGCAAAGTCTATCCACGAGCTGGCAGGCAACAAGCCAACCGTCTTCATTTACTTTAATTCCACCTGTCATCTATGTCAGGATGAACTCGCTTCTATTTCAAAACGAATCGATGAGTTTAAGGATTACAATGTGATTTTGACGACTGTCGAGCCAATAGAAGAGATGTTAGGCTTAGTAGTGAGATTGGGAATTAGGGATAAAGATTTTGTCCATTTTTTACTTGATGCTAAAATGGAAGTCGCCACATTTTATCAAATCAGAAGTGTTCCTTCTATATTCCTATATGATGCGAAAAAGCAATTAGTGGGAGATTATGCCGGGATTACAGAGGTTGATCTTTTGCTGGAGAAATTGTCTCAAGGAAATTAGGTTTTGAAATAGTCTATGGAATGCATTTTACTAAGTAAGTAACTGTAGATAAGATGTTTATAGAAGCTTGTATTCCAAATACATGATATCATGAATTTGGAATATGAGCTTCATTATTTTTAGGTGGGCCTGAAAGCAGAAACGACCATTTAGATAATGACTTCCAAATGCTTCTCAACTAAGGGAAGCTACATTTTTTCCTTACTTTTGACTGACTAAAAAAGCTACATGTCACTAGAAGTCTCCCAACTCACCAAACTATACGGAACCCAAAAAGCACTTGATGATGTGTCTTTTTCGGCAACGCCGGGAAGGATTCTTGGTTTTTTGGGGCCAAATGGAGCGGGGAAATCAACTGCGATGAAGATCATTACCGGGTTTTTGTCTGCTGATTCGGGCGATGTGAAAGTGATGGGAAAGGATGCCATCAATTCACCTAATAAAGTGAGTCCTCTAATCGGCTACTTGCCAGAGCACAACCCACTTTACGTCGATATGTACGTTCGGGAATTTCTGGAATTTTCAGGCGGGTTATATGGCCTTTCTGAAAATAACCTAAAATCAAGAACCAACGAAATGCTTCATCGCACTGGTCTTGAACCGGAGCAGCACAAGAAAATCGGGCAACTTTCCAAAGGCTATCGCCAACGCGTAGGTTTGGCACGGGCATTAATTCATGATCCCCAAGTGATTATTTTGGATGAACCGACAACTGGTCTCGATCCAAATCAACTAGTGGAAATAAGAAATCTGATTCAAGAAGTGGCTAAGGATAAAACGCTTATCCTTTCCACTCACATCATGCAGGAAGTAGAGGCTATTTGCCATGATGTGGTCATTATCAATAAGGGCAAAATACTAGCTGCGGACTCGCTCGCCAATTTGAAATCCAACTCTGACGAAACGATTTTAATTCTGGAAACTGAAGAAGGTCTGGAGCTTGAATGGTTCGAAAATGTAGGGAAACTAAATTTTGGCACAAAAGGAAGAATGGAATTGCTTATTTCCACTTCAGATCCAGCTTTCGCTAGAAAAGCTATAATGCAGATTCTCCATGAGCGTTCATTAAATCTTGTCAGCCTCAATCAAAGTAAAAAAAATCTGGAATTAATTTTCCGAGAAATCACTAACGCCTAAGTATGAAATCGAGCATTTCGAAAGCGACACATAGAGAGATAATCATTCTACATGCGAGATTCCATCCCGTTTCCTTCGTCGAGGGACAGGTGGTGGCCGTAAAAAATCAATTGTAAACACATGAAATCGAGCATGACGCAAGCGATATACAAAGCGATGATTATAAATACTGCGAGATTCTCCCGAATCAAGTTCGGGACAGGCTATCTGACCATTGACAAACAAAAAACAGACAGATGAAAAGCCTTTTTCTGAAAGAAATCAATGCGTTTTTCGGAAGCCTTTTGGGCTACCTGGTTATAGCATTGTTTCTGGTGGCGATTGGTCTGATCGTTTGGGTTTTTCCAGAAAGCAGCGTACTCGAATATGGCTTTGCAGATCTGGAAGCATTGTTTACCTACACGCCTTACATATTTACATTTCTTGTTCCTGCTCTCTCCATGCGAGCGATTGCAGACGAGAGGAAAACAGGGACATGGGAGCTTCTAAGAACTTCGCCACTCTCTTTGGTACAGATTATTCTGGCCAAATACTTTGCATTGCTTTGTCTGGTTCTAGTGGCGCTTTTACCAACACTACTTTATTTCTACAGTATTATTCAGCTCGGAGATCCGGTTGGAAACTTAGATCAGGCGGGCTTTTTTGGTTCTTGGATTGGTTTGATTATGATAGGAGCGGTATTCGCAGCCGTGGGTTTGTTCGCAAGTTCTCTGACTTCCCAGCAAGTAGTTGCTTTTGTATTGGGCGTATTTTTATGCTTTGTTCTGTATTTCGGATTCTCAGCTTTGGCAGATATGCAGTTGGGAACTATTTCTTATTGGGCAGCCGATCTGAGCTTGAGTTTTCATTACATCAATCTGAGTAGGGGAGTCATAGACTCCGCTGATTTATTCTTTTTATTCGGCATGATTTGGCTGTTTTTGGGTGGGGCAGTTATCGTTTTGAGAAATAAATGAAAAAGACCGCTGCACATATCGCCAAGCCTTGGTTTTTCTTTTTTGGAGGTATTCTAGTTTTTGTATTGTTAGCTCAATTCTTAAATTTTAGAATTGACCTCACGGAAGAGAAACGCTATTCCTTACATCCTGCGACAGAAGAAGTTCTCTCCTTAATTACTGAGCCACTTCATGTGGAGATTCTTTTGGTAGGTGAAAATCTTCCAGGTGGAATGCGGCGTCTGCAAAAATCCATAGAAGCGACTGTCCGCACGTTCAATGCATACAGTCCTGAAAAGATTACCTATTCTTATTTTGATCCGTTGAGTTTACCACAAAGCGAGCGTGGTGATTTTATTTTGTCTTTGACGGACTATGGCATCAATCCGACCAACTTATCCGTGCTGAGAAATTCTGGTCAGCAAGAGCAGCTGATTTTCCCTGGGATTTTGGTTAGTAATGCCGAATTTGAGACCGGTGCATTAGTACTGAGCGGTGATAGGGGAATGGGGCAGGATCAAATCCTCAACCAGTCAATCGAAAACCTGGAGTTCGAGCTGAGTAATGCTATTCGTAAGCTGATTTCTCCAGAATCATCGTCCATAGCGATGATCATGGGACATGGGGAAATGAGTGCAGACGAAGGCTATGGAATGGTGGAAGCTTTGGATGGGGATTTTGAATTATTCAAGGTGCCGCTAGAGCAAGCTAAAACCCCGGCAGATTTAGCTGGTTTTAAGATGGTTTTTATTCAGGGTCCAAAAGAGAATTATACAGAGCGAGAGGTTTATCTGCTCGATCAATATGTCATGGGTGGAGGAAATCTAGTGATATTACTAGATGGTGTTGCGGTAGAAATTGAAAATGCCGGTGGTGAAGGAACACTTGCAATGCCGGTTGATTTGGGTTTGGATAAGTTGCTTTTCCGCTATGGAGTCCGGGTGAATAAGGACTTGGTTCAGGATTTGAATTTTGGCTACATTCCTGTGATGGGCGGGAATTTTGGAGATCAGCAGCAAATGGTTCCACTGCCCTGGCCTTTCTATATCCTAGCTGGACGAATGCAGGAACATCCGATCACAAAGGGTTTGGATGTGGTCGAATTTCGTTTTGCGAGTAGTCTGGATACAGTAAAGGCCGATGGAGTTACTAAGACTCCTTTGATCTTCAGCTCTGATTTGACGAGGGTTCTGCCAGCTCCCACTCGTGTAGCGTTTGCAGATATGGAGCAGGAACCCATCGTGAAACAGTTTGGAATGAAAAATCTGCCTTTGGCGTACTTGCTGGAAGGGGAATTTACATCCTTGTATAAAAACCGATTTCTACCAGATGGTTTTGCGAAAGCGGATTTTAAAGAAAGTGGAAATGGTAAAGTGGTGGTGATCGGAGACGGAGATGTTTTTCAAGCTCAAACCAACCTAAAAGACGGCACTCCGCTCGCTCTGGGAGAAGATCCATTTAGCCAAACTACCTATGCGAATAAGCTTTTCCTGAAAAATCTAGTCCAGTATCTTGCCGATCCTGATGGAATCATTGCTTCTCGTACCCGCACTTTCCAGATTCGTCCATTGAATAAGATGAAGATTGCGCAGCAAAAAACCTTTTGGCAAGGATTGAATGTGCTGGTTCCTGTAATTGTGTTGTTGATTTTGGGTGGTATAGTCTGGTGGATTCGGAAGAATAAATACAGTAGGAAAATAAACTAGCCCATATAATAGCATCTATTTCAATAATTTTCCAGAGAATCATTTATACGGGGGGTCGAATTAGAATTTATTTATAAATTTACCCCCATTCAAAAGTAAAAATAAATTAAGCCCTACGATATGAAATTTATTGTTTCCTCTTCTGCCTTATTAAAGCAGCTTTCGGCAATCAACGGTGTGGTGACAACCAATCCCGTAGTGCCAATTTTGGAAAATTTTCTTTTTGAGATCAAAGAGAGTCTTTTGACCATTACTGCATCTGATTTGCAGACTTCGATGATCACAGAAATCAACGTGGAGGCCAAAGAAGATGGAAATATCGCTGTGCCTGCAAAGATTTTGATTGAGACATTGAAGAATCTTCCTGAGCAGCCGGTGACTTTCAGCATCGATCACGATACGTATGCGGTAGAAATCAGCTCTGATAATGGTCGCTATAGACTTGCCGGTGAGAATGCTACTGACTTTCCTAAAATCCCTACTGTAAGCAATGCGACTTCTGTGGATATGTCCACTGAGGTTCTTGCTTCAGCTGTTTCCAATACCATCTTCGCAACTAGCTCTGACGAACTTCGTCCGGCAATGACAGGTGTTTACATCAATTTAAGCCCTACCAATACTACTTTCGTCGCAACTGACGGTCATAGATTGGTTAGGTATAGAAGAGTTGATATCGCATCTCAGGAGTCTGCGACTTTGATCATCCCTCGTAAGGCGCTGAATTTATTGAAGTCAACTTTGCCTTCGGAAAACCTTCCTGTGACTGTAGAATTCAATCAGTCGAATGCATATTTCAATTTCAATAACATCAAGATGATTTGTCGTTTGATCGACGAACGATTCCCTGATTACGAAAATGTGATTCCAGCGGAAAACCCAAATGTGATGACTATTGATCGTCTGGAACTGTTGAGTTCATTGCGAAGAATCGCGATCTATGCCAATAAAACTACACATCAGGTGAGATTGAAATTGACTGGTAGTGAATTGATGATTTCTGCAGAAGATCTTGATTTCTCCAATGAAGCGAATGAGCGACTTTCTTGTGAGCACGATGGAGAAGATATCGAAATCGGATTCAACGCCAAATTCTTGGTGGAAATGTTGAATAATCTTTCTTGCAAGCAAGTAAGCTTGAAGTTCTCTGCTCCTAATCGTGCAGGTTTGATCCTTCCAGCTGAGCAAGATGAAAATGAAGACATCCTGATGCTGGTAATGCCAGTGATGTTGAATAATTATGTATAACAACCACAAACCATAAAACTTAAAGCTCGGAGAATTCTTCGGGCTTTTTTTGTGACCATTGAGGTTTATGAATCGTCAAAGGTGTTCTGATTTTGTCACTTCTCGCTGCGGCGCAACGGGGCGGAGAATCTATTTATATAAAAAAACTTTCTGGTTTTAATCAAAGCGGAGCTGTGTGGAAGAACATAATTGAGTTTTTGCCGAACTATGTCCCAAAAGAATGGTCGCGTTAAAAAACTCAAATTAAGCTCTGCGTTTCTTTTTTTTTCGCCGCGCCGCCGCGAGAAAAATAATCACTTCTTCTTCGCATCACGCAAAGACTTCAAATACAAACCTTCCACTCGCTCTCTAGCCCAAGGAGTTTTTCGAAGAAATTTCAAACTGGAATTGACCGAAGGGTCATGCGTGAAGCAGCGGATGGTAATGCGCTCGCCGAGTTCTTCCCAGCCGTAGCATTCAACGAGATGCTCGACTATATCTGCGAGTTTGATGCCGTGGAGGGGATTGTTAGCTTGAGTTTCCAAAATGGAATTTAAAATGAGTGAATTTAAAATTAAGAATTGATTTGAACAACTCGGTGATGAAATGTGAAAGTTAGATATAAAGCACTTCGGATATTGTTAATCCTAGTGATTCGCTGCTTCGGTCATCCATCTTCGGTCTTCCAGGTATTTTTACTTCAGCTCAATCAAATCCCAAAGATTGCCATACAAATCCTTGAAGACTGACACCGTTCCGAATGCTTCTTCGGAAGGTTCTCTGATGAATTCTACTCCTTTTGCAGTGTAGTTATGATAATCTCTGAAGAAATTGTCCGTGTACAAAAAAAGGAAAACTCTTCCTCCAGATTGGAATCCAATTTGATTTCGTTGGAGTTCATCTGCGGCTTTTGCAAGTAATAACTGGCAAGGGGAGCCTGGAGGGCAAACTCGCACCCAGCGCTTTACATCGCTGAGATGCGTGTCTTCTATCAATTCAAAACCCAATTTTTCGGTATAATATTCAATTGCCTCATCGTAATCTCTAACTAAAATTGCGATTTGTCCGAGTTGTTGTATCATCTGCTTATTATTGTTTTTTTATGGTCAGATAGCCTGTCCCGAACTTCATTCGGGAGAATCTCGCAGGGAAATAAAACATCCGTCTGTGTGATGTTTTAGTAATGCTCGATTTCATAATCAAAATAGGCCAAATACTGCCTCAATTGGAAGTAGATAAGGTTTTTTAACCACAGAGCTCACCGAGTTTTTCGCAGAGGACACAATATCGTGTTTCAAATTCTCCATAAAAGCAATGAATTATTTTTCATACAAGTGTAGGTCTATTGATCTCAGGACAACTTCCCATTTCTAGCTATGGAGCTCCGTTCATGATTCTATTTCTGCTGAGGATTTGATGTCCTCGACAATGTAAATCGCATTGTTATTTAGATCATAAAGTCCAAATTCATGTGTACCCCAAGCTGTATTTCGATGAAGTTTGTCGCATTTCATTACACCTTTAATCACTAAGGATTCAAAATAGGGATCAATGTTTTTAACAAAAATCCTAACCACTGAACCTCCCAAAAGCGGATCATCTGCAGTATCTGCATGCCATTGTAAGTGTATTTCAATTTTCTCCAAGCGCATTCCAGCATACTTGGTGTTCCCGAAGGTTTTGACAAAACCAAAGTTTCGGGAATACCAATCCAGATCTCGGGCGATGTTCTGAGATGGAAGAACTGGTATCGTGCATATAAAATCAGTTTTCATAAGAATAAATAAATATGATCCTAACTATCAATTCTTAGCCAAAAGTGGATTATCCTTCTTTTGCGAGTCCACTTCTCACTTTCTCTAGCTCTATTTTTATCTCTTCGATGCTTTCCCATTCCCGACCTTCTTCACCATGCTCAATTCCCACATATTCATGGAAATCATGTGCCAGCACAAGTTTCATCATTTTAGAGTAATCTAAAGGATGTTCATTACCCTTGTCATCCCATACGGTTGGCTTGAGGCTTACTCCTTTTGCTCTTGGCATCAATTCATCAACGCCAAGATAGGAATCATAAGAAATCGCTTTCCCGTCTTCAGTGGCGATTCTGAAATTCCCAAAATCAGGCAGCGTTCCGGCTCGTCGATGATCAGTTTTCTGAATCATTTCTGCAAGCCATTTACCATTACTTGAAAATCCGCCGTGATTTTCGATCAAGACATTGATATCAAAATCGTCTGCAAATTCACAAAGTTCACGTAAGCCAGCACTGGCCAGATCACTTGAGGTTTTATAGTCTTCTTGAGATGTGCTCCACGGGATAGCAGAGTATGCATTTACACGGACGGAATGGCAGCCTAAGAACTTAGCGGCTTCCACCCACTTTTTGTGATTCTCCACTGTTTGATTTCGCTCTTCGGGACTTACTGCTCCTAGCATTCCTTCACCATCGCACATGATGAGGACGGATCGAACTCCTTCTCCATCAGCTCTGGTTTTCATTTCCTTCAGATAGGTCATGTCCTTGGCTTTGTCTTTGAAAAACTGATTGACATATTCTACTGCTTCAATCCCAGCTTTTTTGGTGAGAATTGGGAAGTCCAAGTGGTTCATTTTTCCAGAGAAAAGCTGTTTATTCAGTGACCATTCGGCAAGTGAGATTTTAAAAAGAGGAGCAGCTTTCTTTGCTGAAAAAGCAACTTGTGGCAGTCCTAGACCGATTGCTGCAGTAGCAAGCCCAGCTGATTTGAGGAAATTTCTTCGGTTATTCATATTGAGATGGGTTAAAGAGTAAAGTGATTTGGATTAATTATTTCTAAATCCTAAGCAGTATATGTGATTTAATTTCGCTTGACTTATTTAAGTGAAGTATAGGCTACAGAAGAAACCATGAAAATTGATGCGGCTTCATAAGCTGTGGAGCCAAGAAATTCCCGTCGGTTCAAATTCTTTATTGGAGTCATGATTGGGTTCGGGGTATTAGGCTTTTAATTTACCAAAGCTGAACTTGATTCCAAAGAACTTTACCTTCAGAGGTATTTACAGCAAATGTTCTATGGCTTTTATTCAGGATGATATACAGAAGGTTTTAACTTTTATGGTAAAAAGGATAACTTGAATTTTTCAAACCCATCTGTTTATGAAGTATTTACTTTCAATTTGCCTTGTTTCACTTCTATTTTTTTCCTGCAAAAAGGATTCAAATTCCTCCGAGGAAATTGCATACCCAGAGCGACCTAATATCCTTTGGATCGTAAATGAGGATATGTCACCTGAGCATCTGGGAATATATGGTGGTACTGGTGGCAAAACACCCGTGTTGGATTCTCTAGCGATGGCCGGTGTTATTTTTACCAATGCATTTTCCACAGCGGGAGTATGTGCGCCAAGTAGGGCTGCCCTGATTACGGGGGCGTATCAAACGTCTATTGGTGCGATGAATATGAGGACACTTTCCTTTTCAGCAGCAGGTGGGGACAATTATCCGCCTAGTCACAAGTCATATTCTACCGTGATTCCTGAAGGTATGCACGGCTTTCCTGAATACTTGCGCATGGCTGGCTATTATACCAGCAACAATGTAAAAGAGGATTACCAGTTTGTGGCACCAGGGACGATGTGGGATGAGAGTAGCAATAATGCTCATTGGAGAAACCGGAAAGATCCTGAGCAGCCCTTTTTCTCAATTTTCAACTTCACTACCACGCATGAATCTCAAGTATGGGCAAGGGAAAACGAAGATTTGTTGATAGATCCAGACGATGTGACTGTGCCACCAGTTTATCCGGATGACTCGATTACACGAAGGACCTTGGCTCGATTTATCACTAATGTCATGCGATTTGATGCGCAGGTGGGTGAACTCCTCCAGCAGCTAAAGGAGGATGGACTGTATGAGAATACGATCATTTTCTATTACTCAGATCATGGGGATGGCATGCCTTATTACAAGAGAGAACTGTATGATAGAGGTTTGCGAGTGCCACTTATTATAAAAGCGCCCTTTATCGAAGCTGGGTCAGTGGATGATCAGCTAGTCAGCTTTGTGGATTTTGGACCAACGGTACTATCTCTCGCAGGAGTGAAAATCCCAAATAATGTGCAGGGGCAGGCATTCATGGGAAATCAGAAAGCTGAACCTAGAAAGTACATTTTTGCCGCGCGGGATCGCATGGATTCTGAAGTGGATCGAGTACGGGCGGTTAGCGATGGTCGATACAAATACATTAAGAACTACATGCCTGATAAGCCGAACTATCAGAATATACGCTACCGACTTAGCAATCCTCTGATGGTTCATCTGCTGGAATTGCATGAAGAAGGGAAATTGGACGAAAACCAAGAGCGATGGTTTGATGAGACCAAGCCAGAAGAAGAGCTTTATGATACCCAGTCAGATCCTTATGAGTTTAACAATCTGGCAGGAAATCCGGACTATGCGGATAAGCTCACTGAGCTTCGCAAAGCACATGTGAAATGGATAGATGATTTTGGAGATCTGGGAGCAATACCAGAAATGGAAATGGTGGATCAGTGGTGGAATGGAGCGGATCATGCTCCAACCACTGAGCCAGTGGAAGTGCATTTTGAGGATGGGAAAGTTTCGCTTTCTTCTGCGACAAAAAGTGCTTCAGTCGGCTTCAAGAAAAGTGCTTTAGACGTTTGGTCTGTTTACCAATTTCCATTTGAAATGAGCGCTGGTGATTCGCTTTATGTGCTTGCACATCGGATAGGCTATGAGCTTAGCGAGAATGCGATTGTGATTAAGTAGTGGCTACTCGAATCTGAACCGCTCGGAATTTGCAATGCTGCTACTCGGGATTTGTAATCCCGAATACTTATCACAGAATTTTCAATCCATTTTAAAAATATAGAGTTGCAAACCCATTGATAAAGTTTCGAAGTTGCAAGCTTAGAGCAGGTGTCAGCTATAGGTCATGGATTTATGTCTAGGCATGGTATTCCTTCTTTTGCATATTTCCCAAACGGCGGTTTAATCCTATACTCTTCTATTCTTTGTTTGAAGTCATAGTCTTTGAATTGATAATCAGGAGTGTAGCGGACTTCATCCCAATACAAAGAACGAGGTTCACTAGCCCTCAAGTCGCCGGTTTCTTTCATCCAGCTTTGCAATTTTTCCCTCATTCTGGTTTTCACAGTTGCGAAGGCTTTATCCTCAGCCAAATTATTCAATTGATAGGGATCTGAAATGACATCATAGAGTTCAACTTCGGGTCTTTTGTCAAATGCCAGTTTGAAAAAATCAGGTGATCCAGCGTTGGGTTTTCCTTCCATACTCATGATCAAATACTTGGTGATGGAATTGTCTACATCTCCATATTGTCCCACAGATTGATGAACGCTTGGATCTCCGGCTGGATTTCGCTCCGGCATAGGATTCCAGATATATAGGTATTCATGATCTCTGACGGCTCGCATAGGATAGGAGAGGTCGCCCTTTCGCACATTTGCGTGTCGTTCTCTTTCCAGATAGACCTGTTCCCGATCCTGCTTTTCTCCTGCCAGAAGCGGCCAGAGTGATTGTCCGCTCATAGTCGGTGCGCTTAATCCAGCGGCTTCCACAAAGCTCGGTGCAAAGTCCACAAAATTCACAAAGTCATCAATCACAGTTCCTGGATTGACTTTCTCCGGCCATCTAATCACAAGTGGCATCCGAGTTCCATAATCATACAAATTAGCTTTTGATCGGGGGAAAGGCATGCCGTTATCGCTGGTCATCACAATGATTGTATTGTCCAGTTCGCCAAGTTCTTCCAGCATTTTGATCAGTTGCCCGCACTCTCTATCAAAGCGCTCTACCTCAAAGTAGTAATCTAGTATGTCATTTCTTACGCAGTCCACATCTGGGAAAAAACCTGGAACTTGCACCTCATCCAAAGCCATTCCCGTCTGGATTCCAGAATTAGTTGCGTATTCACGATGTGGGTCAGTGCTCCCAAACCAAAATGTGAAGGGCTGATCATTGCTTCTTTCAGTTAAAAAGGATTTAAAATCTTCATAAGGTTGTCCTGCCGGGTTGTGATCTAATCCACTGACTTGAAAATCTCCAGGTCCCCAGCCTTTTCGCGTGGATCCGTTGAAGTATCCAGCCTTTTCCAATATGGAAACATAGCTAGGATATTGTGCTGGAAATTCCGACCAAAGATTTCCGCCGTCTTCGTTTTGGTGCGGATATCTACCCAATAGTATTGCAGCTCGGGACGGAGAACAGGATGGGGAAGCTGTATATGCATTCGTAAACAAGGCTCCTTCAGCCGCTAATCTATCAAAAGTGGGTGTGCGAACTACTGGATCTCCATAAACTCCGGCATGTGGATAGGACCAGTCATCTGCGATGAGAAAGAGAATATTGGGCTGTTTGCTTTGGGCAATTCCCTGAAAAGCGGAAATATAAAATACAGAAAGTAGGAGAAGTAGATTTTTCATGGGCTCAGGGTAAATTGGAATTTAAGGGCTTTGAAAGTTTAATCCAATATTTACTTGAGAGTGATTTCTCAAGAAAAGAAGTTAGGGAAAGTTAAATACGGACTTGGACTCAGCCGGATGAAAACTCCATTTGGCTTTGCCTGCAATTACAGCGGAGATGCGATTATTTATTTTGCAACTACATCCTATTTCCCTGAAAAAAATATGGCGACCAGTTGGGCGACAGATGGTAATTACGGAAAGTTGGATGATGTTTCACAATCCAAAGAAGCTTTTCAGCAGGTTTTTGAAAAGGTATTTGGGAAGTTTTAGGATGGAATTGAATAATACTTCCCCGGGAAAATCAGCTGCATCTAGAATCGAAATTTCATAATCAAGATAGAATGGAAAAGAGTGATCTAAATACCAGTGAAAAAAAGATCTTAATCTAAAACAGGTTTAATCAAGCAGTAACGCATCAAGGGTTTTTGTCCCTCCTCTTAAAATGTTTAAATCAATATTTTCATAAATCCCATTCACTCTACCTTTCTCCGAAAATTGCCAAATAACCCAGTAGTCACTTTTTGGTTCTCTTACAGGATTATAATTAGCAATCCATAATGGATAATCTTCAAAACCATGACCCACCAGCACATCTTTATTAAAAGAATCTCCAGTATAAATAATGGGTTTTACACCATAATGAGCTTCAACTAAATTTAACCAGTTTTGAATCCCATCTCTAAGTCGATCTTGGGATTGAATGGTAGAATGTCTCTCAATATCAAGAATTGGGCGAAAGTCGCCAGGCCTTAATCTAACATTATCAATAAAATTCTCAGCTTGTTTGGTGCTGTTTTGATTTGGGCGATAATAATGATATGCTCCCCTGCTAATGTCCACGGTGTCCAGTGCTTTCCAATATTCCTTGAAAAGTTCGTCTTGGTTATCACCCATTGTTGCTCTGAAAATAAAAAATTCCACAGGTCGATTTTTAATTTTTAGCTCCAGCTTATTCCAATTGATTTTACCTTGATAATGAGATATGTCTATTCCTAACACACCCTCCGGTTGAGTTCTGAAAACGTAATCAAATTTCAATGCTTCCTGGTCTGAAATTGACTTATTGGCGTAATCGGGTCTACCATGAAGCCGTTGCCATGTGGTGTAAATAATAAATCCCGCCCCTGCAGTCAGAAGTACCAAAAGAACAATTAAACCAAAAGGAGTAGATCTTGACTTTTTTTTAGCCATCTATTGTTGACATTATCATAAAGAGGAGCGAAGCTACTATTTTACCTTGTCAAACGATAAAGAAATAAGGTGCTTCTCTTAATCAGTTCTGGGTATTCTTTCATTTTGATCGTCTCTCTTGGGGCATAATCCCCTCGGCTTGAATCCCCTAAAACATCCAGACATTCCACCTAAACAGCAGCAAAGGAAATATTTCCAGCTTGAAGTAAAATTAGCTGCTCAGATCCCGTTTGCTATGTTGATGCAATTTCTAGAACTATCTTTGGCCTTTTAAGCCGGTTTTATGTGCTTTTGTTTTGATCCTTATTTCTTTGCCAAGGGTCTCAGTTCCACTTTTCTGAAAAATATCTCTGCGCCTTCCGATTGAATTTGAATACGACCTTTACTTGGTTTCACATTGGAAGCATGATTTACCAAAATTCCATTTAGGTAAATTGTGATCTCATCTCCCTCAACTATACATTCCACTTTATTCCACTCACCCACTGGCTTCTCCACGTCCTGCGGACCACGGAAGTCAATCACATCTTTCCAGTTTGGATCACGTCCATACCAATTGATTCGGCCACCATTTATAGTTGCTAGTTCCCCGTCGGGTTGAAAAATATAAGAATTGCCCTGCTTTTCCGGAGCCACCAGACTCGTAATGCTGAAATCTTTACTTCCATCTCCTACCACAATAAAATCGCCTGTTCCGCCTTCTATCAGTTGGCATTCGATGGAGTGCATCCAGATTCCATCTGACGCTCCATCCTCCCCCACTGAATGCAAGAGAATTCCAGAATCCCGGGCATTTTCCAATCTGGGAGCAAAGGTTTTTCCACCCCATTTGAATTCAACAAGGAGCCGATAATTCTCAAATTCCTCATTGGAAGTGATCCCTCCCCACTCCTCACCAGATATCCGGATCAGTCCATTCTGGACAGAGAAGACATTTTTCGGATCAATGTTACGTCCCCGGTTTTGCACAAAAGTGTACCAGCCATCGAGGTTTTTACCATTAAATAGGGCGACTTTATTTTTGATGTCTGATTTTAATTGGCTTTGGGAAAAGCCTGCTGAAGTCACAATCAGCAAAAGCGATAATAGGATTACTTTTTTCAATGGGTTTTTGGGTTTGAAAGCAAAGGTCAATTACAGGATTGAGGAGGGAGAGTTTTTGCCATTCATTTTTACAAAAGCTTCGGCAGCCGGCACACCGGCTTCCATCCCCCGAAACTTCTCCATCGCCTCATGTCCGCAGGCATAGATTCCGACAGGATCCTGACTTACATGACAGAATAAAGCCTTTCGTTTGGTTTCCTGTTCATTCGAAATATCCACATAATCTGTGGGATGAAATGTCATCGTTTGCTCACCAGCACAGACTTCGTAAAAGTAAATCTGGAATTTTTTCTTTGTTCTCAATCCGGCCTGCATGGTCAGCATACTTGCAGCCTGATGATCTATATGAGAATCAATGGGCCACTGCGTGAAAACCAAATCAGGTTTTTCGTTTTCCATGAACTCAGTCATCTTGGTGATCCACTCATTATTAACCACCGTGTTGCCATCAACCTGTCCGAGAAAGGCATGCTGTACGTTCAGAATCACACAAGCCGCTTCGGCTTCTTTGGTTCGAATATTTGCAGCCTCATTGGCTGATTTTCCTTCGATTCCACCTTCTCCACGAGTCAGATACAAGATTTTCACGTCATGGCCTTTTGCACTAAACTTTGCAAGTGTGCCTCCACATCCGCTTTCCGGATCATCTGGGTGGCCACCGACACAAATCACTTTTAGTTTGGTGCTCGGATCCACTGAATTTGTTTGAGCAAGAGCTGATAGCGGCAAAGTAGCCAGGCTAATTAGTGATGCTTTTTTGAAGAATTGTCTTCGCGTAGTTTTTTGATTCATAGTTTCTATTCAAGTTAGGGCTAGCGCGCGCTTCGGCTAACGCGCGTGTCATCACCAGCTAGCGCGCGCGTGTCGCGCGTGCTTCGGCCGCTAACGCGCGAGTGTCGCGCGTGCTTCGGCCGCTAACGCGCGCGTGTCGCGCGTGCTTCGGCCGTAACGCTAA
>NZ_MSSW01000047.1 GCF_002150685.1 Algoriphagus antarcticus
TATTGCTTGATTCCAAAGCTGCTTTTTCAAACATTAAAACAAGCCAATCCTTCCTGCTTTCATGCGGATTTTGTTTTACTGCCAATTGAATTCTTTTTGAAGTAAACTCTTTAAACCTTCCCATAATTAATTCAGGTTTGTATCCCTGAACTCTAATCACCAAATGAAGATGGCTAGGCATAAGACACCATGCAAAAATCTCCATTCCTAGTTGCTGCCTGCAATAATCAAGACTTTCAATAATTATCTGAGAATATTCCTCCCTGGTAAAAATATCAATCCAGTTAATAGCTGTACAGGTGACAAAGTAAAGACCTTCCGGGTTCTGAAATTTGTATTTGTGGCTCATCAGAAAAAATTTAAAAAGTGTTATGAATATAATTTAATTGTTGTGTAAATCCTTGTCACGCGCCACAGGCGCGCGCCAGCACATAACGACAGCGCTAGCTGATAGCGGCAAAGTAGCCAGGCTAATTAGTGATGCTTTTTTGAAGAATTGTCTTCGCGTAGTTTTTTGATTCATAGTTTCTATTCAAGTTAGGGCTAGCGCACGCTTCGGCTAGCGCGCGTGTCATCACCAGCTAG
>NZ_MSSW01000048.1 GCF_002150685.1 Algoriphagus antarcticus
CATTGCTTGATTCCAAAGCTGCTTTTTCAAACATTAAAACAAGCCAATCCTTCCTGCTTTCATGCGGATTTTGTTTTACTGCCAATTGAATTCTTTTTGAAGTAAACTCTTTAAACCTTCCCATAATTAATTCAGGTTTGTATCCCTGAACTCTAATCACCAAATGAAGATGGCTAGGCATAAGACACCATGCAAAAATCTCCATTCCTAGTTGCTTCCTGCAATAATCAAGACTTTCAATAATTATCTGAGAATATTCCTCCCTGGTAAAAATATCAATCCAGTTAATAGCTGTACAGGTGACAAAGTAAAGACCTTCCGGGTTCTGAAATTTGTATTTGTGGCTCATCAGAAAAAATTTAAAAAGTGTTATGAATATAATTTAATTGATGTGTAAATCCTTGTCACGCGCCACAGGCGCGCGCCAGCAAAACCCAGCTAGCGCGCGCGTTTCGCGCGTGTACCCAGCTAGCGCGGGCGTGTCGCGCGTGCTTCCAATTTAAACTGCCTATTTGACGAGAATTCCCCCATCAATCGTATAAGCCGAACCGGTAATCCAGGATGCTTCATCGGAAACCAGAAACAAGGCCAACGAAGCAATATCTTCCGGGCGTCCAAGACGCTTCATCAACGTATTGTTTGCTGTTTGCTCCACGATGGTGTCTGGCTCATCAAATGCTTTGGCTGAATCCCAAATAAAAGGGGTATCGACGGGACCGGGACAAATTGTATTGACACGTATAGTCGGGCCATAATCCAACGCCATCTCTTTCACCAACGCAACCAAGGCTGCTTTGCTTGCACAATAAGCTGCATGATTGGGGAAACTTTTAAACGCGGCAATCGAACTGTTTGCGAGGATTACTCCCTTGCCATTTTTCTGCATCTCGGGAATCGCATACCGACTCAGGTAAAACACAGAGTTCAGATTGGCGCTTATGGTTTCATTCCATTCTTCAAAGGAAATATCCGTTACCGATCCCAATCCTAACTTTCCGGCATTGGTCACTACGATATCCAGTTTCCCGAAATTATGAATAGCCTCACGCACGAGCGTTTCATTCACGGCTATTTGAGAAATATCCCCAGCAATAAAAACTGCCTTTCCGCCCTCTTGAATCAGACTTTTTTCTAAATCCTTACCTCGAAGCTCATCCCGACCGCTCAAAATCACGGAAGCTCCTTCACTGACAAATCGATCGGCCATGGCTTTTCCCATGCCACTTGTAGCTCCGGTTATGATGGCTGTTTTTCCTTGCAATCTCATTTTTTGGGGTTAGTAGGAAATGACTTTTTATCCTGAAATGGTATGTTGACACGCGAAATAGTTTCGAGCCACCTGGTTTAATCTACTTCAAATCTTCGTTATTCTTATGTCGGTTCAGGTCACAGATATTCGTCTTTTTGAAATACTTGCCGTTTTAATTAAAGGTTTCAAACCTTTTGGTAGAGTTTTAATATTGCAAATCTCGAAGAGCTTTTATCTAGTTAAGCGATAAAGGAATAAGGTGCTCCGTTTGATCAACTCTGGATATTCTTTCATATTGATGGTTTCCCCAGGAGCATGTGCGCCATTTCCTGAAGCACCAAGGCCATCCAGGCAATCCAAATAATCAGCCACAAAGGAGATATCTCCGGCACCACGACTTCCCGGATCACCTGGTTTTACTTCGCCAAGTCCCATTTCAACACTCAATTCACTTAAGGTTTCTGCCAATGCATAATTCCCTTCAGTTGGGATCATGGAAGGCAATCCGTCTTCAAATGTGATTTCTGCATCAGTCTGGTTTAGATGCCTGTCCACGATTGCCTGCATTTTTACTCTAGCCTTTTCTTTTTGCTCTTCACCCAAGAATCTCAAATCTCCTGTAACCAATGCTTCGCGTGCTACAATATTGGTTTTGCCTAATGCCTCACCCTTTCCGGTTTCGGTGTTATAGCTAATGTCCGATCCACCGATTATCTGACCTGGGTTAAAAGTCAAATATTGTTCTCCTGCCAACTCCTCCTGAAATTCTGTAAGGATACGAGCTGCTTCATAGATTGCTCCGTAGCCAACAGATTCTCTGAAAACACCACTGGAATGCGACTGCTTCCCACTTGTTTTTAATTTCCATCCACTGCTTCCTCTTCGTGCTACTGTTGCGATTCCAAAACTTTGGGTTGTTTCATAAGCAAGTGCAATGTCGTGGGCCTTTGCCCTGTCAATAAAATCTCTTCTGGATAATTCCTCATCAGCCGAACTTTCCTCATCTCCAGTGAAGTAAACGGTGATCGTGCGGTCTTCCAACTGTCCTAAGTCATGAAGTGCTTTAAGGCTCGCAAAAATCATTACATCACCACCTTTCATGTCATTGACTCCCTGGCCTGTAGCCGTACTGTCATTGAGGTAAGTGAATGGGGTAAAAGGCATTTCTTTTTCGAAAACAGTATCCAAATGTCCAATAAGAAATACTTTCTTTCCCTTGCTACCTTTTCTCGTTGCGATGAAATGTCCTGCTCTTTTGGCTTCTGGAGGCAGTTTGTACCATTCAGTTTCAAATCCTATTTTTTGAAATTCTCTTTCGAAAACTTTCGCTACAGCTTCCACACCCTCCAGATTTAGCGAGCCTGAATTGATATTGGTTACTTCTTCGAGCAGAGCCAAAGTTTCCTTATAGTTCTTTTCTACTTCAGTGATAAGTTTTTCCTCAGTGGAAGACAGATTCTGTGCAAAAAGAGAGGAGAATACTCCCATCAATGCGATGGTCAAATAGAATTTTTTCATAGGGTTTTTATATAGCCGAGTTTGGAGAGTTTTTGAACTATTTTTTGACCAACTTCCATCCCGAATTCTTGGCCAATACTCATTGATTCAGTTGCAATAGCAGGGCTGACTTCAATAGTTTTTAGTCCTATTGGAGATTTGTAGAACTCTAATAATTCCACTATTTCAGAATCAGTGTAATGCTTTTCGTAAATAGGAGCAGTGAGTTCAATCAGTTTTTCAGAGGAGAATTCTTTTTTGAATTCATCCCAAATTTCATCTGGGATTTCTTTCGATGCAAAAGTTGGGCTCTTCGCCATTTGATCAACCATAGCATCTACGGTGCGATCCATTTTCATTGCTTTCAAAAGTTGAATTACAGGTCTGTCAATGCTTGCTTCCTGAGCATGGCTGATAGAGTAGTGACCAACGAAAAAGAGTATTAAGAGAAGTTTTTTCATAAATGAAAGTAAATGAATTGATTCAAAAAACTAAGGTTGATAAGTATGGTGAAGTAGAATTAAGCCTCTTTGCTATTTGAAATAAGATACGTATGTCTATGGACTCATTGCTTTTCAGGAAGGTAAATATCGAAAGTAGCGCCTTCGTTAGGGTTGCCATGAGCAGCGATAAAACCGTTGTGATTATCGACGATTTTCTTTACGATGGCTAAGCCTATGCCCGTGCCTTGAAACTTATCCTTTCCGTGTAGACGCTGAAACAATTCAAAAATTCGATCGCTGTATTGTGGATCAAATCCGATTCCATTGTCTGAAATGCGTAAATGGCAATACTTAGTGGTTGGGGATAAGCGTTCCAAATCAAATTCACTTCCCAGACCCTTTTCGCTGGTGATTTCTATATGTGGTTCCCGGCCTTTGACGGCAAATTTCAGTGAATTGCTAATCAGATTTTGGAGTAATTGGCGAAATTGAAAAGGTATGATATTGAGCGTGCAAAGTTCATCTGATTCTACAACTGCATGATGCTGTGCTAGTTCTTCTTTCAGATCCATTTTCACTTCCACGATTAACTTATTGAGATCAGTAGGCTCATATTTCCGCTCGGACATGCTTGTTCTGGAGTAAGAAAGTAGGTCATTGATCAAAGCTTGCATTCGCCTAGCAGCATTTTGCATTCTGCTAAAATGCTCCTTTCCGTCTTCAGTGAGATTTTCATATTCATTTTCCAAAAGGAGAGTAGAGAAAGTCTGAATTTTGCGAAGCGGCTCTTGTAGGTCGTGGCTTGAGATATAGGCAAAGGATTGAAGTTCCTTATTCATGCTTGCCAGGTCTTTCACATTTTGCGCCAGCTCATTTGTGCGCTCTACCACCAGTCGCTCGAGTTCATTCGTGAATTCCTTTTGATCATGGATATCTGTACTGGAACCTACCCACATCTGTATTTCCCCATCTTGATTGGATTGGGGTCTCGCGCGGCTTAGCTGCCACCGGTATGTTCCGTCATATTTTCGGAATCTGTGTTCAAATAGGAAGTCCTTACCCGTGGCGATAGAATTTTTCCAAGCTTTTATATTCCCTTCTTTATCATCTGGATGTACTATGGCAAGCCATCCTTCCCGATCTAGTTCCTCAGGACTGAATCCCGAAAAATCATAAACGGATTGATTAAAATAATTAAGATTACCTTCTGTATCGGCTGTCCAGATATGCTGTGGAAGTGAGTCTGCTAAGAGTCTGAATTTCTGCTCACTTTCTTCTAGCTTTTGCCTGTTTATTCTTTCCGAAGTAATGTCACGAACAGTTCCCAGAACTTTGTGAGGATTGTTTTCTTCATCAAAATGCACTTTGCCTTTCACTTCGATCCATCGAACCTGGTTTTCTGGCAAGATTAGCCTGCTTATGTATTCCAAGATTCCATCATTGAAGGATCTCTCAAAAGCAGCTTTTCTAATCCCTAAGTCCTTTGGATGAATACTGCTTACAAAGTGTTCGTGGTCTATGTCTTCATTATCTGCCAATCCAAAGATCTCGTGAAGTCTTTTCGAACCATCCAATTTGTTGGTTTGGATGTTGTAGTCATAGGTGCCAAGTTCTGAGGCTTCTATGACCATGGTTAGTTTCTCCTCGTTGGCTTCGATTTTTTTATGCGCCACCACCTGATTAGTGACATCATGACCGATAGCGATGATTCCATCTATCTCCGCGTTGGCATCGTAAAGTGCTTCATAGCTAAAGTTGACGTAGATGGTTTCTAGCTTTCCATCGCGAAGAAACTGCACCGGGAGTTCAGTTGCCGAGAATCGATTGCCTGTAGTGTACACGTCGTCTAGCAGAGCCTTAATACCTTGTTCCTTTAGCTCTGGTATAGCCTCCAAAATGGGTCTGTTTATCACCTCTTCTGCTTTGCGTCCCCAAAGAGCCAGTGCATTTGAATTCGCAATATCAGTCACATAATTGGGTCCTTTGAAGGTGGCTATAGACGCCGGAGCTTGCTGAATTATAAGTCTAAGTTTGCGTTCGCTTGTTTCAAGGTTCCTTTTCAAAAGAACTTCGCGGGTAGTCTCTGCACAAGTGACCAACACACCGGCAATATTTCCAAAGTCATCTTTTGTAGGACTGTAGCTGAAAGTCCAATAGACATCTTCTATATGCCCGTTTCGGTAGATTGGAACCAGGAGGTTTTCAAAGTAAAGTGATTCTCCTTCTAATACCTGATCAATTAGTGGTTTTATAATTGGCCAGATTTCTGGCCAAGCCTCTTTGCCATTCATGCCTAAGATAGAAGGGTGCTTCCCATCTTCACCTAAGCTTGGTCTATAAGCATCGTTGTAAAAACAAATCAATTCTGGTCCCCACCATAGAAATTTAGGGAATTTGGAATACAGGATTATATTCAAAGTTGTTTTCAAACTCTGTTGCCATTGATCCGGCGTCCCTACAAGTGTTCTGCTCCAGTCCTTTTCCCGGATCAACTGACCCATTTCACCGCCTCCAGCAGGAAAGGTGGCAGTAGCTGAACTTTGATCTGACATAGGGTTTGTTAGGATGATTGGATTACAAAATTGGCCTTGGAGGGTTTGCTCGACTCATTTGCCAAGCTACTTAAGCCTTTAAAAATCACATCTTTTAATTTCGAATATTCTCCCGGTTTACAGATATAGTGAAAAGCACCCTGCTCATAGAGAGCGTTTACCACTGGTTCGTCCATGGAGGTGGAATAAATGATGATGGGTAAATTCCTGAATTTGTCGTACGCCATGATTTCAGAAAGACATTCGAATCCTGACTTCATGGGCATATTGAGATCTAGAAATATTACATCCGGAAGGGACTCTTCCGCAGTCAAAAGTAGGGTCATCAACTCTACTCCATTTGTCACAGTGGTTAGGTTAGTTTCGAAGGGTAATTTAGAAAGTGAATCTTTAAAAAAGAATCTATCATCTACATCATCATCTGCCAGTATGAGTTTTATCGGTCCTACGTTCATTGCTATTTTGGTAATGTGGTCAGCCTGGAAAGTAGCTCTATGTTCAAATATACTATAAATGATAATTTATTTAAATAGGCTAACCTTATGATGTTGGATGTTTTAGAACCCCTTGTATAAGAGAATAGCAGGAGTGTTTTTTGAAATCGGTTGTCATTTACTTTTCACTCCACAGATAGAGAATTTCCCGAAGGAATGTGGAATACAGGGATTCCCGAAATAGTAGAACGAAGCCATTCGGCCATAAACTCAGATCCTCCTTCCTCACTTGCTGAGTGACCAATTACGATCAAACCAAGTTTTATTCCCATTTCATTTGCATTCCGGATGTATTCTGGTGTTTCCCATTCTGGGCTTTCCCCGCAGATCAATATGTCAGGTTTTTCTCGCATGAGCATTTCTATCTGTCTTCTTCCTCCTGCCGCTCCGGGCATTAGAAGAACTTTACTTACTTTTTGCGATAGATCACCGACATAGCGTAGCGCAGGTACGTTCATTTTGGCTTTGATATGTGTGATAAGATTACCGAGGGTAGTCTCAGGAAGATTCAACACTGCATTTTGATTGTAGTATTTTTCCCAACCCAATTCCTTTACCACGCCAGCCTGTACGCCATCAATTGCTAGACTATGTACATAATCGTGATTTCTCCAGACAGCAATGTGGTGCTCATCGAGCAGCTTTCGCTTAAATTCATACACAGGATCATTGTCCAGCCAAGCAGTTTCATCCAGATGATTGTAAAAAGTAGGCTCGTGGGCGATGATGAAATTTGCTTTCAGCTCAATGGCTTTTCGGATAACTGTGATGGTTGCAAACATTGTGGTGACAATGCCGATGACCACTTGATCCTTTTTGCCGGATTTCAACGTATCTACCGTCTGCGGAAATGGTGCCCTAGGAACCTGGGCGATAAATAAATCCATGATTTCGCCGACAGTGTAATCTTTTTTGGAATACGGAAAAGCAATAAATGGATTGGCTATTAATCCTGTGCCAAGTACAAGACTGGATCTTTTGATAAAATTCCGACGGTTAGATTTCATTTTGAAAGTAGGTTTGATTGGTTAATTGTTGTTTCCTTAGCAGATCTGTATTGGCAAATCATAGCGCTTATGAGCGGCTTTTGAGCCCGTTTATATTGTCGGGATATTAACCCATGAATAGAGCTTCGCGCCTACAAACCTCCAAGAGCCAATATCCTCGAATAGCCATAGATCCAAGTGTGGAGACTTGAACCAAGATAGTAATTGAGGCTTTCAACCCATTCCCCTGAACGATAAAGTCATGCGGTTTAATGAATTCACAAAAAAAAAGCCGCTTGCATCATGCGAACGGCTTAAAATTAGTTGTTGAAATAAACTAATTGACTGAAATATTTGAGAACCAAATAAACCTCTGACCAGCTTGATTGGCGTGGGTAGTAGCCATCTTGATCGGTCCAAACTGCTCCACATCTTCCCAAGTGGTCGGTCTGCCCTCTGGGCCATTTCCTCTACGGAAAACCCATTCCAAGATCATGTTATTTTCATCCAAATAGAGATCATAAGCATCTCCTGGTGTATAGCCATCAGCTCCATTATAGACAATTGTCAGTTTAGTAGAGTTCGTTCCAGCTATGGGCGTAGGTACGTTTTCCTCAGTTTCATATTCATAACCAGAATCCCAAGCTAATTGAAAAGGGTACATCATCCAGTATTTATCATTGATGAATCCCTTGTCTACATCAGGCATAGAATCCGCAGGCATGTCCAAGCTGTAGGTAAAGCTGGTGTCCTCTGTAGCGTAATAGACGGTACGGTCTTTTATGTTCCACTTCCAATCTCTGGTCATCACATTCACAGAGTCGCGCTGCACATTCCAGGTGTATGCTATGGAATTGACTTCGTCAAACTTATCAAAGCCGTAGGCCATCGCTACTTTCATAGGCAGGGTGTCTGGCGTCGTTTCTTTGGGCTGGCATGCCTGCAAAGCGCAGACAACTAATAGGATGAATGTAAGGTTCCTCATGGCTTGGGTTTTTTATAAAGTTAACAGACTTAGAATTCAGATTGTTTTTTCAGCCATTTTTTATGCTTATGATACTCATATAGTTGATAAATCCTTTTCTTAAATCTGATTAATCAAGTCAATACAGCATACTGACAAATTGAGGCGATGGAAAGATTTTCTTCTTCCTGTTGGATGTGCCATAGAGTAAGTCTTATTACGACAAACTAGGAGATTTATCAGGGAAAGCCTCTTGAAAATCCTTACCGGCTGTTTTAAAAAACTTTCTTTCCGTGGCCAAAGTAAGAACCACGATTAGCCAGCGACACTAAAAGTTGCGCCGGTGATAATAATATGACTGTTCCTTGAACGGCTTATAGAGCATAAGTTGCCTCAGGAAAATTAATTTGAAAAGAATTTATTTTGGCCCCAAAAAGTGGCTTTTGAGAACTTAAGTCGGGAAAATAAGATGAATCGATTTGTAGGTTTTTGATTTTGGCAAATTTGCCCCAGCCATGGCCAGAAGGTCTGGTGAAAAAATCAACTCCATCCCACAACTGATGTAAGTCAATTGGTAAAAAACTAGTGGACAAGGGAAAAGGAATTTTGCCAGTCGATACCTCACAGGAGAATGCTGTATTCTCTCCATCTTTTACCTGAATTAATTCTGTACCACCGCTTTTGTCCCATGAAATCGGGAGCGTCTCTTTGGGAATCCCCCAATTGACGTGTCCGTTTTGTGCGCTTACTTCCGAACTCACATAGATTTTGGTGATAGTCTGCTTTCCATAGGGAGCAAATTTTCCAGGGATAACTAGTAGCTCCTTGTAGGGCCCAATGGGTGATGACTGATAGTTTAAAAACATAAGGTATCCCAGTCCTCCTATGAACTTACCCTTTAAATGTTCCGGTAAATTCCCGTAAGTTTCTACCCAATTTCTAGAGAATTTGTAAATCAAGATGATTCCTTCCCCCTGCAATTTCCAAGGGGCTGGTGCCTGCTTATAAAGTTTCAGGTCAGAGCGAACAATTTGATGATTTTCAGGCATATGGTGAAGGGCTGACGCTGGTCCAGCCACCGTCGATTATGAGTGTTTGACCGGTAATATGTCCCGCTTCATCAGAGACCAAGAATGCAGCAGCGTTGGCAATATCTCGAACATCGGCCGGTCGGCCCAAAGGCGTGATTTTCGACCAGGTATTTTCGTAATCTGGATCAAGCTTAGTTCTATTGGTTACGGTTGCTCCTGGTGCGATGGTATTAACTCGGATTTTGAAAGGGGCAAGTTCCAACACCAAGTTCTTAGCCAGCATTTCCAGTGCTGCTTTACTCATGGCGTAGGCACCGAGATTTTCGTGGCTCTGATGCGCCGTGACGGATGAGGTGAAAAGCAAAGCACCGCCATTTGGTTGATCTTTCATGACTTTGGCAGCAGCCTGAGCCAGGAAAAATGTTCCTGCTTGATTGACTCTGGTCACTTCCATGAAGTCCGCTCTGGAATATCCCAAAAAAGCCCCGAAAAGCGTAATGCCTGAATTGGCAACGACAATGTCGACGGTTCCAAAATTGGAAAGAGCCGTTTGGATCATGGAATCAATAACCTCTTCTGAACTGGCGTCACCCGAGATAGCAAGTGCGGATACGCCATGGACGTGACTGATCCGCTTACATGCTTCGGTGATCAAACCTTCTTCGAGGTCATTTAGGACTAAATTAACACTTTGCGCGGCTAGTTTCTCAGCGATTGCTAAACCAATACCTTGCCCTGCGCCTGTGATAATGGCGGTCTTTTTGGGTTTCATGATTAATGCGAATCTCGTTTTACTTCACATCCTGAACCGCCTTGTAAGAAGTCAAAATCCACTCCATCGTGCGCTTGGTTTACCTTATCTAGGAAAAGATTGACATATCCACGCTCATAAGGAAGCTGTAGCGGCATAAATAATGCTCTTCGTTTTTCAAATTCTTCCTCTGAGATCATCAAGTTCAGTGTTCTCGCAGGCACGTTTAATTCTATCATGTCACCACTTTCTACAAATGCTAAAGGTCCACCAATAGCTGACTCGGGAGAAACGTGCAAAATAACAGTGCCATATCCTGTACCGCTCATTCTTCCGTCAGAGATCCGCACCATATCTTTGACGCCTCTTTTCAGTAGTTTTTCCGGTAAACCCATGTTACCCACTTCTGGCATTCCTGGATAGCCTTTTGGCCCCACATTCTTCATCACCATCACGCAGTTCTCGTCGATATCCAGTTCTGGAGAATCAATTCTGGCTTTGTAGTCATCGATGTTTTCAAAGACAACGGCTCTGCCTGTATGAGTCAATAGACTTGGCGTGGCAGCAGATGGCTTGATCACCGCTCCATTTGGACAGAGATTGCCTTTCAGCACTGCTATTCCCGACTCGGGTTTGATGGGGTTGTCAAATGTTCCGATTAAGTTTCTATCGTAGCACTCAGCTTTCGCAAAGTTTTCACCTATAGGTTTACCATTTGCCGTGATCGAATCGAGATGTAAGTATTTTTCTATTTCTTTCATTACTGCCGGAAGCCCGCCAGCATAAAATAAGTCTTCCACCCAATACTCACCTGAAGGTTGTACGTTGGCAATCAGTGGGATAAGTGAAGAGAATTTGTCAAAATCAGTCAGGTCAATATCAACGCAAATCCGCTTTGCAATGGCAGTGAGATGAAGGATGAAATTCGTAGATCCACCCAAGGCCGCATTGACCATAATTGAATTTTCGAATGCCTTGCGAGTAAGGATTTTACTCATTTTCAGGTCTTCATTCACCATTTCCACGATGCGCATACCTGTCATGTGAGCTAATACTTTTCTTCTGGAATCGGCTGCCGGGATTGTAGCATTATCAGGAAGTGAAAGTCCGAGTGACTCGACCATAGCTGCCATGGTCGATGCCGTACCCATAGGAGCACAGTGTCCCACAGACCGTGACATAGCTGCTTCTGCTTCTATCATTTCCTCTTGGGTGATTTTACCGAGTTTGAAGTCTTCAGCAAACCTCCAAATATCTGAGGTTCCGATTTTTTTTCCTTTGAACCGACCGACTAACATAGGGCCGCCGGAGAGAACTATTGATGGGAGATCCACTGATGCAGCGCCCATGACTAGAGAAGGAGTGGTTTTGTCACAGCCGCACATGAGGACTACACCGTCCATTGGGTTGGCGCGAATACTTTCTTCTACGTCCATGCTGGCAAGATTTCGGAAAAGCATAGCTGTCGGCTTGATGGAGCATTCCCCCAAGGACATCACTGGAAATTCCAGCGGAAAACCGCCCGCTTCCCAGATTCCGCGCTTCAGCGCTTCAGCGAGATCTTTAAAATGTGCATTGCATGGAGTGAGTTCGGACCAAGTGTTGCAGATTCCGATTACGGGCTTATCTCCTTCAAATAGGTGGTGGGGAAATCCCTGGTTTTTCATCCAGGAGCGATATATAAATCCGTCTTTTCCAGTTCGTCCGTACCAGTCTTGGCTCCGGAATTTTTTCTTTGACATACAGGTTGTTTTGGCTTATCGAGCCAGAATTTACCAAAAATTTCGGGAAGGAAAGAAATCAAAGAATATTGATCAAGTATTTATTTTGAGTACAAATAGAGGATAAAGAACTGTCTTCCAAAAGCGATTTTGTTAAAGGTTGTCTATCTGTCTGATAAAGTGGAGGTAAGTGGTTTTTAGGTATTCGGTTTTTAACACTGATTGAATGGAGATCTTCGCAGGAGACGCGGTGGTAGAAAATTTCTTGCTCGCAATGGCGCAACGGCGTAGCGAAAGATTATTTCCCGCAATTAAAAAAAAAGGATTTGTAGTACCCAAGCGGAGCTTGCTATGGATAAAATAAAGAGATGCAATAAAGATCTGCTATGCCTTTTAGGGTCAGCTCTAAATTTTTTCTGATTTGAGCGTCCCACCTGACGGCAAGGCTGGTGGCGAACCTGAATTCTTACTACCCATACCCTATGGGACTTTTGAAGCGCGTTTTATTTAGCGAATAAGAGTTTTTAAGACAAAAAATTCATGCGAACGGCATGGCTTGTAATAGCCTAGAATAAAATGCTTGGTAAATTTGAACGGAAACAATCATTAGAATGCCAACGGCATGATCTGTGAAAATGAGCTTAGTATAAATCTAAGGTTTACCCTTCTTCATCCTTCCCAATTATTGAGAAAGCAGGGTTGAAGACTGCATTTCTTTGGGCCCAAGTCAGGAGACTTTGACCCATTTAGCTAGGGGGTCAATGACTTTCATAAAAAAAGGGCTTTGAAAAAATCCAAAGCCCTTTTTTTAAATAATGATCCAGTTTTTAGGAAATTCTTTCGATATCTGCTCCTAATGCTCTCAGTCGCTCATCGATGTTTTGATAACCACGATCGATCTGATCTATATTATCGATAATAGATGTTCCGTTTGCAGAAAGTGCTGCGATAAGCAATGCTACTCCAGCACGGATATCCGGCGATGTCATTCTGATTCCACGAAGTTCAGTTTTTCTGTCCAAACCGATAACTGTCGCTCTATGTGGATCACAAAGGATGATCTGAGCTCCCATTTCGATCAATTTATCGACAAAGAATAAACGTGATTCAAACATCTTCTGATGAACGAGCACGGTTCCTTTTGCCTGAGTGGCTGTCACCAATACGATACTGAGCAAATCTGGTGTGAACCCCGGCCAAATAGCATCAGCTATAGTTAGGATAGAACCATCGATGAAAGTTTCGATCTCGTAATGCTTTTGAGCTGGAACGAAGATGTCATCACCTCTGAATTCTAACTGGATTCCCATTCTTCTGAAAGTATCAGGAATGATTCCCAATCGGGGGATTTGGCAGTCTTTGATGGTAATTTCGGATTGTGTCATGGCCGCAAGACCGATGAATGATCCAATTTCAATCATATCAGGAAGCATCTTATGCTTTGTGCCTTTTAATTTATTGACTCCTTCAATAGTAAGTAAATTCGATCCCACTCCTGAGATTTTTGCCCCCATGCGGTTGAGCATGTCACAAAGCTGCTGAAGGTATGGTTCGCAAGCTGCGTTGTAAATCGTGGTGGTGCCTTCTGCCATTGCAGCGGCCATCACAATATTTGCTGTTCCAGTGACTGAAGCTTCGTCGAGAAGCATGTAGCAACCTTTTAGATTTTTTCCATCGATATGGAAAATCTCATTTTTAGAATCGTAATTGAATTTTGCACCGAGTTTCTGAAAACCAGTAAAGTGGGTATCCATTCTCCTACGGCCTATTTTGTCTCCTCCCGGCTTAGAAAGTTTTCCTTTACCAAATCTTGCTAGCAAAGGCCCAAGAAGCATTACTGACCCTCTAAGTCCTGATGCTTTTTTTAAAAAATCTTCCGTTTCCATGAAGTCAAGATTGACCTCATCAGCCTGGAAAGTATAGGTTTCCGGACCTTCTTTGGTGACTTTCACGCCCATATCACTCAACAGCTCAATGAGCTTATTGACATCTACGATGTTTGGGATTTTTTCTATGGTTACTTTCTCCGGTGTTAGGAGAACAGCGCAAAGTATTTGAAGTGCTTCGTTTTTTGCTCCCTGAGGAATAATCTCGCCTTTGAGTTTAATTCCACCATTGACCCGAAATGAACTCATTAATTTCTCCGTTTTTTATTATGACCCCCAGTATTGGGACGACGCTTATTTTGGTGAGTTGTCCGCTTGTTTTTGGAAGTTCTGCTTTCCTCCTGCAGTGGTAATTTGAAATCACGATGTGTGTTGGATTCAAACAAACCGTTTTCTTTTACCTTCTCTAGGTCTATGTGCAATTTGCCTTTGGACAACGTCTTGATATCGTCCAAGATTATGGCATCATCAAAATTTTCTCTGTTCCAAGTAGAGTGAAAGCTTCTCATCAGCTGACCGATAAAAATAATAGCAGCTTCCTGCTCTTCATCATCGTCAAGTAAGATGGCTCCTTCTATCAATTTCTCGATATTTCTACCGTAGTGCTTGAATCGAACTTCACCCTTTGGATATCCGATAGGAAGAGGCTTTTTGCCTAGTAGTTCCTTCTCAGGCATAGGAAAAGGTGCGTCCACTTCCAGCTTGAAATCCGACATGATGTACAAGTCGTCCCAAAGCTTTTGGTCGTTCTCTTGCTTCACCGTAGGATTCAACTGCTTGATGATTTCTATTGCAGTATATGCGCTTTGGGTGCGCTTATCACGATCTTCAATCGCCGTGATATGATCAACGAGTCGTTGAATGTTTTTGCCGTATTCTTTCAAAATGAGTTTTTGTTTGTCTAATTCTAAAGGCTCCATAATGCATCCCTATTTTGCGCTAATTAAGGTAATGAAAAAATTACCAAAAGGCAGGGGAGCAGGTGATTAGTCTATAATTCTGAGCTTCGCAAAGCTAAGTAATAATGTTTTCTCACCAAAATGCTCGAATTGAATCGTAGCTTTTCGGTTAATTCCTTCTGTTTCAATCTTTTGAACTTTCCCAAATCCAAACTTTGGATGTTCTATCAATTGCTCTGCTTGCAGATTATTGGTATTTGAAGGTTTGAAATCCGGGCTTGGGGTATGCAACTTCATTGCCGTTGGCATCCTGGTTTCAGGCTTCTTTTTAATACCTATATAGCCAGAGTATGATTCTGAGGTTCCCGGTAATCCTTCTTTTCGGAATGCCCCGGACATTTCCTTCGAAGCTACTCGTTTATTTACTTTTATGCAATTGGCATCTACTTCTTCCAAGAATCTGCTAGGCTCACAGTTCAGCAATCTACCATAGCGGTATCTAGTGAGTGCATAAGTGAAATAAAGCTTGTCCATCGCTCTGGTAGTAGCCACGTAGAATAATCTACGTTCTTCCTCGAGATCTTCTCTGCTCTGCATCATCATTTGCGAAGGAAACAAATCCTCCTCCATACCCACCACGAAAACCTGCTTAAACTCCAGACCTTTCGAGGAGTGAATAGTCATGAGAGTGATGGCATCAGTCATGTCTTTGTCACGATCATTATCTGTGAGCAAAGCGATTTCCTGAAGAAAAGACCCTAAGCTTTTGTCCTCATTTTCTTCATTGTCCACATATTCTTTGATCGCATTGAGCAATTCCTGGACGTTTTCGTAGCGATTCAGTCCTTCTATGGTTTTGTCTTCATATAGCTCGCGGAGAAGCCCACTTTGCTTGGCAATGCTACTTGCTGCTTCGAAAGCATCCTTTCGCTCCACTTCGATCTTAAAGGCTTTGATCATCGTAGCAAAGTCATCCAGTTGACTTGCCGCTCGCCCACCGATGAAGCTGTGTGCATTTTGAACCACCTCCCAGAGCTGCATGTCATGATCAAATGCCGCGACCATAATCTTATCCACCGAAGTGTCGCCAATGCCGCGCTTAGGATAATTGACGATTCGCTTAAAAGCCTCTTCATCCACTGGATTCACAGTGAAGCGCATATAGGCCATCAAGTCTTTAATCTCTTTTCTTTGGTAGAAAGATAGCCCGCCGACAATCTTATATGTCAGGTTCAACTTGCGAAGGGCTTCCTCTATCGCTCTGGATTGTGAGTTTGTCCGATAGAGAATTGCAAAATCGCTGTTGTTGAGCTTTTTGGTATTTCTCTCTTCAAAAATAGTGGATGCTACGATCCTGCCTTCTTCGCTGTCTGTACTAGCTTTGACCAGTTCGATCAGGTCACCATCTCCATTGGAAGTCCAGACGTTTTTCTTGAGCTGCGCTTTATTTTTTTCTATGATAGAATTCGCCGCATCTACAATCGTCTTCGTGGAGCGGTAGTTTTGCTCCAATTTGACTACAAAAAGATCCGGATAATCTTTCTCGAAATTCAGAATGTTTTGGATATCCGCTCCGCGAAAAGCATAGATACTTTGCGCATCGTCACCTACCACGCAGATGTTTTGATGGACAGCTGCCAGCTTTTTGGTGATCAGGTATTGGGAAAGGTTGGTATCCTGAAACTCATCCACCATCACATATTTGAATCGCTGCTGGTATTTATTCAGCACATCAAGGTGATCTCGGAAAAGTATGTTGGTATTGAAAAGCAAATCATCAAAGTCCATGGCACCGGCTTTGAAAAGCCTATCCTGATAGCGCTGGTAGATTTCTCCCATCCTTGGCTTCATGGCAGCTTCATCATCAGCTTTCACAAGTGGGTCATCCTGATAGACTTTCCAGGATATCAAGCGGTTTTTGGCACCGGAAATTCTCGAAAGTACCGCGTTGGCTTTATAGATTTTGTCATCCAACCGCATTTCTTTTACTATCGTGCGGATAAGCGATTTGGAATCGTCAGAATCATAAATGGTGAAATTGGAAGGATAGCCGATTTTTGGAGCTTCCACTCTCAGAATTTTCGCAAATACAGAGTGAAACGTTCCCATCCAGGTATTTCGGGCTTCCAAGCCTGCCAAAGTTTCAATTCGGTGCCGCATTTCTGCTGCCGCTTTATTGGTAAATGTGAGCGATAAAATATTGAAAGCATCTACGCCTTTTTCATAAATCAGATGAGCGATGCGGTAGGTCAATACACGGGTTTTGCCGGATCCAGCTCCTGCGATGATCATCACCGGTCCGTCCGTATGCTCTACAGCCAGTCGCTGCTCTGGGTTTAAATTATCGAGGTAATCCATTTTTTTTTTAGAAGCAAGAGTCTAGATACAAGAATCATGAGCGAGTATCAAGATTTGAGAAGTAAGAGCCAAGAAGCAAGAAAGAGTATCATGACTCAAGTTTTAAGATTCAAAAAACCAGCTTGCTTGGAGACAAGCAAGTGTAGGTTTGGGAAATTATTTAGACTTCCAATCCGCCAGGGCAGATAAGTTATTTCAATCCGCCAGGGCGGACAAGTTCTTTCAATTTAAAGTTTCCATCGCTTGTGACTCCAGAGGTAAAGGTCCGGCTGAAGTTTGATATTGTCTTCGAGCATGTCACAAAACTTGTCTGTGATACTATGCTCCTGATGGTCAACAAATGGGGGTTCTGCCAATTTGATCATTTCATAGCGGTAATGACCTCTTTTGATCTTGGTCATTTTGCCGTAGATGACATAAAGATTCATTTTTTTTGAAAGAAATTCTGCTCCCTCAAAGAAGACAGCAGGTCTGTTCAAGAAGTTCCTTTTATATCTTTTTTCAGACCTAGGCGGGCGCTGATCTGATCCCAGCAATACCACTCTTGGTTCTTTTGCTAAGGTAAGCATGGTCTTGCGAAAAGCATTTTTTTCGCTCATTATTCCGCCAAAACGTGTCCGAATAGTATTGATCAGGTTGTCAAAAAAAGGATTATTCACTTTTAAATAAACCGTTTCTACAGGAGCTTCTACCACATGATTAATACCGATCACTCCCATTTCCCAATTGAATAGATGGCCTGAAACCAGTAGTACAGATCTCCCGGATGAAACTGCTTCATCCAGTAAATGCGTGTTGATCATCTGAAATCTTTTCTCAAACTCTTTCTTAGAGATGGTCAGCAGTTTGATTGTCTCAGCAAATGAATCAGTGAAATTTCTATAGAAGCGATTTCTGATTTTGATCTGCTCCTTTTCTGATTTCTGAGGAAAGGCATATTTCAGATTTTCCTCGATTACCGTTTTTCTGTATCGGAGAATAAATCTTGCGACCAAATAGAGTAAATCAGAAATCAAATAAAGAACTGGAAGTGGAAGATAAGAGATTAGCCTTATTGCAAAGGTCATTAGGTTTTGGGAGTATCGAGTAGATCATATCAATTCCTCACAAAGAAAGGAAAATCACTCGAATTCTTCCTGTCCTAAAATCTTATCAGTTGTAAAGTGATTGTTTTCAAAGGTTATGTAAAATCTCTTTTGGTCTATTCTTATAATTTCCAACGTTTGTGACTCCAAAGGTAGAGGTCAGGCTGTGCTCGGATGTTGTCTTCCAATCGCTTACAAAACTCATCAGTAATATTATGGGCGCCAGCATCAGTGTAAGGAGGAGATGCTAAAGGTGAAAATTCAAATCTGTAATGACCACGCTTTATTTTAGTCATAGTTCCGAAAGAAAACAGGCAGCTCCATTTTCTTGGCCAAAATCTCACCACCTTCGAAAAACAGCGCGGGTCTATTCATAAATTCCCGTGTATAGCGATTTTCGGATACTGGAGGTCTTTGATCAGCAGCCAAGTGGACAATTCGTGGTGTGTTTCTCATGGTGATCATGCTGCGTCTAAATGCGGTTTTTTCTGTCATCACTCCTCCGAAATGAGTTCTGATGGCCAGCATCAGCTTGTTGAAGATAGCATTGTTCAGCTTGAGATAAACTGTCTCTGCGGTTACTTCAGTATTTAAGGCCACACCAAGAATAGCCATCTCCCAGTTAAATATATGACCGGCCATCATCAGTGAGCTTTTCCCGTTTTTGACCGGCTCATCGACTAGGTGCTGATTGACTACTTGGAATCTTTGCCTGAGCTCGGCTTCTGAGATCGTCAGCAATTTGAATGTTTCGGCAAAAAACGCATCCGTGAAATTCCTATAAAACTTATTCCGAATAGCCTTTCTTTCAGTAGGTGTTTTCTCAGGAAATGCATGAAGCAGGTTTTTATCAATAACTTTTTTGCGGTAGCGAATCACATATCGAGCGAGTAGATAGAGTACATCCGAAAAAATGTAAAGTACCGATAAAGGTATTCTAGAGAGGAGTCTAAGTATAAACATCTCAGGTCAAAAAGGAAGTTAGTTGTTTTTATTAGGAAGATTTGAGAACGCATTACAAAACGGATGTGTTCGATTTATTCTCGTTTTCTAGTTATAAATTGACCCAATCATTACTTTTGAGACTTATGTCGGAAGTTCAGCGCAGAAAATATTCTCAGGAAGAGAAAAATGCCATCTTCGATGGGGAGTTTATGCCACACATAGACTCAATGTACAATTTTGGCTACAGGCTCACCTTCGATGAAGATGACGCCAAGGATCTTGTGCAGGATACTTACCTGAAAGCCTATCGTTTTATCAACTCATTTGAGCAGGGCACGAATGCTAAAGCCTGGCTTTTCAGAATTCTGAAAAACAGCTTTATCAATGAGTACAGAAAGAAATCCAAGCAACCCACAAAGGTGGATTATCAGGAGGTTGAAACTTATTACAACTCGGATGATGTTCACTACCAAAGCACAAGCGATCTCAGGGCAGAATCTGTCAAGGATATGCTTGGTGACGAGATCTCTAATGCCCTAAATAGCTTGGCAGTGGATTTCCGTACAGTGATTATTCTCTGCGACTTGGAAGGGTTCACTTACGAGGAGATGGCCAAGATTCTGGATATCCCTATCGGAACAGTAAGGTCCAGATTGCACCGCGCGAGAAATCTATTGAAAGAAAAACTTCAAGGATATGCCCAAAATATGGGATATAATACGGACGTAGACGAGGAATAATATTGAATAATTACCCATGGAAATGAAAGAAAACGCATCCGGAGAACGAAAGACGCAATGCAGTGACGAAAGCAAATGCTTTGAGCTGCTAGAAAGTATTTTGGACGGAGAAATGATAGATTCTGGCAAGGAAGTCTTGAAGGAAAAGCTAGCCAAGTGTCAACCGTGTTTTGAACACTATCACCTAGAGCAAGCAATCCGTGATGTATTGAAAACAAAATGTACCAAACAAGCTGTGCCTACTGAATTGGCGGATAGCATCCGAAAGCAAATTCAGGATATTAAATAGTCATGACTCGAGGTAAGGCTATTATTTTTTCTGCCCCATCAGGTTCAGGCAAGACTTCTTTAGTGAAGCATTTGATCCAAACTATCCCCAATCTGGGATTTTCTATTTCTGCCTGTACACGTGACAAGCGGGGGAGGCATGAAGTTCACGGCAAAGATTACTATTTCCTTTCGCAGGAAGAATTCATCAAAAAAATAGACGAGGACGCATTTATCGAGTGGGAGGAAGTCTATGCAGGGAACTTCTACGGTACACTCAAAGAAGAAATTCAGCGCATCTGGGATTCTGGCAAAGCTGTAATTTTCGATGTGGACGTGAAAGGTGGGCTAGCCTTGAAAAAGTACTTTGGAGAGCAGGCACTGGCGATCTTTGTGAAAGTGCCGAGCTTGGAAATTTTGGCAGCGAGACTAAATGAACGGGGAACGGAATCCGAAGAATCTCTTTCCCGTCGCTTATTCAAAGCTGAGTTTGAATCTAAGTTTGAACCGCAGTTCGATGTCACGGTAGTCAATGACGAATTTACAAAGTCCCGTGCTGAAGCCGAATACTTGGTCAGCGAATTTTTAGCCCGATAGTATTTTGAAACCGACGTGATCAAAAAAATCATTAAACATTCCGATTATGATTGTTTTGATTTTCAAATGTGACCAATGGAAAACTATAATAGAATATGAAAATCGGTCTGTATTTCGGTTCTTTTAATCCCATCCATATTGGTCATCTGATCATTGCCGACACGCTTCATGACCGCACCGATTTAGATCAAGTGTGGTTTGTGGTCAGTCCACAAAACCCTCTGAAAAGGCGCCAGTCACTTATTCATGAATTTGACAGGCTGAGAATGGTGGAGCTGGCGATTGAAGATAATTACCAGTTTCGGGCTTCCGATGTGGAGTTTTCCATGCCCAAGCCGAGCTATACCATAGATACGCTGGCTTACTTGACAGACCAATATCCTCAGCATAAGTTTTGCTTATTTTTAGGTTCGGACAATCTCACTCAACTTAGCCGCTGGAAGAACTACCAAACGATTTTGGACAACTACGAGATCTTCGTCTATCCCAGACCTGGCGATGCGACGACCTTTGAGCATTCGAATATCACGTTGATCGATGCGCCATTATTGGATATCTCAGCAACCTTTATCCGCAAGTCCATCTTGGCTGGCAAGTCTGTTAAATACCTCCTTCCTGATGGTGTGGCGGATTATATTCGGGATAAGAAGTTGTATTTGTAAGTACCTAATCTGCTGATTTAAAGAAAACTGCATTTTAAACCTAGATTTACGTTTTGTAAATACAACTACGGTTATTTTTCAAACTAATCCTTGCGATTAAAAAAAAAAAAAATAGTAAACTTATACCGAAGTCTTAAGTGAGACCTGATTCTGGCCAGAATTTTTATATCAACCATAATTTAAGAATTATGAAGAAGTTATTATTTGGAACGGCGTTCTTTTTAGGAGCCATTTTCTTTACAAGTTTGAGTGTTCAGGCTGAAGAAGATATAATGCGTTGGGAACAAATGTTTTGCACGGATGGATCTGGAGGAACGTATGAGATTTGTTTTCTTACAGGAGATGGAAACCAATGCTTTACTTGGTATGATACAACCAGAGACTGTGATCCCGATTTAATTATCCCCACAGAATAGAATTAAGTCTATTATATAAATGTATCTGACCAAAGGAAGAGTTTCCTTTGATCCTTCTAATTAAAATATCTATGTGTACTAAATATACTTTTATTTTTCTGTTTTTCGTTGGTTTTGGGTGTCAGTCAAGTATTCAGGATTCTACTATAAAAATGCTTACTATTGATTTAACACAAGAAAAATCAGAAGTTTACTTTGCTCAGTTAATAAACCCAAATGTAGATATAATACCCCTTGATAATTACGATGAATTAGAAAACCTCTTTTTTTTAAGGAGATACATAAAATTCGTTATTATAAGGATGAGTTTTATATTTTGGATTTTATTTATGGAAGATCCGTTTTTGTCTTTGATGAAAATGGCAAATTCCAAAGATCCATAGGCTATAGGGGAGAGGGACCCGGAGGTTTTAAACAGGCAATGGATTTTGATATAATCAATAACGAAGTAAAAGTCCTTGATTATGGAAGATTCCTTAATTTTGAGCCTAATGGCAATTACCTGTCGATGGATAAAATAGATGATTTTGTCGGAGAAAAATTCATAAAATATAATGAGGGATATGCATTTATAGGAGCAGGTAGAGATGTTGATAATCTTGTTCTTGCTACTAATGAATTCCAGAAAGAAAGCTCATTTTTTCCCTATCATACGAGAGCTTTAAATGTGATGTTAATTAATCCCATGTATTATTCCCCTGAGGGAGATGCGATTTATAGAAGGCAGTTCAATGATACATTATTTAAAATCAGCGATTTTCAAAGGCCAGTTCCATATCTATACATTGATTTCAAACAAAAGAAATCAAATATCAATGAATTATTAAATAGCCCTAATCCTGAAAACGCTATAGCTAATGCACGAAATCTATATTGTAATATTTTTGATTTTTATGAAACAAAAGACTATAAGTATTTAGCCTTTTTTGTGGAAGGTGAAGCTTGGACTTATATCTATTCGAATAAATCTAATAAATCTATTATATATAAACGATCGAATCTCATAGATGAAATTACGTTTGACACTAGAGCAATGCCGGTTGGGGTTATTGGGGATAAATTCGTGTTTAGGGCAAATCCTCACAATGTTTTGTCAGGGATAGATAGTTATCGAGGTACTTCCGCACATTTTGAGAGATTAAAAGGCCTTCGTGATGATTTGGATAAGGAGGGAAACCCAGTACTTTTTTTGGTTGAATTTAATTTTTGAAGCTCGATATTTATTTCTGGAAATTTAATTTGTAATAAGGTGGACGATTTATGAATCCAATTTATGATACTACGACTTTTGAGCATCAGAATATCAAGCTGATCGATGCGCCCTTATTAGACATCTCAGCGACCTTTATCCGAAAGTCTATCTTAGCAGGCAAGTCTGTCAAATACCTCCTTCCTGACGGAGTGGCGGATTATATTCGGGATAAGAAGTTGTATTTGTAGAGGAGGTAATCAGTTGACTTACATAAAATTGTGTTTCAAACCTAGATTTACGTTATGTAAATATAACTACAGTTATTTTTCAAACTAATCCTTGCGATTAAAAAAAAAATATAGTAAACTTATACCGAAGTCTTAAGTGAGACCTAAATTTTGGCAGGGATTTATTTAAAACTATCATAATTTTAAATTTTATGAAAAAGTTATTATTTGGAATTGCATTCTTTATGGGGGCGATGATGTTTTCAAGTTTGAGTGTTCAGGCTGAGGAAGATGCATACACACCAAAAATAGAGGAAAATGGCTCAGTAATTACTGTAACGGTTTGTGGAAGGAGAACCTCATTCTTTGGTGCATTAAATGGGTTTTCTTGCGATCAAATTGCCACAACTAAATGTGTTTTTTTTAATTTCACTCCTCCTGAACCTCCTGAATAAAGAGTGCCTTTTTCTTAAAACTAAACTCTATGAAAAAAATATTTTTTTTGATCTTCTTAGTAATTCTTGGGTGTGATCTTGATAAACATGAAATAAACAAGAACACCATAACCATCAGAATAACGGAATCATCTGATAATCTAGAACTTAAAAAAGTTCGATTGCTTAGATTACAATCCAATTCTTTTGCCCTAGCATCAAGGATGGATAAAGTGATGTTTTTAGAAAATAGAATTATTGTGCTAGACAAGCTCAGAGAAAACACAATTTTTATCTATGATATTGAAGGAGAATTCATCAATCATATTCACAGAGTTGGTGAAGGGCCTGGAGAATACAAAAACGTTGAAAATGTATTTTGGAATTCATTTACTAATGAGCTTGTACTTATTCCCATGGACTACAGAAAAAAATTATATTTTGATTGGGATGGTAATTTTTTGAGAGAGGAGTTCTATGAAGAGCAGATAGAGTATGCCGATTTAGTCTTCTTAGAAAATGGGGAATTGGTCGTCAATTATAGCTCAATGAACGCAGAAGATAATTTTGCTATTTACCAAAACGGTGAGACTAAGTTGACAGGATTTCCATACAATCCGTTGCTAGATGATTCACCTCTTAATTATAGAAGCGTACTTTCAAAGATTGATGAAGATGATTATTTACTTACATTAGGACTAAGAGACACTCTATATTCAGTTAATATTGACCAGCTTTTCATAGTACCTAAGTATAAATTAGATTTTGGGAATGAGCTATCTTTTAAAGATTTTAATAATCTACCTAACCCTCTAAAATATTTTATGGAAAATGACATCTACATAGGTGTCATGGATCTTTTTCAGAATGAAACTTTTATTTCTTTCTCCACCCTACATTCTACTGGACTTCAAGGAAGAATTTATTCTAAGCAAACAGGTAAAAGCTATTCAACTCAAGAGCTTATTGAAAATGAAGTGGGACATCTCGGCTTTGAAGGGATTTTGGGGATTACGCCTCAAAATGAATTTGCCGCAGTTCTTTCATCAGGAGAAAGCGGTAAATGGGACTTTTCTTTAAACCCCTCATTAGAAAAACAGTTTGCTGATTTTGGCCAAGTAGATAAGGAAGAATTAATTTTAATGCTATTTGATTTGGATGAAGATTAATAATTCACACGCTCATTAAACGGCCTGTTTTCAGGGATTATTTATCAGGTTTGTTTACCATCCTCAAAATCAATACGAGATGCGAAGGTGTATTTGTAAGAAGATTTATGAACTAATATTTGCCTTTTAAAAGCAGAGATACTATTATAGGAAAGGAATTAACATCTTTTTTTTATTTCAGGCCTCATGAAATCAATAAATTCGACCAAAGCACTTTATAATCTAGGTGTGATTTTACTTTTCTGTGCCTGTAATTCCAAAGTTTCTGATTCTGACGGTTCTATTTACTTCACGGAGGAGGATTTGCCTTCTCCCATTGAGCTAGTTGGAGAGAAATATAACATTCCGGAAATAATCAATCCGCGAGGATTGATGATAAAGGATGGGCTAGCTGTAGTCTTTGAGAGAAAGAACGAATATGACGACAAGTTTCATGTGATTGATCTTGAATCGGGAAGTTATCTTAGGTCTAAAGGGATTCATGGTTTGGGACCAGGTGAAACCAAAACAATTACTCAGATAGAAAGTGCCGAAGAAAAGAATAAAGTGTGGGCCTACGATCCTGAAGTCCGTAAATTTTCAAAGTATGACTTATTGGATACTAACAAGCTTGCAGAGGAGGAGTTCAGATCTCCTGAAACGGCATATTTTATAACCTATGCTACTTGGGCTAAAGATCATACACTTTTAGCAAGCTTAGTGGACGGGTGGACCAAATACCTTTATTTGACTACTTCAGGTGATACGCTGGCTACTTTTGGTAACTGGGGTGATATGATCAAAGGAAAGGAATTGCCCAATGGCTATAAGGAAGAGGACTTAGATGCCAATCTGGTGAGTACTATTTTTCAGGGAACAATGAAAGGTAATCCTTCCCGGAAATATTTTATCAATGCAGGCAAAAAAGCAGATTTTATAGAAATCATTGATTTGAACAAAAGGACGAGTAAATTAATCTATGGGCCAAGACATGAGTTGCCTGATTTTAAGATTAGTTATAGCATGGGGTATCAGATGGCTGATTTTGGCAGGAATTCCACATCAAGATATATGGATGTTTATCCTGGGAGTAATTCTTTTTTTGTGCTGTTTAATGGGAAAACCTATCAGCAACTTAGTGATCCTGATAACCTCAACAGAATCTTTGAGTTTGATTATGAAGGGAATATTTTGAACCAATTCCAGCTGGATTATCCGATCTTAGGCTTTGCGGTAGATGAAGAGAATAGAGCAATCTATGGCGTGACAGTGGATCGAGAACCGAATCTGGTGCGGTTTGATTATTGAGGAGTGATTTTAGTTCTGTAAAGTAATCGGATACTTTATTATTTTGTAAGCCGTTCTTTGCCATAGTTTTGAAACTAAAACGGTTAAAATTTTGTAAACTTGAATTATGGAAAAAATCATCATTGAAACCGAAGATAAATCCAAGCTTGACCTTGTGAAGTCTATGCTTGAGGCTATGCACATTGGCTTTGAAGTTGTTTCCAACGACGTTGTTGTTAAAAATAAGATTCTTTCCGATATCAGAGAAGGCTACCTAGAGGCAAAAGACATGGAGGCAGGAAAGGTTGAATACAAATCATATTCATCCTTTTCAGAAATGGAAGATGACTTATAGATTAGTTCCGACAAAAGCTTTTTCAAGAGAATTAAAAAGACTGAAGAAAAAATATCCTTCAATTCTGACTGACTTAGATAAGATTTCAAAGGAATTGGTAAATACGCCTTCCTTAGGTGATCAAGTTTACAAAAACTGCTATAAAATCCGAGTTCCAATTTCCAGTATGAACAAAGGTAAATCTGGTTCTGCCAGATTGATTACCTATGTCGTTTATACCAATTCCATAATATTTCTTGTAGACATATTTACCAAAGCTGAATGGTCGCTTTTGGTAAATAGATCTCTTTTTATAAACTAAAGCTGATTACTAGTTATAGGGCTTTGCAGTGGATTAGGAGCATAGAGCAATCTACGGTGTGACGGTGGATCGTGAGCCGAATCTTGTTCGGTTTGATTATTGAGTCATTTTCGTATTTTCAAATCTGTCAAATTATTCTTCCTGATGGAGTGGCTGATTATATCCAGGATAAGAAGTTGTATTTGAAGAAGTAAACATCTCATTTACATTATATTGCATTTCAAACCTTTATTTACGTTTTGTAACTGTGTTTTTGTTATTTTTCAAACTAATCCTTGCGATTAAAAAAAAAAAATTGTAAACTTATACTGAAGTCTTAAGTGAGACCTAAATTCTGGCCGGGTTTTTTTAAAACTATCAAAATTTTAAATCTTATGAAAAAGTTATTATTTGGAATGGCATTCTTTATGGGGGCGATGATGTTTACTAGTGTGAATGTTCAGGCACAAAGGGATCCTGGACATTGGGTGTGCTGCCTAGAACCAGATGAGTATTGTCAAGATTGGTTAGGCGGAGCTTGGTCAGATTCGATTAAAAAGCCAGGGCCATTTTGCCCTTAATTAAAATTGAAAAACAGCCTACACCTATTAATTAGGTGTAGGTTTAATTAATTATATATGTTTAAAAATAGTATTGGGATCTTTTTAATAATATTTCTATTTTCCTGCGGTTCAGATAGGGAAAATAAAAGTGGGGAAATCAAATTTGGCTTCGATTCATTCCCTAAAGTGCAAGAATTAGCTGGGCAAAAATATATTTATGATAGTATTTTAAATGCTAGGAAAGTTCTGTTAAAGGGCAATGATTTGATAGTTTCTAATCTTGGGGGAGAAGGTAGACAATTACATATTCTTAACAGACATACTTTGAGTTACAAAAAAGGTTTAGGGAAAATAGGCGATGGCCCCGGGGAAATAAGATCAGGTATTTGGGAATTGGATGCAGGTTTAAATGAGGATAGTTTTTGGGCATATGATCTGAATGGCAAGAGCTTTTATGAATTTTCATTAAATGACTCATCTTCTTTAGCAAAACGTACAATCAGACAGAATGAGGCCTGGTTTTTAGGTTATTCTATGCATTGGAAAAGTCCCAATGAATTAATTTCCTATGTGACAAGAGACTCCTATAAATTTGGAATATTTGACACATTAGGAACTAGGCAAAGTTCAATTGAACTTTGGGAAAAGGGAGAAGAGGTGGATGAACAAATAGGCTATTTACTCTCGAATTTGTATCAGGGACCTATTGAATATAATCCATTTAATCATGTACTTGGTCATGCTGCAAGTCAATTTGAGAATTTTCAATTAATAAGCCTTAATTCTGGGAAATCTATCACCCTTGTTGGTCCAAAGAAATATGAAATTGATTATGAAGTTGAGCAACAAGGAAATGAAATAGCAGCATTTTTATCTGAAGAAACTATAAAAGGGTATTCTGATATTTTCATTGGCGAAAAATCTGTTTTTTTAGTTTACATAGGTAAAACAAGTGCACAAAGAAAGAAGTCCGGAGTTAATTCTGATACGATATTCGAATTTGATTTAGAAGGAAACCCAAAAGCACTATTTAAGACAAATTTATCAATCCGCTCCATCGCTGTTTCTGAGAAGGACCAAATGATTTATGCAGTGACAAACGATAAGGATCCTGGTATTGTTGTGTTTAAGTATTGATTATATTTTATGTGATTATACGGAATCTTGCCAGTAGAAAATTTATAGGATCGAAGGTCCAAAGACACATTGAATTCT
>NZ_MSSW01000049.1 GCF_002150685.1 Algoriphagus antarcticus
TCTTAAAAATTTCCCCTTTCACAAAATTCAGGGTAGAACCAAATAATATTATTTTCTGTTTCTAAAATCAGGTCGGTTGTAGGGTGAGTTAGCAACTTCACCCGTTTAAATACGGATCAATTTGAAATTGATAAGGAGAGTAAGGAGTAGTTACATCTGACTGTTGTACGGATTACACCTAGCTCAACTCCTAGTCTACATTTAGTTGGGGGACCTTCGTAAAAAACCCTCCATACCTAATTATCACCCAAAAACATTTTTTACCACTGCCAGATCTTTTTGATGAGCCGTCACCACATCCATCTGGCCTGCAGTTTTTGCTTCCAGGCACTGCTCGATGACCAAATGAGGCTTGATTTTTTTGTTCTTGAGTTGCTGAGCAAATTCGAAATAATCAATATCTCCGCTAGCAGAAAAAGTCTCATCCCAAATCCCATCTGTGGATTGTCGGAGATGAAGCTCCACGATTCTGTCTCCATACATTCTCAAAATGTCGAAAACTGCCAACTCGGAATTGTCAGATCCCCTATAGACCCAATGGGTATCAAAGCAAAAGGAGACATTTTTGGGATCGGTATTTTGAAGAACATGATGAATCTCCCGAGCTCCCGCCCGGAGTTCCATGTCATGGGTATGGTATGCGAGCGTGATTCCTTTTTGTCGGAGTAGTTTTCCAAGTCGATCCATAGCTTTCGACTGAATTTTGAGTTGAGCATCAGATTTATTGACGGGATTGTTCCAACTGATCGGGCTTGGATTGGTGACAAGGATCTTACATCCAAAAGGAGCTGCTACCTCTGCGATTTCTAAAACATTTTGAATGGACTTTTCCAATTCCACGGAATCATGAAGTACCGAATTGGCATACATGGAAGGCATACTGATTCCATTTTTTTTCATTTGTGGAATCAATTTATCCAGCATTGCAGCATTTTCGATAGCCGGTTCGTAGGCTTTCAATCCAGTTTTTGCATACAAACTCATATCAGAAGCCAAATTTTCTCCCCAGACTTTACCATCCCTTTTAAAAAAGGTGGTCCAGTTATATCCATTGCTAGCAATAGGCATCTCTTCCAGTCCGAAATTTCGAAAACCCAAACTCATCAAAAGTGGCACTGCGGCCAAGAAATTTCTTCGTTGCATAGTTTATCTTAGCTGGGATGTTGGGTGAAGTTTGCACTTTCACCGGTGTAAAAATATCAATTTAAAATTGATAAGGATAGGAAGGTGTGATTACATCCGACTGCTGTACGGATTATGCCTAGACCATAGCCTATTCTATGCTCAGTTGTTTCATAGAGAGTTTGTGGTTTAGGCTGGGTGAATCCCGATAATTATCGGGATGTAACTTCACCCAAATATCAAGAACAATTTGAAATTAATTCTACGCCTCATTTGCCAATTGCAAATTGGATTGGATAGTAAGGTGTAATTACAAATTACACCTAGCTCAACGCCTAGTCTACACTCAGTGGGGGGTACAAACTACGCCTAGACGAGGATGTGACCAAAGAATCGGTTGAGAAGTTTGTAGAATAATCGGCAGATTCCACACCAGTGCTGTTCACAAATAAAAACACTGCAAACGTTTAACCCAGGAAAGCTGGTAGAGGAACACTTCAAAGTAAAATCCACCTCAGAGTAAACAAACGGTGAACTAAATTGGGTAAATACAGCTATCGGTAACCTGAAAAAGAATCTGTTGGGAATCTACCACATGGTAAGTAAAAAACACCTCTATCTGAATGGATTAGCTTATAACTTAAATCGAAGATACTTTGGAGAAAAACTGTTCAACAGACTAATTATCGCAGCAGTTTATCCATACGTGCAACATTGCGAATAGTCATATAGCTTAATTAAGATTTGAATAGTTTCAGATTAAATCTGTATTAAATTTTTCAATATCCAAACAACCACTGCCAGATGGACATTTCCCTGATCTTTGCATCAATATTCTGTTGATTTTCGAGTTTCGCACTTTCAACATACCGTTTAATTAAAGCCACTGTTTCTTCAGCCTTTTCACTCTGTCTATAGAGATCAAATAAATAGTCTACTTCAATTTCATAGACAGAAACTTTCAAATTCCTTTTGAACTCAGTCATAGGTTTAAAATATTTTTTGTAGCGATCATCCTTACCGTCAGCAAAATAAACAGATTGAAAAGAAGTATTTAACTCATCAAAATCAGAGGTCAGTTTTTCAGAAAGCGCAAAAATCTCGTTTTTCTGAGCGTCATTCATAGAGATATTTTGTCGCCTCGCTCCGTTAATGTAAAGCACTCCATTGAGTTCTTCATGCAAGGCCGCATGATCCTTTTCTACATAAGTTAAAGTTCTTTGTATCTTCTTCTGCTGCTCCAAACTCATCAGAAGTTGAAAACCGCCTAACCTGAATATGTTTGATTGCAAAAAACATAAAACTATAGCTGCCACTATGGGAAGATTAGCATATACTTTTTTTGAGTTTTTCATTTCTTTTTAGTTTAAAGATGAAAATTAAAGCACCTAAAATCAATAAAAACACAGGAGTAACCAATTCTTGGATTGGTGAATCAGGATCTCCATCGTTCCATCTATAAATCACGTCTCTTCTGAAAAAGAACATAATCATTGAGACAAAAAACAAACTGATCCCGATCAATTTTCTTACAACCCTGGAAATTGATAAGAAAATACTTTCATTTCTTCCGTATTTAAATGTGTTGTTTTCAAATAGCAAATCCAGCTCATAGTTAAACTTCCTTTCCAATTCATTGTGATCCTTAAATTCAATAGGAAACTTTCCGTCTTTTTCTAAAGCCTTAATAAACAATGACCTAGAAACATCTTCGTTTTCAAGGGTAGGAAATAATGAGGCTTCAGTTTTTTGGTAAATATAAACGAGAGGTTTTCCCTCTTTTTTCCGAAGTCTGTTAGCGGTCTCGTATTCATCCTTTGTAAACTTGCCAATTTTACTCCAAAATAAAAGAACCAAAATATCTGCTTTCTCCACAATGGCGTTGTATTCCAATTGTTTTTCGGCTATTCCCAATTCCCCAGAAATTGTCTCCCAGATTTTCAGTTCCAGACGCACATTGTTCCTGATATTGATCCCGTTTCTTCTATTTATAAAAATCTCAAACTTCTCTCGTTCAAACAGCAATTCCTTTGAGGAAGCAAGGAAGATGGAATAGGTATTCATAGACGTCTAAAAAAGATTGGAAACTAAACCCATTTAAAAATAACACTTTCTATACTCAATCCAATTATCCGAAAAATAGAAAACGCCTCACTGATTTTAAAATCTAAATAGGCACTCCTGCAACTATTTGGAGATGTTTTCCTAATTTAAGAGGACACCGTTTTCCACCCTATCCAAATCATAAAATCAATCTTACTTTTTCTAGCAGGAAACCATCTTTTCTGCCTGTTCCACTCCAGACAAGTATGATGTCCTAATCAAAAATAGACAAATAGTCGATGGTTTTGGAAATACCTCCTATATCGTAGATATAGGGGGAAAGACTGAGGCAGCTCGCTACAGAAATGCGCTACAGAAGAACTTTAACGGGACATGCGTTTCGGCGCGGCTTTAACGATGAAGAACATTGACTCGGGCAACTGAGGGAAGCTTCGAACAGTAGCTTGGACGCAGATGGAAGACTATGGTTTCCAATTTGTTCGACGGGAAGAATTCGCAAGAATCTCTTCCCATTTTTGTTTTTTAGGGGGGTGATGCAGCTAACTATATTCCCAATTTGATATTGATTTTTCTCATCCTTAGCTAATTATAATTTTAATTTGGATGAAGGCGTAGTTACGTCCTACTACTATACGGATTACACCTAGACCAACCCCTAGTCTACGCTCAGTGGGGACCTATGAACTTGGTGATGGGAAAATTTAGATCTGAATTTTTGGCCATCAGCTCTTTGAATCGCTCTTGATTGACTTTACAGATTACTGCATCCTCTTTAGCTATAGCCAGATCTTCTCTCGAATTCTCAACTGCCAATACCAATTCTCCGAATATTTCTCCTGGCCCTTGTATGCCGAGAATCTTTTCTTTGCAGGTGTCAGAGACTTTTGAGATTTTGATTTTTCCTTTCTGTAAAAAGTAGATAGTCTTTGCTTGTGGAAATTACACAGCCTGATTCTTCGCCACATCAGCCATAACCGTCATTTTCTCTAAATCCATGAGCGCCTGAGGCTTCAGCACTTTCATCATACTGAAATTATCAAGGTACCAGATATGGGCGTTTTCAGTCAAAGCATGCATTTGATTAGATGTGTATTCAAACAGGTGAGCTTTAAATTAGTTAATTACATCAATAGGGTCTCATTTTTTTTGAGATGTCTTCATCGAGACTCTATCTTTCCCCTATTGTAAGTAACTTCAAGGTAAACTCTTCAAAAGTGATGAGCACATAATGAATTCTAGGTTTATCCGCTTTTCTGCCATTTAAGAGATAAAAGCTTTTGATGAAATTAAGCGTTTTGGTCACTTCGGCCTGCGCGCCTTAGCGTGTTTTCGGTCTTCCGTCTGCCAAATCAAAGAAAATAATGCTTCTGGCAACATTGCGGATATTCATAGTATACTTATTCAAACACTAAACACAATAAAGGCATGATACTCAATTCTTTTCAGCAGAAACTTAATGACGAGAATCCTTATGATTTCTCAGGTTTAAAAGCCGTTTATCTCAATTGTACCTTAAAGAAATCACCTGAACAATCTCATACTTCGGGTTTGATCAGTATGAGTCAGGCGATCATGGAAGCTAATGGTGTGTCGGTAGAAGTGATTCGTCCGGTAGATCATGCGATAGCTTTTGGAGTATATCCTGATATGAAAGAACATGGATGGGCTGTGGATGAGTGGCCGGAGATCCAGAAGAAAGTCATGGATGCGGATATTCTTGTTCTATGCACACCGATCTGGCTGGGTGATAAATCATCCATCGCAACTAGGACTATTGAGCGCTTGTATGGCTTTTCGAGTGAGTTAAATAAGCAAGGTCAATACGCTTACTATGGACGGGTAGGCGGATGTTTAGTGACAGGAAATGAAGATGGGATTAAGCATTGTGCTATGAATGTTCTGTACTCCTTGCAGCATTTGGGTTATTCTATTCCGCCGCAGGCAGATGCAGGTTGGATAGGAGAGGCGGGGCCTGGGCCTTCTTATATGGATGAAAATTCCGGTGGCCCTGAGAATGAATTCACCAATAGAAATACCACGTTCATGACATGGAATCTGATGCATTTGGCAAAGCAACTAAAGGATAATGGCGGCGTGCCGGCTTATGGAAATCAGCGAACCAAATGGGACGCTAGAACTGATAAGGATCACCCGAATCCTGAATACAGATCTTAAAGCTCGATCCTGGTTTTTAACCCTTTGTCAATAAGTCCATCGCAGCTTTCCCATGTCCTTCGGGTGTGGTGTAGAAAGGACGCTGTTCAATTTCGTAATTCGTTTCTGGGTCGATGCCCAACGCATGATAGACAGTTTGGAGAATGCCCTCGATTTTGGGAAATCACTTCTTTAAATCTTTTGAGGTTGCTACCGCAATCACTCTACCGCTTTTGCCTACGGCATTGTAAAAGTGATAAACAACTCCATTCCATTTTATTACCCAGGGTTTATGGGCATAGGTTTCATCATAGGGTTCTGAGGATGCGATCAAGTCTTCTCCTTTCCAATCTGTCCAATTTATCAAATCATAAGAACAGGCAAACCGTTCAAAAGCCCCGGGTTTCCAGAAAGCTCCAAAATAGAACATGACATAAACATCACCGATTTTCGCAATTTGTGCATCGCCACAAATCCCTTCATGTCTAGTAATAACAGGATTTTCTCCGTATCGTTTCCATGTTTTCATGTCGTTGGAAACGGCCATTGCAATACTTTCATAATCCGCCGTATCTCCCTTAGCATTATAATACATAACGAAAGGATATCCTATATGCTCCTTGCTATCACGAATGACTAAACTTTTGTAGATAGTTTTGTTATCAAACCAACGAGCCTCTTCATCTTCGGGAGATAACAGGGGAGCATTAGTTGTATTCCATACAGTTGCTTCTGTTAAGGAAGTGGAAGTTGCCATCCCGATTTTTAATGTGCCTGCTTCGTATCCAGTGGTGTTTCCACCTAAGTAGGTCATCCAGAAGTTATCTAGATAATTTTCTACTGAATAATCACCACCCCAATCAATAGTAATAAGAGATACATATCCAGCTTTTTGGTTGGCATCCCACGAGTTTTCTGTAAACGATAATATTTTTCCTTTCGATTCCCAGTTGAGCAAATCGTCACTTTTCGATAACCAAGTTTCATACCCTTGACCATCAAAAACTATGTAGGTCATATACCATATGTCATTTTTGCGAAAGATGGTTGGACTATCCACCATTTTTGTGGTATCTGGGTGTTGAACAACGATACCATATTTAAAAGGAGTTTTAATCTCATTGAAAATTTCCTCCATTTTCTCAGGGGATACATCCTTATTTAAGAAGGTTTCTCTCTGATTACAGCCGATTAATAATACCGCTGTTGCTACTGATAATAAAAAATTCTTCATCCTTGATGTATTTACTTTCCACTTATTGCATTGGTTTTTAAAGCTTTATCGGACTCATTAGCTCATAGTGTCTATTTTATTTGGGCTTGGATTGATTCTTCTATTCTTATGAAAAGTCACGATAGATCTTTACCCCTTAGCCAATAAGTCCATCGCAGCTTTCCCATGTCCATCGGGCGTGGTGTAGAAAGGTCGCTGTTCAATTTCGTAATTCGTTTCTGGGTCGATGCCCAACGCATGATAGACGGTTTGGTGAATACCGTCGATTTTGATCGGGTTTTCTATGCTCTTGCAAGGTCGTTCATCAGCGGTTTTACCATAGACGTGACCTTTCTTAATGCCTCCACCAAATAGGAGCATGGAGCAGCCATCTGTGAAATGCCTGTGCATTCCGTAGTTTTTCAGATCTTCGATGATATCAGGCACTTCTACTTGGTCAAGCACTTTCAGTCCAGGTCTTCCTTCAGTCAGCATATCCCGGCTAAATTCACTTGCTACGATTACCAGTGTTCTGTCCAGTTTTCCACTTTCTTCCAAATCAGAAATAAGTTGAGCGATCGGGGAATCGATCATTTTCTTCATGTCTTTCAGTCGGGTATGGCCATTGTCATGCGTATCCCATCCAAAAAACGGTTCGTATTCTGAAGTAACTGTGATATATCTTGCTCCTTGGTCTACCAGTCTTTTTGCCAAAAGACATCCCAGTCCAAACTTGCCGTTGTTGTACTTGTCATAGCTTGCTTTAGGTTCTAGGCTCAGATCAAATGCCTTGGCTTCTGGAGAATTCAGCAAAATATACGCCTGCTCCATGGATCGTTTGAGAGACTCTTTTTGATAATCAGAGCCATATTCACCCATTGCCCCAGCTGAAAGCAGGTTTTCGTAGAGTTGATTTCTCGACTCAAATCTACTGGTGGACATGCCGATAGGAGGGCGCACACTTTCCAATCCAGCACTCGGGTCAGGAATCAAAAATGGTCCATGCTCAGATCCCAAAAATCCAGCGCTGTGAAAAGCCTTTAATTCCTCACCCTCACCTACGGAAAATCGCTGACCGATATTGATGAATGATGGAATTACAGGATTTAGAGGGCCTAATTCCTTAGAAATCCACGATCCTATGTGTGGAACAACCACCGATTGTGGCGGTTCGTAGCAGGTATGAAAATGGTATTGGTGGCGTGTATGTAGAATGTGTCCCAGATCGGCGGCCACATAAGATCGGATCAAGGTTCCCTTGTCCATTACCTTGGCGAGGGATTCCAAGCCTTCGGAAAAGTGGATGCCGTCCAAAGCCGTCGGGATTGAAGGGAAGGTGCTTAGCACTTCCTTGGATTCCATTCCCTTACGGAAAGGGGTGTATTTCTTTGGATCGAAGGTTTCCGTATGAGCCATTCCTCCGGCCATGAAAAGCAAAATAACCGAATCTGCTGTTGCTGGAATCTTGTCTACGCCACAGGAAGATAGAAGTCCCGCCAACGGAGCTGCCATACCCATAGTAGCCATCGCAGCAGCAGAGGTTTTTTTGATAAAGTCTCGTCGGTTAAGTGGTGTTTTCATGGTTTGTTTTTCTATTTATTTGCAATGATGTAAGCAACCCTCTTTTCTTTACTTTGCCTGACCGAAGACCGAAGACGGGTGACGGAAGTGGCCTCAATTGAACTTCAATTGTTTTCCCAGATGATTGATCACTGAAAACTGATTACTGTGACTCAATATTCGTCTTCCGTCGCCTGTCTCCCAATTTGACAGATTGCTTCGTTGTAGCTCCTACCAATGAAGATTCCGAAACATCGGTGTCACGTCCTGATTTTACCTAACACCTTTTACTTTTTACCAATTAAACAAAGATTGCTTCGTTTCCCGACGAATCGCAAAAGGCAGTACCTACTCGCAATGACGATTCCGAAACATCGGTCATCGGTCATCTCACATCGGTCATCCGACATCCGACACCTATCATCCACCATCTACTCCTCGGCAATACCTTCTACTTCCAACTACGATCCTGCGCCAAGGAAAATGGCCTTTTGCTTTTAACCATGGCTACAAATATGTCAGCCCTCTGGGCTTGGTTTCATTTTCACAAAATAATTATTTGCGATCCGACTTCCGACACCCAGTACTCATTCAATGACGATTCCGAAACATCGGTCATCGGTCATCTCACATCTCACATCTCACATCCGACATCCGACATCCGACATCCGACATCCGACATCCGACATCCGACATCCGACACCCAACACCCAACACCCAACACCCGACATCCCCTTAATTCACCATCTGAAACTCCGGAAGCAATATCACCGCCCAGAATAAATCCTGGATTTTAGCTGCATCTGGATTTTGTCCCAACGACGCTTTTGCGATAGCCATCTCTTTCTCATTTGGCTTTCGGTTTAGCGCTTTTAGATATAATTCCTCCGTGATCTGTACTGGATCACTCAGTTGGGTTTTCCATTTTGCAGCCCCTTTTTGCAAGGCTGTATTCAATCTTTCTCCATTTGTAAGTTCGAGCGCCTGCAATAAACTTCCTTGAGCTTCTCTGCTGGTAGAGACGATTTCACGATTTGGCCTTCCAAGTGCTGTAAGGAATGGATTATTGGCTACTAGTGATGCTCGCGCAAAAGAAGGAGTAATATGCTCAGGTTTCTGCAACTCAAATGGATTGTATTTGATTTCTTCTTCTGGGAAAAGAGGATAGACAATTTCACTTACGGCATCAGAAAACTGTTCCGCTGTCATTCTCCTCCGAACCATCCCGTTGAACTTATAATCATCTGCCATGACCGCATCGTAGGATTCGTAGCCTATTGACTGAGATTGGTAGATTTTCGAACTTGCTATTTGATAGATCAGATCTTTCAAATCATAGCCATTTTCCACAAAATCGGAAGCCAGCCAATCCAGCAAATCCTGACTCCACGGCTCATTGTCCATTTCATCGACCGGCTCCACAATTCCTCTTCCCATAAGTTGCTTCCAAACCCGATTCACAATCGTGCGATACATCCTACCATTTGCCGGCTGAACCAATTTATCAGCAAGCTGTCTGAGCTTTTCAGCTTTAGTAGCAGCACTGTCAATGTCGCCTAATTCCTCCCAAAGGATCTCTGTCTTGGCAAATTTCCCTGTGGGAACTTCACAACGGCTGACTTCAAGTGTGGAGTCTGCAAAGATATTTGCGAAAGCATATGACTCTTCCAGTTTCCAGTCAGAGATAAAGCTATCGTGGCAGGAAGCACATTTCAAGTTTAAACCCAAAATCACCTGACCCACATTTTGCGCAGCCTGCATTTCAGTTCTTTGACTTGCATTTACTGTCCCACGCCAGCGAATTCCCTCGATAAAACCTTTGGACTTGTCGGTTGGATTCAGCAGTTCCTTCACGAATTGATCGTAAGGCTTATTGTCACGAAGGGAAGTGTAAAGCCAGTCGGTGATGTTGTAGCGGCCTTTGGTGATGTAGCCAGTTCCTGTGTAATCATTGCGAAGCACATCATTCCAGAAGGTTAGCCAGTGAGTCGCATAGTCATCAGATTTGCTTAATAAATCCTGTAGCCAAATGCTCCGCTTGTCAGGCCTGGAGTCTCTTCTGAATTCTTCCAGATCTTTTGGACTTGGGATTAAGCCTGTGATATCTAAATAGATTCTTCTGAGGTAGGTTTTATCATCCACCAATTCTTTCCATTCCAGTTTGTTTTCTTGAAGATAGGAATCAACCCAGAGATCGATGGGATTATCCAAGCCAGCCTTGTAAGCTGGAAGAGCTGGGTTTCTAGGGGCGAGTTTCGCTACTCGGTAAATAGACTGTTGGGCAGCTCCATCTGGCCAAGGTGCGCCTTTGGCTATCCAAAGTGCGATCAATTCTTTTTCTTGCTTGTTTAGCAATTTTCCTTTGGAAGGCATTACATCATCATGGTTTTTGCGCAGATTAATCCTCCTAATAATCTCACTTTCTCCGGGATTTCCAGGAATCAAAATCTGCCCAGATTCTCCTCCAGCGAAGAAAAACTCTTTTTCATCCAATCGTAATTCTGCTTCGATTTTTGATCCACTATGGCATTTGTAGCAGTTGTGTGCTAAAACCATTCGAACTTCTCCGATCAGCTTCATCTCTTTTTCCGGAGTAAGTTCTGCTTTGTAAGCGGCAAGGTTTATCGGAGTTTTTTCAATTTCAAATTCATTGGCTTTACTAGGCAAGACTTCAGTGAGGAAGTCCTCTCCATGCGTGAGCGATCCTCCAAAATGACCAGCTACTGACACACAGATGGCAGTAAGAAAAAGCGTGGCTCTAAAGGGTTTTATCTGAGAAGAAGTTGGTCTGCGTCTGATTTTTGAGAGAAAGAATAAAGTAATAAGACTCAAAATAGCCGTTCCAATTCCTATCCATTTATGCAAATCCAGCAAATCGCCAGATGTTCCTTCATTGGTAGCCAAAAGCCAACCCATAGGTGCTGCGAGGATTGCGCTTATTGCACCGATAGAAGCTAAGATCATTATTCCAGGCCTGATCTTGGAGTTGAATTCCCTGAAAGTAAACAGCTCCATCAATGCCGCCACCACAATCAATGCAATCGGGAAATGAACAATCAAAGGATGTAGTCTCCCGAAAAACTGCCAAAGCCAAAAAGCAGGTTCCTGTCCAGATTCTACTACTTCAGTTTGTGCAAAAGCTGAAATGTCAAACAAAAGCATGCATCCTCCAATAAAAAAGAGGTATAGCCAAATGTGTGAAAAGGATTTTTGAGATTGATTTTTCAATGGTGTTCAGAATAATGGGAACATTTAATAAGTGCTGATTCTGAGATGAGTACTTATCCAACAAGTGAAAAATAGTGGTTTTGTTGGTTAAAGCTATCCTGTTTGTGGATTGATTTGATAAGTGGATTTATTCCCCGCAGATTAACGCTGAAAAGATTCGCCGATAGACGCAGATTTTTCTGCATTGAATTTTCGGGAAATAGGAGTTGAGCTTCTGGTGAAGCAGGATAACTTTCAGTAGAAAGTGGTATTACGCTCCTTCAGAGCTTTGGGAACTTGATGTTTTCTTTATCACCCAGCCCATCCGAGCTGGGCTTTGGTATGGCGGGCTTTCAGGCCTATTAATTTGTATGAGGGTTCATTTTAACTGCGTCTTCCAATTTCCCAAGTTCAGTTCGGTCTTGGAGACACAAACAGAGGCGAAAGATGTTTTTAACAAACTCAAGGCTAACTAATCATGATAAGAGCAGCAATGCCCTCTGTGTTAATCTCCCTACGCTTTGCGGTTTAAAAAACTCTTTCCTTCACCAATTGATCCATCACCCAGTTGGCTCTTGCTCCGCTGATTCCGGTGCTTTGGCAAGTTTCGGTTCCTAGAAGATCTCCGACAATAGTTTTTATCAATGGTTGCTGTATGTGTTTTGGAAGGTCAAAAGAGAATTTTTCGATTCCATTTTCGTCAGTTTCCAAAGTGAATTCTCCTTTACCAAAGGTCTCATAAGTGATTTTTCCTTTGCTGCCATAGATTATTGTTTGGTCTATTTCTGCGTTCTCAGAGGTAGTAAAGCACCAGTTTCCTGATCCCAGAATTCCACTTTCAAACACAAAACTTCCTGTGACAATGTCTTCTGCTTCATATGTTTTCGCCTGATTGGAAGCAAATCCAGTTGCATGTGTGATTTTCCCGAAGAAAAAATCTAATAAGTCTAGCTGATGAGAAGCAAGGTCAAAGAAATATCCGCCGCCAGCCATTTCAGGATCAACCCTCCAGTTGGTTTCCACTTTGGTGATTAAAGAGGCATCTAGTTTTTGCTTGAGATTGATATGTACGGTTCGGATTTCTCCTAGAATTCCTTGATTGATCAGCTCTTTGATTTTCAGAAAATGCGGAAGTTCTCTGCGATAGTAGGCTATGTAAAGCGGAACATTGGCTTGCTCGCAGACTTTAATCATTTCCAGACACTCAGCGTGAGTTCGTGCCATTGGTTTTTCTACATAAACTGGCTTGCCCGCTGAGGCAGCAAGTTTCGCCAGTTCCAAATGAGCATTTGGAGGAGTGGCGATGTAAATGGCATTCACTTCAGGATCGTTTATCAGATCATTTGCAGAAGTGTACCATTTGGAGATTCCGTGTCTGTCGGCGTAGTCTTTTACTTTCTCTTCCGATCGACGCATGACTGCAGCTATTTTACTATTTGGGATTAGGTTCATGGCAGGTGCGGATTTGACTTCGCATACATTTCCCACGCCTAGAATTCCCCATCTTACTTCGGTGTCTTGGTTTTTGCTCATAAGCTAAAAATAGGGGATAAGCTAATAAATAAGACCATTTGATACCCCTAAATCTCAAGATTGTTTATTATGCAGGAGATGGATTTCTTCTTTTCATGACCAAACTATCCGCAGGATAAGTAGCTTTCAAATAAGCCATCTGATCTTTTGCCCAGTCGATAATCACTTGTCGATCAGCGTCGGAAAGATTTGCTTCAGGGTGAAGACCGAAATTTGTGTAGGATTTCAAAGGCATCTCCTTTTCTTCCACCATTTCTATAATTTCCTCTAGCTTGTGATTCTGATAAGCCAGAGGGCGATTAGTGAATTCGTCAAGATTTAATTCTCCTTTGCCTTCCTGGATATGGTCGTTAAGCCAATAACCTACAGGCTCTATACTTGCATACCATGGGTATTCGGACTTATTAGTATGGCAATTGTTACAGGCATTTACGAGTAACTTATTGACATTGTCTGGAATATTATAGCTGCCGGAAATAGGGTGCTCAGCAGGTTTGCCTTCGTTTTTCTCATAAGGGATAAACTGTATGGCAACTAGGACGACTAAAACGACTAATCCGATTTTTTTTAGCATGGCTTAAGGAATTTTCAGTTAGACTCAAGAAGTTTGACAGGCTTAAACATATCAATAAATCAAGTGAAAGACAATCTGTATTTTAATTGCAATGGGCTAAATGATTATGACATAGATGTACAATCATTTAGCCCAAAATGTAACTATAAATTAACTTTTAGTTCAAACTCGCTTGATTGATCACCAGCTATAAGCGGAAATAGAATTAGTTCTTCAAAATATGTGAATCTTGAGTGATGAACTAGCAATATACGCCTAAGGGAAGCTGGAAATACCTGAGTAGTTGCTATCTTTTATGCCAGGATTTGCCCTTATTCTTTGAATAAAAATTCCCTTTTGGGCCTTCTCCTAATAATTCTTTACCTCCATCGGCAAGGTCTGTAAATTCTCCTGGACTCGCTGGATTCCCCATATATCGTTGATTCCAAGTCTCGCCTTCATCGACCGAATATTCAATTTTAAGCAGGTTGGTAGGGCAGATACGTATTAGTTCTTTTCCCTTTTTAATCATTTGTGCCATTTATTATTTATTTAATTATTGCCAATCTAAGAATGCTTGTCGTTTAAAAAAAAACTAAGCAAAGTATTTATGGATAAAATCCTAATTATTATTACTTCCTTCTAAAATATTTTTCACTTTTCAGCCCAAAACCTTTTTTTTTCACATGATAGTTGAATATAATGCACTTCAAAGAATGAGATTTTAAGCTAGAAGGATTCTTTTTTTGGCTGATTTACACTTTTATTTTAAAATATCGAAACCCGTTCAAAATCAATTTGAACGGGTTTCGAATGATTCATTTTTGGTGAGGGATTAGATCTCCCATCCTTCTCGGTACGTTCTTCCAACAAATTGGTTGGCCTCTTCAAAGTTAGTGATAAGAAGTTTGTCACCATCCCAAAGTAGTTTTTTACGTCCGTAGAATTCTGGCTGTCCCTTACTGTTTTCTCTACGAAGCATATAGCTGCGTATCGCTAGGTTACCCATTAAAACAGTTTCAGTCATCGGTCCAGCATAGTCGAATGAAGAAGTCAAACCTTTGTGCTCAGCGCTTCCAAAACCTGCCTTACAAGCATCCACCCATTTTCTCTGGTGTCCATATTCCGGTTCAATGTTTTCTTCCGTTTGAGGTCCAAATTCCTGAGTACCGTCATTCAAGTACAGCTTAGGCTTCAATGGAGAGCTGTCATTGATATTGGTAGCGATTATGCCTTTTTCACCGATGATCAATACACCATTTGCTCCACCGCCTATTTCCTGATCGGCAGGAATAATATCTGGGTGAGCTGGTTTGATACCACCGTCCATCCAAGTCATATTAATAGGTGACTTGCTTTTGGCGGTAGCCGCAAAATTCAATGAAATGAACGAGGAAGCAGGACATCCAGCGGGATGATAATCCGGTGTCCACATGCCACTATATACCGATCCTACACTGCATTCTGCGTCAGTAGGATAATGTAAGCCTAAAGTTCTGAAAGGAATATCGATCAGGTGACATCCTACATCACCTAATGCTCCAGTACCGTAATTCCACCACCCTCTCCAGCTGAACGGGTGAAGATCTGGTGTATAAGGAATCTCTGGAGACGGGCCTAGCCATAGATTCCAGTTCAATGCATCTGGCTTAGCGCTTGGTGTTGGTTTAGGGAAAGCACCGCCTTGAGGCCATACAGGTCTGTTTGTCCAAACTTCTACTTTAGAGATCTTACCAATTTTATCGTCATCTACCCATTTTTGTACAAGTTTCAATAGCTCGTTTGAACCACCTTGATTTCCCATTTGGGTTACCACTTTTTGACTTCTTGCCATTTCAGTCAGCATTCTTGCTTCCTTGATGTTATGAGTCATTGGCTTCTGAACATACACGTGCTTGCCACGCTCCATCGCATATTTGGCTGCCGGACCGTGAACGTGATCTGGGGTAGAAATGGTCACCGCATCGATATCCTTTTCTTTATCGAGCATTTCGCGGAAATCAGCATACCGTTTTGCATCTGGGAATCTCTCTACTGAGGCTTTGGCAGATCCCGAAAAATCAACATCACATAGTGCAGTAACTCTCTCACGCCCATTTACTGAGGCATTTCTAATATCGCTGGCACCTTTTCCTCCGGCTCCGATTGCTGCTAAATTCAATTGATCACTTGGAGCAATAAAGCCAACACCGCCCAGCACATGCCGGGGAACAATCATGAATGAGGAGGCAATTGCTGCATTTTTGATAAAATCCCGTCGGGTTTGTCCTTCAGAATTTTTCTTGGGTTTGTGCATGAGGTTATTAGGTTAAAGTCAAATAAGTGTTCTAAAATAGGGATTTATTTTTTTGGATGAATCCTGTTTGTTTTTAAAACGTGGATATGGAATGATCAGTGGTAAAGGCTGAAAATATCTGAAAATCAAATTTGATCAATGCGCCGAGTAATGTTCCATACTTTTTCGAAAAAAAATGTAAGGCTAACAAGAAGTGATTTGAAAATCATTGTGCAATCGATTGTATTTTGCGGGTAATCCATTTTTTTGGTTTATGTTTTATTTTTTACTTTTTCCATTTACCGATGGAAATTATCAACAAATAGTAAAAAATCAGGATAATGCAGGTAGCCAATGCAAGAATTTCCTAGTTTCTTTGAATATATTGAAACCAAATAGCTTTGAAATAATAAATTCAACTAGCCTGAAATGAAAATAGGAGTTTTAAAAGAGATGAAGGAAGGAGAACGTAGGGTAGCACTCAGTCCTGATGTCATCAAGCAATTAATCAAGAAAGAGTTTTCTGTCACAGTAGAGAATGATGCTGGCGTTGGATCTAATTTTTCTGATAAAGATTATACTGAAGCTGGTGCTACTGTAGGTAGTCCACAGGAGGTATTTGCTGCGGATGTTCTACTTAAGGTCAATATTTTTTCGAAAGAAGAAGTTGCTCAGATGAAAAATGGCGGGGCATGCATCTCCATTATGTATGCCTATAATCATCCCGAAATACTGGACGAATTGAATAAGAAATCCATCATGTCCTTTTCTATGGATGCTGTTCCTAGGATTTCCCGAGCGCAGAAAATGGACTGTTTGAGTTCTCAGGCCAATCTCGCCGGATATAAATCGGTAATTTTGGGAGCAAATTATCTGGAGAAAATTTTTCCACTAATGATGACCGCCTCTGGTACGATCACTCCTGCAAAGGTCTTGATTTTCGGCGCTGGAGTGGCTGGTCTACAAGCAATCGCTACTGCCAAAAGATTGGGAGCAGTCGTAGAAGTAAGTGATGTGCGTCCTGAGACCAAGGAGCAGGTAGAGTCTTTAGGTGGGCGGTTTTTGACTGTCGAAGGAGCAGAAGAGGTAAAAGTGGAGGGTGGATACGCTGCTGAGGTTTCTGCTGAGTTTTTGCAAAAGCAGAAAGAACTCATTCAAAGTAAAATCAAGGATTCGGATCTGGTGATTACCACTGCTTTGGTGATGGGGAAAAAATCTCCAATTCTAGTGACAGAAGATATGGTCAAAAGCATGAAAAAAGGTGCGGTGATCGTAGATATGGCTGTGGAGTCCGGTGGAAATTGTGAGATCTCCGAGAAGGATCAAATCGTACGAAAATATGGCGTGACCATCATCGGTGAATCAAACTTGCCATCCCTTCTCTCTACCAACGCAAGTCAACTTTATGCTACGAATATTAGCACGCTGCTTATGCATTTGGCAACCAAAGATGGATTCAATCTCGATCGTGAGGAAGAAATCACTAAAGGAGTTTTGATCACTTACGAAGGTCAAGTGGTCCATGAATTCACCAATAAAATTTTAAATAAATAAGATTTAACCCTTCCATATTATGAGCTCAGAAGCATTAATTATTCTGATTTATATACTTGTTCTGGCAAGTTTTCTGGGATTTGAACTGATCGCGAAAGTCCCCCCTACCTTGCATACACCGTTGATGTCTGGTTCCAATGCGATTTCGGGCATCACCATAGTAGGTGCACTTTTGGCCTGCAATGAAATGGGCTATACCACCCTAAGTAAATGGCTGGGAATGGTTGCCTTGGTGCTCGCCACCATCAACGTAGTCGGCGGCTACACTGTCACAGATCGTATGCTTAAAATGTTCAAGAAGAAATGAGTTTAGCCATAGAATTAGCCTATTTGGCAGCCTCCATCCTGTTTGTGTTGGGGATGAAAATGATGAATAAAACCCAGTCGGCACGGAAAGGAAATCGTCTTTCAGCCTTGGGTATGTTGATAGCCATTGTGGCGACCATGCTTCAGATTGATGCGATTTCTCTTGTAGAAATTTTTGCCTGCATCGTCTTGGGCTCAGCGATTGGTCTTTATTATGCCAATAAAGTTGAGATGACCAAAATGCCTGAAATGGTCGCGATTTTCAACGGATTTGGTGGATTGGCTTCATTTTCTGTTGCGCTTTCGGACTATTTCCTGAGGACGGAAGTCAATATGGAATCCATCGAGCTGGTGACTGTGATCAGTATCATTGTTTCTGTTTTTATTGGAGGCCTTACTTTCACAGGTTCATTAGTAGCTTATCTGAAGCTAAATGGAAATATTTCAGGTTCGCCAATTACGTTCAAAGGTCAGCATCCGATAAATCTGATTTTGTTTCTAGGATTTTTGACCGCAGCAGTCTTCACAGTAATTGACCAGACTGACCCGATTCTGATTATTATACTGATCGTGATTGCGCTGGTTTTGGGCATTTTGACTGTGATTCCCATCGGAGGCGCAGATATGCCAGTGGTGATTTCCTTGCTGAATTCTTACTCAGGAATGGCGGCTTGTGCTACTGGTTTTATACTAAATAATAACGTGTTAATCGTGGCAGGATCACTGGTCGGAGCGTCTGGGATCATCCTGACTCAGATCATGTGTAAAGCAATGAATCGATCTTTGGTGAATGTGCTGTTAGGGGGATTTGGACAGACGGTGAATGAGGTACAAGGGGATGGGCCAACTATAAATGTGAAAGAAATTGGAGTAGAGGAAACAGCTATGTTGTTTGACGGAGTTTCATCTGTCATCGTGGTTCCAGGTTATGGAATGGCAGTTGCTCAGGCGCAGCATGTGATCCGTGAATTGATGGAGCAATGTGAAAAGAGAAACATTGACTTCAAGTTTGCCATTCACCCGGTTGCAGGGAGAATGCCGGGACACATGAATGTGCTTCTGGCAGAAGCAAATATCTCTTATGATAAACTGATAGAAATGGAATCTATCAACGATGAATTTCCAAACACGGATTTGGTGCTGGTCGTCGGCGCAAATGACGTGGTAAATCCAGCAGCTAGGAACAATTCTCAAAGCCCAATTTATGGTATGCCGATCTTGAATGCCGATAAAGCGAGGACAGTAATTGTGTGTAAGCGAAGTATGGGCAAAGGCTATGCAGGTGTAGAAAATGAGCTATTTGGCTATCCAAACTGCCTGATGCTCTTCGGAGATGCCAAGCAGACTATTTCCAAAATAGTCTCTGAAATGAAGGAGATGTAATAGAGTTTTTATAAACTGAATAGTTTTATTAAAAGGGTTTATCAGAACAAACGGGCAGGAAGACCGAAGACCGAAGTAGAAGTTGCAAACTTCCACGTTGTTTTTGCTTTGAACAGGCAGAATATTAGATAATCAAATTAGTGTAATTTACAAAACGAGCGGTCTGGATTCCAGGTCGCTCGTTTTAGTAGGTGGGGTGGGTAGACTGATTTACTTTAATATAGACTTGATTCTTGCTTCTACCACATCATATTTTTTACGAAGGCTCTCTTTTTCTTCTTTGGAGTAGGCAAAAAGGGGCATTGCCAAAATCCCTTTGCACAGTCCAGAAAATGCCATGGAAGCTTTTAGTCCTTTTAAATAATCAGATTGGTAATTACCATGAGTATAAAGGTTCTTGCTTAAGAATAAGACAGACACTTGTAAAGCTTGGATTCGGTCGGAATTTTTGGTTAATATGGCTTCATAAAGCTTGACATAGAGCGCAGGAAATAAATTTGCTCCTCCACAAACTCCGCCATGTCCCCCCATATTCATCGTCTGTAGCAGGTGTTCCTCTGGCCCAACTAGTAACGTGAAATCTTGTTTTTCCCTAAACAAATCACACAATGATTCGAAGTAGGATAAATCTCCCGAGCTGTCTTTGATGCCAATTATATTAGGGTGATTGGATAGGACTTCAACTGAATTGGTGTCAATGTTGATTCCAGTATGGGACGGCATATTATATAATAAAAGAGGCAATTCAACTTGATCCGCTAGTTTTTGGTAGTAGTTAATTAATTCTTTCTGATCAATATTCATGTAGAAAGGCGGTGCAGCGACTACAGCTTTTGCTCCTGAATTCTTCGCTTTTGCAGCCAGTTTTAGACTTTCATTGAACGAACAATTCGTGATTCCTACCAGCACAGGGATGCGGCCATCTACTTTGGCACAAGTCATGGAAATCAGCTCATTTTTTACTTCTGGACTAAGACTGGAAAATTCTCCAGTAGTGCCTAGAATAAAAATCCCATCTACTCCACCGGAAATAACGTGATCGATCGTTTTGATCAAACTCAGGTAATCAAGTGTGAAGTCTTCGTTGAGGGGTGTGATTAAGGGTGGTATAATCCCGCGGAAGGGTTTAGAGAGAGGCATGGCTAGTTTTTGTTGGTGGTTTTAAATTTTCACTGATACGGTTTTCACTTTGACACGATTGTAAGTATAAGAAATATGCACCGTACCATCTTTGGCTTGAATGATCGCTGGGTAGCTAAACTCCCCCTTTTTCTCATCTTCCAGTTTTACCAATTCTTCCCAGTTTACTCCGTCCGACGAACCAAAAAGGGAAAGCTTGTTTCGGCCTTTTTTGATCGGGTTTAAAACCAACAAGTGGTAGCCGTTTGAAAGTGTGACTCCATCGATCCCTGAATTGTTATTGACTAAATTACTCGCTACGATAGGCGTCCAGCTCTTACCTTGGTCTTCCGACCAAGTGACACCAATTTTGCCTTCTTGGGTACGGCATAGCATCTGTAGTTTACCGTCTGGGTGAAAAAACACGGTAGGCTGTATAGCATTGAAATCTCCATTTTCGATTTCAGTTTTCTTCCAATTTTCCAGGTTCTGATCGGATGATTCCACATGAAGGGTCCATTTTTTCTGAGTTTCAAAACTGCTGGGGTAGAGTATAGTCCCGTCTGCTAGTCTTACAGGTTTATTTTTGATAGGGCCAAGGAGATTGTCAGGGATTTTTATTTCCTCTGACCAGATTTTTCCTTCATCCGAAGAGGTTTTGTAGACTCCCCACCAGTCTCTAGGATTAGGGCCTATTTTGTAATAAAGGACTGTTTCCCCATCATCTTTTTTGTAGAGAACTGGGTTCCAAGTTGGGTAGCGCAACGTTGGACTTTCCACACCATCGGCCACCATCTCTGGTGTAGACCAGCTTCCATTTGTAAGTCTTGAAGTATAAATACTCACATCCTGGTGTCGCTCGTGAGTCCCGCCAAACCAGGATGCTAAAATTCCATTATCTGTCTCCACCAGCGTAGAAGCATGGCACTGCGGAAAAGGTGCTTCTTCATAGATAAATCCAGAACTCAGAATTTTTACAGTTGGCTTGTCAGATTTGGGGAAAAAGCTGAAAATGGAAAGGATGAAAAGTAGGGTTTGCATGGGGTAGTTATGAGTTTGATTATATATAAGTTAAGTTTTTGAAAAAGAGGTGGTATCCCGTCCTTACCTGACTTTCTTCCAATGGATTTCAGCAAAATCCATAAAATGCTTCCAATCCTCCAAAGTCAGGTTATGCTTACCTTCACGGATATGATAGCCGGCTAAAGGTTGGATTATAGGCGATTCAAGTTCTTCAAAATCCAGCGGGAATTTAACATCTTGATTATAGATTTCGGAATAGACCCGACTTCCCAGCTGCATAGAAATATACTCACCTTTTGGATCTGCCCATTGATCACCACGGGCGCTGGCGAAGTAAAGAGCACGTGGTGCAATCAATGTGGCTAGCATATGCTGATCTACCGGTAGAGTTTCCTCTTGATGATTGAAGGCTTTAAAGTTATCTGCAAACCAATGAGGAAAACTGGCATTGATTACAGCAACTGTCTCACCATATTTTCTTCTGGAAATCGCGGCACCCCCACATCCTGATTCATTTGCCAAGACCACAGACCAGCGTGTATCATTCGAAGCAGTCCAAAGAGTGGCTTTCCCTGATCGGGAGTGACCAGCTAAGGCAGATTTTCTTGTGTCATATAAAGGGTCTTGTTCAAAATAATCCATTGCGCGCATCGCTGCCCAAGCCCAAGCTCCAAACGTCCTCATGCCATCTGCTTTGGTGAGCTCCTCAGGATAGAGTGTATTTAGAATTCCTTCGGAAAATCTTTCCGCATCGTCTGGAGCAACTGTCTCTCCATGAAAGGAAGCGGTGGCATAGCCTCGATCAATCAACTCCGAAACAGGCCAATATCCTTTTTCTACTAGGTTTCCATCTGCATGTTCTGCTCGGTGATTGATTAGTAGGAAAATTGGGAATGGACCTTTTTCAGTTTTGGGTACAAACACATTCAGACGCATTGTGTGTGATTTTCCCTTTCTGGAAACTGTTATGTTCACTTCTTTCAGTGTTGCTTTTTCCGGATATGGATTTTGGCTTTCCTGTACTTCAGAAAATGAAATCTGATCAAAGTCAGTCGGGATATTTCCATAGACATATTCACGGAAAAGATTTAGAATCTCAGGCCTACGAACCTCCTCCCAATCTTGCTGCGTGCTGATGAGCTTGCCTCTCAGGCTAACAAATGGGTCAGGAAGAGTGATGTCAGGAACCTTGCTTTCTTCGTAATTAACGTGGGTCTGAGCCATGGACAAAGAATAGTTGACTAACAAAAAGAAAAGAATTAGGTTGGGTTTGAATGCCATGATTTGTAAGGTGATCTGAATCCCAACGATCTTTGAGATGTTAGAATAATTTATTAAAAGCTAGTGAATTACTGTGTTTTACCAAAGTGTTTGGGTTTTAACCAACCAAATCACTTCAAATTTAAGCGATTCCTGAAGCCATGCATCAGTCCTTTTTACCCTTCCTTTCCCATAGTTTTTCGAAATTAGGGATGCTTGGATATTGTCGGCCGCAGCAGTATTTTTCTATTTCAAAGAATGGAACTTAGGTAACTAAGTCTTCTTCTGCAGCTCTCAGTCGGTTTCGTACGCAAGAGGACACTTTCTATAGATGAAATAAAACTATTGTGAATTTGGACCTAAAAAATGGGTACGAAAATCATATACAGCTTGTGGAGAAGCATCATTACACTAAAATGCACGCCGTGAAAAGCTCTGGCTAATAAAAATTGTCACAAAAAATGACTTTCCATAGATCAGCTGCAGCACATAATTCTCCGAAACTTCTGGGATAGGAATGCTTCACCCTTTAAACGTACTCTCGAAATCAATTATAATTGATCAAATCCGGAGCAAATACAAAAACATCTGATTTTCTAAATCTCAGGTTTTTGCGGAAGCTAAAGGCAAATTTGGAATTCCCTTCGTCATCATTTGGAATGAAAGTTCCCTTTATTTCAATGGTTCCGAAAATCAGGTTTTCATTTCTGATCCTGGCTCCTAAGCTTATTCCCGTAAAGTTTTGATTCTTATTTATGCAAGATGCACACTTCAATTTTGCCCAATAAAAAGAGCTAAAAGGTGCTATTCGGAATCCAACAAGAGACCAGGGCGTAAAAAGGCTGGATTCAAACCCTAAGGAAATTCGCTGTATAGCGTCAACTTCAATTATCCGAATCCCAGGAATGGTATTGCCTCGAATCGTCAACCAATCATTGGTTACTTTATCGAACAGTTGAGTATAAAAACCTGATGCTGAATTTCTGATTTTGTATTTGCCTATGGAAAAAGCTTGGGTATAGAAAGTGCCTCCAGTCTGGATAGCGCCGTCTTCATACGTCCCATTTCGGAAGTAGCTGGCTGCTTTGAAGATTAATTCATAGAAACTTCCGCTTTTCGAGGCGCCTTTATAATTTAGATTGATGCCTGCGTAAGGCCTTTCAAATCCCATGGTTTTCGTGTACCCCAAGGTAGTCGTCAGATTATATCCAAAAGGAATGTCCTCTGTCCGCCCAAAACCATAGACATATTGAGTTTTGAAAAAGTCTTGTTGATAGAGAGTAAATTCAGCTAAAACGCCAGAACCATTATTGTACCTTCTGTCGTAAGCTACCTCTTCTTGATCTGGATAATTGATGAAATATCCATCATATATCCGCAGAGCTACAAATTCTCTTCTTCTGTTTTGCAGGGTTTTCGCTGAACCAAAATTATAGCCTACCCAAAAATTACTTACGTTGTATTTGTAATCTAAAAAAGCTGAATCCGGCCTGTTTTTCACATTTTTTGACCAGTTCTGACTCCAGCCAGCTCCTCCGGCTACTTTTGAATAAGGGGAAATTAACGGCCTTTCCAAGCTGATTCCCGTGGCATATTCGATCTCATCGCCTAGACTTAGGCCCGTATTCAACTGGGTGTAATAGAATGCTAAATCCGCAAAACTCCCCATCACGCTACTTTTGGTGTAGGAAAAAGCTACTCCCGTCTTGGGAGTTCTGTCTGTGTCAAATAGAATATCAAACTCGAAGCCCTGCGCTCGTCCATCTACGTTTGCATCATAAAGTTTAAACAATGGAGCACTAGGGAAGCTGCCGCCTACAGATCCACCAATACTGAAAATATCCCGAGTGATGACAGCTAAATCTACAGAATCCGTGCCGGCAACCGCTGTGGCTACGATCCGGCTTTCTAAGATAAATGGTTGGTCTCTAAGGAATCGCTCGTTATCACCCAATTTGTAGGGGTTAAGCCTTTGGTTTTCTTTGATAAATAGATGTTGCCGAATGGTTTTTTCTCTTGTATTCGTATGTAGTTTATTCGCGATTCTCCCCACTTTTTTGACTATCGGCTTTTGTTTGCCATAAATAGAAAATTCAAATCCCAGGTTTTCCACTGTAATATTTCGGATGATCAGGCCTTCATAAGGGAGGAATTTCACCTCTGCCTTTTCTACCAGAACGCTGTCCCTATTAGATCTGGTAATCAGATCCATGCCTTTGTCCAGTGCTTTCTTAGTTATTGAGACTTTAGAGGTGTCATTCTCGTCTTGGGCAAAAAGGTTCTCTCTTACACCTATCAGCATAAGAAAGAATAAAAGCGCTTTGAATGACGAATTAGACAAGTTTATCCATAATGATTAGAATGAAGACATCTACCTATTAATAAGTAAAAGAGTATAGTTGATTCATTGCATTTTCTCTGCCATTCTCACAAAATAGGCCTGTGTATTAGAAAGAAGTTGTTCGGATTTCGGATGTTTGAGTATGCAGGAGTCGCTCTTCAAAATAGGGGTTTCAACGCTAAGTTTCAGAAATCAGAATTTGGGCGTTCACAAAGAACTGGTGTTCTACTGTTTAAATTCTGTTCTTCAAAAAAATCCTGAAGTGATTGCCTTAATTCATAGCCGTTTTATAAAATTTTTGATAATTGACAAAGAAGTCTTGGAGTTTCTAGTTTTTAGCTCACGGTTGTAAAGCAACTCTGAAGTAGACAAGGGTGTTCACGATCTAGAGGGTATTTTGAAGAAAAGCGATTTAAGACGAGAGGCAGCTAATCTATCCTTTCAATTGTATTCTTCTTCAAGTCGATGCGGAAATGATCTGAAGGTAGAGACTCAAAGAGCATTTCAAAAATACGGAAAAACTGAACCAGGTCTGAATTTAGATTAGCGTCTTGAGCATAAGTTTTTCGGGAAACCGAAGAAAGCAACTGTTCATAAAAAGTGATCCTTTCCTGGGGAATGAGCCTTTTCCCAATCTCATCTCCATTTTTCAAAAGGTAAAAATCTTCAATAATCTTATGGCTTTTAGTTTTTGATGAACTGGATGTTTTCAGTTCTTTCAATTTGTCTTCAAGAAATAAGTTTCCATCCTTCTCAGTCATTTTGCTCCATTGATTCAGCTCATTATTGTTCAGTGCCTTTAACAGCACTACAAGATTTTCTGGCCAATCTGAAGGGATAAATCTTAATTCTGTCAATTCCAGCAAATGATTTCGAGTGTACTCAAAATAGTCTTTGGATGCTAGGATCGTACTATCCCAAATGTCTGGGATTTGATTTTCCAAAAGCCAGCGATGCTCCATTCTATAGAGATCAAAAAATTCATTCATATGATCCACTTCGGTAAGAGTTGTCGTTTCGATTTCAAACTGAGTTTGATGGTCGATTTTGACAGTTTTATATGCTGGTGGAAAAGCTGCTAAGGAAGGTACTTGAATATTATACATGGTGTTGTCTGGTTGATTTTCATAAAGACCAGTGTCATTGATATGCATGTGGCCGGCAAAGTGAAGTCTCATTCCGGCATCTGCGTACAACTTGCTGGTTTCTGCAGATGGAACTCGCTCTAGCTGGAATTTTCGGGGGCCAAATAGCGATTTCATTGCATCGGAAGCTCCATCATGAAATTCTACTAAAGGATAATGACTGAACGAAATCAAGGTTTTCCCAAGTTTCTCAGCTTCATCAGCTACTTTTTTGATCCAGTCTAATTGATGTTTTTTAAAAATAGACGCTTGGTTGAATCCTACAGAAGATCCTTTCCAACTTTCCTTTGATTCACCTCCAGAATGCGTATATACATTTCCATCCAGCGCAAGAAGCCAGATTCCCTCAATAGGTTCCACTACATAGCTTGCATCGGGTAAGAAAAGTCCTGAATTTCCGACAGGATATACTCTTTTTTCAAGTTGTGAAGAATCTTGAGCTCGCTCGAACGTATAGTTTTCATAATCGAGTTCTTCGAATGGATGTGACCAGAAAAGATCTTTTTGACTTGGGAAAAAGCCATAATCACCAAGTGCCTTGGTGATCTCAGGATAACCCCAGTAGTTGATCTGATCAGAAATAGCGACAGAGGAAGCAGTAAAGAAATCCGTAGAACCTGCGATTGCTTGCTCCGAGCCATCGACTCCAAGAAAATCACTTTTCCCGGCTATCCCTCCAAAAGGCTTTACAGGATCATGATTCCCAGTGGTCAGGAAAAACCGCATGCCTGAATCTGTTGCGTATTGATCCAAGATTTCCTTCAAAGCCAGCACATTCATTGGCTGACCGTCATCTGTGAAGTCGCCAGGAAGTACTACGATTTGGATTTCTTTTTTCTTCAGATCTTCCAAAGCGCTGATGAAAGCAAAATAGTTTTCATTGAATAGCCGCGTGGAATTCAACTGGCTTTTCATAGTCCGGATGGTGGCGAACCTACCGGTTTTTGGATTGAATACTCCTTTAAATGCATTAGAGCCTAAGTCAGCATATACATCCTGAAGATGGATGTCCGAGAGAAAAGCAATTTCAGCCGTTCCGGTTTGAGCAAGCAAAGGAATATTAGCGCATAGTAAGTGTATCACTGCGCCAAGAATGGTTGGTATAAAGTGTTTTTTATTCAAAATCAGTAAAAGTGTCGCTAGTTGTTGATCAGAACCGGATTAACTCTTTCATATACGCTTTCTCCGAAATTAACTTTATAATCAGATTTGAAGAAAGTGGATGGATTATAATAGTCGGTTGAAATCACCTGGGCACCCGATGATTTTGCTTTTTCGAACTTTGAATAATCTTCATTTCTTGCCTCTTTGGTGTCTGAGTCTGCGCGAGTTCGGATCATATATCCTTTTTTGACGAGATCTTTTATATATCCTTCATTCTCTATGGGATCATTGATGATTCTAAACCCTGCGCTAGGATTACCTTCCTTTTTATTTACAAAAAGTACAGCATTTTTCAGATTAGGTTTGGCTGTGAGATATCGGTCAATTTTCTCTTCGCTTTCATCCAGGACAAACAGAAACTTACCTCTTACATCATCTAAACTTGGCCAATTCCCAGCGAGAACGGCTGTTTCCAGATCAGCGTATTTCCCCCTTACCCTATCTGGTGTGATCAAATGATCTAATCCTAAATGCGTTCTGATTTCTAAATCAATGCTATCTAGAGCCGCAGATGTGAAGGGCAAAGTAGCTCTGGTGCTTGGTATATTTCCATCTTTCGCATTGATCAAAATGAAAATTGGAGAATGCTCTGGGTGGCTTTCGCTCCACTTTTTAAGTGCTTTCAGTGCATCTGCAAAGAGTAAGTAATGTGATTGAAAATCAAGATCCTGTACATGAAATAGTTTCAGTCCAGGTTTGGAAAGGGCATTGCTTGGGTCATAATTCGGGGTGGTTCCACCACTGCTTTTTATTATATCCAAGCCTTTTGGGTTGGAATATCTTCCGCCTTCCGGATCGTGAAATACGTCAAGTTCGAGATTCCTTAAGCCAAGATCCAGCTGAGATTCTAATGGGATATGCGCGTATTCTAAGCTTTGAGCAGCTGCTGGATTCACTTTGGATAAGTACTCCAGAAGCTCAGGAGCCATTTGGCTTTTGTAACTGTTATGACTGCCGATTACTTGAATCTGATTGAGCTTTACGTTTTGCGCTGAAAGGAGTGAGGAAAAGAACAGGTAAAAAACTGTGAGAATAAAGCAAGTGGTGGATTTCATAGTGAATAATTTAGGTGGCAATTTTCATCTTTTTTGATTGGAATTCTGAAATATCGCTTCACTTTTTTGTTATGTTTTCAAAAGGGCTGAGAAAGTGTAATTATGTATAAAGGATTTAATACCATGATGCTATGAAATTCAAGTCCGCCATTGCACCAGATTTGGGATATATGCACTTTATGAATTTGTTAAGCTCTGGCTTTTTTATATTAGACCTACTACTATATACTTTAGAATACCCTAATTTTAGAAATGCATAAATTCTTTCCAATTCAGCTTTTACTGCTTTTGCTAGTTGCTTTTCAGGTTTCTGCTCAGAATCCCCCACAATTTCAAATTCACTCTCACAACGATTACTTACAGACTGTGCCTTTTTGGACTGCCTTTTCAGCTGGGGCATCATCTATTGAAGTAGATGTCATTTTGAAAGATGGGAAATTGATGGCAGCTCATGAAATTGCCAGCATTGACCCAAAGCGAACTATCGAAAGTTTGTATTTGGATCCGATTGCAGAGGGAATAGAAAATGGGTTGATTTCTTCGATCAACTTCCATTTGCTGGTAGATCTAAAGACAGAGGCATATTCTACGCTGGAAGTTTTGGTAGAAAGCATGAAGAACTATGAAGACATTCTCTATAGTACTGATAATCCTGACGGACTGAAATTGATTATTTCCGGAAATAGACCAACCTCTGAAGATTATAAGAATTATCCTGCATGGATGCTTTTTGATTACCAGAGCAAGGAATTGTCTACCGATTTGCCTTGGGCTAAAATAGGAATGGTGAGCTTGAGTTTTCGACAGTTTTCCATCTGGAATGGAAAAGGAAGAATGGTGGAAGATCAACGCGTGAAGCTTCAAAACTTCATTGACTTAGTTCATAGCTTTGATAAGCCAGTTCGCTTTTGGGGTTCCCCGGATAGCAAGTCTGCTTGGAAGGCTTTTCATGAAATGGGTGAGGATTATATCAATACAGATTATCCGATAGATGCTGCTGATTACCTGAGTAAGCTGGGTGAGAATGTCTATCAGAATACCTCAAAACATGAAGTTTACCAGCCGAAACTCGAAGTGGATGGGGCTGAAGTGCCTATGCAAAACGTGATTCTCATGATAGGAGATGGCAATGGATTGGCACAGATCTCCGCTGCTTTGTTTGCCAATGATAATCAGCTAAATCTTACTCAGCTAAAAAATATAGGTTTTGTTAAAACTCAGGCTGCGGATGATTTTACCACCGATTCAGCTGCTGGCGCGACTGCTTATGCAACAGGTGAGAAAACAAATAACCGAGCTATTGGAGTAGATTCAGAGGGTAACTCATTGAACAATTTACCTGATATTCTGGATGAGTATGGATTCTCAAGTGGGGTAATCACGACTGATCAACTGACTGGGGCAACACCCGCATCTTTCTATGCGCATCATCCTGAGCGAGATAATTCTGATCAGATCGCTGCTTATTTACCCAAGAGCAAATTGGATTTATTTATTGGTGGAGGTGGGGATAGTTTTGCTTCTCAGGCGGAAAATCTAGAGAATGCAGGCTTTAACCTGGTGGAAAAGTTAGAACCGACTGATGCTGATCGCATAGGTTATTTTGCTGCAAGAGGGTCTTTGCCCAAAAAACTTGACGGGAGAGGTGATTATTTACTGAACAGCACCACTTTCGCACTTGACTTTTTCGAGCAAAAAAAGTCTCCATTTTTTCTGATGGTGGAGGCTGCTAATATTGATTCCGGCGGGCATGCCAACAGTACTTCTACGATTGTGTCCGAAATGCTGGATTTTGACGAAGTCATAGGAAAAGTACTCCAGTATGTGGATGCGCATCCCAATACCTTGCTTATCATCACTGCAGATCACGAGACAGGTGGAGTATCGATTCCTCAGGGAGATATAGCCTCTTCTACCGTAGAACTGGCATATCACAGTGATGATCATACAGGAATTATGGTCCCAATATTTGCGTATGGAGCGCACTCGGGAGATTTCAGGGGTGTATATGAGATCTCAGCTGTTTTCCATAAGATTATGAAATTGGTGGAGAAGTATCATGACAACTAGCCTCCGGCTTTCCTGAAAATCTTTTAACCCCGCTGGACACAATGATTTTTGCGCAGAGCGCAATGTTATTAGTTAGATTCTAGCTCTTGTGGTTCTAAGTCTGCCTGGCGTTAGGGCAGGTCACAGCACTTCGGTTTAAGAAAATGCAGTGTGCAAACTGCCGTCTGTGACTGAGACTGATCAACTGAGCAATTGGCAGATCAGAACTTCCATGAAACTCCTGATATTACCTTTAGCCAAGTTTGGGAGTCTTAAATTTTAGAACATGCTTACCTTCTTCCAGCAATAGTGAAAGGGAGCATAAAGAGATTTCGAACAAAATCGAAGGAAAGATCTATCGCAAAGCCCAATAGCCTAAAAGGGAGTAAGATCAACCAGAAAATAGGGTAGAGCAATAAGCCTATTATTGCCAAGGGCCAGCATACCACCAATAGAATACACCAAAGCAGGAAACTTATCATATTAATTATTTTTTAGCTATGAACTCAATGTTTGTTCCATTTTCAAAAAAATGCTTTCAGGGTAATTAAAGAACATCTTAAGATCAGTTTATGTATCAATAGCGGACGAAGGAAAGAATGAATCGGACGATTATCCTACAGCCTATATAAATCCTCCCATTGTATATTCCTGTAAACTAAATCGATGTTTATTCATGTAGATTTTTTGTGAGGATTGATAAACTTTAAGTTTAGGCAAAAGTTCATTTTGTAGAGGTTTGTAAATTTCTGAGAAACGTTAAAAGTACGCGCTAGCTTTTTATTCATAATGGGTAAATTCACTTAGGAGAGGGTCCGATATGATCAAAAAGGCAGATTATCTCTAGATGAAGTTTTGCGAATTTTTTAATTAACAGAGCCAGAAAGACCAATAATTTCTCTAATTTGGGGTATAGAATTTATGAAAGCAGATTTGATTTTAAAGAATTATTGCTTAGAGGTTTAGGGATTACCTACTTAGCCACAAACAGTCATTGGTTTCGAATTAACTAGCTTTTTTACAGCAAAATGTGATTGTTGATTTGATTATAAAGGATCTAATTTTTAAGAGAGACGAATAATGTGGTACAGTTTTGAAAAATGAGCTGTAATAAAAAGTAACAAATTTTTAATTGATTGTTAAAATAAAACAAATTGCCAATGCCATACTCAATCAGTCCTTTATAAGGAGCAGTTGATATTTCAGGGAATTCCTCACTGCACAATACCCGACCACCTGTATTTTGAAATTCAACTACGGGAATGTTTTTAATCAAGAATACCAATAAACCTCACAAAACATGAAAATATATTTACAAAGACGACTCTTGTGGATGTCTAAAAGAATCCTGTATGGATTCATAATTCAGCTAATATTTAGCTCTATTGCCCTCGCTAGCGCTTACTCTGAGCCAATTTTCGAATTAATTAAGGAAGCGGTGACTGTCACCGGAAAAGTTATGGATGAAACTGGCTTACCTCTTCCCGGTGCTACAGTTTCAGTCGTGGGTACTACTACAGGTACCATTACTGATATAGATGGGGAATTCTCTATTACAGTGCCCGATAATGCAGAGTTGATTTTCTCTTATATAGGTTATGATCCGCAGCGTATTACAGTAGGAAGTCAGACTGTTATCAATGTAACCCTTCAGCCTGACGCTACAGCTTTGGATGAAGTAGTTGTAATCGGATACGGAACTACAAGGAGGAGTGATTTGACTGGATCAGTAGGGTCTGTAAGTGCTGAAGCACTTAATGAGCGTCCAGCATCCTCTTTGAATCAAGCCTTGGCAGGTAGAGTATCCGGTGTACAGGTCAACAATAACTCTGGAAGACCAGGAGGAAGAACCACTGTCAGAATCAGAGGGTTTAGTTCTATCAATTCATCAAACAACCCTCTTTATGTGATAGATGGGGTTCAGATGCCAGTAGGTACGTTTGATCAGCAGACTAATGCGATAGACTATATCAATCCCAATGACATAGTTTCTGTGGAGGTGCTTAAGGATGCCTCTTCTACCGCCATTTATGGATCTAGAGGTGCTAACGGAGTTATCCTAATTACTACCAAGAAGGGTAGATCTGGAGAAGGTGTAGTGACTTACAATGTGGACATAAGTGTGCCTATCATTGGCCCAAATAGACCTAAAGTATTGAATGCAGCACAATACCTAGCAACAGAGGATCTAGCCTGGGCAAATATGGCAAAGTATGATCCTCAAGGTTGGGCAGCTGGAAAATGGGCTTATCTCAATCCAGCGCTTAGAAGAACTGACCCACGTATTTTCGATAGTCAGGGTAATCCGCTTTTCGATACAGATTGGCTTGAAGAAACTACACAAAATAAGCTTTCCCAAAACCATCAATTAGGTTTTTCTGGAGGAAATGAGCGTACCACTTATTCACTTTCTCTGGGCTACAGAGATGATCAGGGTTTAGTTAAAACTTCTTATCAAAAGCGGTATTCTACCCGATTTACCATGGAGGATAAGGTGAAATCCTGGTTGACAGTAGGTGGAAGTCTCAGCTATAATAATCAAACTGAGAATCTGGTGGACGTAAGTGATGCAGTTGCTAGACAAATGGTCGAAGATTTTCCATTCCTACCTGTGAAGTATGAGGATGGGACATTTGCAAATAACCGTGATTATCCATTTGCGGAAGGTACTATGAGTTCAGCGCATAGATTGGCTGGTAGAAAGTACATCCTGAATACTCAAACTACTCTGGGAAGTGCTTATACCAATATTAAATTCTCTGATGCCTTAGAAATGAGAACAGCTTTGGGAGTTAATATCCTTACTCAGGAAAACGATAGATCTGAGACAAGGACTTTGGCGATTGGTCAAAGTGGAACAGCTTCCAAAAGTATGAGAAAAGATACCTTCTGGTCACTGGAAAACTACCTGACGTATAATAAGGTCTTTGCTGAAAGACATGCTATCAATGCCCTTTTGGGTATCTCATGGCAGGAAAACAACTTTACAGGTATGAATGCAAGTATTCAGAATTTTGCCACTGACTACTTCCTATATAATAACTTAGGAGCAGGTAGCCAGCTGCCAAGAGTAGGTTCTGGAGCTTCTCGTGAAGCACTGAACTCATACTTTGCTAGAGTTAATTATATTTTGGATAATAAGTATTTGTTCACTGCCACTGGTCGTGCGGATGGGTCTTCCAAATTCGGTGACAATAATAAATATGCCTTTTTCCCTTCTGCCGCTGTGGCATGGAGAGTTTCCGAAGAGGGATTCCTGAAAGGAAACCAGACCATTTCTAACTTGAAAGTGAGAACTAGTTACGGTTTGACAGGTAACTCTGAGATTCCTCCATACTCGTCACTATCACTGTTAAGTTCTAATTATTCGGCTATTTATAATGAGAATCAAGTGGGCGGAACTGGTATCAATAGACTGGCAAATCCTGACCTTAGATGGGAGAAAACAGCCCAGACAGATTTTGGAGTTGAGTTGGGAATGTTCAATAATCGATTGAATGTAGAAGTTGATCTGTATTATAGAAAGACTACCGACATGCTATTGGATTCGCCCGTACCAAGAACCAGCGGCTATGCGACTATTCGAAGCAATGTAGGTTCGATGGAAAATAAGGGGGTTGAGTTCACACTTAATTCTGTGAATTTTGAAAAAGCTAATTTTAGTTGGAATACTTCATTTAACTTATCTCTAAACAGAAACAAGGTGCTTTCTTTAGCTACACCAGCAGATATATTTGGAGTTGGTGGGCCTAATTTCACTAACCAGACTAATATTATCAGAGTTGGAGAGCCAGTAGGTGCTTTCTGGGGTTTGACAAGATTAGGTACATGGAGTGAGGCTGAACGAGCAGAGGCTGCAGAATTTGTCAGTTATAGAAATGGACTGACTATACTCCCAGGTGATATAAAGTACCTGGATGTCAATGGTGACAAAGCAATCAACGATTCGGATAGAATGATTATAGGTAACGGTAACCCTGATTTCTGGGGAGCTATCTCTAACAGTTTCAGACTATACAATTTCGATCTTACCATCGAGCTTCAGTACAGCGTAGGGAATGATATACTAGACATGACACTTCATCCAAGTGAAGACCGTCAGGCACTGGCAAATAGCTACACCTCTGTATTGAACGCGTGGACTCCACAAAATCAGAACACAATGATCGCAGAAATCCGTGATACCCGTGCAGGATATGTGACCAATGTGGATTCTCACTGGGTTAAAGATGGTTCGTTTTTGAGAGGAAGAAACCTTTTGTTAGGATATAATTTCCCTTCAAACGTAACTAGCGCCATTAAACTAAGCAGATTGAGAGCATATACTTCAGCGCAGAATTTCTTCTTATTGGTTGGAAAGGATGTTAACGGAGATCCAGAGACATCACCAATACGTGGTGGAACCGGAAGTAATGTTTTTTCTCAGGGTATGAACTGGCACAGTTATCCAAGACCGACAATCTTCATGTTCGGTTTGCAGGTAACTCTTTAATCCATTGTCAACTATAAGCGATATAACTAATGAAAAATAACATTTATAACAAAGCAGGCAGATTGTTCCTAGTTGGAACATTGGTGGCAGGATTTGTAGGTTGTTCAAGTTTTTTGGAGGAAGAAGATCCTTCCAATTTGACACCTGAAAGTTTCTACACTATTCCTGATCATGCAGAAGCAGCACTTGCCTCGGTTTATGCAGAAACGCGGTTTATTGGTGGTGGTGGTGGTATTTTCTCCTCAGCATGGCAGCTGCTGGAGGCGCCCACAGGCACTTCTACTACCGAGACAGCACAGAATTCAGATTTGAATAACCTCTACGGACTTATCTACGATGGACGAACTCAGCATGTGATTAGCTGGTGGAATGGATTGTATCGAATAATAGCGCAGGCAAATCTGGTCATAGAGAAAGTGCCGGCTATTACGCCGATGGATGCAGCTCAGAAGACCAAAGTTTTGGGAGAAGCTCGGTTTCTTCGTGCTTGGGCCTATTTCTATGCGGTAAGATTGTGGGGAGATATCCCTTTAATTGTACTTCCGCAGACAGCTAGTTCGGAAAATTTCCAACCTTCGCCAGCATCTCAGGAAGAAGTATATGCGTTGATTTTGGAGGATTTGAAAGCAGCAGAAGCGGCAGGTTTACCATGGATGGATGTCAGTGGAAGAGCATCTTTAGCGGCCACCAAATCCATGCTGGCCAAAGTGTATATGACCATGGCAGGTTTTCCATTAAGTAAAGGAGCTTCCCACTATCAATTGGCTGCTGATAAGGCTAAAGAAGTTATTGATTACGCCAACGGCAATCCAATGTCGATCAACTTATTCCCTGCTTATGGCGCACTTCACGACGAAAAGAATGATAACAGACTGGAGCATATTTTTATGATCCAATACAATGTGATCGTTGAAGGAAACCCAATGAACAATATGTTCCCGAACTTCAAACCTGTGACCTTTCAAGGCCCTTCAGGAACGGGGAGTACGGTGCCGACTGAAGATTTCTACAATTCTTATGAGCCGGGAGATCTCCGGGCAGTTAATCAGGTAGGGTTCTTCTACACTACTTACTTTACAAATGGTAGTGGTGCAGCTTTTGATTTAGGTGCTCCATATATCTTCAAGCATTTCAATCGACTGGCACTAGGTACTAAGGATCAGCCGGGAAATAAGGCTAATAACCTGAATGTTCCTTTGATCAGATTCGCAGAAGTTTTGTTGACCTATGCAGAAGCGCAAAATGAAGTTGGTGGACCAAATGCTTTGGCTGTAGAGAGTTTGAAAAGAATTCGTGACAGAGCTGGTTTGACTACCATGTCTATGGGTGCATTCAATACGGAAACATTCAGAGATGCAGTCTTGAAAGAGAGATGGCATGAGCTGTGCTACGAGCAGATCACTTGGTTCGATATGCTTCGCTTGCGCAAAGTGTATAATGAATCTACGAATGGTTTTGATCAGTTTGTAGGACATATAAATCCTAGCTCAAATCAAGCACTTCAGGCTATGCATTATTTAATGCCTTATCCACTTCCTGAAATGCAGAATAATCCAAATCTAATGCCTCAGAATCCGGGGTATTAAGAGCGAGAAATAAATTAAAAGTAAATGAAAAGGGCTCCGAATTTTTTGGAGCCCTTTTTTTATAAACTATGTCTTTTGATGTCAAAGTAACTTATAACTAGACACTGTTTTAGTTTTTTTTTCCTTCAAAATACCGTTTCAAAGTATATTCCGGTTGCCAGCGATCTGGCTTTCGAGTGAGTGTATCAGGATCATATTTTAGTTGCTTGATCACCTTGGTGGTCAATGCAGCGGTATCACCCGAGATTTTTTGCCAATCCCGCAGTGCGCTCATCAATTCATCTTTGGTAGAAGTATAGTCTGTGTTTTCTGCCAGATTATTCAATTCCAATGGATCATTTTTCAAGTTGAAAAGCTGGGTGTAATCTCGCTCAGGATATCGGATCAACTTCCACTCTGGAGTTCTTACGGCACGCACAGTGTGTCGGTAGGCAGTAAAAAGGCTGGTTCTTACGTCAGAATCTTTTCCAGAAAGAATAGAAGCCAAACTCTTCCCATCTACTTGTGAAGGCTTAGGCAGGCCAGCCAATTCCAATAGCGTAGGATATAGGTCGTATAGATAAACCATGGCATCGAAGGTTTCATTTTTTGGAACACCAGGACCTTTGATGATCATAGGAACATTCATGCTGTGCTCGTATAAACTTTGTTTTCCAAGCAATCCATGACTTCCTGCAGCCAAACCATTGTCAGCTGCATATATGATGATGGTGTTATCGTAAAGGTCATTTTCCTTCAGTGTTTGAATGATTTTCCCGATCTGGGTATCCAAATGCGTCACCAGTGCATAGTAATCAGAAAGAATCATCTGAATTACTTCTGGCTTTCGTGGCCAACCAGTTAATAGTTCATCTCTAACCATCAAATCATCAAACTCAAAGGGATGGTATGGTTTGTAATTTCCAGGTAATGGCAAAGAGCCTTCAGGATAATAATTAATGTAATCCGCTTCAGGAGAATAAGGATCATGAGGAGCAGTAAATGCCACGTAAGCAAAGAAAGGTTTATCAATCCCCGACTTCACATGGTCTTCGATGAATTCAATAGCGCCTTCGGCAAATACTTCAGTAGAGTAGCCTTTGAAAGTTGGCTCGCCAAGTTCTCCATTTTCGTCATAGTCGCGCATGGCTAAACTATAATGATCTGCCATTCCGCCTAGATACACATTTTTTGCCTGTTGGAAACTTGCTTCAAATGCTTCCTTTTCATTATGCCATTTGCCAGTGCCAAAAGTAGTATAACCTGCTTTCGCAAAATCCATCGGCATCGTACGTTCCCCCTTTAGTTTATCATATACATGGAATAAACTTTTGCCACTCAGAAGCATCGCTCGACTTGCTGCGCAGACTGCTCCGTGATTTCCACCCATCACGTAGGCATTTTCGAAGCGACTTCCCTCACTTGCCAACAGATCGAGATTTGGCGTTTGAATGTACGGATTACCAGAAGCGCCCAGCGCGTCCGCACGCTGATCATCGGCGAATAGGAAAAGGACGTTGGGTTTCTTTTTTTGTTGCTGCGCAAGACTTTGCTGGAATGTGACAGCAGATAGAATTATAAACCCCAATCAGAAAAATTTGATTTTATTCTGCATTGTTAGATTGTTGTTGTAGGAATCCGTATTTGGCAATTGTTTTTGCTTGTTCTTGCTTTCCACTTTCGGTCAAATAAGGGCTAATTACTGACCAAATGCTTTTGACCATCGAACCCTTTTCCGTGAATTTTTTAATGGCAAGGACTTCTCTTTGTGACAACCAAAAAGTAATAATTATTCGAATGATATGCTGTATGTTTTCGTATATCTCAGTTTCAATTTTCGACATGTATCCATCGGAGAGAAATTTCTGAAACAAAGCATTCATCTGTTGCTTTCGATATTCGGATGTATTTTGTAAAAGCCTTGAGATTCGTGATAAGCTCTGGTGATTTCCACGACATCTAGGTTTGTAAAACGATAGCGGAACTGAAACTCTTCCAGTTGTATCAGCAAAAAATGTCCATGTTCTATTGATTATAAAGTCATATCACGTGCGACAAATAAGTCTGACATTTCAGCTCTCATTTGATCGTAAATTGCCAAGATAATTCACTCCTTAGTTTTATAATGGCAGTCAAGATTGCCATGGCTGATTCCCATTTCAGCAGCGATGTGACGGCTGGTGATTATTTGAACTCCCGATGGATTATATAGCTTAATCGCCGTCAAAAGGATTTTTTCTTTGGTTTTCAACTTGTGGATTGCTTGCATTCTGGAAACACCTTAGTGTATAGGTTTATGTTGAAAATTACTGATATCTGGTTTGAGTTTGTGAATGGACTTTCAGGAATATAATTGAAATAGTGCAAAGGCACTATAAGTTAGCGAGGGATTGAAATACTTGGTGAGCCATTGCCATTCAAAATTATTGTTAGTTCTAAAATGAACTAGTTTAGTGGTAACTAATACCCAAATCTTTGACTTTTAATTCATTAATAGGCCAAGTCATCTACAATGGATGTGACGATCGTCTCCACGTTTCCGCATTTTTGCTCTTTGGTTCAATTGATAAACTCTGGAATTTTGCCACTTCGGTAACCACGCCTGATGTCCGGGCAGGATACATCTCCGCCGGTCATTGGGCAGGGGTCTTCGCTCCATTAAAGCAAAGAATATAAGACTATTGGCAACAATGCGGATAATCATATAATTTGGCATTTATCATGCATTTTGCTCAATCGCTCAGGATAGATTTTTATCTAAGAAGCAAGTTTTCCTCAAATAGCTCTAATTTCAAAAGTGTAATAAATCAATAAACTATGTCTGGGATAAAAATCTATTTTCTTTTTTTAGTTGCCGCGTTCGCCTGTAGCTGCGATTCCAAAGAAGAACAAAAGCTCGCTGATAGGCCCAACATCATTTTTATAATGGCAGATGATCATGCTTATCAAGCGATCAGTGCCTATGGTGGAGGGCTGAATGAAACTCCAAATATTGACAGGATTGCAAAAGAGGGAGCAATTTTCACAAGGGCTACGGTTACTAACTCTATCTGTGCGCCAAGTCGGGCAGTTTTGCTGACAGGAAAGCATAGTTTCATGAATGGCAAAGTGGATAACATTCAGGCTTTTGATTGGGATCAGGACAATTTCCCCAAGTTGATGCAAGCCAATGGTTATCAAACTGCTTTGATCGGTAAAATTCACTTGGACGGACAGCCGCAGGGTTTTGATTATTCCATGGTGTTGCCCGGTCAGGGAGATTATTATAACCCGGACTTTTTGATAAATGGAGAGACCAAACGAATTGAAGGATATGTCACCGACATCACTACTGACTTGGCTCTGGACTGGTTGGAAAATGGCAGAGATAAAGACAAGCCATTCTTATTACTTTATCACCAAAAAGCTCCGCATAGAAATTGGAAGCCAGCGCCAGAATATTTGACGCTTTATGATGATAAGGAATTCACGCCGCCCGCAAATTTCTTTGACAATGAAACCAATTACCAAGGTCGGGGAACGGCAGCTCGTGAGCAGAAAATGGAGATCGATGAGATCATGCGATGGGGACGTGACTTGATGCTGGAGGTAAATCCCTTCGGAGACAGTACAGGCCTGGCAGGAGAATTAAAGCGCTTCAATCCAGAGCAATTGAAGGCGTGGAGAGCAGCTTTTGACCCAAAAAATGAAGTCTTCCTAAAAGCATATGGACAATTGGATGAGAAGACGTTGAGCTTAGAGAAGAAGCGTGAGATCGCAATTTGGAAATACAACCGTTACATCAAAAACTACCTGCGCACCATCAAGTCTGTGGATGATGGAGTAGGTGAGGTGCTGGATTATTTGGAAGCAAATGGTTTGGCAGAAAACACCATCGTGGTTTATACTTCTGACCAAGGCTTTTACTTAGGTGAGCATGGTTGGTTTGATAAGCGATTTATGTATGAAGAGTCTTTCCGTACGCCACTTTTGGTGAAATACCCAAAAGAAATCAAGCCTGGAACTACCATCAAGAATTTGGTTCAGAATCTCGATTTCGCACCTACATTCCTGGACTATGCAGGAATCAAAGCACCAAAAGAAATACAGGGCGAATCCTTCAGAAAGCTAATGAGCGGGGAAAGTGATAAGTGGAGAGATGCCGTTTATTATACCTATTATGAATATCCAGCCGAGCATAGTGTAAAGCGACACAATGGAGTTGCTACGGATCGGTATAAGCTAATTCACTTTTATTATGACATTGACGAATGGGAATTGTATGATTTGGAAAAGGATCCTCATGAGATGCAGAGTGTCTATGATGACCCTTCCTATGCAGAAGTTCGGGAAATGATGCACAAGAAATTTGAAGAAGTTCGAGCCAAATACGGCGATAGTGATGCCAACGATAAACGCTTCTTGGAGGAGTATATGGAAGTGTACAACCGCAGAAATAATAACTAAGGTAGGCTTAACGTATATCTTCGGATTGAAAAATCAATGTTTGGGAACCCGATCAAATTCTTGCAGGTTCTGTTAATGTTAAAAACCAAAAAAAATGAGCAATTATAAGAAAGCATACATTGCAGGCGGTTGCTTCTGGGGGATGGAAGATCTCTTCAGAACTCGTCCGGGGATTGTGGGTACAGAAGTGGGATACCAAGGCGGTCAAAATGAAGATCCAACCTATAAAAACCATCCAGGTCATGCTGAGGGGATTGAGATAACGTATGACCCCAATGAAACATCCTTTAGGGAAATCTTAGACTACTTTTTCAGAATGCACAATCCCACTACCGTAGACCAACAAGGCAACGATATGGGGTCGAGCTATCGATCTGCGATTTTCTTCCAAAATGAGGAGGAAAAGGAAGTAGCACAAGAAATGATAGCCATCGTCAATGACTCTAAAAAGTGGCCGGGTAAAGTGGTGACGACACTAGAGCCTTTTGTGCCATTTTGGCCGGCTGAGGATTATCATCAGGATTATCTGGTGAAAAACCCGAACGGATATACCTGTCACTTCTTGCGATTTGAAGAAAGTTATATCTAGTAAGAAATAAAACAAAGGTATTATTTCAAGGGCTTGCACAGAATTGTGTAAGCCCTTTTTGCTTAGATCTACTTTAATTTCTTGGGAGTAGTATCAATTTTAAAGGGGGATTAATAAATAATTTTCTCACAATTGATCAAAATAAATGTAGCCAATATAAGGTCAATTATTTTGCTATTTCCTAGCTCAGAATACCCTAGCATTCTATCTTGCCTTTGATAGACCAAAATAATCAATTAGAGAATGAAGCATACTTTAAAATCAATTTTTCTGGCAAGTTTGGCAATTCTTGCTTTTGCCTGCAAGACGGAAGAAGCGGCAAAAACCGCAGAGAGGCCAAATATCATTTTTATCATGTCGGATGATCACGCCTATCAGGCGATTTCCGCCTATGATAATACGCTAATCGAGACGCCTAACATCGACCGAATAGCTAAAATGGGGATGCTCTTCACCAATGCGTCAGTAACCAACTCGATCTGTGCGCCGTCTCGGGCCACCATTTTGACAGGAAAGCATAGCCATATCAACGGTAAAGTGGATAATCATTTTCCCTTCGATACGACGAATGTGACTTTCCCACAGATCCTTCATGATGCAGGCTATCAAACTGCCATGTTTGGAAAACTACACTTTGGCAACAATCCAAAAGGCTTTGATCAATTCAAAATTTTGCCAGGTCAGGGCGCTTATTACAACCCTGATTTTATCACAAAAAATGAAGGAAATATCAAAGTAGAAGGTTATGTGACGGATATCATTACAGACATGACTTTGGATTGGCTTCAGAATGACAGAAAAAAGGATCAGCCGTTTTTCTTAATGTACTTGCATAAAGCGCCACATCGTGAGTGGTTGCCAGCGGAGCGTCATGTGGAAGAATTCACCAATAGAACTTTCGAAGAGCCAGCTACGCTATTTGATGATTATTCTGGAAGAGGTAGAGCCGCACACGAAGCTGAAATGAATTTGCTGACCGATATGCACTGGGCAGGAGATTCCAAAGTGTACCCAGAAGTAATGGATGAATTGGGAATCGAAGGTACTTCAGATTGGGACAAAGGAGCTTTTGAAAGAGAAGTGGGTAGAATGAATGAAGCTCAGCGTGCCAACTGGGACAAAGCTTACATGAAAGTCAATGAGGATTTCAAAAACGCCTATCCTACCATGACAGAGGAAGACAAAATGAAGTGGAGATATCAGCGCTACATGCAGGATTATTTGGGCACGATTAAGGCCGTGGATGAGAATGTTGGTCGCGTATTGGACTATTTGGAAGAAAACGATATGATGGAAAATACCATTATCGTCTATACTTCTGATCAAGGGTTTTACCTAGGGGAGCATGGCTGGTTTGATAAGCGATTTGTTTACAATGAATCTTTCAAAACGCCCCTTTTGATGGCTTGGCCAGGTAAAGTAAAAGCAGGTACAAAGTCTGATGAGATGGTTCAAAATCTTGACTTTGCACAGACTTTTTTAGCTGCTGCAGGAATCGAAGCCCCTTCAGATATGCAAGGAGAAAGCTTGCTGCCGTTGCTTACTGGAGAAACTGATAAGTGGACGCGCGAAGCAGTTTATTATCACTATTACGAATATCCATCAGTTCATATGGTGAAGCGTCACTATGCGATTATTACAAAGGAATACAAACTGGTTCACTACTATTTTGATATAGATGAGTGGGAGTTGATCGACAGAAAGAAAGATCCGATGGAGCTGACCAATGTATATGATGATCCAGCTTATGCGGAAATCAGGGCTGAACTACACCAGAAGCTCGATGGCTTACGTGAGAAATATGGAGATAGCTCAGAGCTTAGTCAGGAATACATAGATAAGTATCTGGATTACCTGGAAAAAAATAATTCCTATGCCGGTGGGAAAAATACGGAGTTGATAGATAAGATCTTTGAGGATAGAAAGAAGAATTGAGGAGATAAGCCTAGTCATAGAAGCCTCAGCAGATTTAGTTCGTTGGGGCTTTTTTTTTAAAAGCAGAGGCGTGGAGATCGCGAAGAAAAACGCAAAGGCTTACGATCTTTTATATATATCCGCTTTTGTGTCAGTAGCCAAATTTATAGCATATCTATTTTCCACGAATTTAATTTACCGTACGAAAAAGATCCGAAGGATTGAAACGATTCATGACCCTCGGCAAAGCCGGGGGTATAAAACTAGCATACAATAATAGCCCTGAAGGGGCGGAACGGTGAAGTTCCGCCCCTTCAGGGCTATAGTATATTTTCATCAACTTCCCTGCACTTTGTACAGGGTTATGAATGGTTTGGCACCTTCGGCGCTAAGTGTAACTGCAATTTCAGAATTATAAAGAAAATTGTCATTTTGCTAAATTTCAAACTGGTTACGTAGCTATACTGGTAAGATTGGGGATAATCATATTATCTTTTTATATAAAAAATCTCTTGCGAAAACTCTGCGCACTTGGCGTCTTTGCGGTAAAAATTACTTTTTATGTATGTCAGATAGTATAGAAATAAAAGCAATAAAGGAAGTGGTTAAAATAAGGATTGGCTAATTCGGTTATCGGTTCCTCCGCGGCGGACAGGCATCGGTCTTCCGACCTGCTAAGCAAAGAAATAAGGCTACTAGCATCATTTCAGATAATCATATTAATTTTAAGTACAAATAACCCAAGCCATGAATAACCTAGCCCAACACTATCCAATCTCTCCTGAGGCCAAAGCTTTTTATCAGGAAAATAACTTCATCAAACTGAAGCAGGTGCTAAGTCCTGAAGAAGTCGCTCATTTCGGTGAAGTGATTTCAGCTGAAGTGCAACGAAAAAACACTCAGGATCGGCCGCTGGATCAGCGGGATACCTATAGTAAGGCATTCTTGCAGATTTTTAATTTGTGGACTGAAAGTGAGGAGGTGAAAAAGCTGGTGATGAGCAAGAGATTGGCTCAGATTGCTGCCGATTTGATGGGTTGCGAGCAAGTCAGAATTTATCATGACCAGGCGCTATTCAAAGAGGCAGGTGGAGGGATCACTCCTTGGCACGCAGATCAATACTATTGGCCTATCGATACGGATAAGACGATCACTGTATGGATTCCGCTGCAAGCTACTCCACTGGAGATGGGGCCTTTGGAGTTTTCTGCCAAAAGCCAACAGATTGTTTTCGGAAGGGATCTGCAGATCGGCGATGATTCTGAAGTGAAAATTAAGGACAACCTTCGTATCAATAACTTCGAGCATGTGATCGAAGCATTTGATTTGGGAGAAGTAAGCTTTCATTCAGGCTGGGTTTTTCATCGTGCCGGAGCCAATCAAACCGATCAGATGAGGAAAGTAATGACGGTGATTTATATGGATGCCGCCGCAAAACTGATGAATCCAAAGAATGATAATCAGATCCACGATTGGAATACCTGGTGTCCGGGAGCAAAGATTGGAGAAGTGATCAACACCCATTTAAATCCAATTGCTGGGTAACGACGGGATTGCTGAAATGAGAAAATGCATTATTTTATCGCTTTGATTTCGAGCTTTCACCCCAATCTTAACCTAAACCTATGAAGCCGACCTATCCCTACAACCAAACCTATATTTGGCTAATTACGCTTACAGCAGCTTTGGGAGGGTTTTTATTTGGTTACGATTGGGTGGTAATCGGCGGAGCCAAACCTTTTTACGAACCTTATTTCAATATTACTTCCACTGCCGACCAGGGCTGGGGAACAAGCTCTGCGTTGATTGGCTGTATGATAGGTGCAGGAATTTGCATACTCATCAGTGATAAACTGGGAAGGAAAAGACTGCTTATCGTCTCAGGATTGCTTTTTTCTTTATCTGCTATTGGCACTGCCCTCGCAGGGACTTTTTGGGAATTCAATTTCTACAGAATCATCGGTGGAGTGGCGATGGGAGTGGCGCTTAATCTCTCACCTCTTTACATCGCAGAGCTTTCTCCTCCAGAAAAACGGGGCAAAATGGTGACGATCAATCAACTTCTGATCATGATCGGAGTGCTTCTCGCTCAGTTGATCAACTGGCAAATATCGCTGGCTGATACGCAGTTGGCTGATGATGCAAGTTTCGAGATGATCGCAGCAAGCTGGAGTGGGCAAAACGGCTGGAGATGGATGTTTGCGGCAGAAGCGATTCCAGCGCTCTTATTCTTTATCTTGATGTTTTTTGTGCCCGAGTCTGTTCCTTGGCTGATTAAGAATAAAGATGAACAGCCCGCCCGCACAATACTGGTGCGAATAGGAGGAGAGGAATATGCTCAAGATTCTATAACGGAAGTCAAAACTACCCTGAAAGAAGGTGATTTTGGTCAGGTGAATTTCCGTGAATTGTTTCAGAAAAGAGTCGTGAAGCTACTCGGAATCGGTATTTTCTTAGCTTTTCTCCAGCAGTGGAGCGGGATCAACGTAGTGATTTATTACGCTGCGGATATCTTCCAGGCGGCTGGGTACAACCTGAAGCAAATGATGCTGAATATTGTGGTAATTGGCGGAGTGATGGTGCTTTCGGTATTCATTACCATTTTCACTGTGGATAGATTTGGTAGAAAGAAACTTCTACTCATCGGTACTTCTGCAATGGCTATCCTTTACGGGTTGATAGGCTATTTTTTCTATATCGACCTTGGCGGCGACGCAGTTGTATTAGCAGTATTGACCAATGTGATGTTTTATTCTTTCACCTTGGCACCATTACTTTGGGTAGTGCTTTCGGAGATTTTTCCTACTCGTATCCGAGGCGCAGCTATTTCCATCGGAGCTTTAGCACATTGGGTTGGGAATTTTACTTTGACCTATTTCTTTCCAGTCATTCGCGAGAATCTAGGCTGGGCAAATAATTTCTGGCTTTATGGTGGGATCTGCGCCTTCGGTTTCTTGGTGATTTATTTTGTTTTACCTGAGACAAAGGGTAAGTCTTTAGAGGAAATAGAGAAGGAGTTGGTTGGGTGAAATGGCTTGAAAATCTTGATTTTGATTAGCTTGTTTCATGCAAAATGAATAGATCTGTCCCTTATGTGAATAGTTTTATCGAGATTGATAGGGGCCAAAAATGGCTTTTATCTTTCGCTCAGCGTCCAAATCATTTAAGATAAATACTTGATAGGAGTTTCCTCCCGGGGCAACTCGGATTAAAATATGGCCTTGTGTGGATCCGTATACTTGATCTATCCTATCACCGATCACCAGTTTATTAGCTTCCAGCATGCTTGTGGTAAATATATCACGCTTTCCAGGGTAAAGATCTGTCGAAGTAATTCGTCTCAACACATCATCGCCAGGATGATCAGAAGACCAAGATTGCTGTACCCACACTCTTGGTCTCAGAGTCCTCACATAAAAATGATTTTGGGAATCCCGATTTCCGTGATGATTTAACGTGGCGACATCCACCTGTCCAATGACTGGAGCGATATTGCTTTCCACACTATTGAAATCAGCTTCGCCATATGAACCGACTCCTCGGATATCTCCACCGGTGAAATAGTCGAAATTTCCATAAGAAATCCTGAAACCTAGGCTTAGATCATTTTCATTGGTGGATTTGAGATCGAATACTTCCTCATCAACTCCCGTCCAAGCCCATCCATTTCCTTGAATATTTTGGATTGCAAATGTTGGGTAATTTTCAGGATTCTCTAGATGCAGTTGATTCAATTTTCCAGCTGCGAATTTTTCGACTTCCATTCCATTTTCTGCTTTTTGAAATTCCAGAAATTTCCAATAATTCAGGATCGAATTGATGTAAGAAATAGCAGTTGAATTTCCTGATGATGCAAGTTTCTGGAGGTCTTCCTTTTTTCCGAAATTGACTGCGCTACTTTTGTAATCCGGGTAGTCACGATCCAGCATTTTCCGAATAGTGAGTTGATCTCCTACACCAACCAAACCGGTCAACTGATATCCGCCTTTCTCCGAAACAGGCCCGTAAGAGTTTGTTTGGCCAAAGTGATCTGAGTGAAAATGTGTCATCAAAGCATAGTCAATCACACTTTTCTTGGAAGAAGGGCTGAACTGCTGAATGTAATCCACGATCCATTCGTAAGCCAGTTTCGAAGTATTGGGATATCTGGGAGTGTTCCTTTCGGATAGTGTGCGAGGGTCATCTTCCGTAGCTTCACCCGCATCCACCAGCATGGTAGTGCCATCCGGAAGAACAAAAAAAGCGGCATCGCCTCTTCCCGTGTTGATGTGATGAAGGTCCAAAAATCCTTCTTTCCAAGCAGGCAACGGCTGATCGACTTCCTGTGAAAATGCGGAAATGCTAAAGCCAATTAGGATAAAGAATGTAAGTATGATTTTCATGGTTTTGAAAAAAATTGGGTAATAAGTTAGATTCGAGTTTGACTGTCCCAGTAAGTATTTGAAAGCTAAAGATCAAGATTTCTCATTTTTTGGAAGGTGAATCCTGATTAAATTTTGATGAAGAAATATGAATGATTTCCTCATTCTTTTCAGGGAATATTTATCAGATTGAATTATTAGAATAATCTTGAAAGAGCTATGATTTTGGGTTTAGGTAGCTTGTTTATTTAGTAAAACTAATCTGTACTCACCTGTTTTGATTTTATATTTTCTCGGGTAAAATCCACAGCGCACGATTAATTCTAAAAAGTTAACTCATGCCTTCCTTTCCGACTCGGATAATTGAGTGGATCTTAATGATCGTTGGATTTCCGTAATATCTTCTTCGCTCCAAGTAGAGACTTTAAGCAGTTCTGCTTTATATGAATTTACCTCAACGCGGAATTTCTCTTGGGTATAGTCGATTTTGAGTTCGTACAAGGCCTTTTTTAATCGATCAATTTTATCTTCAGGTACTGCAAGAATAATCTTTTCCATAGGTCAATCGATTTTATCGATTCAATGAAACACCCTTCAAGTTTCAAGAAAGCAAGATTTCCGCAGGGATTTTTAACTCTCGATGCAGGATTTTAGCAATTTCTAGCGTGAGTGGTTTACGTTTATTTAGAATGGAAGAGACGTACCCTTTGCTGCCAATTTTACCTACTAAATCTTGGTTTTTGAGACCCAATTCCTTCATCTTTAATCTGATGGCTTCAATAGGATCAGGAAGTGGAATGGCAAAATGCGTGTCTTCGTAATTTCGCAGGATCAAAAGTGCCAATTCGAGTTTTTTACCTAACGGTGAATCAAGAGATGTTTTTTGATCCAAAAGTTCATCCACCCATTCTAATAGCTGATCGTATTCGGCTTCTGTTTTGATCACGGTGAGTTCCATAAGTTATTTTTTGAAGTTTATCGTAGAGACATTTATTTGATCGTTCTTTGTGTGTTCCAAACCACTTGATTTGGACCACTTTATATTCGAAAACTATTCGAACTACCAGCCTGAATTTATTTCCAGAAATATTAAAAACGACTCGATCGTCTTTCACAAGGCTTGCACTATTATAAAACCTCTTTAGTTCGTTGAATGAATTAATCTCCAACTTTTCAAATTCATGGTACCATTCAAATAATGCATTAGAGGCATTTGGATAGTTGGTAGCATAATGCAAGAGCGTCCGTCTAGTTATGATGTTAAACATACACAATTTTTGAAAGGTTCTCCAATAGAAAACTTTTTACTTCAAATTCTTTCCCACAAACTCCAGAAAATGTGACCAATCTTCCCAAGTCAAATTATGCTCTCCCTCCCGAATATGGTAACCGACGGATTCCTGATGTATGGGGGATTTGAGCGTTTCGAATTCGGAAGGAAATTCGATTTTCTTTCCATAAATCTCAGAATAAACCCGGCTTCCAAGCTTGATTCCCAGAAACTCACCCTTGGGATCCGCCCATTGGTCACCTTTGGCGCTTGAATAATAAATAGCTCTTGGAGCAATCAATCCCGGAAGCATGTGCTGGTCAATCGGAAGGGTTTCTTCTTTACCATTGTACTTTTTGAAATTATCCGCAAACCAATAAGGGAATCGGTTATTGATCGCTTCAACCGTTTCCCCATATTTCCTGCGGGAGAGTGCTGCGCCTCCGCATCCGGATTCATTGGCGTAAGTTATTGCCCATCGAGGGTCATTTGCTGAGGTCCAAAGTGCTGCTTTACCTGTTCGGGAATGCCCCACAAGAATTGATTTTTTAGAGTCAATTTGAGGATGTTGCTCAAAATAATCCATTGCTCGCATCGATCCCCAGCCCCAAGCCCCATAAGCTTTCATCCCGTTTGGCATTCCGATTTGCTCAGGATAAAGTGTGTTTATAATTCCATTTTTATAGGTCTCATTATTATCCGGTGCGACAGTTTCGGCATGAAAAGAGGCTGTGGCATAGCCTCTTTTCAATAATTCCGATACCGGCCAAAAGGCCTCGTCTACCAAACTGCCATCGGGATAAGTGGGTTGGTAATTGATCAGCAAAATGACAGGAAAAGGCCCTTTTTTATCCTTTGGGAGGAAAAGATTGATCCGCATGGTGTGGGATTTTCCATTTCTGGAAACTGTGATATTTACTTCTTCAAGCTCAGCCAAATCTGGATAGGGATTCTCTTTTTCATTGACCTTTTCGAAGGAAATCGCATCAAAATTTTTGGGTAAAATCCCGTAAACTACTGACTCAAAAAGGTGGAAAATTTCTGGCCTCCGGATCTTTTCCCAGTCTGCCAAATTATTTATCAGCATTCCTTTTTCACTTACAAAAGGATCTGGAAGTACCAAAGCAGGCACTTTACTTTCGTCGTAATTCGCCTGATTTTGAGCTTGGACCGTCATTGAGATTTGTATAAAAAGCAGGAGAATGAAGTAATTGATAAGAGTCTTCATCAGCATTAATTAACAGCAGTATCCATTTTGCGCTTTGGTGCGTATGCCGGAAACGGATAAGTCCTTGGCATGACTTCCACACCGCTCGTAATTTTTAAAGGAGTTTTTCCTGCAAAAGTCACCTCGATGAAGTAGCCTTTGAAGCCTTTTTCAGGACTTTCCAAAGCCAATTCATAGGTTCCCGATTCGTTGATTTTCATTTCGTTGGACTTCCAGTTAGGTCCAAACTCATCCACCCGGAAGTCACGTGCATTTGGATTGGAAGCGATCCACGCTTTAACCGAGATTGGCTTATCTGCGGGATCTAAGGTCAATTGGATTTTGTCTTCCATGACTTCCCACTGATACTTTGGTCTTGGAGTTTGATTCAGAATCGAAGCATAAAATGAAATCATATTGGGTAATGCATCCGACTCCGATAGGTCATGTCCGAAATTCGGCACGTATTGCATGTGCTTTTCGCCACTCAATTCATTCCAGTAAAACTCCCAGCTATCTGGTTGGAAAAACTGATCCCCAGCTGCATTGATTAGCAGTTTTGGCATATCAAAATCCGCTCGGAATGAGTAAGGCTCGGTAATCTCCAGCAGTCGATCAAACTCCGGAGTTCCCATCCAATCCATCACGCCTTCTTCCACATATTCGCTGACCGCCGGAGCCCAGAAACCGTAATTTTTCCAGTGATGGTCAAAAGATGCCGATAGGTTTAGCATGTCAATCACAATGGGGATGATTGCCACCACTCGATCATCTGTCGCCGCAGTTGTCCAAGTCGTCCATCCCCGCTTGGATGCTCCGCCGACCACAAAAGAGTTGATCTTTTTTTGGTAATTCTTCTCCACGACCTCAGTCACCGCATCCATTCCCAGCTTCACTGCCTTGGTCATGGGTAATCTCGCTAGCCAAATTGCATCCTCGTCTTTTGCTCCACCTTCTAGAAATTTGCGCCAGCCGTAGGCAATTATTGCATCTTCTGTCCGCTTACCTAAGGAATCATTGGCAAAAGTTAAAGGCTGGAAAGGGATGTTATGGATCTCTGCCACGATGGAATTAGTCTGCATCGCAGCGGCTAAAATTAGGCCATCGGGTTCCATGGGCATTTTGGTGCCTGTACTTCCGCCGCCAATCCAGATCAGACTGGTGTCAAAAGGGCTATCCTTAGGTACAACAATGGATACCCAATGCCACCATTCTGTTTGGTCGACCAAGTCAGTGGTAAGCCAGTTTTGGGAAACCATGCGGAGAACGTGAAAATCATATTCCTCACCGGGCACGGAGTGTATGATTTCGTAAGAAAAATCTGGGCTTGGCCCATTTACATAATCTTTGAGAAGTGTTTCGGATCGCTCTTTTGGGATTTCTTCAGTCTTTTGTTCTTCCTGCTTGCAGGAAAAGCTTAGAGAGATTAAGCAAAGGAGTAAAAGTGAGATAGCATTCTTTTTCATAGGATGGGTTTTTTGGGTAAAGTTTTAAAAGGTAGGGAATTAGCCTTTGAGCATCAAGTGAATTTTTATCGAAAGTATTTTTCAACCGAGAAGGGCGCTAAGGTTACGCAAAGTGCACAAAGCTTTTTTCCACCGGGATGGACACCATAGTTTGACAAGGTCACTAAACGAGGTTATGAGGATAACTCAAGTTTTTTTTACAGCGAAGGACACCATAGTTCAATAAGCTCACTAACCTATGTTTAGCAAAGAACACAAAGCGATTGACCTTTTTTTAACGCAGTTGTCCAACTTCTCCCAAGGCTGGATAATTGAAGATGGGAGTAGACTTTTTGATTTTGAAGATTGCAAATCTTCAGATCGACCTTCGAGATTACATCCGCGATAGCGATCTGGACTCGAAGAGCAGAAGATAGCGAGACTCGAAAAGCTTGTTTCAATCTTTTCAAATGAGCGAAACTCAAAATGGAATTGAAAAAGTTTGTTGATGGTTAAGTGGAAATAAATAAGGGCAAGCCATGGAAATAGGAATAGATAGTTTTGCCGCAGCAGCTCCAGCTGGAGCGGATAGTCAAACTGAAAACCGTAGGAAATCTTTGACCGAACTCATTGACAGGATCGTCTATGCGGATGAAATGGGTTTGGATGTCTTTGGAATAGGAGAGCACCATCGGAAAGAGTTTTTGGATTCTGCGGCTGCGATTATTTTGGCGGCAGCTGCTGCTCGAACTTCTCGAATCAAACTGACTTCTGCGGTGACAGTCTTGAGTGCTGCCGATCCTGTTCGGGTGTTTCAGGAGTTTGCTACCATAGATTTGATTTCCAATGGTCGTGCTGAAATCGTCGCGGGACGTGGATCCTTTACGGAAGCCTTCCCACTTTTTGGCTTGAGATTGAATGATTATGATGCACTTTTTTCCGAGAAACTGGAATTGCTCTTGAAGATCCGAGATGAGGAAATCGTTACGTGGAAAGGTCAATTCCGTGCGCCATTAACTCAGCAAGCCATCTATCCAAGACCTTTGCAAGAATCACTTCCGATTTGGCAGGGAGTGGGAGGGACGCCGGCCTCTTTTGTGAGAGCAGGTTTTTTGGGGTTGCCATTGATGGTGGCTGTGATTGGAGGCGAGACTCATAGATTCCGGCCATTGATTGACATGTATCGTCAGGCTGGGGCCAAAGCAGGACATGCGCCTGAGAAATTGAAAGTGGGTTTGCATTCCTTGGGATATGTAGCGGAATCCACCGAAACAGCCGTAGAAGAATACTATCCCGGCTATGCTGAGACGTTTACCAAGATTGGAAAAGAACGAGGTTGGCCTCCTGTCACAAGAAATCACTTTAATACGCAAGTCGGAGAATTAGGAGCCTTGGTTGTTGGAAGTCCAGCCGAAGTTGTGGAGAAAATACTTCGTCACAGCGAAGCTCTTGGTGGTATCGACCGATTTAGCTTCCAAATGGATAACGCCAATCTGAGTCATGCCCAACTGAAAAATGCGATTGAATTGATAGGGGAAGAAGTGATCCCAAGAGTGAAAGCAGGAATATAAAATTGAAAAGTTGAAAAAATGGTTTATTGGTGAAGAATTACTACCGTAAATATCTTGATAGTATGAATTGTTAGAATGCAGGAATTTCAACTCCTTTAAATACAATCTCTTGATAATCATTTCTTTCGTATAGAATCCCCATCTGATTTTTACTAAGATAAACCAAATCGGAATAGGCAGTCCAAGTAGTGTTTTTGGGTATTTTCTTTTGATCTATTTCGGTTGGTTTTATCCAGGATTTGCCTAAATCTTTACTCCATTTGATAGTAAGGTTATTTCTTTCATTTGGATTGGAGTTATTTGAATGTGCCAAAATTGTATCCCCATTTTCATCTTCAAAAGAGAGTATCGAGCCTTGACAAACCGGATCAGTGAGACTTTCCTCAAAATATTGTTCCGACCATGTGGCCCCTCCATCTTCTGAAAAGGCCAAGATCCGCTGGCGAATATCTCCGCGTTGGTTTCGGGTGCTCATGATCATTCGGCCTTCAGGAAGTTCTGCGGCGATAGATTCATTTGAGCCAGGGAATTGGATTGATTCGGAAATTTGAAAGGATTTTCCATGATCATCAGTAAAGAATCCATGAGCTTGGTAATCCTTTGAATTCGTTTGAGGATTCCCTTCAGAATGATTTGCAGCCACGAAGATTCTGCCTTTGAATTTACCCTTTTGGAATTGGAAGGCATGTCCGGGCGTATTAGCATAGTGGCGCCAATCTGCAGGATTCGTATAGTTTGGATTGAACTTGGGGTTATTAGGTTTGTGGACTTGGGTTGTAATATTCACTGGATCTTCCCAGCTTTTCCCTAAATCCAAGGACCGAATCATCCAAACCTCCCGTACGCCTTTATTCAATCGAACATCATATTCGTGGTTGTTTCCCGAATTGTAAAAAAGATAAATCACACCTTCTGGAAATTCCGGATCGTGCAAATCGATCACTGGGGCAGGATTTCCTGCCTGTAGGCTGTCGAAGTCTACGATTGTTTGGAGGAGAGACCAAGTTTTTCCTTGATCGGAACTCCGCTTCATTACGAGGTTGATATCTCCGAAATCATCGAATCCATTAACTCTACCTTCTGCAAATGCTAATAAGTCTCCGTTAGGAATTGAAATAATGGCTGGGATTCTATAGATCGCATGACCTTCTTTTCCTCCTTCAAAGACGAGAGTTTCTTGAGCAAAGAGAATGGTAGAGTTAAATAGTAAGCAAAAGGCTAAAAGAAATCGCATAAGGAAGAGTGCTGAATCCTTAAAAGGAAAGGAACTGTTTAAAGATAAAATTGAAATTGCAAAAAAAATTCTCTCCAAGCTTAAATCATTACCAATCTAATTTTTTCGCTTGGACTTTCTTACTTCAAGTTATTTTAAGTCACACATCAAAAAAGTTCCTTTCAATTCACTTAGAAGGTGCTTTTTTATGATTTTTAAACCCTAACCTCCGAGATGGTATTTCAGGACTTTAATTGCGATAGCACTATGTCTTTAAATACTCTCCCCGTGCTGCGAAATATCCAATCCTATTTCTTCGTACTCTGGCCTTACGCGAAGCGTGACAAACTTATTCAGAACGAAGAAAATCGCATAAGCCATCCCAAAAGAAAAGATAGATACTCCGACCAATACGAGCATATGTGATCCGAAAATAGCCCAGCCTCCATGAAGTAGGCTAGAGCCTTCTTTGCCTGCGAAAATTGCTGTCAGGATCATACCCATTATTCCACCGATTCCGTGGCAGGCAAATACGTCTAGGGTGTCATCTATTTTCTTCAAAAACTTTGCATGCATTGCCATATTAGAAACAATCGCACCTACTGCTCCAAAAAAGAAACTTTCAGGAACTGTGATATATCCCGCAGCTGGAGTGATCACTACCAGTCCGACTACGGCTCCTATACATGCTTGAAGTGCGGATATTTTTCTTCCCTGAATTCTGTCAAATAGCACCCAAGTCATCATCGCTGTGGCTGAACTTATCGTCGTAGTCGCAAAGGCTAAGGCTGCTGTTGCATTTGCTCCAAAAGAAGATCCTGCATTAAATCCAAACCAGCCGAACCACAGCATTCCTGTTCCTAAGAGTACATAAGTGATATTGGAAGGCTCGTGGTTGGGTTTGTTTCTTTTTCCCAAAAACAATGCACCAGCCAACGACGCAAGACCTGCGCTAATATGAACGACAGTTCCTCCAGCAAAATCAAGTACGCCAAAGTAGGAGCCAATCAGTCCATTTGGATGCCAGACCATATGTGCAAGCGGTGCATAAACGAATACGGAGAAAATCCCTATAAAGAAAAGGTAGCCTATAAATCTAACCCGCTCCGCAAAAGACCCCGTGATGATCGCGGGTGTGATCACTGCGAATTTCATCTGGAATAATGCGAATAGGATAAATGGGATCGTTGGCCCAAGTGTTTTATGTGGCAGTTCTGCGACCTGATCAAAGAATAGGTATTGAAATGGATTGCCGAAAATCCCGTATTTCACGCCATCGATAGTGATACCTATTGGGTCACCAAAGGCAATGCTGAATCCTACGACCACCCAAAGCATGGTGACTACACCCAAAGAAATGAAACTCTGAAGCATGGTGGAAATGAGGTTTTTCTTACCAACCATTCCTCCATAGAACAAAGAAAGTCCCGGAGTCATCAGCAAAACCAAACAGGAGGCAGTAAGCAACCAAGCTATATCCGCAAAGACCAATTGGTCTTCTGTTCCAAAATTTTCAAGGATAGGTTGACTGTGCTTCCAAAACAAACCCAAGACAGGAGCTGCAATAGTAATTAGAAAAGCTACTTTCCACTTGAATTTCATTCCACTTTTTTCCATGCACCAAAAGTAAAATAATTAATCTTTTATTCTGTATTAATTGAGAATTACAGAATTAAAAGTTATTCACGGAATAAAAATGATTATTAAATAGTGCGATCGCAAAAAACGGCTTACAGTTTCTAATTGGGTAGCGCACAGACTTCTACCCTTTCATTTTCTCATAAGACTTGATTCCATAATCCCGTTGACAATGGTGAAAATTTCGAATGTGTTTTTTATTGGTGACTTAAATCCAGCTGATTACCTCTACTCCTTCACCAACACCTTTTCATCTGATACTGATGTAAAAAATCAGTACAAAAATCAAAATCATCTGGCCAGTATATGTCTCGGCCATTTTCATAAAGTGCAATTTTCTGGAAATATGCAGGTTCTAAAAGTGGCTGGCTTAGTTTATCTTCTTCTATAAAAGGATCAAAATCAATAGTCTTCTCCGAGTCATCGATAAAATTGAAATGTAGTTTTTATCCCCTTGTATGCTGTAATTGGTTAAACTGATCATTGTGATAACCTAAAGTTGCATTTTGTCCAATATCTTTCCATCAGGAATGTTGATTCTGCTGCTTCATGAGTCTAAAAAAAGAATTTTATGAGGATTATTTAGAGGGGGACTTCAACGCAGTCAAACCACGATTAGCCATTTGGAAATGAAGAGATTAAAGATTTTAGGCCAAGCCTCAACTGCCTGACCGTGCTTGAGCTTTTGAAGTAGGGTAGCTAGTTGAATCCCAAACTGATTTGGATAGTAGGTGGTAATTGAAAACGTAAACTACATTCAGTGAATAAAATCACCTTTCCCTGGATAAAAAGAAGCACTTTAGCCAAAGAATAAAAAAACAATTTTTCATTTAGGAAATAAATTGGAATGAAATTTTCCATATACCCTTATAATCTAACCGCTAAAACTTGTGATCATATGAGACCTTTTAAGGATTTCCTAAACCTTTGTTCGGTATTAATACTGTTGAGTTTAAGCGCTTGTGCGATCAATCCTGTCACCGGAAAAAAGCAGATTGTACTGATGTCTGTAGCTCAGGAAGTCGCTATGGGACAGCAGTCTGACCCGGAAATTGTGGCCTTCTTCGGCCTATATGATGATCCCCAACTCCAAGAGTTTATCACAGCTAAGGGTAATGAAATGGCGGCAATCTCACACCGTCCAAAATTAGACTATGAGTTCAAAATAGTTGATTCCCCCGTCATTAATGCCTTTGCGGTCCCTGGTGGCTTTGTATATTTCACGAGAGGTATTATGGCGCACTTCAATAATGAAGCGGAGTTTGCGGGAGTTTTAGGTCATGAGATCGGACATGTTTCTGCCAGGCACTCAGTGATTCAGCAAAGAAATCAGTTATTTGGTCAAATAGGACTCTTAGCAGGGATTATATTGGTACCCGAGCTCGGTCAATTCGTAGAGCCTTTGTCCCAAGGAATGCAGCTGGCGTTATTGAAATTCGGGAGAGATGCGGAGCGCCAATCTGATAAGTTAGGTGTAGATTATTCTTCTCAAATCGGGTATGATGCCACTGAAATGGCTGGCTTTTTTGAAACATTAGAGCGTCAACAGGAAAATTCTGGAGCTGGCGAAATCCCGCCTTTTCTTTCCACACACCCTTCTCCGGAAGAGCGAAATGCCACGGTAGAGCGAATGGCGGAAGCATGGCAGGAAAAATCTAAAATGACTGAATTTGAAATAAATCGTGACAGTTATTTGAGGAAAATTGATGGCCTTATAGTAGGAGCAGATCCAAAGCAGGGATTTGTGGAAAATAATTCATTCTTTCATCCAGTACTGAAAATACAGTTTCCAATCCCGACATCTTGGAGTCATCAAAACACTCCCCAACAGTTTCGAATGGCTCCAAAGGATGGAGATGCCATCATGATGCTCACCTTAGCGCCTGGTGCTACCTTGGAGGAAGCAGCGAATGCCGTTCTGGAACGATACAAATTGACTATGGTGGAATCCAACAAGGAGACTATTAATGGATTGCCTGCAGTAATCATGGTTGCCGATCAGAAGCAGGAGGAAGTTACTACTCGGGTTCTTTCGTCTCTTATCCAGTTTGATGGTAATATTTACAGCCTCATGGGAGTTTCGGATATTTCAAAGTTTGGCTCTTATCAACCGGTATTTTTAAGCACTATCCGTAAATTTCAGGAATTGCGGGATTCCGAAAAACTAAATCGCAAACCCGATATTATAAAGATCAAAACTGTTCCCAAGCAGATGAGCTTACAGGCAGCTTTTCAGAATTATGGTATGCCAGCCGAGCGCTTTGAAGAACTCGCCCTTCTTAACGGAATGCTTTTGACAGATCAATTGGACAAGGGCATGCTGATCAAAGTCGTAGGAAAATAATCAACTTAATTTTTGAGAATCTGTAGAATTCAATTCATATAAAACAAAAAAAACCGAGCTAAAAAAGCTCGGTTTTTTTTGTTGACACTTAATTTGAATTCGATCTCAATTTACTTTCTTTCCTTCTCGGCATAGCCAAATACCTTTTGTAATAGCGCCGATTTTCGGGCAGAAACCTGCTCACGGATTTTCAATTCTTCTTTGGCGATTTCAATAAAAAGCCCATCAATTGCTTTTTGAGTAACGTAGCTAGTCAGGTCTGTATCCACTTTCTTTACAAAAGGAACCTTATTGTAACGGGTGGTGGCATCTTCCCAATATTTGGTGGCGTCCACTTTTTTTAGACTTCTGTCGATAACAGGTGAAAAGACCGCATTCAAACTGTCGCTAGTGGTTTTAGAGAAATACTGAGTAGCAGCATTGTTTTCTCCCAAAAGAATATTTTTCACATCTTGAATGGTCATTTGCTTGATAGCGCTTTGAAAAATCGGCTTGGCCTGAATTGCTGCATCTTCAGCTGCCCGGTTTACGCTGACCACGACTTGATCTACCATAGATCCAAGCCCTAATGTTCGAAGCGTATTTTCTATTTGCTTTGCCTCAGGCGGAAAAAGGATTTTTACATCCAGGTTATTTAAGTAGCCATCTTTCAGGTTAAGTCTTTCGGAGCTTATTCCTGTTGCTTGTTGTAGGGCTTCCTTCAGCGCTGAGTTGATTTCTGTATTAGATGGTGTCAACATTGACTGAGACATAGCATCCGTAATCTGCGTGACTGTAGCACATCCACTGAGTAGCAGGTAGCTTGATATAGTAAAGACTTGAGTAATTCGTTTGAACATGGTTTTTGAGATAGGGTAATGAAGAATGTTTTTCGTTTCAGTTTAACCTACGCAAGGTATGTTAAAAAGGATGAGCTCAGAACTCATAGGAAATTTTTCGGTTGAAAGTGAAATTGCCCACGATTGATCAGTTTTTATGTTCGAGATGAGTTTTCTAGTCTAAAATCGAAGCAACTTTTACAAGAGTTATCACCCAAATATGAATATCGATGAAATATTTATCATGAAAATTTTCTGATAAGTGGTATTATAATTAGAAAAATGATAATTTATCAAATCAAATCATGCAAATATCTTAATCAAATGAATCTCAGACTCAACTCAGAATTTGGTACGCTCAAAGCTGTTTTGATGCATAGGCCCGGAAAGGAAATTGACCGATTGACCCCATATAATAAGGAATATTTACTATTTGATGATGTGCCATATCTCGAAGCACTTCAGAAAGAACACGATACTTTTTCGGACTTGATTAAATCATCAACGGGAGCGATGGTTTATCAGCTGAGAGAACTCTTGATTCGAGTACTTTATGATGAGCAGATTCTACTCAAATTGATGCAAAATGCACTTCAAAGATCTGGGCTATCACATCTGGCTGAAGCGATACTCGAACGATATTCTACGGCCGAATGCGCAGGTATACTCACTGGTGGTTTGAAAATCCATGAATTGAGACGTAAAATACCAAAACTAAATCCCGGTGAATTGATGGATTACGCTTTCGCTATTACTCCTTGCCCGAATTTGTATTTCCAGCGTGACCCTATGGCAGTGACACCTGGAGGGATTATTTTTTCAAGTATGAAAATGGAGGGCAGGCAACGTGAAGCAGATTTGCTTCGGACTATTTTTGAAAATCATCCAGACTTTAAAGACCATATCAATAAGCTTTATCCTTTGGAAGGAATGCATAATCCTCCGAGTATTGAAGGCGGCGATGTGATCATCCTTTCCCAGAAGGCTGTTGCGATCGGCAACTCGGAGCGTACCGATGAAAAGGCGATTTATCACGCAGCAAAAGCCCTGCTAGGAGAAGGTACAGTGGAGCGGGTTTATGAAGTGCATCTTCCTCAAAAGCGTCAATACATGCATTTGGATACGGTTTTCACCATTTTAGATGAGAATCTGGCCTTGACTTATCCCGATGCGTTGAACTCCGTTTTGCAGACTTCGCTTTATACGTTGAAGGAAATTCGCGAGGACAAAGTTATCATCAAGCGGGAGGTATTAAAGGAATCGCTATTGACGATTTTGGAACGGGAAATCGCGCACTTGGAGATTCTTCATACGGCAGACGGAAATCCGGATTATGCCATGCGTGAGCAGTGGTTTGATGGTGCCAATGTATTTGCAATCGGTCCACGGCGTGTCATCTCATACAATCGAAACATCCATACTAACAGGGCTCTTCGCGAGATGGGAGTGGAGGTTTTGGAGATCCCTTCTTCGGAGCTTTCAAGAGGTCTTGGAGGACCGAGATGTATGACTATGCCGCTGAGTAGATCGCGAGTGTAGCGTTCCATAGCTGTCGGGACGGATTTCGTGCAGGTAATCCCGTTAACTAAAAGGATCAAATCATCTGTCAAAAAACGATCTTCTCCTCGATACCTTCAAATCCTGAAGGATAGTCGATTTCACACGGATGTCAATATTGTAGGAAGTGAATGCACCAAAAGGAACCCAGTTGACATTCATTTGCCAGCAGTGCAGGTCTCTCGCTATACCGATCATCGTTTGTGTTAGCTCCTTTGTTTGCGCATCAAAACCCGTGTTGAAGTTGATCTTCCATTTATCAGACAACGAAAAATCTCCATTTATGCTAATCGTTTGAGTGATATTTTGCCTCCCCGACACTGGTTTGCTGTAAGAAAGCACATAACCAAATGAAACGTTCCAAGGAATGCTCCAATCTATGTATTGGCTTGGATCGGTTGCTATCCTATTGATTTCACTTTGCACAAAATCATCCATTACGCCCCCTTGCTGCATGAATTCATTGGTGAGTTCATCTCTGACTTCACCTTGGTTTTGCGCACTGTTGGGATTGATTGAGGCATTCATGTTTAGAGAAGCATTTCGGATTGTCCCGATTCCCATTCCATTTTTCCAGGCAAATTCATTGATAGCCCGAAAGGTTTCTGTACCACTTCTGTTCGTGTAAGCTTCCGTGGAGTAGGGATCGAGTGTGGTACTCATGTTTACGGATAATCTTCTGTCAAAAAAGCTTGTTCGTGCACTGATTCGAATCGGAGCAAGGTTAAAAGAATCTGCGGCAAAGTTATAGCTGGAACTTAGGTCGATGTTTTCCAAAATTGGAATTTTCTTGGTAGGATTTTCACCGGTAGAATCCGATTTGTCGAGGATTTTCGCTTCCAGCACACTTCGAATACTAAAACTCATTGCCCTGCTCTCACCCAGCGGAGCACCACCAAAGGAGAAGCCTTGTTGACGAGAAAATAAACGAGTATCGCCTTGTTCATTAACCTGCACTTCCTGAAAATAGCCAAAGGAGGGCGCCGAGAAGTCAGGCGAAAAATTGAAGCTAAGAGAAGGCTGAATATGCTGACGAATGGCTTGGACCTTTCCCTTCTTGAAGTTGAAAAATCCATAGATGTTGGTGTTTAAACTGAAAGAGCTGGAATAAAATGTCACACGGTTAAATCCATCTTCTAAGATTTTATCCACTCGCTCTTCGGATGGATTATAGAAGTAATTGATCCTATTGAGATACCAAAGTTCTGTTACGCTGGCGGATGCCGTACCAGTGAAATATTTGAAAAGGCTGAAATTTGAACTTACAGGGATTCGGTTCCTTGCACCGTTGTTTGCATTTTGCAGCAGATAGCCAAAATTAGCGGGCGTGAAAGGCACCAATTCTGGGTCGCCGGAATTCTCAATTAAGTTTGGGTCTACTCCAAATTCCTGTGTTACTTTATTGGTGATGGAATTCTGAAGGTCAAAATTGTAGGCAATATTCAAGGTTTTCAAGGGCTCAAATTTCACATTTTTGAAAGGATTCTGCCTATTCATACTCAGGTTCATTGTTGGCAAGCTGAGTTGAACTTCTCCAGTCTGTACACTCTGCGAATGCCGCATACTCGCGCCGAATGAGAATGGCGTTCCTGTGAAAGTTTTGGAATAGTTGACTGTCGAAGACAAATCAGCTGTCACATTGTTTGTGTAATTATTCGGGTTGACGATGTTATTGAAATAACTTGTGGAGCCGGCATTCACAGAAGCTGAAAATCTACTGTTTCCACGAGATTCAGGATTGTGAGACCATTGAATTCGGAACGTATTATAATCTACAGGATTCAGCTCAGTTTCCGGAGATTTGAATTTTTGAAAGTCAATATTGAAAGATCCACCAAATCTATAGCGCTTCTTGTAGGCAGCTTGTGATTTGAGACCCCAGCCTCCGTTAGAGTATATATCGCCGGTGATACGCGCATGGATGAAGTCATTGAAGGCAAAATAGTAGCCCAAATCACGTAGGTAAAGTCCCCTTTTTTGCTCCTGCCCATAGGAAGGGAAGATTAATCCAGTAGCTTTTTCCTCAGGTGTGTTGGGTAAAATGCCAAATGGCAATCCAAGTGGGGTAGGAATACCATTAAAATATAGATTGAAAGGCCCAGTAACTACCTGCCCACCTTCTATGGACTTGATTTTATTGGAAGCAACGTGGTAGTGTGGAATGGTGAGTGTGCAAGTAGTGTAATATCCATTTGCCAAATACACACTGCCATCTTGCATTTTCTTAATCGTTTCTCCGCGAAGAATACCGTCTTGCTGCTCCGTGACCACGTCTTTGATGATGGCTTTCTGAGTTTTGAAATTATACTTCATTTCTTTGCGGATTTCATAGGATGATGGACCGTCTTTGAAGAATGGATTTCCAGTCACCTTGCCCAAGCTATCGGTGACACCGGATGCATACAGTTCGGAATTCTCCCAATCTATCACAATAAGATCTGCCTCCAACCTCATCGTTCCGTATTCAAACCATGCTTGATTGTAGAGGTAAATTTTGTTCTCCGTAAAATCAGATACGATACTATCTTCTCCGTAATAAGTAATATCTGTAGAGATATCACTCCTAGGCATAATATTTGTCGAATCAGACAGCGCGAGCGTATCGGTAGAATTTGGTAAAGTGTCCAAAGCCATCAAGTCTCGCGAAGGCGATATCAATGTGTCGGGAAGCGTTAATGGCTTTTCTTCAAGTTTGCGAACGGGATTTTGTGCAGTCGCCACTAGCGGAACAATCAATAGCCCATAAAAGCAAAATAAGAAGAGCCTGAATCCCTGCACTGTTGCTTACGCTTTAGTTAAATTTGAGTGAAATTTCGTGTAAAGTTAATTTTATTGCCCTCATGGAACGGTCCAAAAACAAAAAAATTCTTCTTTGTCTCATATTATGTATTCCCATAGTATTTGGCGGATTTATCACAAACGAATCGATGATGCCGAAGTTTCGGATGAAAAAAATCGTTCTCGATGCCGGCCACGGAGGTAAAGATCCTGGTAATGTGGGATCTAGATCAAGAGAGAAGGACATCAATCTAGCGGTGACTTTACTCGTGGGGAAATACATCAAAGAAAATCTACCTGATGTCGAAGTTATTTACACTCGCGATGACGATAGCTTCCCTTCACTCAAAGATCGCCCGCTGATCGCCAACAATAACAAGGCAGATCTTTTTGTGTCGATCCATTCAAATTCTGCTCCCAATAAATCAGCTTTCGGCACAGAGACATTCGTCATGGGTACAAAGCATTTTGATGCCAATTTTGATATAGTAAAGCGTGAAAACTCCGTAATCCTTTTGGAGGATAACTACGAGGAAAACTACGAAGGCTTTGACCCAACTTCTCCAGAGTCTTATATGATGTTCAATTTGATGTCTAAAGTTCACTTTGAGAATTCAGTAACCTTGGCAGATCATGTAGAGACTCAGTTTAAAGATAGAGTTGGCCGTAAAAGCCGAGGTGTGAAGCAAGGGCCATTCTATGTACTGTGGACTCCTTCGATGCCTTCAGTTTTGGTGGAATTAGGATTTCTATCCAACTCTGAGGAAGAAAGATTCTTGATGAGTCAAGAAGGTAAAGAATACATGGCTTCTGCTATCTACCGTTCTATCAAAGAGTATAAAGACTCGATTGAGGCAAATTAATTTCCAGTCTTCAAAGCAGTCATTAGGCCCTTTTTCATTTTGGAGAAGGGCTTTTTTTTAGCCACGAAGACACAAAGTGAAGCAAAGGGCTAAGTTGCCCTGCCTCTCCGGAAGCTGGACTTGGTTTATTCTTTAATTGTCGGATAGCTTGGTTCAAGTCTGAAAACTTGCACCAGTGATTTCTAGATTGCTCTTCAGGGAGTGAATACTGAGACTGCTGCTGCCACTTTTCACTAATTCATGAATGTTTTTTTAACTTTGAGGTTAAATTATTCGTGCTATGCGATGGTATTGATTTCTAAACCCACATTTGACTAATGACACCAACTAATCAGAATGCCAACTCCAGCATGGACGACTTGCTTCAAGCTTTGCAGAAAAAGTATGAACAAGTGAAGCTGGGCGGAGGTGCCAAAAGAATACAAAAAGAACATGCCAAGGGAAAGCTTACGGCTCGTGAGCGAATTGATTATTTGCGTGATATAAACACGGAATTTTTGGAGGTAGGAGCGTTTGTCGCCGATGGAATGTATGCCGAAGAGGGTGGATGTCCCTCAGGAGGAGTGGTGACGGGAGTTGGCTATGTGAGTGGAAGGATGTGTATGATCGTTGCCAATGATGCTACAGTGAAGGCAGGAGCATGGTTTCCCATGACTGCCAAGAAAAACCTTCGTGCGCAGGAAATTGCCATGGAAAATCAGATTCCTGTGATCTATCTAGTCGATAGCGCAGGCGTTTTTCTCCCCATGCAAAATGAAATTTTCCCAGATAAGGAACACTTTGGAAGACAATTCCGCAATAATGCTAAAATGTCGGCGATGGGAATAGTACAGGTTGCCGCGATCATGGGCAGTTGTGTAGCAGGAGGAGCTTACCTTCCGATCATGTCTGACGAAGCGATGATCGTGGATAAAACAGGATCCATTTTCCTTGCAGGTTCTTATCTGGTGAAATCAGCAATTGGAGAGACGATCGACAATGAAACGCTAGGCGGAGCAACTACACACTGCGAGATTTCTGGAGTGACAGATAATAAATACGATACAGATCAGGATTGTCTGGATGCGATCCGAAAGATTTTTGATAAAATAGGACACAATCCAACCGCAGGTTTTGACCGTGCCGAACCCCAAAAGGCAGGCATGACGGGTGAAGAACTTATAGCTACTTTTCCAACAGAGCGAGTGAAGCCTTATGATATGCTACTGATCATAAGAGGACTCATTGATGGTGGAGACTTTGATGAGTACAAGGCCGATTATGGAAAAACTTTGATTTGCGGGACAGCCAGAGTTGACGGCTGGGCTGTTGGAATAGTCGCTAATCAGCGCAAAATTGTCAAAACTTCCAAGGGAGAAATGCAGATGGGTGGAGTGATTTATTCTGACTCAGCTGACAAAGCCGCTCGATTTATTATGAATTGCAACCAGCGTAAAATCCCGCTCGTTTTCCTCCAGGATGTCAGCGGATTTATGGTGGGAAGCAAAGCAGAGCATGGTGGTATCATCAAAGACGGAGCGAAAATGGTGAATGCGATGGCAAATTCTGTTGTTCCAAAATTCACCTTTATTCTGGGTAACAGTTACGGAGCTGGCAACTATGCCATGTGTGGCAAAGCGTATGATCCTCGCCTGATTTACTCTTGGCCTACGGCTCAGATGGCAGTGATGTCAGGAGCAGCTGCTGCAAATACCTTACTTCAGATTAAAGTGGCTGGATTGAAGAAGAAGGGGCTAGTGATTTCCCCTGAAGATGAAAAGGAATTACTAGACGAAATCACTTCAAAATACAAAGAGGAACTGAGCCCCTACTATGCCGCATCAAGACTTTGGGTGGATGGAGTGATCGATCCTAGGGAGACTAGAAAGGTGATCAGCATGGGTATAGAAGCAGCGAATCATGCACCGATTACTGAAAGATTTAACGTCGGAGTAATCCAGACTTAAGAGGTTTTAAGTTACTTAATTAACAGTTTGCCACTCATTTGAACAAGCCGAAATGATTCATCTAATTGTTGGAAACACAGGATCTGGAAAAACCACCTATTCAACCGAATTAAAAAGAAAGACAAATGGTGTTATTTTCTCGATAGATAAATGGAATAACGCACTTTTTCTTGTGGACAAAAAACCGAATGACGGATTAGAATGGTTTCTCGAAAGAATTGAACGGGCGGAAAAAGTAATCATGGATTTAGTTGAGCAGTTAGAGGATTCAAAAACTGATTCTATTCTTGACTTAGGACTTTCCAAATTTGAGCACCGAGAGAAATTCAGAAAATTTGCGGAATTGAATGAGATCGAAGTAAAAACTCATTTTTTGGACATCTCAAGAGAAACTCGGCTGAGTAGAGTGATGAAACGAAATAATGAAAAAGGATCAACGTTCGAGTTTGAAGTAAGTAAAGAAAATTTTGATTTTATGGAAAGTTGGTTTGAGAAGCCGAATGAGAAAGAATTGGCTGGTGGAATACATCTTATGGAATAATTTCCCGTGGTGGCAACTTATATAGTTAGTCGCTGAGGGTTTTTTCAAAGGAGAAAATCGGTGACAATCCACTACTTTGATTTTATTTTCTTAATTTATTGCTGAACCCAACCACGAATACACAAACAATTTTATCCCATTATCATTAGCCTTTTGACTATGAGTGAATTGACACCCGGAGAATTAAATGCCCTGGTTTCCTTATTGGATGATTCAGATCGTGACGTGAGAATGCATGTGCGGGATCGGATTATTTCTCTGGGCAACGAGATTATTCCTTTTCTGGAGAAAAAATGGGAGAATAGCTTCAATCCTGATATTCAGAAAGAGATTGAAGAATTGGTTCACGATCTTCAGTTTTCGCTGTTAAAAGAAAGGTTGATCGATTGGAGAGATACCGATGATCGCGACTTGCTCACGGGACTTTGGATCATCAATAGTTATCAGTATCCAGATTTGGAATATGCAAAGCTGAATGCTGAAATGCACCAGATTTACTTTGATGTCTGGACAGCTTTCAAAAGTGATTTGACACCTTACGAACAGGTGCGGGCGATCAACAATGTCTTGTTCAATACACTTCGTTTCTCAGCCAATACCAAAAATTTTCACTCGCCAGCCAATAGCATGCTGTCGTCCGTGTTGGATTCCAAGCGTGGAAATCCTCTCACTTTATGCTCGATTTATTTGCTTGTAGCCAAGAAACTCGGCTTGCCGATTTATGGTGTGAATCTCCCAAATCTATTTGTGCTTACTTATAAATCAGCTGATGTCACATTCTACATCAATGCTTTCAATAAGGGGTTGATTTTCAGTAGAAAGGATATTTTTAACTACTTGGAACAGTTGAAGATAGAGCCGAAAGAGGATTACTTCGAGCCCTGTTCCCATTTGCAGATTATGCTGCGAATGTTCAGAAATCTGGAAAATTCCTTCGAGAAACTCGGCGAGTCTGACAAAGTGCAAGAAATTCAAGAGCTAATAGCGCTCCTGAATTCTCAATAGGTTCTCAGATTGCATCCTACAGCTCTGGCTTGTGGAGGACTTGGGGCCTCACCTTTCAAGATGGAATCCATTGCTCTATCAAGATACTTCGCTGATACGGCACTTTCCGCCTGGGGATTATTATCCAAAGCACCTCTGTAACTAACGACTGCACCGCTTGGTCCAGAGGTGATTAATACCACTTCGGGTATTTTGGTGATTTTGTAATATTTGCTCAGCGCCTGATTTTCATCTATCAAATACGGCATATTCATGTCCGATTCGTCGATGTAGCTTCGCAAAGCTGCCTGATCTTCCGATTTGCCGCTGACCTCAGGATTCACCAGCATGAAGGTAAATCCCTGACTTTGGTATTTGCTGCGCAAAGCTATCATGCGGGATTCATACATTTTCGCAAAGGGACAAGACAAACTATGAAAAATCAGCACCAATCCTTTTCCTTTAATTTGCGATTGAATATTGATCACTTTGCCTGTAACCGCATCTGTGAGATTTATGGATTGCAGATCTTGGGCAGAAAGTGAAAAAGTGGAGGAAAGAAGAATAAGAAGTACTAAGCTTAGTTTTTTCATCTGTATATATTTTGATTTTAAAAGGTCAGATGGAATCTCGCATGTATTATAATCATCCTTCTGTGTGTCGCTTGGGTCATGCTTGATTTCATTTACCAAATGGTGTAAGTAAGTACGACATCCGAGATCACCCGAACTTGTACTGTGTAATGATGATCGGTATAATCCGTACCTCGGATCTTGCCTTTGATGATTCCTGCCTTCGAATCAAATGGTTCCAACAATATGTTTTCACGAAAGGATACTCCACGCTTTCCCTGACATTTGAAGATAGATTCCTTAGCTGACCAAGCCATGGTGTAATGTAGCGGATCTTTTTCCAGAAAGTCCAATTCGGATTGTTCCAGAAATCGAAATCCGATTCTCAGAATTTTTTCCCGAATCAAATCCATATCAATACCGACTGGATTGTCCCGATGATAGATAGCTCCTGCATAGCCCATCGTGTGCGAAAGTGACATATACCCATGGCCATTCATAGCTTGCGATTTGCCATGCTCATCTTTGAAGAAGCCTGGATAAGGAACATGCAGCACATCCAGAGCATCTCGAATTGCCATTCTAGCTGTTGCCCATTCCCTCCTTTTTTCCAGATGAGAAATATTTGCGTAAGCTAGTTTTTCACGAAAGCTGAGGAAATCCAACTCATTTTCATCCTGAGTTTCGATAATCTTGATGGCCAAAGCCGAGGACGAGTCAATTTTTTCTATTTTTGTTTTCATAAGCCAGAAGGGCACCGAAAGTCTCCGTCCAATATATGTCAAAAATAGAAGTTAATAAATTACAAACACTAACAGGGCACAATGACTGTATCTATGCGTTGACGGAAGGCTGTGATCCTAGATTTTTTTATACAGGTGCCGGAGACGGAATGGTGGTGGAGTGGGATCTTGAAAATCCCAAAGATGGGAAGTTGATCGCTCGGCTAGCTCATTCAGTCTATGCACTTGCCATTGATCCGAGTAGAAATCTGCTTTTCATCGGTCATAATTTCGAAGGAATCCATGTCATAGACTTAAATGAAAGCAAGGAAATTTGGTCTCTGAAATTGACTGATCAGGCGATTTTTGATATCAAAGTCTTTGGAGATGAAGCCTATATAGGCACAGGTGATGGCGTATTGATAGTAGTAGATATCACTTCGAAAACAATCAAAAAGCACATCAAGCTAAGTTCTAAAAGTATTCGTGTAATGTCTTTGGCAAAAGACAAAAGACAACTGGCGATAGGTTTGAGCGATCATTCAGTGAAGATTTTGGATTTGTCAAACGATTTTCACCCCATTGCTAATTTGACTGGCCATACCAACTCAGTATTCGCACTTTCTTATTCCCCTGACGAATCAATTTTGGTAAGCGCGGGTCGGGATGCGCAGTTGAAATTTTGGGAAACGAACAAGTATTCTCTACTAGAAAATATCGTGGCACATTTGTATGCCATTAATTATTTATATTTCAAGGACGACGGAAATCTCCTAGTCACCTGCTCCATGGACAAATCAATCAAGATTTGGGATGCAGGTGAGAAAAAACTCCTAAAAGTCATCGACAAAGCAAGGAATGCAGGTCATGGCACTTCAATAAACAAAGTAATTTGGAGTAGCTATCAGGGCAATGTAATTTCTGTGTCTGATGACCGTACTATTTCTATTTGGCAAATTGAAGCGAATTAATCTATGAAGATCACACCAGCAGCCATTCGGCAAAAATCCTTTGAAGTTGGATTCAGAGGATATGAAAAAAAAGAAGTCACCCTATTTTTGGATGAAATAAGTGAAGTAGTGGATGCGCTCCACAAAGAAAATATGGAGCTTAAGACGAAGCTTCAGAATACAGAAGCTGAAGCAAAACGCTTGAAGGATGTGGAGGAGTCGCTTTTCCGTACATTGAAAACCGCCGAGGATACTGGCGCAGCAATCATCGTGGAAGCAAACGAAGCGGCGGATTTGATCATAGCTGATGCAAATGAGACAGCCGACAATGCTACCAAGCATATAGATAAGATGGTGGCGGATACGAGAAAACAGGCAGAAGAGCAGGCTGCTGCTATCATAGGATCTGCTGAAACGAAAGCTAAAGATACTATCGTAGAGCTGAGAGAAAGCATGCAAGGTTTGGTGAGGTCCTATGAAGGTCTTGCGGAGCAAAGAGAGGCTATGGTGAAAAGCCTGAAGAGAATTGCTCAGGATTCCTTAAATCAAATTGATCTTTCTGATGCGCATTACTCCAGAATCGATGCCAAGGCACATGCTAGAGCTATTGATGAGCTGAGCAGATCGCAGACATTTACCTTTGCAAACCTCGGAAATCTCGGATACGAAGAAGAGGAAATTGTGGAGGAGGAAATTGAAGAAAGTCCAATGGCTGAGATGGAAGTCATCGAAGAGCAGCTTGAGCTGGAGGCCCATGATTCTACGCCTGATATGGAAATGGAAATCGATGATTCTGAGACTGCAGAGGAAGAGCTGGAAATGGAAGATACCAAGATGCAGCTGGAAGATGAAGCACTTGATGAAGATATAGAGGAGCTTGAAGAAGCAAAAGAAAAACCGGTTGCCGAGAATCTTAAGCATCAAACTAGCCAACCGAAATACAGGGATGACCAGAAGAACCAGTCAGGATCATTTTTTGACCAATTTGACTAATGGGAAAAGTAAGCCTCGAAGGGATTGAATTCCATGCTTACCATGGTGCTTATCCAGAGGAATCTATTCTAGGCAATCGCTTTACGTTGGATCTGGAATTGGAAACAAACTTTCGTCAAGCCATGCTTCACGACGATCTGAGCGCTACGGTGGATTATTCCAAACTTTATAAGTTGATCAAAGCCAGAATGGATGTGAAGGTGAAACTCCTGGAGCATCTCGGACATATGATCGTCACTGACATCATGGAAGCCTATCCATCTACTACCCAAATAAGGCTCACGCTAAAAAAACATCACCCTGCTCTTGGTGGATTAGTTAGTTTCTCCTCAGTGCAAATCCAATATCCAGAAGATTATGCGTAATTGTTTCTTAGCTATTTTTCTGACTTTGAGTACCATTGGAATGCTAAAGGCTCAAGGTGAGGCTTATCAGTTTTTTACAAATAAAGGCAAAAAAGTAGATCTCAAACAAGTACTTAAAGAGGCAGGAAATGCTGATGCTGTTTTCTTCGGAGAGCTTCATAATAACAGTTTGGGACATTGGCTACAGCTTCAGGTACTGAAAGGATTGCAGGCAGAAAATTCGGATTTGGTCGTGGGCTCTGAGATTTTTGAGCGAGAAGATCAGTTGAATATAGATGAGTGGTTTTCGGATCAGATTACAGAAAGTAATTTCGAAGCCGAGGCTAATCTCTGGAAGAATTACACTACGGATTACCGTCCGGTTTTGCGCTTCGCGAAAGAGAAAGGATTGACGTTTATTGCGACAAATGTGCCTAGAAAATATGCTTCTTTGGTGAGCAAAGCTGGCTTACCCGCTTTGGATTCACTTTCCCCACAAGCGAAGAAGTACTTTGCGAAGCTACCAATGGAGGTGGATATGAACATGCCCGGCTACGTGGCCATGAAGGATATGATGCATGGAGCGCCGGGGAATTCTGAGTTTATGATTCATGCTCAGGCATTGAAAGATGCGACTATGGCGGAGTCACTTTTTGAACCACTTTCCGCAGGCAAAAAAGTATATCATATCAATGGATCCTATCATTCCAAAGATGGAGAAGGTATACTTTGGTATCTGGAAAAAGAGTTTCCAAAAGTGAAGATTCTGAATATTCACACGGTGACCCAAGATCAGTTGGGCAAACTTGATGATGAAAATGCCAAAGCTGGGGAAATCATTCTTGTCCTACCAAGTGACAGTCACACTACGTATTAGTCTTGTACAATAAAGCTGAAACTTCGAGAATCCGTTCGGAATTTTGGATTGCTTTTGGGCAATACATGAAGCCGATTCCCAATTCGGAAGGGAGAAGGATCAATTGGACGAATTATAAAACTGGTGTTCGTGACATCTATTTTCGGATGAAGGCTGAGAATGACTTTGCTTCTATTGGGATCGAATTAAGTCATTCTGACGAGGAATTACAGGAATTGTTTTTTGATCAATTTGGGCAGTTCAGGAAAATGCTGGAGTCAATATTAGGTGAGGAGTGGGATTGGAAATTGCAGCAGGCGAATGAATTTGGGAAACCGGTTTCTAGAATTGAGAAAATTCTTCCAGACGTAAATGTGATGGATTCAGAAGATTGGCCAGAGATCATCTCATTTCTCAAGCCACGAATTATCGCTTTTGATGAATTTTGGGAAAATGTGAAACCAGGGTTTGAGAGTTGAGTGTGTGATGTTAAGCCGGTTCAAAGCGGGTGATCTTTGTCGTCGATTTGAGATACCAATATTTTCGTAGAATTTTTTAATTTTATTTGCCCTGAAAGGGCTAAATATCTCAGCAACGGTCGCCGGGCCGTTGTTCCGATTAATTAACTTTTCATTTTTAAAGTCCTGCAGGGGCGTAATAATCTATGGGACAATCGCTTGTGAAAAATCATGTGCATATTATTATTTCTGTATATACGCTATTCTGCCAGTAAGCGAATTCTATTTTGTCAATAGGTTGGAAGACCGAAGACCGAATACCGGAGTAAACCAGAATTCAATGTGTCTTTGGATTTTCGATCCTATAAGTTTTCTACTGGCACGATTCCTTATAATCACAAAAAATATAAAGTGTATTATGATGAGAGGTATGTTTGGGGATGATGACAATCTTTTGATTTCGCCCCCACCACGGCGGGCCGGCTTTTCAGGGCTCTTTTTACTCTTCATATTTCAGATACCATGGGCTGTACCTATTGCTAGGATATCATGCCCTTTCAGGGCTGATTGATCTGATTCTGTTGAATTCTTTTTTTTTACATCTGCCTAGTTGTAAATGATTTATGGTCAGCTATCAAAAGTTTAAATAATCATAACGACGCTTAAATCTTCCTGTGATCTGCAAATTCTAATGTGAAAAAGCCCTGCAAGGCCTAAACATTTTATCGATGGATGCAGCCTATGGTAAAAAATCATTCATGAAAATCCTTCTTCTGGAGAAGCAGGATAAATGTGTTCTCCGCGTTGTCCTTGGTGTTCTCCGCGGTTATTATGAATTACATAAATGAATTGAAAGGCTGATTCCCTAAAACTCGCTCTTTACATATTTCAATTCCTCAATCGTCCTTACACCATCTTCTGTGAGTGCTAGCCAAAGGCTTATTTCATCGCCTTCTCGCTTCATGGTCAAACCGCTAAACCACACGATATTCTCTCCAACTTCCACCAAACGAAATATCGTCCACTCTTCTTTTTCTTCCCACGGAGAAAGGTCAGCATTGAAATGTTTAAGTTTCAACGAGAAGGTTTCTCCTTCCTGTACGATATTCATAAACTCAGAAAAAATGAGTTTCCCCTCGCTCCAAAATCGAAAAGTCCCAATCATATTCCCATCGACTGCTGGCATCCATACTTCCTCGCATTCGCCGCCAAATCCAGTTCCTGTCCAAAAACCTACCAGCCAATCCAAGTCAGAAACATTTCCTTTTCCAGGCTCCTGGTCATTTTCGAGTTGTTTTACTTGAGCAATTGTGATGGAACAGATTAAAAATAGAAGTGTAGTGAGTAATGGCTTTTTCATAAACGAAGAATTTTAAGCTCTTGAATTTAGAAAAAACAATGATGAATTGGTTGCCACAAATGGGGATGAAAGACAATTTAAATTCAATCCCAAACGGTTTTTGGCGAAAGTTCAATTTCAGCAATACCGTATTTTCGGCCAAAAACAGATTCAATAACAAATCTCATTTACTACCCAGAGTTTGTCTTGATGGGTCAATAAATCGTGTCACTTAATTAGGTGTTGCTGTTACCGTTCGTGTGATACGAAAGGTGCCGTTGAAGAAATTCGCTCAGCCCTCTTGATTCCGTTAGCTACGGAAGGGGGAATAGCTCAATTTGAACTTAAACCATTGATTTCAAAAATATACCTTCAAAATAAAACCGCGCTCTCAGCGAAAAGCTCTGTGCTCCCAGCGGTTAAATCAATTTCACACATCGTGACGCTTTGGGATTTCTGGATTGATGAAAGTAAATCCACGTGCCTCATCTCCTTCAAAAAAATCAATTTGCATGCCCATCAAAAACATATAATGGCGCTTTTCTATCAGCACAGGAATCCCCAAAATCTCAAAATGCTGATCTTCCTCTTTTGGCTTGTCAAAACCCAGTGCATAAGACATTCCACCGCATCCACCACCTTTCACTCCCACACGAAGGTGATATTCAGCAGGAATGTTTTTGGTAGCCATGATATTTTTAATCTCAGCTTCCGCCTTTTCGGTGATCTTGATTGGGATTATCATGTGGAAGGAATGTTTTTGGCAGGAAATTGGTTCGTGTGAATTCAAATTACATTCCTGCGAAGTTTTCTAGCGGAGATAATTTGTGCAAATTCGAGCTTAATCCCCAAAAATGGAATATACAGTTGATTTATTGAAAATTCTTTTACCGGCAGGCATCGTCCTTTATGGCATGTACCTCGTGGTAGTTTCTTTCCTTTCGAAGGAAAGAGAAAAAACTCTGGTAGAATTGAAAACCCAGAATTCTCAAACCATACTACCAATTCGATTACAGGCAGCTGAGCGAATTTGCCTTTTTCTGGAGCGAATCACTCCGAATAATCTGGTAAGAAGATCTAACCCCGGTGGACTAACCTCAGGTGAATTGCATTCTCTTTTGCTAGCAGAAGTTCGTGAGGAATTCAATCATAATTTTTCCCAGCAGGTGTATTTCTCGGAGGAAACATGGGAGGCAGTAAAACGAGCTGTGGAGGAAGTGACGACGATCATCAATCAAAGTCGGCAAATGCTCAATGAAGAGGCTACTGGTTTGGATATGGCAAAGGCAATTTTTGCGCAAGCACTCGAGAGAAAGAACGATCCTATAGGATATGCGTTGAAACAAGTGAAATCAGAGATTCAAATTTACTTTTGAAAATGGAATCCTTTAAATCCAAAACTTCTGCTACCATCGAAAACGCCAAATCACTTTTTGGCAAGCAAGTAGATGCGCTCGGAAAGCAAAAGGAAAAAGTGGCTGAACTAATCGCTGGAGTCGGAAATAAGATCTACAGATTTGGGGATAATCCAAGGGTTAAAAAACTCATTGAGCCAGTTTCTGTTTTTATCAGAATGATCAAAGCCCATTTCAATGGTTCCCACAAACTGACAAACAGCACGCTCGGGCTAGTTCTATTGGCCTTAGTGTACTTTGTTTCGCCTATTGACATCATTCCTGACTTTTTAGGTTTCTTTGGATTTGCAGATGATTTGAGTGTCGTTTTGGCTATTTATGCAAAAGTAAAAGACGAGATTGAAGGTTTTTTGGATTGGGAGAGAACTCAAGACTAGATAGGTCTGTTAGTCTTCAAAATCTCAATATATGCTAGACCAACAAACTTCATTGATTTCTCCTGAGCTGATTGCTTCAGCCCAGAACTATTCAGAATACAGAGAAATGATAGATCAACTCCTTGCGGAAAGCAAAACCACAGGAATCAATCATTCTGAGAGCTATATTGACTATACCAAAATGAATGTGCAGCGGATGAATCGCTGGGATAAGACGGCGAAGATTTCGCTAGAATTGGAGAAAATAGTCGGTTCGATTTCTTCTCCTCAAGTTTGGCTGGTGATCACCGAAGCCTGGTGTGGGGATGCTGCGCAAAGTATTCCTTTTATCGCCAAACTAGCGGAATTGAATCCATTGATCAAGTTGAGATTTGTGATGAGAGATGAGAATCCAGAACTGATGGACGCATATCTGACAGAAGGAGCGAGGTCAATTCCAATTTTGATTGGCTTGAGTGGTGAATTGAGCAAAGAGCTTTTTGTATGGGGGCCCAAACCGGAGTTTCTTAAAAATCGCTTGAAAGCTTATAAAATCGATCCGCAGAATATTACTCCCAACGAATTTTCCGACGGTACACATCTTTGGTACGCAAGAGATAGAAACAAGGCACTAGCTGAGGAGTTGACTCCGCTTATTGCCGCAACGACATAACATATGAAAATCGCACTGATTTCTGGGGCTTCAGGCCTTGTAGGTAAGGAAGTTCTTCACCAGCTATTCAAAAATGAAGCGTATGATTACGTACTGAGTATTGGCCGTAGAAAGCTTGCTATTAAACAGAAGAAGCTTGTCCAGATTGAAGGCGATATGGCTAAGATAGCTAGTTGGGATTGGGAGGATAAAATCACATCCCAGAGTTTAAGCGGCGAATACTACTCGCTTACCGAGAGTTTGACCAATAAAACTGCCGAGGTGCATGCTTTTTCCTCTCTTGGAACTACGATCAAGCAGGCAGGCTCAAAGGAGAAGTTTTTTGCTATAGATCATGACTTGGTGATTGCTTTTGCGGGCTGGGCCAAAAAGCTTGGTGCGAGCAAATTTCTCTATGTTTCCGCCTCAGGGGCCGATGCTAAATCTTCTATATTTTACAGCCAGACCAAAGGCAAAACGGAGGAAGACATCAAAGCAATAGGCTTTGACTATGTGGGATTGTTCAGACCTTCCTTATTGATGGGAAATAGAAATGAGTTTCGACTTGGAGAGCAAGCTGCACAGATACTGATGAAGCCTTTGATCTGGCTTAAGCTTTTCAAAAACATCCGTCCGATCTACGATTATCAGGTAGCCAAGGCTTTGGTGAAGACTGCGCTGGCTCAAAAGTCTAATTCGGCAGAAATCATCTCTTCAGGGGAAATGCAAGATTTAAGTAAATGATCGTAGTAATTCAGAGAGCCGCCGAAGCCTCGGTGAAAATAGATGGAAAAATCAAAGCCAGTATTGCACTGGGACTGATGATTCTGATAGGTATCGAGGAAGCAGATGGGGAAGAGGATATTTCTTGGCTGGCAAAAAAGATCCTGAACCTCCGTATTTTTCCTGACGAAAATAAAGTGATGAATAAGAGCTTGATTGATGTTGATGGAGAGATTTTGCTGATTTCACAGTTTACGCTTCATGCCAGTACCAAAAAAGGAAATCGTCCTTCGTACATCAAAGCAGCCAAGCCTGATATCGCCATTCCGCTTTATGAGCAAATGGTCCAAACGTTGGCTGCAGGTTTAGGGAAGCCAATTGGCACGGGAGAATTTGGTGCAGATATGAAGGTGTCGCTAGTCAATGATGGACCAGTGACGATTTTGATAGATAGTAAGAACAGGGCTTGACATTTTTTTGACAGGTAAGAGCAGGACAGGGTATCGGCTGTATTCTCTACTTTAGGGAAGTATTAGTTTGCTTTTTTTAACGCTAACCCTGTCTTATGAAAGTCCAATCAATCCTCATATTTTTTGCTGTCTCTGTAATCATGACTCAGTTTTTCAGCAGCTGTAGCAAGCCAAATCAAGAAGAAAGTTTGAGCCAAATAAAGCCGAACGTAATTATTATCCTGGCAGATCAATGGCGGGCGCAGGAAGTCGGGTACATGGGAAATACTCAAATAAAGACACCAAACCTAGATAAGCTAGCTTCTCAAAGTTTGATTTTTGAAAATGCGATCACCACCATGGCTGTTTGCGCACCATGGAGAGCAAGTTTTTTGACAGGTCAATATCCGCTGACCCACGGAGTTTTTTACAATGACAAACCCTTACCCAATAAAGCGCTGACCATGGCTGAGATTTACCAAGAGCAAGGCTATGCTACTGGGTATATTGGCAAATGGCATCTGAATGGGCATGCGAGAGATGAGCATCCATTTAGCGCTAGGGACTTGCCGGTTCCAAAAGACAGAAGGCAGGGGTTTGATTATTGGAAGGTCAGAGAAGTGACACACAATTATAACAACAGCTTTTATTTTGACGAAAATGATGTGAAGCACACCTGGGAAGGCTACGATGTTTTTCCTCAGACTGACAGTGCTATTAGCTATATCCAAAAGAATAAGGAACATCCTTTTGTGCTGATGCTGTCTTATGGCCCACCGCATGATCCATATTTTTCCGCTCCCAAAGAGTATCAGGATATGTATGACGAGAGCAAACTTGAAGTCCGTCCAAATGTTCCTATAGCTTTCCAGGATTCTGCACGGAAGGTCATGGCAGGCTATTATGCGCATGCTTCGGCGATTGATTTTGCAATTGGGAATCTCTTAGATGCCCTTGACAAAGCAGGAGTTGCAGATAATACTATCCTTGTGTTTACCTCGGAGCATGGTGATATGCTGATGTCAAAGGGGGTTTTAAAAAAGCAACGACCGTACGATGAAGCGATCAAAGTGCCTTTGTTGGTGAGATATCCAGCGAAGTTCGGAGCAAAAAGTCGAAACGTGAAAGACCCGATTGGAACGCCAGACTTACTGCCTACACTACTCGGATTAAGTAATATCTCTGCTCCTGAAAGTATCGAGGGAAAAGATTTTTCTAGTGAATTATTCGCTGGGAAAGATCTGGGAAATGAAGCTGCATTGATAATGTTGCCGGTTCCTTTTCACGAGTGGAAATTCCAAAATGGAGGGAGAGAATATCGCGGCATCCGAACCAAAAGATATACTTACGTGAAGGATCTCAAAGGGCCCTGGCTGCTTTATGATGATGAAAAAGATCCTTATCAGGAAAATAATCTAGTCAATAACCCAGAAGTTAAGGATTTGCAAAATCAATTGGAAGCCATCTTGCTGGAGAAACTCAAGGCAACAAATGATACTTTTCTTCCTGCGGATGATTACATGACTCAATACAATTATCTCTATGATATGCAGGATAGCGTGCGTGAAGCAAATTATATGGAGGTTAATCGATGAGAGAAATCGTTTTAGTTAAGTCCGATTTTGACTGTTTCTGAAAATTGCCAATCTTCCAGTTTTAAATCATTCTGTATTTGTCAACCTCACTTCTTGGTGTCCTTTCCGCAAGTATGCAGTTCAAAGGTAAGTACGCAGTCTTAAAATCAGACTTCAATTGGCAAGTGGGCAAGACTGCAAGTTGCTATTCCACTCAATGGGAAAATGATCTATATCTTGGAGTTTGACCTTGCTAAAAGCATTGGAAGAGCAGAATTTGGAGCTGGTTTAAATGATCATGGTTTAAGATAATTCGCTTTAGCTAGTGGTTGAATCGGAAAATAGAAAGAATCAAAAATCCCAGCTCAGAATATTGAACTGGGATTTAATATTTAATTTGTGTGATTATACGGAATCTTGCCTATAGAAAATTTATACCATCAAAAATTCAAGGACACCTTGAATTCTGGTTGACTTCGGTCATCGGTCATCGGTCTTCCAAACCATTGATCAAAGAGAATTCGCTTACTGGCAGAAAAGCGTACATACATATTAATTTGATAAGCATTATTTAGAATCAATCACAACAATACCAACCGGTCCAGATAAAACTTCACCTTTTTCAATATCGATTCCACCTGATTCAGTTTTTCTTGAGTTCTCCACCCCAGCAGTTCCTCGGGGAAGGTCATATTTTTCTGCTGCCATAGAAGTTCCATATCCAAGATCTCTCAAAGATGCAGCTGTTATCCTACTTAGCGGATTGTAACCGAGATTAATAAATCCAGTCATCAATTCATTATCTAAGATCAGCTCATCCCAGTGTGAAAAGGCTGTTCCTGGTCCTCCCCGGAATTCAATCGGAAGAAATGCTGTTCCTCCTTCATTTTTCCAGAACCTATTAGCAATAGTTCCATTGAAGAATGGGAATCCCTGAGAATTAAAGTCTAACAATGTTCTTTGAAAATCCCAAAGAGTTCCAACTCCTAATACGTGGCCCATTTCATGTACGATTACTTCATCGAACAATCCTAATTGATCAAGATCGTCTAAATCTGCAGTATCAAAAATCATAAATCCAGATAGGGTGAGAAAATCGATATTTCTAACAAAATTTGGACTTGCACCGCCTAAAATCTGACCAGGACCATCAATAGGTTGTAATACCACTTCAATTATTAAATCATCAATAGTCTCTCCTATATCAGCTACAGGAGGCCCTCCAAAAGCTGAGGGAAGTGGGAACTCATCAAAAGTAACGGAAGGAACATCCTTAACAATAATTTTTTCCCATCTTTCAGCTGCTTCCACAAAAACCATTCGCTGCCTATCAGAAATGGGAGTCAGAAATTTTAAAGTAATGTTGAACCTCCCATTATCAAAACCGCTTTTCTTTTTGGCATTACTTGAATAATCTTCACCGGAAGCTCTAATTGTAATGAGTTCACCCTGAGGTTCAACAAGATTAAGTTTGTTAAGTTGAGAGGATTGATCAGGAAGGATAGGTTGTTCCTCTGATAATTCTGAGCATGATGTAAAAACAATCGTGCTCACAAGCAATACCGAAGCAATTCTGCCAAATGTTTGCTTTTGGACGGTTGGGAGAAGAGATCCAATCTTCTTTAAGTATAGTAATTTCATAACTATTGTTTAAAGTGTGGTTAAATAAAAGAAATAAATATCCATTTAATTCAATTGTATTATTTTTTCAATGGTATTATACGGAATCGTGCCAGTAGAAAATTTATAGGATCGGAAATCCAAGGACACATTGAATTCTGGTCTTCGGTCATCGGTCTTCCTACCCATTGACCAAAGAGAATTCGCTTACTGGCAGAATAGTGTATAAACAGATTTTTCAATATGCATTAAATAGGAAAGTTCTCTTTTAAATATACAGTTTTAGCGGTTATTTATGAAAATGAATCAAAAGTAAATTAGCCTTATATTTTAAGTTTAATTTCGTAGAAGATCTAAAAATTCATTGTTGTGCCATATTCAATTTTATCAATCCAAGAAGCCACGATCTTATTCAAAGCCCAACTAGCTTTTCAAAACCTGAATTTCACTTGGGATTCTGGCCAAAATTGGGCGCTAATTGGAAGTTCAGGATGGGAGTTAACTGCCTTTATCGAGTCAATTCGAGGAAATACTTTGATGTCAAAGGGTGAAATTTCAAGACCTTTTGCAGATGCTTATTCGGCTGAGAAAAGTCAATCCAAGGAAATTCACAGCTTTCGGGATATGATCGCCTACGTCTCTCAGAAATATGAATTCCGCAATAAATCCCATCAGCAAAACTTCTATTTCCAGCAGCGATTCAATTCCTCAGAATCTGAGGAGGCAGCTACTGTTAGAGAATATTTGAATGAAGTTGAGCTGAAAATCGCTGGACCGTGGACGCTCGATTCTGTTTCCAATTTGCTTCGCCTGGAGCATCTGCAGGATAAGGCGATCATCAAGCTTTCGAATGGAGAAACCAGAAGACTTGCCTTGGGGCTTGGACTGATGCGTCAGCCGAAAATTTACCTGATGGATCAGCCGATGACGGGTTTGGATGTGAAAAGCAGAGCCGAGTTTGGGGAAGTTTTGAAAGCAATCATCGCCGCTGGCGTTCATGTGCTGATCAGCACTTCGGCCAATGAAATTCCTGAGGGAATCACACATATCGCCAGCCTTGATAAGTCAGGAATTCAAAAAATCTGGACGAAGGCCAAATATCACCGGTTGGGAGTTCAGCCTGAGAGCACAGCTTCATGGAATTGGGAGGAGCTGGATGCCTTGCTCCCAAAGGCTATGTCCAAACGACAATCCATTATCAAACTGGAGAATGTCACCATTAAATACGGAGAAAAAACCATTCTCAATCAGCTGAACTGGGAAGTGAAACCTGGAGAGCGCTGGTTGCTGAAAGGTCCAAACGGCTCTGGAAAATCAACTTTACTGAGTTTGCTAATCGGGGAAAATCCACAGGCGTATTCACAGAGTTTCTGGCTGTTTGATCGAAAGAGAGGAACAGGGGAGAGTATTTGGGATGTGAAGCGACCTACGGGATTTGTCGCGCCCGAACTCAGTCGCTATTTTTCTTATAATCAGACTTGTAGGAAAGTCATCCTTTCAGGGCTTTTTGATACCATGGGTTTATTCAGAAAAGTAACCACTGAGCATGAGGAGCTGGGCTTGCGGTGGATGAAATTGTTCAACTTGGAATCCTTGGCTAATCTTCCAATCTCCAGACTTTCACTTGAAAACCAACGCTGGACCTTACTTGCCCGAGCACTAATCAAGCAACCCGAATTGCTGATTTTGGATGAAGCTTCACAGGGCATGGATGAGTTCCAACGAAGACTTTTTAGAGATACCGTACAGCAAATCTGCGAACTGAGTTCTATGACGCTGGTGTATGTAAGTCACTACGCAGAGGATATTCCAGAGGCGGTGGGGGAAGTGATGGAGCTGATGTGAATTTTCTCAAACTGTTTTCATGAGTTTAAACTTTATACGATAGGTTGTCGTATTTTTATTTAAAACATAAAATCATGAAAGTCACAGCTTTAATTGAAGACGAATTGATCCAAGAAGTGATGGCACTCTCTGGGGCAAAGAATATTACCGAAGCGCTGAAAATTGCTTTAAAAGATTACCGATCTAGAAAAACAATGCGAAACTATTCAAATAGTATCGCAGCAGAACCTTTAGAGTTTACTTACGGTGCCCAGCAGATTCGCGATTTGAATCAGAAATGAACCGGGTATTAATTGATACTTCGATCTGGATAGAGTTTTTCAAGGCAAACCCGGTTTATTTTGAACCTTGCCTGGAGATGATTGATCATGCGGAAATTTTTTCTTTGGAATTGATTTTTGCAGAACTCATGCAAGGAGCTAAGGGTAACAGAGAGATAGAAATGATTGATGGATTTTTTAGGCAGATGAAGATTCTTGATGCACCGGGATTGGTTTATGAAGCAGGCCATTATTCCAGATCTTATAAATTACTTGATCGGGGAATCGGACTGATTGATTCCGTAATTATTTCCACAGCGGTTCGATTTGATTTACAAATCTGGACTTTGGATAAGAACGTATTGGGGTTTTTGGATGGGACGAATGTTTATTCCCCTTGAGTTGCTTTTTTTCTGCTACCGTGGTCAGTGATGACTCAGACCACGCTGGAGTTGTATCATCCATCAAAGATTATAATCCTACAAAATCCTCAAAGTTTTCTCTGGAGATTATCGCAGTTTCATTGTTGGGATATGCTTCAAGAAAAGAAGCCGGAAACCTGACCTTTTTTTCCTTCCATTTGAATTCATAGGCTTGTATGATACCATCGCTTTCTTCTAAATAATCTATTTCCGCCCGGTCATGGGTACGCCAAAAGTAGGTATTCACAAATCTGCCCTGATAGGCGTTGTTTTTAAGGCGTTCGGAAATCAGGAAATTTTCCCACAAAGCCCCTTTGTCTTGACGCATTTCTGGAAGAGTGAAATTGCTCATCAATACATTACGAATACCGTTATCAGAGAAGTAGTATTTTTTACCTTTTTTGATTTCATTTCTCAGGTTTCGGCTCAAAGCCGGGAGTTTAAAGATAACAAAAGCCTTTTCCAGCAAATCAAGGTATTTCTCCACGGTGGCAGTATCAATATTTCCGATGGTCTGGGCAAGTTCGTTGTAAGAGACTTCCGATCCCACTTGGAAGGCAAGTGCCTTTAATAGCTTTTCGATGTGATTGGGCTTTCGGATAAAATCGAGTTGCAAGACGTCTTTGTATAAGTAACTCTGCGCAATTTCCACCAAGATTTCCTTTTCATGTCCGGGGTTGTTGACCACTTCGGGATACAGGCCATAAGTAAGTCTGGTGTCCAACAGCCGCTTTGCTTCCATCGTGGATGTGGCAATGACTGTTTCTTTGTAACTCACGGGAAACAGATGGAACGTCTTTTTTCTTCCCGTCAGAGGTTCGGCGGTTTGGTTTTGAAGGTCAAAGGCAGACGAACCTGTTGCTATCACTTGGATATCCGGTCGAGTATCGTAGATCAATTTAAGCTTCCTTCCTATATCAGGGATTTGCTGGGCCTCGTCAATGACTACCAAAGTTTTGTCAGGGCCGATAAGCTGTAGCAACTGAGTGCTTGTGACCGAAGAATCAAATGCTTGTAAGATATCCGCCTCATCGGCATTAAACCAAGTATAGGAAACTTGCAACTGCTTTAGAACTTCCCGAAGTAAGGTCGTCTTACCCACTTGCCTGGCACCAAGTAGCAGGATTACCTTCCCCTTGAAGCAGGCATTTAGTATTGATTGACGGAGGTCTCTGGTAAGCATTTCGATGTGATTGATTCTATAAATCTATTAAACATCAGTAGTTAATCGAAAATATACGCCTAATATTTCGATTACAATCTAATAATTAGGCCTAATTTTTAGATTACGATTCTAGAAATGCGCCTGATAATTTGATTTTGCAATTACGACCAATTAAAAATTGGTAAGAATTTGAGTGTGAAATTGCTCCTGTACAGCTGTCGGGATTCCACCCAGTTACCATGATGTTTTGACTACGCCTAGAGGGGTGACGTTGCCACCTATTGTCCCCTATGGTAATGTCACAGTTATTTTTTGAGTTATTAAGACAACTCTCAATTCCTTTTCCCAAAAATCGATATTCAAAATGTTTACTGTTTTAATTTCTCCTCAATATCTCTTGCAATTCCTTCTCCTGCAATATTCAGTACTAGGATAGATTTCAAGATTTCCCGACATAAGTTGGAATACTTTAACCTTGAAATCCCTCTAACATTATTTCTTCACAACCTTCACCCCTTCAAACATCACCTCATTATCGCTCACCCTTAATTCCTTCCCGCTTGAAGTAGTTACATTCTTTAGGATTACTTCTCTGGTTATTACATAGGGAAACTGCTCATAAAAGGAATCCTCATTCATTTCCGGGTTGAAATTTCCAAAAATGGCTGGGCCTTGATAGCCTTCAGGATGATTGGAGTCGTCGATATGAAGGTTTTCAATGGTAATCGTTTCTGGCATATAGCAAGTGTAGCCGAAATCATGCTGACCTGTATTGTCCCCGCTGATCAATGCCGCGCTGGTCGGTTTGCCGCCGGCTGGCACGAAAGAACAGTCGCGGATAATAATTTCCCCTTGCCAAGTACTTCCATAGTCCGGGCGAAGGCTAATCAGACTTCTTCCGCGGATCTCCGAATTCTCCACGAGGAAAGTGCCACTACCAATCGCATTGATTCCCATGTGTCCAAGTGTTGAGTTGCGGATCGTAGCATTGGCCACTCCCATGTGGGCATCGAAGCGGGAAAGGGTGCAGTTGTCGAAAAGCAGGTTTTTGCAGTAGTTGGATCCCATAATTCCCCAATATGTACTGTCATCAATATCATTGGTCTGGCTGACTTTGATAAAGGACACATTCAAGGCACGGCTGACTGAAATATCGTAAGTGCCCATGGAGACAGGTTTACCCGCTCTGCCGATGGTTCGATAAGTTTTGTGTCCAGTCAGAATGGTGTTCTTAACAGTTACGTTGGTGCAGCTACTGATATTGAGGAATCCACCGTAGGGAGCGCCATGGTCTCCTTCGCCCGTGATTCGGTGTTCTAGGCCATCCACAATCACGTTTGAGCGCTTTATGGAGAGATTTCGGCTGTAATAATTGTACTTCGACTCTTCGCTATTGGCAATGGTGATAAAGCGACCTCCAGTGATGTTCAACGTCTTCTCATCAATAGGTAGCGCAGTGATTTCCGTAATTTGATCGAAGTCCCAAATGATAGGGGCATTATTATCCACATTTCCGTCTTTGTCCACTAAGAAAATATCTGTCTGTGGAGCCCCATTGGTTGGGTTCAGTCCAAATCGGATGTATCTCATTGTGTTGGAATCGGTGACCGTGATCAAGCTAGCTCCCGGCAATGCGATGTCGATTTTTTCCTGATTCTTTTTAAGCGAGGAGATTCCATCAAGTTTATAGGGTTGCAGGCTCGAACTGACCAAGAAAATGGGAGCATTTCGATTTTGCACCTCTTTGTCATCAATCAAAAAAGTAGCAGTCCCAAAATCAGTATCTGTTTGAATGATCGCTGTACGATCCATTCCTCCAATGTAATAGGTGGCTGTGTCGTCCGCCTTCACTTTTAAACTGTGTTGGTTGGCGAAAGAATGAGCTGCTGCGATTGCTTCCATATCATCGGTTTTGCCATCGCCTTTGGCACCGAAGTCAAAGTAGCTGACTATGCTTGCGGATTTGATTTCGGAGATTTTCTCAGCCGATAATGCTTTAACCGTATTTATTGTTTGACCCTGTGCTAGTCCTATGCAGGTTGATAAAAAGAAGATTAGGAGACTATATTTCATCATACTTCTTTAAAAGTTCTTCGATTAACTGATCCGAAACTCTAAAATTTGTTTCTAGAAGTTTGTCAATAATGGGTTTCAAGAATGGAATTAGCCCTTCGCTTTTTGCTCTTGCAAGTATTCCGAGTGTACCCGTAAATTTCATTTTTAGCAATTTGGCTACTCTTCTTCCTTTTAAATCGTCAAGTATTAAAGTTGAATCAGGAATCTCATGGGCTAAAGCAATTGCACTTGCTTCTCCCAGATCTAACTGAAGCTCAAGAGACTTTTTGAGATCTCGGTTTTTGACTTCGATCACCTGAATCCAATCTGGTAAAGGATTGCCAAATTCAAAAACGATTTCAGGTGTAGTGGTTATTTGAGAGTAAAATTTATTTAAAAGGTCAAGTTGACCAATTTTGGTTGGGACAATTAGACTGCTTGTGTCTGAGATCACAATACTCCTAGGCATTGGCAATGTCAGCGTTAAGTTCATCTATCGATTCGCTAAAAAGAGAGACATTGTATTTGCCGAGCGTTTCGATAAAAGTTTGTTTAGATACCCCTACAAGCTCAGCTGCTTGTCCAGCCGAAAATTTACCGTCTTCATAAAGCTTAGATGCCAAAGCCATCAAGTAATCATGTTCAGTTAGTTCTATGCTTTCTGGCACTCTCAGAGTTATCGTCTTCATATTGGAATTTACATAAAAATGTTCTGAAATCTACTAAGAGATGTTTTTGCTAACAAGGCCTGTCTCCCGCAAGGCATTTCATTTAAGGTTAAAAATAATTAGTCGGTTAGGATCCGCCTAGGCGGAAAAACAAATTATTTGGTCTGTGGGGACACAGACCACGGAGACAGGAAAAGCTACAGACCACGGGAACAAAAGATAATGTAATTGTCTTTGTGCCCTTTGCGAAACCTTTGTGTACTCCGCGTGGTTAAAAAATGAATTTTTTCACTCCCTATCCACCCAAAGCAGCGGAAATCTAATCGGCATATTTCTGACAACTTCTGGATTGTCAAAATTCCCATCCAGTTCTTTCCATAAGGTTAGATAATTCGCTTTATCAAATGCCAATCCCCCAAAAAGTAGAAAAGGATGTCTAACAGGCCATTCTTCCCAATACATCACATCTTTTGGGTAGGGCCAAGGTGATTTGTCTTTTACAAAAGGGACTAAAAAGGAAATCCCCAGTCCTATACTTCGACCGTTATCAGCTGTAAATTCAAATAAATTGTGCGTAGGAGTAGAAAGAACCTGGCAGATCGTAGTCATAGCATCAAGCGTGAAAAGGGAATAACCATAGGGTTTGGTGCGTGCCAATTCTAAAGGGAATGATCCATCTGCAGCCATTTGGTCGGGAAGTAATTTGGTTTTATACATCTCTCGGCAATAGTCCAATACTTCCTGATTTCCAACCAACTCAGCAAATACAGCGGATTGCATGGCCCAACAGACGCTGTGATTGTTGCCATTATCCCGTTCTGCGATCCCATAAGGATGGGTATAAATCCAGTTCAAATAGTCCGAAAACCAAGCTTTGATTTTTTTTAAATCATCTGGTGCCAAGCTCTTGGAGGATTCAATGGCAGTTACAGCTTTGGCTACTTCCATCAGATGAATGGTGTCAATGATCCCAATTCCCCGGCCGGTTACCACTCCTTTGATGGCTTGGCCGTAAAGCAAATTTGGATTCATCCGTGTGTCGCTTGCGATAAACCATGCCTGAAGGTGTGGGATCAACGCCTCGGCATATTCTTCTTTTCCACTGATCAAATAGGCTGAACCTAGTCCTCCTGATATTTGTGAAAAACGAATCATCGCTTCCCGATGTGCGGTGAAATTGTCTGGATTGGTTAGCCCATCTCTTCGGAAGTAAGGACCATTTGGATCCTCGGGATTTGGCCACCAATAGTCGCCTTCGGAATAGAAGTCATTTTTCCCGCCAGCACTTCTGGAGGAATAGGAAGCAGTTACTGTGATTGGTGCTAGTTTTTTATAGGTCTCAGCAAGTTTAAGAACCCGGACTTCTTCATTTTCAAAAAGTGTATTGGATTGGGCAATGCCGAATTGAAGCGTGGCAAATAGAAAGAAAACGGATAATACTGGATGTTTGAGAAAGGTCATTTTGATTTTGGTTTCGCAGTTTTAGTATTCACCGTTTCGTTTCTAAACTTGGTAATGTCTCGGATCAAGTCAAGTGGAAGAGGTTCGTCTAGGGGAAATTGAATTGCTCCTTTGGAAGTTTTATAAGAAGTTATTCTTCCTTGAAAACTTCAATTGGCTCATTGTGTGGGTAAAAACCGATATGTTTTTTTGCGACGGCATAATAGACCAAAACTTCAGAGGTTCGAATTGCAGGCATGTGGTAGACAATTACTTCTTTTGCTTCGGGAACTGCGGACAGAATCGTTTCTCGGATCGATTGGAGTTTAGCTTGAATAGCTTCAGGTTGCCAGCTGAGATATTCATCGACTGAGGAGGTTTTCGGATTCATCATGTTTTGGCTTTTTTAAAACCGATCGATAATAGTCACCCCAGCATCCCGAAATTCATCCATTTCTGTTAAAGCTTTTGCTGCCACTTCCAAACTGATTGTTCTGCCGATCAATAATTCCGGATCCATTTTTCCCGAAGTAATCATCTGAATCATTTCAGGATAGCGCCACGCTTGCATTCCATGACTTCCATAGATTTGCAATTCCTTTGAAAGGACAAGATCCATGGGAACGGAGCTGTTTTTTTGATCGCCGAGCAAAAGTCCGACTTGGATGTGTTTGCCCCGCTTTCGTAAGCAAGAAACAGAATTGAAAAGTGTAGCAGGACTTCCCAAGGCATCAACCGACACATGAACTCCACCATTGGAAATTGCCATTATCGCTTCAATCACATCCGTTTTCTTAGCATTGATTGTTGCTACAGCGCCGATTTGCTTGGCAAGCTCCAACTTCTTTTCGTCTATGTCTATTGCAATCACTTGGGCACCCAAAGCATTTGCAATCATAATCGCAGATAAACCAACCCCGCCGCAACCATGAATAGCCACCCACTGTCCTCCCGTAACTTTGCCCTGATCTACCACAGCACGGAACGAAGTCGCAAATCTACAGCCTAGGCTAGCGGCAGTTTGAAAATTCATGGATTCTGGAAGAGTTACAAGGTTGATGTCAGCACGATCGATCGCCACGTACTCCGCAAAAGAGCCCCAATTAGTGAATCCCGGCTGAAACTGATCATCGCAAACCTGATGATTGCCGGATGCACACTCCGGACATTTGCCGCAGCCCGAAACAAACGGAACTGTCACTCGATCGCCCACTTTCCAATTCTTGACTTCAGATCCGACCGCCTGAATTATCCCGGCAAATTCATGCCCTGGAACATGTGGAAGCTGGATATCGGCATCGTGCCCCATCCAACCATGCCAATCAGATCGACAAAGTCCAGTAGCTATCACTTCAATGACTACCCCGGATTTGGAAGGACTAGGGTCAGGAACCTGAGTGATAACTGGTAAGGATTGGAAGGATTCGTAAAGGATTGCTTTCATTTATTTTTTCTAGTAGTCGTTTCCTAAAAGACTGTTTAAAACAGATTCTTGCCAAGTTCTGAGCTTTAATGCCAATTCCTTCGCGAGGTCAGGATTTGCGCTTTTCAAATTGGTAGTCTCGGCTGGATCAGCGCTCAAATTAAATAGCTCTGTTTGAGTTTCACCAGCTTTATTTTCGGTTAGCACGAGTTTATATTGATGGTCAATAATTGCTCTTGGACCCTGAAAATCGGATGAAATGATATCCGTTTGCACATAATTTTTAAAATCCCGAGTGGCTTTTCCATTCATCAACTTTACCATCGGAGAGGTTCCTTCTTGAAGCTTTGGATCCAAATAAGGTTGTAAATCTTTTGAATCAGCTCTTGGACTTCCATTCCAAAACATCATTGGCTTTTCTCTATTCGTCTTTTTTCCAGAAAAATAGGGTGAAAGATCAATTCCGTCTATCGGGCGATCTGGAAGCGAAGCTCCAATAATTGTTGCTAATGTTGGGAAAATATCGGTGCTATTCATGCTGGCCTCTGTCGCTAAGGGTTGGGGGATTATTTCCGGCCACTCCAAAACGCTTGGTACGCGAATTCCTCCTTCGTAAATGCTGCCTTTATCCTCACGAAACGGGACTGTCGCATTTGCTTCAGCCGGAGTACCATTATCTCCAAAGTACCAAAGCAGAGTATTTGTGCGAAGCTTATTTTCCGATAGGTAATTTCGAAGATCACCTATACTTCTATCCATTGCAGTGATTTCTGCAAAGCGCTCTTGCAAAACATCTCGCTGAAGTCGAGTGACCGGAAGTCCGGTTTCGTTGGAAGTCAAGCGAACTTGCTTTGTTCCAAAAGTATCTGGAAGATCAGCATACATAGCCAAATCCGCAGGTAATCCGCTGTAAGGTTCGTGTGGTGAACCATACCAAATGACTACGAAAAATGGCTTTTCCGCTACTTTGGATCGCCCAATAAATTCAATCGCTTCTGCTACCAAAATCTCCGAACTTTCTCCTTCAAAGATTTCAGGTTCTGCTCCATTTCTAGAGAGATAAGGGTTCATTTCAAAGAAATTGTCATGCGAAAGCCATTCATCAAATCCCATCTTGCCTGGATTTGTGGGAGAATCTGCTTTCACCGGACCGAGATGCCACTTTCCAAAATGCGCCGTCGCATAGCCTTTTGCCTGCATTAATTCCGCAATACTGATTTCTTCTGGCCGGATCGAAAAGCCCGGAGTAAAAGTGCCATAGCGGTTTGGATGTCTGCCTGTCAAAATACTTCCTCTGGTGGGCGAACAAACCGGTGATGCGGAATAAAAGCGATTCATACGAACTCCATTTTTCGCTAAGTCATCCAAAACTGGTGTCTTCAAATAAGGATGTCCGTTGTAGCCTGTTTCGTCCCAGCCATGATCATCGCCTAGTAGTAGGATTACATTTGGGAGTTCTTCTTTGATCTGCTGCGCAAAAGTGGAAAAGTTACTTCCAAAGAGGAATCCAATCAACAGAAAGAGTTTCAGGTAATGGGAGTTTTTGATTTTCATGGTTTGCTGGCAGTTCGGGTTATTAAAAAAATCAATTTAATCTAAATTTTTTAGGGATTTGCAATCAGAATTCTTTCTACAAGGCGGAATTTAAAATCTACTTTTATAGCTCATAGCATCAATTTCGAATCGTAATCTTACAAGTGATCATGTCTATTGGAAGGAGATTTTTCGCAAAAAGTAAGTGCTGGTTTCCTGGCCCTAGGGATATTTATAAGCAATTCATCAGCAGGTTTTTCAAAGTCAGTATTTGATCATTTTCTATCCCAAGCCGAGTTTTGGCAACAAGTCAGAGATATATTTCCGCTCATGAAAGAAAGGTTTTACTTTAAAAATGGGACACTCAGATCCGCACTATTTCAAGTAATCCAAGTGGTGAATGACTTTCTGGAAGAAATCAACAGGTCAGGGGAATATGGACACTTTGATCAGGAGCGAGACCTACTTGCGGACTTTTTAAATGTCGGAACTAATTAGTTACTTGAATCCCTATATGACGCATATCAATTGAGAAACACCATTCCCAAATGGAGCGAATTTAATAGTCACGTCAGTTAGGATAGAATTTCATAAAGTCAAAAAGGAATACTTTGCGCCATTGATAGGATTGATGAAGAATGAGGAAATTTATTATGATTATACGGAATCTTGCCAGTAGAAAATTATAGGATCGAAAATCCAAATACACATTGAATTCTGGTTTACTCCGGTCTTCGGTCATCGGTCTTCCAACCTATTGACCAAAGAGAATTCGCGTACTGGCAGAATAGCGTACATACAGAAAATTTATTCTTTGGATCTGATCTTTGCATAGCTACTTGAAGGAGTGAAGACCTTTAGGGAATTGAACTTGATTACTGATTTCTATAAGCAAATTCGGATTTTGGATCATCCTGGTTAATTTTCGAGTCGGGTTATTTTTGCAGAAAAGCAGGATTAGTCAATTAGGGAATAGGGTTGACTGATGCGTTGACTATTCTTTCAGCAGAACAGATTGACTTGAAAATCTGGACTTCGGATAAGAAATCATTGGGTTTTAGGAGATAATGGGATTTATTAGTCCTAGGTAGTATGTGTGATATTTGTCACTATCCTTTGACGCAAAGTTGACGTTCTTAAACAAAAAAAAATTATGAGCTATTATATATCAAAAACGATAAAAGGAGACTTCAATCAAGTCATAGAAAAAGTCACAGAACAGTTGAAAAAGGAAGGTTTTGGGGTTCTGACGACTATTGACATGAAGGCCACGCTAAAGAATAAGCTGAATGTGGATTTTCATAACTATCAAATTTTAGGTGCCTGTAATCCACCCAATGCTTACAAGGCTTTATTGGCCGAAGACAAAATTGGTTTGATGCTTCCATGCAATGTGATTGTCCAAGAAAAGGAAGCAGGTCAAATCGAAGTGTCAGCTGTGGATCCTGTTGTATCTATGATGGGGGTAAAGAATGAAGGGTTAGAACCTGTAGCTGTAGAAGTGCGGGATATGTTGAGAAAAGTAATGGATGGGTTGGCGTAATTGACGATTTGTTAGCATATCCAGCTATCCTAGAAGATTCATCTATTAGAAAGCGTGCAGCCTTTTAATAGATGAATCGGTTTGACTGCACGTAAGCTCAATCCGGTATAGACTTCATGTTTTGTGATGGCAGGATCTCGAGTGGAAGTTTTTTCGGTATAATTTTTCGATACGTGCAATCTCCCGAATACACCAATTGGTTTTTTAGTCTATCCGGTTTATACAACTAAGAGATAAATGCTATTTAATGTTCCCGAGCTACAGGCACGGAATGGCCACTTGGGTCATCCCCGCCAGCCGGGTAAGGGTCTTACATCGAGAAAAACAAAGAAGTTTACTGGCATAATTGCAAATGATCATATCTGTTTTAGTGTCTGTACTTTACAAGTTCCTATGTAACAATAGTTACTGAGTTCGTGCTGGATTATAATCACTTTTAGATAAAATAAATCTGAAATGACAAAGATCGTTGTACTTGGGGCCGGGATTTCTGGCCATACCGCTGCTTCGCATTTGCGGCGCAAACTCTCAAAGAAACATGAGGTTTTGGTAGTGTCTCCTAATAGTAACTACCAGTGGATTCCTTCCAATATTTGGGTGGGAATCGGACGGATGAATCGCGAAGACACAGTATTTCCGCTGGAACCTCTCTACAAAAGGAAAGGCATTGGATTCATCCAGGCAAAAGTAGTTACATTTCACCCTGAGGGCGATTCCGACGAGGAGATGCCATTCGTCATGGTGGAGTACACTTCCGGTGACAAAAAGGGTCGTCAGGGAAAAGTTACTTACGACTTTCTTATCAATGCCACAGGTCCTAAGCTGGCATTTGATATGACGGAAGGTCTGCTGCCCGGCACTAACAAGGCGTACTCCGTATGTACCTACGATCATGCTGAGCATGCTTGGGCGGGCCTAAAAGCACTGATTGAAAAGTTAAAGTCTTCAGACGAAAGAGCAAAAATCCTTATAGGTACAGGCCATCCAAAAGCGACTTGTCAGGGAGCTGCATTCGAATACATACTTAATGTGGAGAAGGAACTTGTGAGGTATGGCGTAAGGAATAAAGTTGACATTACCTGGCTCTCCAATGAATATCTTCTTGGCGATTTCGGTATGGACGGGATGCTGCTCACTTATGGTAAGGAAGTGATGAAGTCAAGCGAAATGGTGGAAATGGTTTTCACAGACAGGAACATCCGATGGATTGCAGGCGCGGGGATCACCAAAGTAGAAGAAGGTAAAGCTCATTATGAAAACCTAGCTGGAGAATACAAAACCGAGGAATTTGACTTTGCAATGCTAATACCAGCCTTTTCCGGACATGGATTCAAGGCCTATGACAAGGGGAACAAGGATATCACAGAAAAGCTTTTCAAAGGCTTTATGGTCGTGGATGCTGATTACACGCCAAGGCCTTATGAGGAATGGACAGTCCAAGACTGGCCGGAGACTTACCAAAACCCAAGTTATCCCAATATTTTTGCGCCAGGGATTGCTTTTGCACCTCCTCACAGTATCTCAAAACCCAGGAAGAGTAAAAATGGAACGGATATTTTTCCATCACCTCCAAGAACAGGTATGCCTTCTGGAATCACAGCAAAGTTGGTTGCCGACAATATCATAGATTCTGTCAAGCATGGCAAAATCTCCCTGCACCATAAAGGATCAATGGGCAATATGGGAGCAGCTTGCATTGCTTCTGCAGGCTACGGTGCTTTTCAGGGAAATGGAATAAGCATGACCACCTTTCCTATAGTGCCTGATTATAAAAAGTACTCAAAAACTGGTGGAAGAGATATTCAAAAAACTTTTGGTGACATCGGCTTGGCAGGACACTGGGTTAAGCTGAGCTTGCACTATGCCTTTCTTTACAAAGCTAAAATGAAACCTTTCTGGTGGCTAATTCCAGAATAAAGTAACACTACTATGACACACTTAATAAGCAAAGCTGAAAAAGCTAAAATGCAAAATCCTTTCATCCAGTTCTTTAAATTTGTCTGGTTGAATATTAAGATAATAGGAATTGTAGGGCATGGACACGGTGGGACACGAAAGTAGTAGGCGATGTCCATTCTATTTTGGATAGTCTTGACTTAAGCAATATTGCGCTCTAGATATATTTGCCTCGACGGGGTTAAACTAAAGAAAAATTCTAATTGATCATTTTCCGATCAACCTGTATTTTCACTAGCTAGTAGTATTCCTTTTGATTAATTGGAGATCATTGCTTAACTCATACTATAGCCACAGACCTTATGAAAAGCAGAAGATCATTTATCCAGAAACTCGGAGCGGGAATAGCTATTCCAGCCTTAGTTTCATTCAATTCTCCTTCAGATAAAACTTCGAAGTCTATTGATCAAACTCTGAAAGGAGAGGAGTTTTGGGAAGAAGTTCGAAAACAGTTTCCTCTCACAGACAGCAGAGTTTACTTGAATAATGGGACTTTTGGACCTTCACCAAATGTGGTTTTGGAAGCTTTGCAAAATTCCTTTATCGAGACGAATACCAGTGGAGAATATGGTCATATAGAGCCAGAGCGTGAGAAATTGGCGGCTTTTGTGGGAATTAAAACTTCCGAGATTTCCCTCACGCATAATACTACCGAGGGAATCAATATCATGACTTGGGGACTTCCGCTGACAGCTGGAGATGAGGTGATTATCACGTTGCAGGAGCATGCGGGAAATGCATTGCCTTGGCTGAATCGGGCGAAATTGCATGGGATTATCCTAAAGCCATTTGAACCAAAAGCTACTCAGGCTGAGAACATGGACTTAATCAAAAGCTTGGTTACTCCCAAAACCAAAGTCATTGCAATTCCTCATGTCACTTGCACTACAGGATTGGTTTTTCCTATCAAAGAAATATCAGCATTTGCGCGAGACAAAGGAATATTCACCGCAATTGATGGAGCCCATGGAGCAGGAACTTTTGATTTGAATCTAAAAGAATTGGGCTGTGACCTTTATGCAAGTAGCTATCATAAATGGGTTTTAGGACCAAATGGTACAGGTTTTCTTTATGTGCGAGAGGAGATTTTGGATCAAGTCCAGGTTTACCAAGTAGGAGCGTATTCAGATTTGGGTTGGGATCTGTACCAAAATCCACCTGAGTTTAATGGCTACGTTCCCACAGCTCATCGGTATGATTATGGCAGTCAAAGTTTGCCCATGATGCGCGGTGCTTTGGCTGCAGCAGATTTTCATACAGAAATAGGCAGGGAAAAAATAGAAATCAGACTACGGGAGCTAAATCAGTATTTGTATGATGGGCTATCGGAAATGAGTTCAAGACTGGATATTTTGAGTTCGCGCGAACCAGAGTCAAGAATCAGTATGGTCACCTTTAAGCCGAAAAATATGGATTACCAGGAAGCTGGTGGCTTGATAAGCAAGGAAGGCTTCCGTATTCGGCAAGTGCCAGAAAGTAAGCTGGACGCTATCCGTATTTCAACTCATATTTATAACAGTAAAGCTGAGATTGATAGCTTCCTTGACGCGACGAAAAAGGTGTTGAGTTAAAGTTTTACTACAGGGAGCGTGGCTTTTTACGCGGAGGACACTGCTTTATATTTTTAATTCTATTTGAAATAAAGGGCTGAAAGCCCAAAATACCATAGCCCAGCTCGATAGGACTGGGTAAAAAGAGAAACCTTAACCCCAAGGTCTGAAAGACTGAAATATCACTTTTCTCCCGAATCGGAGATCCTAACTTATGGTTTTTTTTTCTTTTTTATCTCCGCTCTCGCCTCGGCTTCGGCGGCTCTGAATTGAGAAATATCAGCGATCAATTTAAGAGGTAAAGGTTTGTCCAGCGGAAACTGAATAGCTCCGGTGGAAGTCACGTATTTTTTAAGTTCTTTTTTGAATGCGCTCACGCCGCTATTCGAAGGATAGAAACCGATGTGTTTTTTCGCCCCTGCGAAATAGACCAAGACTTCAGAGGTCTTGTATGCGGGCATATTGTAGCTGATGACTTCTTTGGCTTTTGGGACAGCCTTCAGAATTGTCGTTCGCATTTGCTCAAGCTTTTCTCTCACTTCCGGTGAGCACCAGGTGAGATATTCTTCTACAGAGGATGGTTTTGCGTTCATCATTCTTTAGAGTAGTTAGATGTTAGACATTAGATTTGGGATTCGTACTTCTTTAAATTCCTAATAGAAAGTGTTTTGAATTGTTATTTTTCCAACTCATCCGCAGCAGGAACCAACTTAGCTTTCAAATCCGGATCTGCCATATCCTTGTCCAATGGAAACATCGGGCGATTGATCCGCTTGTACCCTAATCTCTCCAAATCCTGATCTACTCCGCCTGGAGTTAAAGCCATAATCCAATCCGCTCGCATGTCATAAAGTTCTGGCACCAAATAGCCAATTTTTACCACCACAATATCCGCTTCTCTTGGTTTCAAACTTAAATCTGTAAAGTCACTTTCGTTATGATAAGGCTTACGTTTTTTGGTTACGATCACATGCACAGATCCTACTTTCACCACGACCTCAATTTCAGCTGCATCGTCACCTTCTTTAATCGCTTCCACCGTTCCTTTGAGCATCACTGGCGGAGCAAATCTATCGTCTATTGCTGCGCCAGCAGTCCCTTCTACATTTCCTCCCACACCTGCAGCGATTGCTTTCTCTACTAATTCAGGCCCTGGAATGGAAGCATAGATTAGAGTTGGGCCATTCTCAGATTTAAATTTTGGTCTTTTTAGGATTTCTGTCAAAGTCCAAGTCACATCTCCAGCCCCGCCAGCAGTTGGGTTGTCACCCATATCACTGATCATAAATGGCTTTTTATCACTAGCTAATGCCAAATCCAAGCTTTCTTCAAGTGTGGCTACAGGAGCTACAAACTCGAACTCATCCCGCACATCCCAAAAGCTTTGTGCAAGTTCTTCCGCTGACTCAGTCACTGCTTTTTCATCATCTCCAGTTACCATCACCACCGCATGATTTCTAGGCTCATCCGCCCAGGCGTAGCCGATCCAGATCGCAGCATCGATTATGCCTTCCTTTTTTGTCATAGGATCCACCTTTGCATAAAGGCTCATTCCAGGATCAATTCTAGTGCTTGTCTTTTCGCCGGGAAGTAGAATCGGAACAGGAATCCAAGCTTTGTAGGCAGGCTTTCCTTTTCCACTTTCCAATCGATCCAGCATGTTTTCAACTGCTCGTTGTTTAGATTCCAACGCATCCTCATGCGGTGCCATTCTGTAGCTAGTGATCAAATCTGTGTTTTCCGCCAATCTCCAAGATACATTTCCATGCAAATCCATAGAGGTAGAAATCAACGTCTCGGTCCCAACAACTTCTCGAACCCGAATGATAAAATCACCCTCAGGATCATCTAATCCCACCACGCTCATGGCACCGTGGATATCGAAGAAAAGCCCATCATACGGCAAATTCTCCTTGAGCATATCCAGCGTTTTGCCCACTAATTCTTCGTAAGCTTCACGAGTGACAATTCCACCTGGGATGGCATGACCTCTTAAAGTTGGAAACCATTCGGCTCTACCTCTATCTACTGAAGCAGAATCTAGGAAGGGATAATAATTGAAAATATCAGCACCTTCTCTAGTTCGAAAAGCATCCACATCACTGGTAGCAGGTGAAAAAGTACTGGACTCTATCGCCAATCCCGCGATGGCAACACGAGGAAGTGGTTTTGATTCTTCTTTGGAAGAACAAGAAACAATAACAAAAAGGATGAAAAGGAGGGAGATAAAATTTCTCATGGCTTAAGTTGGGGTAGATGTTTGATTAAAAGTGAAATGCAGATAAGCCTAATCACAAGCCTCAATTTAAGTCATCATCTTAAAACATTGCCTAAACTTTTTAAGAATGGTGTTTTTCTAACTCGAGAATTTTCTGAAAACTGCGCTAGTTAGTATGATCACGATGTGCAAGAATCTGCGTTGTATGTGCAAATCTATCCAGCCAACCCCGATGATCTTTTCTGATAAAAGTGACCATGACCGTCCCGAAAAACCAAATCGCCAAAAAGAACAAATAGAGAAATAGGTATAAGTTATCATCAAACCTGGTATCAATCAGAAACTTCGAAACTTCTCCGACCAAGAAGGGAAGTATTAAAAATATCCCGTATCGGACTATCAGGTCCTTGTAAGTGAGTTTGAGACCATCCATTCTGATGATTCGAATGCCGAGTAGCTTCTTGCCCAGGGTCTGTCCTTTGGTCATTTTGCTGATGAAAATAAAATAGAAAAACAGCAATCCAACTTTCATCAGGGTTAGTAGCCATACATTTTCAGAAATTCCCTCGATAATGTATGCGGCAAATAAGATCACTAATAGGGAATCTACGAAAATAGCCAAAAATCGCTGGGTCAGAGTGACCCCGCTGCGATTCAAAAGTGGCTTTTTAGATACATTTGGGAGGAATGTCGTATAGGAAGCTATCACAAATCCAATAAAACATCCAAAGGTGTTGGTGATCAAATCATCAACTTCGAAATGTCTGTATCGGCAAGGATACAATCCATAAAGTGCTGTCAATTGAGTGATTTCGAAGAATAGGGAAGCCAAAAAACCAATCACAGCTGCGATTCCTGCATTTCTAACTTGGAATAAATACCTAAGGAAAAACCCAAGCGGCATCAGCAACAAAACATTGAAACTTGTCACCATAAATGTGGAACTTTTCACAATACTGAAAAGGGAAATATTGCCTTGAACCTCTCGAAAAGTATCTCTTACAAATCGAAACGGGAAATAACTTGGGATGACTTTACCTATTCGGTGATCGCAGAATCCTTCCGTGATCTGAGGAAGCGGAAGTACCGTGAGGAAAAAAGCAGTCATCGCATAAAATGAGAACATATAGAAAACCAAGCTTCTATTGAACTGCACATAGCCGACTTTTTTGTACTGAAAATATGCATACGGGACAATACTTGCCAGCGCAATCAAAGGGAAATAAATAATTGAAGTTCGGATGGCTTCAAAATAACTATACATGCAATCTGTGTTTGCTCGGATGGTAGTTAAAATTAACGGCATCCTTTTTTTACCTAATAAAAAAGAAAATAATTCTGCAATAACCGATCCCTTTAGCTCAGTTTTTAACAAATTGTATGTTGCTAGAATGTTAATTTTGGCTAACTAAGCTAAATGCTATGAAAGAAGAAATTACTCTTGCCGAAGCTCAAAAGCAAGTAGATCAGTGGATCAAAACAGTAGGAGTCCGTTATTTCAACGAATTAACTAATATGACCATATTGATGGAGGAGGTGGGGGAATTAGCCAGAATTATGTCCAGAACCTACGGCGAGCAATCCTTCAAGGAATCAGATAAAGGAAAAGATCTCGGGGATGAAATGGCGGACGTGCTTTGGGTATTGATATGTCTGGCAAATCAAACGGGCGTGGATCTGACTGAAGCCATGAAGAAGAACTTCGAAAAGAAGAACGTTCGAGACGTCGATAGGCACAAGAATAATGAGAAGCTGAAATAAGGTAGGGATTACTTTTTATCGTAAAGTCCTGTATTCCCTTTTTCCAGCAGAGGCATCAGTTTCGCTACGATTTCAGGGTTTTCTGCTGCAATATTTACTGATTCTAGCGGATCTGTCTGATGATCATACAGCTCTATTGTTGGCTCGGCATTCCTAAAATACTTCGTCAATCTATAGCGATCTGTTCGCATGGATATTCCTTGATGATAGTAAGAATAGGCCACATTTCCAGTTTGAGATTCTTTGGATTTTAGGAGACTGGCAAAGCTTTCGCCATCCAAACCAGAAGGATTGTCGATTCCGATCAATTCCATAAGTGTAGGGTAGATATCGACTGATTCCACTATTGAACTGTCGATCTTGCTGACTTTAGAACCTGGGATTTTGAATATAAGTGCGCTGTTTAGTGCATTTTCAAAAAGCGTATGCTTACCCCAAATCTGCTGTTCTCCAAGATGCCATCCATGATCGCCCCACACGATCACAATAGTATTTTGATCCAATTCCAGCGCTTTTAGCTCGGCTAGAATTAAACCAATCTGAGCGTCGGAATAGCTGGCGGCAGCATAATATGCGTGTTTGATTTTTCTGGCATAAGCTTCTGAGAGCTGCCTATCCAATCCTGCTTTTTCTTTCCCAAGCGCATATTGATTGAATTCACCACTTTCCAATAGGCTATTATTAGAGACATTTTGAGGTTTTTCTGGGTTCTTCGCCACTGGAATTTTGTCCTCATCGTAGAGATCCCAGTATTTTTGCGGAGCAGTAAAAGGTAAGTGGGGTTTGAATAGACCAACTCCCAAGAAAAATGGATGCGATTGATTTTTCAGTTCTCGAAGTTTTTTGACAGCCAATTGTGCAGTAAGTCCATCTGGATAGCCAAGATCATCTACCTCCGCAGCTTCGTAAGGTTTGACTTGCTTTTTCATGCTTTGTCGATTTTCCCCATTAGCATATCCAAAAAAAGCATTCCAGCCAGTTCCCCATTTCCCGCTATCAAAAAGCAACTCATCCCAACTGTAGGGCAATTCCTGCTGTGTAGAAACTTCCTCCTCGTATCCGTAAACATAACCGTCTGCAGAATGAGAGATTTTACCGATACCTACCGTGTGATACCCATTTCTGCGAAGATGATGGATAAAAGTCTCCGGTGTTTCCGATTCTGGCTTGTTGGGGAATTCATCTGCCATGATATTATTACCCAATTCAGCAATTCTGGAAGGTCGCTTTCCGGTGAGAAAAGCCGCACGGGAAGCGCCGCAGGTAGGAACCTGGACGAAATGATAGGTGAAACTCACTCCTCTGGAAGCCAATTTATCCAGATTTGGAGTGCGTATGGAGCTATTTTCAAAATGTCCCAGCTCAGATCGAAGGTCATCGACTGCAATAAATAGCACGTTGGGTTTACTTGATTGGGCAAAACCAGACATAAAAGGTGATCCTAGTAAAACAATAAAGAGTGCATGTCTTAAAAACTTGTATTCCATTTTCACTTTAGTTTGAGATGGTTAATCTAGGCCATTTGCTTTGTAGATAAAAGATGAATCGTAGGAAGTATTGAGCTTGCGGCCAAAAGCTGGCTAAAGCAAAAAGAGCTGGTTTTGCAAACCAGCTCTTTGAAATTACATTAAATCACTTCCGTCCATACAGATACTGATCCTGGTGCACATTGGAAATCTGCCCAGCCTGATTCGTTTACCCAGACCTCTTCCTGAATTTTGCCAAGAATATCACGGAAACTTCGACCCGAATACCGTGTGCCAATCTCCATTGGTAATGTTGCGCCATCCCCATTTGACATGACTACAGCACAGCCAGAGTGATCCTCATCGCCCTCTCTTGTCCATCCAATCAAGTTAGCTTGCTCAAAATAATCGCGCTGAGTACCGAAAGCAAAATCTTTTCTTGCATAAAGCATAGGTTCTAGTTCATCTATTCGATGGATGAAAATCTCATAATCCTGACCATTCTCTCCTTTGTCCCAATAGCTAGCGCCAAAAAGGTCAGGATAGAAAACGCATGGGTAGCCATCTTTGCGAAGCAAAATAAGCGCATAAGCCAAAGGTTTAAACCAAGCTTCGACTGGAGCTTCAAGCGCCTGAAGCGGTTGAGTGTCGTGATTGTCAACAAGGGTAACTGCTAATGCTTGATTATGTGCCACTAAAGATTCGTCGAAAATCGTACGAAGGTCAAATGCACTACCGGAGTTAGAAGCCTTGTGGAGATTATGCTGCAAGGCTGAGTCAAATAAGCTCATTGTGCCATCTGTGGCTTCAATGTATCGCTGCAAGAGTTCCAGTTGACCAGGAGCCCAATATTCCCCTACAGCGAAAATTTCCTTACCTATGCGCTCCCTAAGTAAATGCATGAACTCTTTGAAATACTGTGGGGAGATGTGCTTTACGGCATCCAAACGTACGCCGTCGTAGTGAGTAAGCTCATGAAGCCAGGTAGCATAGTTTAATAATTCATCTCGAACGGCAGGATTTCTAAATTCGATGTCGCAAAACATCAAAAAGTCATAGTTGCCTTTTTCATCATCGATCATTTCGTCCCAGTCATTCCCATGCTCGCTCATGAGATTGAATATGCCATGCTCTTGATTGCGATGATCATAATCCACGCCACTGAAGCAATTCTTGTCCCAAATAAAATCCGAGTAAGCACCATTTCTTCCGGGAAAAGTAAATCGAGTAAAAGATTCTATTTCATAAGGCTCGGAAATATTCTTCAGGCGATTTTCCTCGCTGACTTTGACTGCTTGCATGATTTCAGATTCATCGCCTCCTGCTTTGTGGTTCAGAACAAAGTCTACAACCACTTGAACTCCACGGTCATGAAGCGCATTTGTAGCCTCAATGAATTCATCTTTGGTTCCATACTTTGTCCGGACAGAACCTTTTTGATCAAATTCTCCTAAATCAAATAAGTCGTAAGTGTCGTACCCGACGCTCATTCCTCCCTGCTCACCTTTTGATGCAGGCGGGAGCCAGACACTTGTAATTCCTAAATTTCCCAGATACTCTGCTTTTTCTTTTACTTCTTTCCAAAGCGTATCCTCTGGGGAATACCAATGGAAAAATTGGATCATAGTTCCGTTTTTCATCGCTAAAAGTTGGTTGGTTTAGTGGTTTAACTAATCCGTAAACGCCAAACTCATTTGTGAGTTCAAATATTTTTTTTAAGCAGTAAAGTATCTCGAAAAAATCATGTTTAAAAATTTGGATATACTCATTCTTGCCAGTAGAAAATTTAGAGGATAGAAAACCCAACGACACACGGAATTCTGGTTTACTCCGTTCATAGGCCTACCTCGCCGTGGCGGGTCTTCCAACCCTTGACCAAAGAGAATTCGCTTACTGGCAGAAAAGCGTACATATAGATAAAAATATCTCATTTCAGAATGCACGTCCGAGCTGAGGTCAAAAAGCTTTGGTTTGAGAAAATTGCTGGTACCCTCATCGCTTATGAGTTGACTTACGTACATTTCAAAGTGAGATTTTTATTCTTGTTACTTCTTATTTCTTTCAATTGCCAAGCTCAAAATGATGGTTCCCATGGACTTGGCAAGAATGATAAACCCACCATTTCTGTATTACCTCTGGTTTATTACACTCCTGAGACCAAATGGGTTTTCGGTGCAGGGGCTGTAGGCACTTTTAAACTCGCAAATGACGCTACCTATGAAAGTCTAGTCACAGCAGGAGTTGCATATTCTCTCAGAAATCAAATTTTAACCTATGCAAGTTGGAGGGTTTTCACGCCAGCAAACAAAGATCTTTTTATTGGAGAAGTAGGATGGTATCGTTATGTGTATTATTTCTATGGAGTTGGAAATGACGTAGCAGAAAGCGATTGGGAGAGTTACTCTGCGAGATATCCAAGAGTAAGGTTTGATTATGCCCGTAAAATAGTCCCTAATCTATACCTGGGAATTCGCTATGGATTTGATAACTATGATATTTATGATCTTAATCCGGCTGATCAATTAATCAACGGTGGATTTACAGGGAGTCAAGGTGGAATAGTAAGTGGTGTCGGCCCTTTGATAGTTTATGATTCCAGAGACAATCAGCTGTACCCATTGTATGGGAATTACGCTGAGTTGAGTTTCCAACAATATGGTAGATACCTAGGAAGTGATTTTAACTATGGTCGTTTGGTAATCGATCTGCGGAAGCTGTTTTCGGTAAAAGAGAATCAGGTAATTGCCACCAATTTTTATTCTGAATTCACTTCTGGAGGAGTTCCTTTTTTTTCGTTAGCAAACATGGGCGGCAATAAGCGCATGAGAGGCCTTTTTGACGGAAAGTATAGAGATCAAAATTCAGTGATCCTTCAAGGAGAATACCGATATAAATTTCTGCCTAGATGGGGTGCAGTGCTTTTCTCTGGAGTTGGGAACGTTTTTTCTGCTGAAAATAAATTCCAATTTCAAAGCACAAAACTCACTTATGGAGTCGGAGGAAGATTTCAACTCTCCAAAAAGAAAAAGCTAAATCTACGTTTAGATTTAGCTCATTCTCCAGGAGAGGATCTTCAGTTCTATTTTACTTTTGGAGAGGCGTTTTAACCACCTATTGTTTTATACCAGTCAAAATTCCATCTTCCACTTTGCCCACCAGGCTAAATAAATCAAGCGTAAGGCAAAAGTCAATGTCTGAATCGATGTTGTGATTTTGAAGGCGTTTTGCATGGGAGGCTTGGGAAAGAAAACCTTTAAGGTTATGCCCTTCCTTTTCATAAAGGGATTTCATCGAAATGGCCCCATCATCCTCGGCTTCATGGGTGGTTTCTAGAGCCTTCACCATTGCGCCTGCAAATAGCGAATCCTCAAGATTGAATTTTCCTTTCCAGCCTGCGCAGTGAATCAGCACATCTTTATTGCCGGATTGGATGTAGCTGGCAGTCGCTTGTAGATTTGGGAAAGAACCGATTAGAATCTCATCAGCTCCAGCAGATTTGGAAATCGCCAGAGTTCCATTGGTGGTGGTCATGGCGAGTTTTTGGTTTTGGTATTCTCCAGAAAGATAGGCTAGGGGAGAGTTTCCCAATTGGAACCCTTCTGCCTTGACGCCATTTCTTTCTCCCGCGATTAAATAACCTGAGGAAGCCATGGCTCTGCATTCTTCCAGATCAGCGCAGGTTTTTATTTCCGAAATTCCATTTGCCAGCGCAGCAATCATGGTGGAGGTGGCGCGAAAAATATCGACCACTACCACTATTTTGCCTTCCAGCTCGTGCAAGTGAATTAATTCTGGACTGAAGCAGATTTCTACTTGTTTCATTTGACTTTCACTAGCGGAAGTTTTTCCACCTGAGCTTTAAGGTTCTTATTTCTTACTTGGATGAAAATCTCTGTTCCTGCCTTGCTGAATTCTGTTTTCACATAGCCCAAACCGATTCCCACACCCATGCTTGGAGATTGAGTTCCTGAAGTTACTTCTCCGATCACATCACCAGCGGCATCTACTATAGGGTAATGTCCTCTTGGAATACCTCTTTCTTGCAGGATAAAGCCAACCAATTTTTTAGAAACACCAGCTTCCTTCTGAGCTTTAAGGGCTTCAGAATTTGTGAAGTCTTTGGTGAATTTGGTGATCCAGCCCAATCCAGCTTCCAGTGGTGAAGTGGTATCTGTGATGTCGTTTCCATATAAGCAATAGCCCATTTCCATTCTGAGCGTGTCTCTCGCGCCCAGGCCGATTGGCTTGATGTCAAAGTCTTTTCCAGCTTCGAAAACCGCCTTCCACACTTTCTCTGCATCTTCATTTTTCACATAGATCTCAAATCCACCAGAACCAGTATAGCCCGTTCCAGAGATGATCACATCCTCAACTCCTGCAAATTCTCCTACAGTGAAATGATAGAACTTTATCTCTGAAAGGTTGACAGGAGTCAAAGCTTGTACAGCTTCGATGGCTTTTGGGCCTTGAATAGCAAAAAGTGATATTCCCTCTGAGATATTGGTAAGCTTAGCGCCCATCGAATTGTGCTTGTTTACCCAAGCCCAATCTTTATCGATGTTCGAAGCATTTACGACAAGCATGTACTTCTCGTCTTCAAACTTGTAAACGATCAGATCATCTACGATTCCGCCCGTTTCATTTGGAAAGCAAGAATACTGCGCCTGTCCGTTTACGATTTTGGAAGCATCATTTGAAGTTACTTTTTGGATCAGGTTCAAAGCCTCAGGGCCTTCTACCATGAATTCACCCATATGGGACACATCAAATACGCCAACGCCATTTCTCACGCAGAGGTGCTCTTCATTATCAGAACTGTAACGCACAGGCATATTGTATCCTGCAAAAGGCACCATTTTACCACCAAGGGCAACGTGCAAGTCATTGAGTTGGATTTTTTTGATTTGCTCTTCCATAATCTGGGTTAAATTTCTAGTGGGCAAAGGTAAGGATTGAGGCGAAAAATGCACTAAAAAAGGCAACCTGATGGGGTTGCCTTCTAATGTTTGTTTTAAGTATTTGTCTTATACGGAGAAGCTTTCGCCACATCCACAAGTTCTGCTTGCATTTGGATTGACGAATTGGAAGCCTTTTCCATTCAGTCCGTCTGTGAATTCCAGTGTAGTTCCTGCCAGGTAAAGCAAGCTTTTTCTGTCCACTAGTATTTTTACTCCTTTATCTTCAAATACATGGTCAGTTTCCACCTGAGCGCCATCAAAGCCCAAATCATACATCAGACCTGAGCACCCTCCTCCTTTCACAGAAACGCGAATATTTTCATTTTCTGTGCGTCCTTCCTCTTTTTTGAGCTCTAGGATACGCTCTTTGGCTTTGTCAGAAACGATTATCATATCTTTATATATTACTTTGTCTTACGTCGAATTATGGGAAAAACAGTATTGCTCCCGAAATGATTCAATACAAATATAGCAAATTTAAACATGAGGAAAATCGAACATATAGGTATAGCAGTGAAGGATCTTGAGAAGTCTAATACACTTTTTGCGAAGCTGCTGGGAAAAGAACACTACAAAACGGAAGAAGTGGAGGGAGAAAAAGTGGCTGCTTCTTTTTTTCAGGTGGGTGAGACAAAGTTAGAATTGCTACAAGCTACGGATGAGAATAGCCCCATTGGCATATACCTAGAGAAGAGATCAGAAGGAATTCATCATATCGCATTTGATGTGGAGGATATAGCGTCGGAAGTAGAGCGGCTGAAGGGAGAAGGCTTCGAAATCCTGAATGAAACGCCAAAACTGGGTGCAGACAATAAATTAGTGGTATTTTTGCATCCTCGGAGCACGAATGGTGTTTTGATTGAATTGTGTCAGGAGATTTCCTGACTTCAACATTCATTATGAGATATCATCATTCGATATTTTCAATTCAAAATTGGAGGATTTGAAAGTTGAGAAATTGGGTCTCGGATATTTGGATGTTAGAGCACTAGTTTAAACAAACTCTAGAAAATCCCCATTTTCCTCCGCCGTGGCGGAGGGAATAGCCGAGTAATAACTTTCAAAGAAAAAGCTTGCTGGGACAGATTGTAATTAATAATTGGAATTATAAACCGCTGCGCCGTTACGCCGCCGCGATAGAAATTATGTCAGAAAAGAGAACAGAAATAAGCGATTTGGGTGAATTCGGTTTGATCGACCACCTGAATGAAAAAGTAATTATTAAAAATTCCAGCACCTTAAAAGGCATTGGAGATGATGCTGCGGTGATTGAAGCTGGAGATATGGTCAAAGTTGTTACCACCGATCTATTGGTGGAAGGAGTTCATTTTGACCTTTCCTATGCGCCATTGCCTCACTTGGGTTTCAAGGCTGTAGCGGTGAATGTCTCGGACGTGGCAGCTATGAATGCTGTTCCCAAGCAGATCACTGTGAGTATTGCGCTATCTAACAGATTCTCAGTAGAAGCTATCGATGCCTTGTATGAAGGTATTCATGCGGCTTGCGAACATTACGGTGTTGACCTGATTGGTGGTGACACTACTGCTTCTAGAAGTGGTTTGGTGATTTCTGTGACAGCGATTGGCGAAGCAAAACCTGAACAGATTTCCTATAGATCTGGCGCCAAAGAAAATGACATTCTTTGTGTAACGGGAGATCTCGGAGGAGCTTTAGTCGGATTGCAGATTTTGGAGCGTGAGAAGGAAGTCTTTCTTGCCAATCCTGATATGAAGCCTGATCTGGGGAAATACACGTTGGTTACTGCCCGTCAACTTAAGCCAGACGCTCGTGTGGATATTATTCATGAGTTGCGAGAAATGGAAGTGGTACCTACCAGTATGATGGATATTTCGGATGGACTGGCTTCGGAGATTTTCCATATTTGCAAAGCTTCTGGAGTGGGAGCGATTATCTATGAGGATAAGCTGCCGATAGACAAGCAGACATTCGATACTGCGGTGGAGTTGAACCTTGATCCGATCACTTGTGTGATGAATGGAGGAGAGGACTATGAGTTGCTATTCACGATTGATCAGAAGGATTTTGCGAAGCTGGAAAAGCACCCAGATATTCACTTCGTAGGTCATATCACTAAGGCAGAAGAAGGTAAATTCCTAGTCACTAAAAGTGGAACAGCCGTGCAGATTAAAGCTCAGGGGTGGAAGCATTTTTGATTAAAAATAACTGTGGTTCGAGTCTTCAGACTTGGACCACAACCTAATCAGTAAGCAACCAATTCTTTTAATTTTTGGCTAAA